>NZXU01000045.1 GCA_002698425.1 Ahrensia sp. | reverse complement strand
TAGCTCAGGGGTAGAGCACTCCCTTGGTAAGGGAGAGGCCGAGAGTTCAAATCTCTCCGGCAGCACCATTCCAACCCATTGAAATCGCTGAATCTTGTTGACTGACAGGGGCTTATGCCCATTGTGATGTTACAAGCAGCGTTACAAATCAGGTTCATTCAATGGCCGGGAACGTCCGAAATCTCCTCTTACGCGATGGTCGATATTTCGCGCGGAAGGTCATTCCAGAAGAGCTTCGACCATTCTTCGACGGCAAGACAGAATTTCGCAGGCCCCTTGGTCCGGACAAACGGACAGCTCAGAACGCTCTGCACGCTGTGATCGCAGAATGGAACGAGCAAATCGATGATGCCAGGCGCCGCCTTCACGGAGACCGCATCGAACATTCACTGGGAATTAGGGCGAACTACCCGCTCACAACCGAGCAGATGGCTATCGCGCACTACTTCTCGGAACTGAACCATGATAGCGCCAGCCGGGCATACCCCCACCAGGAGAAGATCGCAGATATCAGCGCAACACGACCGGCGTTTCGCAAAGTCCTTATACGAGCCGCATCTGGCACGGCGCCAAATGACGAGTTGGCTGCGACGATAGGATGGGCAGTCGAAGTGTTCCGGCAACGCGGCAACCATAAGGCGGAATATGGGAGCGAAGAATGGCGCTCACTGGCGATGGCACTAGCGGCCGCCCAACTCGAGGCAATCGCACGGGAAAGCGAACGCAATAAGGGCGACTTTTCGGGACAAGCTGTCCATCCAATCCTAGCCAACGCAAACCCGAAAGAGATCGTGCAAGAGCCCGTCTCGTTAATCGGGCTGTATGAGAGTTATCTCAAGGAACGGGAAGCGGCCGGAAAAGGTCAGGGCGCGCGAAAACGTTGGACCCCGGTCTTCCAGAAACTTGTTTCACAGCTTGGCCACGATGACGCCAATCGCTTGACGAAGGCTGATATCATAGCATGGAAAGACAGAAGCTTGGCGGCCGGGCTTTCGCCTCGCACGATCAAAGCAGTGAACCTGGCAGCTCTAAACGCTGTTCTCAGGTGGGCCGTCGCTAACGATAAAATCTCGGAGAACCCTGCCGACACAGTGTCGATACGAGTTGATCGCAAGCCGTCCACGCGCGAGCGTGGCTTTCGCGACGATGAGGCCACAGCAATCCTAAGGTTTGCCAAGGCCCATCGCCAAAAAGGCAGGGAGAGCCCGAAATTAGCCAGTGCCAAAAGATGGGTGCCCCTACTCTGTGCACTTACGGGTGCACGCGTGGGTGAAATATTACAACTCCGCCGTCAGGATGTTTTCGAGAAGGACGGGATCTGGGCAATTCGGATCACCCCCGAAGCCGGAACAGTGAAGGCCGGCGGTCATCGCGACGTGCCGCTACATGATCAGATCATCGCGGAGGGATTTCTCGATTTTGTTGAAGACACAGCAATCGGACCGCTATTTCTGAACACGACGAATGGCGCTCCTCCCAGAACAGCGGTGGACACTGCTCAGGGACGACTACGGAACTGGTTGAGTTCCCATGATCTGATCCCGGCCGGAGTGCAGCCCAACCACGCATGGCGCCATCGCTTCAAGACGATTGGCAGGGAAAACGGAATTGACAGTCGTGTTCTCGACGCCATGCAAGGCCACGCCGGCAGGACGGCTGGCGACAGCTACGGTGATGTCACCCTTCGCGCGATGAAGAACGCTATCGATCGCATGCCGGCAATCATTCTTGATGAAAAGGACGGCGAGAAGCCCCGCGTCATCGCAAGCTGATCCCGCAAATTCCCCGTCGACCCCTCGCTATATCGAAATCAAGCGACGCAATCGTGTATCGCTGTAGCGAGAAAGTCCGCGTGAAATGAAGAAACGTGCAGGTCGGCCCTACGCCGACACCCGCCTGGCAGCATTCCTGGAAAAGCGAATCCTCGAGCTGAAGCCGCGCAAGACGCAGCTGGAGATCGCGATCGAGGCCGGATTCGTGCAGCCGAACATGCTTTCAATGTTCAAGAACGGCTCGAACAAGCTTCCGCTGGATCGTGTGACTGGTCTGGCAAAGGCACTCGAATGCGACCCGGCATTGCTGTTCAAGCTCGCACTCGAGCAATTGGGTGGCGACACGACCGGGACCGCGATCGAGCAGATCTTTGGAACGATCGTCACTCGCAACGAAGTCGCATGGCTCGAGGAAATTCGGAAAGCGTCCGACCACAGCGATCCGTCGATCACGATGAAGGCACGTGCTGCGATCAGGGGGATCTTCGGCAAATGATTACTCAAATGGCTACGCAAAACTGCGCAGTGGGCTCATCCTTTATTCACGCCTATCTGACCCCGAACGAATTTGCTTGGTTGGAATTTCTCCAATTGATCGCGAATGATGAGATCCCATGCCCAACTCTGCGACATGTTCAAGCGCTCAGAAAGTATGTATTTTCATCCGGACATGCCGACTGAACAGTGCGGTTGGGTTCCTGCTGCAGGGAGCCGTTCAATTGAATCGATACACAACCCGGATTATTCCGTGATCAGTTTTGGGGGGAGTAGAACGTGATGAAGGATGAGATTAAGCGCCGTGTTGAAGAACACTATGAGGCGCGCGCTGACCCCCTCCTCCTGTCGAAACTCGGTTCGGAGATGCGCAAAGATGGACTCCCAACAGAAGAAAACGGTCGGGGCCTTTTAGATCTCGCGAGGCAATTGGCTCCTGATATCGTCGCATATCAGGATCCCGATTCTCCTGCTTACATAGCGATTTATCCGAGTAGTCGTCATGACGAAATGAAACCTTATTTTGAAGCGAGATCGGCTTATCGTTTCCTCAGTGCTCTACCAAAGTCCGTCATTTTGGCTTTCTGCATCCAAGTTTCTGACGGTGAAAAAGTATTTCTCCGAATAAAGAATCCGATAAGATACACAAGAGGATCAACTAACAACGATCCAGATTTTATCGAAGTTGATGAAGATTTGAGATTTTCTGGCTTATACATTGAAGCGATCAATTCAATTCCGCGAGAACAAGTTACTTCACTAGCAAGAAATATCAACCATTGGTTCGACAAGAACGGGATAACCATTGAAGATTTGAAGAGTTCTGAGAATGGCTTGGTTGATGTGCTCGGACCATCCGCTAACGTTGAAAAAGAAGGCAAAACAGCGCTGGACAGACTCCTAGAAGCTCAGCCATCTGAAATAGCTGGGAAACTGGTAATTCCGGCAGATATCGCAGTTCACCTCAGCAAGCTTCGCTAGATATGGGCAAGCGAGATCGTCGACGACAGATTACGAACTCTCGTGCAGGGCCACTTTATGTTATTGCCGGACTGCCTCCACGCACCTGCAATACGGTGAAATCTTACCTTGAGGAAAAGGCCCCATCGGGAACCCGCGCAATAGCCACACCGGCGCGATCAGACAACAGTTCCGCGCTGTATAATTCCGCTTACGTGGACCAACTCCTCCGCTCTGCGGCCGGGTTTGCCGTTCGGAGACGGACCCAAGGGCCGGCAAAGCCTCCCACGCCATCGGCCATTGTTCTGCTGTATGTGGAAGCACCGGACGAAGAGAATCTACTTAGTGCATTTGATTTTTCTGCTTATAGCCATCCGTTGAGGGACCTATCGGATTACGACGATGAGGGACATCAAAAGCGGCATGATATGGCGTCCGCTTTCAAGGCGGTCGATGCATTCCTACTGCCTGATGGGCCATACCAGCATCGAGTTGCAGGAATTCGGAGCCGTATTCAACAGGTGCGGGATCGAGAAAGCTTCTTGCTTCCGCCCAGGAATTTTCATGTTTCAAAAGGTCAGGCTATTGCAGGTATTTTTAAGGATATCAGGTCTGGCAAAATCGCCTGGGAAGATGCCGTCGAAGGATTGAATCTTGGAGAGTTCACTATTGAGGATTTTTCCGTAATCAAACCAAGGCAGACCCGGAGAGCATTCGTCGACAATCGGGATATCGTTTTTTTGTGTGCGGACCGATCAGCTTATCACGGCCTCGCGCGAGAATTGAGCGAAGAGGACGAAATCGAAGCTGTGCAGCGGCTCCTGCAATCACTCTTCCGTTTTGGGGCGCCTCTACCAGATGGATTTCATCACGATGCACAGCCCAAGACTGGGAAGTTCACAGAACAAGCGTTTGACTGCCCCATCGCAGGAGAGCAGCCCCAGAGTGGTGGCTATGCAAATATCTATCCTGATGACTTCGTTCGAATGGGAGACAAATAATATTTTGCCGCGGACTACGGGGGTAGCCGCGGCAATCATCTATCTCGACCTCCTACTTCCCACCAGTCGGTAAGTTGCGGTGCAACTCTCTCATTCCTAGCCGAAGCCTAAATGAGAGACCCAAAGGGTCGTCGGATCTTAGAGCCTAAGCTCTAGCGCTTTTCCATAACTTGCCAGTTATGGTCCGCGCGGAGTGCCCATAGGGGCGAGATTTAGCGCTAGCATAGTTAGCACAAGACACTTGTCAAACGGTAAATTGATCGGAGGGTTCCGCGGGAGCATTCAATTTGACGAAGCTCAGGCTTTGATATGGTCTGCAATTGGCCATGATGCAAGAGCCTCTTTTCGGGAGCCTGATACATTTGTCTCCGTGAAATCTCGCATTGTTTGGTCAGTGCCCTTCGGCACACAATTGGGCGGGAGTCCCAAAGCCGCTGCGGGGCTCTTTAGAGTTCCGAATAGCGTCCTCGTATGCCCATGATGCTACAAAACTGAACATCCACTCGACTCGGAAAACGTCAATCCCGGTCCGTCCTAGAAACGGCCAATATGGCTTTGCAGTGATTGTCAGGAGCCCTCTCTACGGCACCGCCACTTCGACGAGCCTGTCATCAGGCAAAGGTCGCTGCAGTTCCTTCGCCTCATCCCATGACGCCCGAAGCCACACTTCGACTTCATCCTGTTCCGTCAAAATGACCGGCATTGCCTTCGAGTGTATCGGCTCGACCACTCCGTTAGGCTCGCAAGTGAGAAAGGCAAAGATGTCGGCTTCGATCTCGCCTTCCTTCACCTTTCGGATCGACTTCCATCGTGTCCAGACACCAGCAAACACGAACAGCGGACGCTCTTCCGAGAGAGCGAACCAGTGAAGCGGGAGATGCTTGGTCTCGGGATCACGCTTCTTCCCGTATTCCGAGAACTCGGTCGCAGGAACGACACAGCGGCTTTCTACCCCAAGCCATCGTCTCCAGTGTGGTGACGTGACATTGCGGACGTTGGTCACGCCGGCGTCTGCCTTTCCCTTGATGAACTTCGGTGGTGTCGGCATACCCCATCTGGCGCGCACCAATTCACGTTCACCGTCCGACGACATGCGAACGATCGGAGCCTGGTAATCCGGGTAGATCTTTCCTGGCTCCAGGTTGCCGGCGTTGTTCCGCATCGCTCGTGTGAATTCGAGGATAGCCGACGGACCCTTGGTGATGTTGTAGAGGTTGCACATCATTGCAGCTTACGCTGCACATGGTCGACCAGACAATCGACGCGCATATCCTCCGACGTCGATCGAGAAGCGGCTGACGGGGTTCCCAGGAACCGAGGCGATCCGGTCTTCAATGGGATCCGTCGAAGCGAAGTCCTAGGAAAAATCGCATCGTCTGAAGGGGATGCCTTCTGGCGCCACCGAGATTTCGGATTCGGGTCCACCTGTCGTGGTGGGATGTTCAGTTTTGTAAGGGGGCTGAACCGATCGCCTAGTCCGCCGAAGGCGTCACCTCCATCGACGCGGGAGGCAGGCCGAACATCCGATGGAAGGTTCGGGAGAAATGTGCCGAGTCCGCAAATCCGGATTCGTGTGCGGCGGCGGTCATTCTTGCACCTGACGACATTGCCTCTACAGCTTTCATGAGTCGGCGCCAGAGCACATAGGTGCGAAAGGGAAGGCCCACTTCTGCGACAAAGAGATGACTGAAGCGGCTCTCCGACAGGCATGCGATGCGTGCAGCGTCGGAACTGCGGAAGAGATCCGTCGGGTTCTCGTCTATCCAGGCAAGCACCCGCTCTATACGCGCATTGATAGCTGTTTCGGGCTCGGTATCGAGAAAAAGTCGGAGAATGGCGTTCCCAATTTCCGAAAGTCTTGAGCGGCCGGGATGTGGAAGAAGCCAGATTTGTTCGAGGAGCCCGTCCAGTTCTTCCGGTGGATCGAGACAAGCCGTCGACCTCCCGTTCAACAATCGACGTAGCCCGGTTCCCGCGCGGCCTTCTGGATCGGCAAAGATAAGCGCGATCTTCCCGTCCGGCTCGATCGCGTGATTGACGTCCGGGCCTATCAAAATCACCCGACCCTGAAGAAGGCCGTCTTCGGTTCTTATGTCGGCCCGTGCACCTGAGGTTGCGATCGTCAGCTGATAGGCATGATGAGAATGGGTTCGATTGGGGCGAATAATGTCACGAGCGGAGACATCGAAGACCCAGATGCTCCCTCCTTCCCAAAGGATAATGCGGCCGTCACCAATGGCTTTGCTGTTCACCCGCCATGCCACTCCTCGAGCAACTGCGATGACGCCGAAAATAGCTGTTTCATTCAATCCCGTCATTTGAATTCGACGTATTTGGCACTCTCCCCCTAACCGGCACTTGCCAATGGAGAGTTTGCCATGTCGAACCTGTTATCCCGCCGTTCTGTCTTGATCGGTGCAACCATATCCCTGCTCGCCACAGGCGCCGCCTGTGCCGGCTTCTTCGGTCGAGGCGCTCCCAAGGACCTCGATCTCTCGTTGGTCCGCTCCACGGACGCAGGGCGCTATCTCGCAGAGATCAAGCCGAATGGCGGAAAGCCCTCGGTGGGACCGATGCACTCCTGGACCCTCAGCCTGAAAGCCACGGATGGAAGCCCTGTGGATGGCGCCAGTGTTTCGATCGACGGCGGTATGCCGCAACACGGTCACGGATTGCCGACGTCACCCGCTGTCACGAAAGCGCTCGGCAATGGACGCTACCTGATCGAAGGAATGCGCTTCAACATGCGCGGCTGGTGGGTTCTCGATCTAGGGATCGATGGCCGGAACGGTTCCGATTCCATCAGATTCAACGTCGTCATCTGAGCGACGAAGATGAAGAAGATCGCGATCATTGCCGCTGTCGGGCTTGGATTGGCCACGACCGCCGCCGCAGTTGTGCCCACGGAGATGTCGAGTTGGACAAGCGATGAACTGGATCTGGTTCGGTCGCTTTCCCTTGACGCCCTTCCGGAACCGCCGGCTGACCCTTCGAACCATGTCGCTGATGACGCCCGCGCTGTCGAACTTGGGCGGAACCTCTTCTTTGACACACGCCTTAGCGCGAACGGCGAGGTGGCATGTGCCACTTGCCACCTGCCTGACAGGCAGTTTCAGGATGATATGCCTCTCGCCAAAGGCGTCGGCACGACCACGCGCCGGACGATGCCCATAGCCGGCGCCGCATATAGCCCGTTCCTATTCTGGGACGGACGCAAAGACAGCTTGTGGGCGCAAGCTCTCGGTCCGCTGGAGAGCGCTGTTGAGCACGGCGGAAATCGCGCTCAGTATGCGCATCTCATCGCTGACCAATATCAGGCTGCGTATAAAGAGATCTTCGGACCGCTGCCGGATCTCAGCCGCGTTCCCGATAATGCCGGTCCGGTCCAGGATTCTGCCGCCAGAACCGCGTGGGAAATGCTCGATGAGCATGATCGTGAAGCGATCAACGTTGTGTTCGCGAATATCGGCAAATCCATCGCTGCTTTCGAGCGGACAATCACTCCTTCCAGAAGCCGTTTCGATGATTGGGTTTCGTCGGCCGATTTCCCGAAGAGCGGAATTCTGTCGCGCCAGGAAATCGCGGGGTTGCGACTCTTCGTCGGAAAGGCCGAGTGCTCGAACTGCCATAACGGCCCGCTGTTGAGCGACGGCCATTTCCACAATACTGGCGTGCCGGCCGCGCTTGGACTGCCGGAAGACACAGGGCGGCAGGATGGTGCAAAATTGGTTCGCGAAGATCCGTTTAACTGCCTCGGCCCCTATAGCGATGCGGGCGAGGACGACTGTGCGGAGCTACGTTTCATGGCCTCTAACAACCACGAGCTCTTGCGAGCCTTCAAGACGCCAAGCTTGAGAGGCGCTGCAGGCAGGGCTCCATACATGCATGCCGGCCAAATTGGTTCGCTTGAAGATGTATTGAACCACTACAACACCGCACCTGAATCAGTCTCGGGTCACAGCGAACTTAGAAAGCTGGACCTGAACGACGAGGACCGCGAAGCGATTGTGGCATTCCTGAAAGCGCTCGACACGGGGGCGTCGGATTAATCAATCCGGCGCCACATCCAATTTAAATGGATTCATTTCGACTAGTGTATGAAATAACTTTTCAGAAATATCCGATTCTCTTTAATATAGAATAGCTGTTTCATTCAATCCTGTTTTCCAGGCTTCTGGCATGTTCTCTCCATCAACAACATGGAGGTTATAATGCTTATTAAACTCATCCTGAAACAAGCTACTTCTCTTCGTCATCGCCGTCAGACGGCGCTCGCACTATCTGATCTCAACGATCAGCAGCTCAAGGATATCGGCCTGTCTCGATACGATGTCCGCTCTTCCAGGCACCCCTTCTGGAGCCGCACTGGAGAATGGTCATGAGCAAGAAAGCTATCGTTGGGGCGGCAGTGCTAGCCCTTCCGGCCCGGCTGATCCTTGCCGGGCAGGTCTCATACATCCTCGTTACCCAGTTTCACGTAGGCGGAAATGCCAATGATCATCACTCGATCTTTGCAGCCTACGCCGAAAACCAGACTTGGATGGCCGTTCATCTTGGCCAGTTCGTGAGCATGGCGGTCCTGCTGTCCGGTCTGATTGTGTTGGCTTTTGCTCTTGATTATCAAAGCGAGGCAGCGCGCTGGATGGGGCGCGTTGGAGCGGCAGGTGCGGTCGCGACACTGGCTCTTTACGGAGTTCTGCAGGCCGTCGACGGAGTAGCGCTCAAGCACGCGGCAAATGCGTGGACCAGTGCTTCAGAAGGCGAGAGAGTGTCACGCTTCGCGACCGCCGAGGCCATCCGGTGGCTTGAATGGGGCATGCGCAGCTATCAAGACTACGCCATGGGTCTCAGTTTGCTTCTGTTCGCCGGCTCCACCGCACAGTCTATGATTGTCGCCCGGCCAGTTCCTCAGCTGATATGCCTGTCTGGGTTGGCTTACCTCTCACAAGGTTGGCTGGCCGGCTCGGAGGGCTTCTCAACCAACCAGTCAATCGCGATCGTGTTAGGGTGGATCTTGAGCCTAACGTGGATGGGGTGGCTTGCGGTTATTGCGTCGAGACGGTCTGGTCGGAGCCATAAAACACTTGAGGCCAGCAGCCGAAACGCCGCATAGCTGCGCGTGCCGTCGAAGGCGGCACTTGCACCACTGACAACATAAGAACCGGAGCCGCTGGCTTGCCAGGCTCCGGGCTTCTTTTTGCTGGGGATTGGACCCTGTTCAGAGGTTGTCATTCTGCCAACTTCGGCAGCGAAATGTGGCGCAAACGACGTTGCTGACCTTTACCTTGAGCGCCTCCGGACGCCGATCTCCTTATGCGAAATAAGGAATAAGTTGACGGGAGTTTCCATCAAGTTGACGAGGTGCCGCGAAAAACAAAATTTCTCCCGGACGTAAACTTCTGCCGCCATCCCGTAGGCACGCTCGCCGGCTGTCGGTCACCTTCATCTGACCTGAGAGGCTGTTCCGGTGGCGAATTCCCGAAATACCTATTTCCAGATTTCGCGAAACTGCTAGCCATCTGTCGCTTCATGCTTTCTGAAGCCCTTACGCAACAAGGGATGATACTTATCGGAAGAGCTGAATATCCCTACCGGAAATAACATCCGAAGCGCACACGGGAGACAGCCCATCCGCTGCGAACGGGACCGCCGCCGATCACGAGCGATGAGGCAGGAAGAAAACTGCCACCCACACCCTCGTAGGTGTCTGAGCCTCCGACATTCCGGTCGCGAGCGCCGCTATTCTACTCGGCGCCTAGCCAAGAACCGCCAGCCACCTCCCGACAATTCGACTGTCCGGCATCCGCGATTCTGCCGCTCTCGCGCGCAGCGCGCCTGCGCGTGGGGAACGGATTGCAGCCTTTCAAGTGGAGCCCGTTCTTAGTGCGCCTCCGACGCGTGAGCATCCGTCGTAAGGCAGAGCGTCGATGAGATTAGTCGATCCGGGGCCTCCGCTCGTTGATTTTTCGATTTCTGCAGAATCTGCGCGATTCTGAAAAATAGGCCCTTGAATTTCATATCCGGACATTCTATTTGTCCGGTCACGGTCACAAAAAGGAACGCGAAAATGGCAATGACGGACGCAGAGCGTAAAAGGAAGGCAAGAGCTCGCCAGAAGGCGGCGATCAAGGAGGCACAGCTCCAGGTGGCTCAGTCGCCGGATTACCTTCAGGGATCGTTTTCGGAATTCGTAGGCGACCGGATGTTCGAGTTCGAGGAGAACCTCGATGCGTTCGGTGCCCGCGTGATTGGAAGCGAACTGAACGCGGAGGTCCAGGATTTTGATACGCAGTTCTCCCGGGACGAGCCCCTCACTTCGCTTCAGCGGGCGATCGGACTGGTTGATGTCTTCATCGACGCAGCGACGGAAATCGCCGGCGTCATAAACGCCTACAAGCTGGAGGAAGCGAACAGAGCCATCGAGGCAGCAGTCACGGAGAGTGCCAATCTGCCGCGTGGGGACACAGACGCGCTCAAGGCGTCTCTGAAAAAGATCGATCGGCTGAAAGGGATCCAGTCGGAGCTCCAGAAGCCGACGCGACACACCATTCCCGCCATTCGAACGAAGGAGGAGCTGAACCAGCTTATCAGTGTGTGAAGAGTTGGCGTGACCTGGGCTGCCACCCTGGTCACGCCTCGAGAAATGCCGGTTTCAATTTGACATTCCAACGCCCGAGGGCAGGAGAAAAAATAGTCATGAATGATGAGCGCCGCAAGCGGCTGGGCCAGATCGTGCTCAAAATCCAGATGATGAGGTTCAAGTTCGACAACATTTTGGTTGATGACGAGTGGGACTTTGTTGGAAGGCCCTATTCAATTGAGAACGGGAAGCGTGGCGAGCGACTTCAGATCGGGAGCCATCCGATGGGGGCTTTCGCCGAAACGCTCCACGAGAAAATGTCTCTTGAGCTGGGAGCCTGCGAATGAACGACCTCAAGCTGCTGAGCGAACAGAAGGCTTTCGCCGAACTGCTTCAGACTCCCTTTCGCATGAGGGGGTGTGAAGGCACCGGCGAGAAATTCCTTTCACAGATTCTCGATAACCTCAAAGAACTATCTCAATACAGTCGAGCCGATTTCGAGAATAACCCAAGCGATACCTTCAGCGTGTTGGCGGAGCTTTGGTGGGATCTGCAGGCTGACTCGTCCAGTCTGAGTCACGCTTTCAGCGTCTTCCAACGCCGGCGGGGCCTCGATGTCCTGGAAGACTTCGATCCGCTTGGACTCGGCGAGGTCGAGTTCCAACCCACCGAACAAGCAGCAGCTGAGAGCCCGCAGGCTTAGCAACCCCGCGGATAATACTATCCCTTGCAACCGCGCCCTCCTAGGGCGCGGCTTTCCAAACGCGACGATCCAGACAGAATCCGGTCAGCCAGTTGAGAAACCTGGTCGACCGGCGAAAGCCGGCTCGTCTCACGCGCAGCGCGCCTGCGCGCGAATAGTCGGAGCTCGCGTCTGTTCAAGAGGCTGGCTCCACGGCGGAGCGAAAATTCTTTTACTCAATAAGCGAATGCAGCGCTTCGTCGAACGCCTTTGTCACAACCCATGCCGCCATGATCAGCCCGGCGTCATTTGAAGGATCAATACAATGCAGCACGCCACCAATCGCGATTACCGCCGCTGGGTCGCCCAGTTGGACAAATGCGAGAACGCGATCAACAAAATTCAGGACATGAAGAAGAAACTCTACACGGAAATCCGCACCGAACACGGCAAGGTGACCGCGGATGCCCTCAAGTCCGCGATGAGGGTCTACCGCATGGATGACCAGAAGCGCGACCAGATGGAAGAGGTCAGTGCAGAAGCGCAACGGATCCTCGACATCGTCAAGCCGGTCGCGAAAGAAGGCGCCGTCACTGCCGAAGCCGAGCCTCAGGCGGACGATATGCGACCGGAGGTCGATTCTCCGGTGGCGGAAGTGTCCTCGACGAGTGTTGGTGAGCGCGGAGAGGAAGGCAAGAGCGTGGCCCAGTCGACGCCGATCCAGCTGAAGCCAACGATCGACGATCTCGTGCTCGACAGTGCCGAGAATAGCGAAGAGGAACACATCGAGGAGATTGTCGAAGCGGCATAGCGCTGTTTCGGCCATAGCGAGTCGCTGGCGCGCACCAAGGATCGGGATGAGGAATTCATGCTCCCGGAACTAGAGCTCGCCAGCGAGTCTCCTAGAGGCGCGTTCGCCAACTGGCCCTCCTCCAAGAAACCCCGACCTGGAATATGAAAATGCACTCCCACGCGATCGACCTTTACGCAGCGAACACGAACCGCGAGATGCGGATCTCGTTCAATGAAATGCTGGCGCCCGGTAGGCAACGACGTCTGCAGGGCCGGGTCATGCTCGTGCCGGACATCGATCTCACGAAGTTCAAGACCAGGGCCGTGATCGACTGGCTGGATATCCGGTTTAAAGCCAGCAGGAAGACCCAGGCGAAATGGGTGCTACAGGCCGTTGATAACGTCATCGGCCGGCGGTGTTACACGCAGCCCCTGGACGGCAAGGCTGGTCACGAGTTCCGGTTGCGTTTCCAGGAGCCGGATATTGCTGTCGTCCAAAAGGCGATCGATGCCATCCGAGCCGACTGGGGTATTGATGGAGAGGTCGAAGCCCATGAGATGGAGGTTAGCGTCGATTTCACCCCGGTGGTTCCGGACGATGCTCAACGGATGCTGCTGGTGGGAGTTCTGACTCGACATTTCCTGCCAGGCCGGGACATCATCTCATCCAAGAAAGACTGGCCGCGCTTCACCTGGGGCGAGGGGGACACCTGCACCGGAGGCATGTTCCTGAAGATCAAGAACCGCCCGGAGAGGCTATCCCTTCTCTTCACAGATCACGATAGGAAGCCCTTCTCGGATGCCACGATCTATTTCGGGGCAAGAGACGCCGCGTCTTCCTGGCGCGTTATGGACAAGGTGATCGACCGGCAGAACAAGTCGAAGCGGTCTTGGATTAACCTTCCGCCGGATCGAAGGCGCGTCCGTATCGAAGTGACGCTGAAGGCGTCCGAACTCCGGAAGCGCGACATCGTCACGTTCGAGGATCTGAAGCGCTTCAAGTTCACGACGCTGCAGAAGTCCTGCTTCCGCTTCATGCTGCCGACCTTCGCTGACACGTCGACCATGGACGCCGGCCGGAGGAAGGTCGTCAAGGACACCCGTGAAGCCGAGAGGCGAAAGCGCTTCCTTGCTGCCGGCGTGGTCGGCCTCAAGGCGATGGACGATGCATGGGCAGCCAACCGGGCCGTTCAACGAAAAGACATGCGAGCCGTGTTCCGCCGCAATGAGAAGACGTTGAAGACGGAACGGGTAGCAGACGGGCCGATGCAAACACTGGTCGCCTACGAGAAACTGAACGACCGTGTCGCGATGGCGTTGGGGAAGCTGACTGAGAGGGTGAAGAAGCAGTGTGTGTGATAGAGGTATGAACCGCCCCGGGTTTGCCGGAGGCTCCAACTCCTGAGTAGGATGGAGCATCATGAGCAAGACAACGAACAAGTATTCTCCCGAAGTCCGCGAGC
>NZXU01000044.1 GCA_002698425.1 Ahrensia sp. | reverse complement strand
GGAAATCATCAACCGGTCCCACCGCAGCCTCGAAAAGCGGGGCCTGCCGAAGATCGGCAAGATCGACAAGAAGCTCGCCAAGGAACTCGAAAACGAGATGTTCAAGTTCGAGCATCTGTTCGCGCTCGATACGAAGATGACCGGTGTGCTTCTTCGCGAGGTCGAAAGCGACACGCTGATCCTGGCGCTCAAAGGCCTGGAAGAAGAGCAACGCGATCAGTTCTATGGTGCGATGTCATCGCGCGCAGCCGATGGTCTTCGCGACGAAATCGAAATGGGCGGTCGCGTCAAGAAGGCCGATGTCGAGACGGCGCAGAAGGAAATCGTGGCCATTGCGAAACGCCTGATTGCCGAAGGAGAGTTGGTGATGGGCGAGGGTGACGAAGACTATGTCTAGAATTGCCTATGCCGCGCTCGGCAAGCGCGGGAGCTTCGCGCGCAATGGTCGCTATACGACGCCGACGGTCGAAGATCTGCCGGCGCCGGTCGAGGCCGAGGATGCGGCTGAAAAGGCTTATCGCGCCGGCTATGAGGACGGGCAGGTGTCCGCACGCGCCGATTTCGAGGCCCAGTTGAAGGCGGAACGGGCGGAGAGATCGGCCATCGAACTCGCCTTTGCCCGTTTCGATGCCGACAGTGCCCGCGCGTTGCGAGACCGGATGCTCGCCACTGTCCAGGCGCTATGCGAAGAAGCCGTCCTGCCGCTCGCGCTCGACGCGGAAGGGCTTGCCCGGCGTGTGGAAGCGGCTGCCGCCATGCTCCAACGCAAGCAGGACCAGCGCATCATCCATATTCATCCCGACGATCTGGAGCTTGTCCGCGATAATCTGTCGCAGGATCTCGAACTCGTGCCCGACGGTAGCGTCGAACGCGGCGGTCTGCGTGTCGAGACAGACGATGGCGGGGTGGAGGATGGTCCGCAACAATGGCGGCGCGCGCTCGCGGAAATCTTCGATACATGCAAGCCCTGATCGATACCACGTTCGCTGCCGTTGAAACGGCATCGCTCGATCTGGCTCCGCGCCGGTTCGGCCGGGTGGTGGCGTGCGATGGTGGCTTGATCGAAGTATCCGGGCTCGGCGTGCCGATCGGATCGATCTGCACCATCGCCCAGGGCGCCTCGACCGAACACCGTGCAGAGACCATCGGCTTTCGTAACGGCCATACGATGATGATGATGCTGGGCGATACGGTGCTGCTGCGACCGGGCGCCGTCGTCCGCCCCGAGGGGCGACCCGGGATGCTCAGCGTCGGGACGGAATATCTCGGGCGTGCGGTCGATGGATCGGGCGAACCGATCGATGGTGGCGGCCCGATCATGGCAACCACCAACTGGCCTGCCGGCGGCTATCGTGTGGGGGCGCTCGACCGCTCGCGCGTGACGCAAGTGTTCGACAGCGGCATTCGCTCGCTCAATGCCCTGACGACGTTCGGCATTGGCCAGCGCATCGGAATCATGGCGGGATCGGGCGTCGGTAAATCGGTACTGATGGACATGATTGTGGACGGCGCGCAGGCGGATGCGATTGTCGTCGGTCTGATCGGCGAACGTGCCCGGGAAGTCTCCGATTTCGTGACGCGCCATATGGCGGGAGAACGTGCGGCAAGCACCGCGATCGTTGCCGTGCCTGCCGACCACGCGGCCAATCTGCGCTTGCGCGGCGCGATGCTGGCAACTTCGATTGCCGAGCATCTGCGGTCGCAAGGCAAGCGCGTGCTGCTGATCCTCGACAGCCTCACCCGCGTGGCCCATGCCGCGCGCGAGATCGGCATTCTTCTGGGGGAACCGGGCGCGGCGCGCGGCTATCCGCCCTCCGCCCTCGCGACGATCACCAAACTGATCGAACGGGCAGGAAATTCCGAGGAATCCGGTGGCGCGATCACGGGGGTCTATACCGTGCTGGCCGATGGCGACGACCAGAACGACCCCGTGGTGGATACTGCTCGCGCCATTCTAGACGGCCACATCGTGCTCTCCCGCGAAATCGCACAGCGGGGCCAATATCCGGCGGTCGATGTGGGCGCGTCCCTCAGCCGCGTGATGAACGATATCGTTTCTGCCGAACATGCGGTCGCCGCGCGCCGGTTTCGGGCATTGAGTTCGACCTATGAGGCCAATCGCGACCTCGTCATGATGGGGGCATACCGGCAGGGTGCCGATCCGCTGCTTGATGAGGCGATCGCCCTGCACCCGCGAATGTGCCAGTTTCTCTCGCAAGGATTCAGCGAGAGCGTCGATCTGGCCACAGCGTTCGCGCAGATGACCGAGCTTGTCGGCAGTGACGCCTGAACGTCGCAAACTCAAACGTGCGCACCTGATCCAGCGGATCCGTACCGTCGAGCGCATGCAATCCGCAGTCGCCGCGAGTGAAGCCGAAGCCACCCGGGCCCGATTGCTCGGTGTGGCCGAACGCACCCGCAGCCTGGCAGCGCATTACGCCCATCGGGAAGGCGATCTGGTTGGCGCCGACTTGCGCAGCGGCAAGGCGATGCGCGACCAGTTGCAAAAGCTCACCGAATTGAGCGCGAAGCAGGCCGAAGAAGCGGAAGCGCAATCGCAGGCCAGGCGCGAAGTGCTGGCTCAGTCCGACATGCGCCTGCGCAAGGCCAAGGAAAGCACCAGGGATCTGGTGCGCACGATCATTGCCGGCCTGGAGAAAGGCTGATCCACGCAAAGTTTGGCACGCTTCTTGATAGAGAGTCCGTAAATCAAAAGCGGACACTCAATGACCCTCTCCTTTGCCCTGCCGAATGCTTCCGACGCTCAAACGCCGACCCCCGGCCTGGAAGGCGGTAGAGGGCGGAAAAACGTAGGTTCCGCAGGGGGTGACGGCTTTGCCGATTTGGTGAACGATCTCGAAATGATGGTCCCCCTGGGCAAAATCGCCGGGCGTAAGGCGGAAGTCGATCTGGGGGTGCGGCAAACCGGCAATTTGCCGACCGGCAAGAGTTTGCCGGTCGGGTTGCAGGACTTGCCGCAGACCACGCCCGGAGACCCGGAAGACGAGGGCGCTGATGCGGCCCAAGGCGCTCCGGTGTCCATGCTTCCCCTGGCCCCTCCCATGCTTGCCACCGGCCCGGTGCCGCTCGCCGAAGCCGCCGTCACCGGCACGGTGAAATCGGCGATTGCCCATACCGCCGAACCTACTGTTTCGAGGCTCTTCACTTCTGCTGGCATGGGGCGCGCTGAGCAGGAACAGACGGGACCGACCGCGCGCGGGCCGGGCGATGCTGCTACCGAAGCGGTGCCGACAGGCGAAGCCCGGACCAAGGGGCTTACCGTCAGCATCGCGGCAGCCACAACTCCGCGCGAGGTGGGTGGCGCGGCCATGAGCCCTTCGCTGCAAAGCGGAATCGCCCGTATCGATCTTCCGACTGCTGGCGCCGCTACAGCTCCGTCAGCGGACGGAGGCACGCGCTCGAAAATCTCGACACGCCCGCTGGCGAGCATGCGTGACGGTGCAGCAGTTGGTGCTTTGCCGCCAAGCGCAGCAAAACCGGCTGCCAAGCCTGTCCTGCCGGGCGGCCCTGACCTCGCTTCGAAGCGGCGCGACCCGCAAACCATCCAGGCGCAGCCCAGCACCCCCGTCATGCATCCCTCAGCGCCAATGGATCAGCCCGCGCGTACCAAAGAGGTTGAGACGGGCAGCATGGAAATCGCGCGCAACGCACAGGACGACAAGACGTCAGCCGACAAGCCTGTCCTCGCATCGCGGGCAAGCCTGACCGTCGATACCGCGAAAGCCATGCCGCAGACACTCCTTTCGCCGGTCGACGATACTTCAGCCGCGCTGCGCCCGATGACAGTCGCCCCGCGACCGGTCGTCAGCGACCCGTTCGCCGATGTCGAACGCGTGGTCGAACATATTATGGCTGCCCGCCAGGTGGATCTCGCGAAACCTGCCGCCATCGCCGTGGCGCATCGTGAGTTCGGCGCGCTGACGGTGACCTTCGATCATTCGGCCAACGGTATGAATGTCGAAATCGCGGCAGAGAGTAGCGAGGCGCAGCGTGCCTTGGCCGCCGCGATTGCGAACGATCGCGCGACACACCGCCAGCAGGACCCGGCCACACAGGCAAATACGATTCAGAACCAGTCGGCGACCGGATCGGATCGGGGCGGCTCGGCTGGTCACACCGGTTCGGGGCCGGGCCAGAGCAATGCCGACGACCAGCGATCGGCACATTCGGACCAGCGCGGCCGCCATGGCGAACGTGGCCGGAGCCCCCATCAGCCCTCCTCGCAGACACCTTCCGACGACGCGCTGTACGTCTGAACATCCAGTTCCAATTCAACCAGGAAACCACCATGTCGACTGAAAACGTTCCGCCGGAAACCCCGCCAAAGAAGAAGGGCGGCAAGCTCAAGCCGGTGCTTTTCTCGGTCCTGCTCCTCGCGGCAGGTGGCGGGGGTACCTATGCCGCCTTCGCCAGTGGAATGTTGGGCGCGCACGGGGCGCAGGAAGAGGACAATAATCCCAAGCTGGTGCGAAAGGGCGATGAAGACCCCTATCCCTTTGCCGGCGGCGGAGAGGCGAAGGACAAGGCACCAGTCGTTCACGGCGCGGGCGGCGGTGAATATCGGACCGCCTATTACAATTTCACCGAGGAGTTCACCTCGAACCTCGCCAACGGGAATGCCTTGGTTCAGGTAAGCATTGCCGCATCGACTCACTATGACGGCCGCGTGCTGATGTGGCTCGCCGAGCACGAGACGGCGCTGCGCTCGCGTATTCTGGCCGAACTCGCGGCGACCAGCGAAGAGGACCTTGCCAGCATCAAGGGCAAGGAGGAACTGCAGCAACGCCTGACCAAGGCGCTGAACGAGGTGCTGGAGGAGCGCGAAGGTTTCGGCGGCGTCGACAGCGTCTATTTCCGGTCGTTCATCGTCCAATGATCACCGGCCCTATCCCCGAAGCGGCGGCGCGGGCCGCGTGCCACTGCGAAGAGCTTCTGAGCAAGGCCGCGACACCGCCCGATCTCGACCTGGAATTCGCGCGCTTTGCCCGTAGCTTTACCGAACAGGCCAGCACCGAGCTCGCAGTGCTATGCGACGACAGGGGGCTTTCGGCGGAGCTGGTCGAAACGGAATTGCTCCCCGTGGGCGAGTGGTACGCAAAGATCGGTACCGCGCACCGCCACAGTTTCTTCGCTCTGGGCAAGGAACACCGTGGGCTGCTGGTTTCGGTCCGCATCGGCGAGCTTATCGCGCAGTTCGAACGCATTCTGGGCGGTACGGGCGAAATCGACGAAACCTGTACCGCGCTCCCAGCTTCGTCGAAACGGTTTGCGCAGCAGTTCGAAGATCGCATGACGGAAGTCCTGCGCCGCGCCACCGATCGCCGTGCCATCGCGGCAACGACGAATGGCGACGAAGTGGAGCAGGTTGCACCTTTCGCCGCCGACGAACGGATCTGGACCGCGACGCTGGCCATCTCCTCCGCGAAAAGCGCGCAGGTATGGAAGGTTCGCCTTGCCGCCTGCCAGTCGATGATCGCCGAAATTGTCGGTACTCGCGCCGTTTCTCCCGCCACCGGGCGCACGATCGGCGCGCGCGGGATCGACGGTTCGGCCATCGCCGATGTCGATCTTCCGCTGCGCGCGGTGCTGGTCGATGTCCCGATGTCGGTTGCCCGGCTGGCCAGTCTCGAACCCGGCGCCGTTATCCCGGTTGCCGTCAATCGCAACGTCCCGCTGCTGACCGGAAACCTTACAATCGCACAGGGATGCGTCGGTGAACTCGACGACCGTGTCGCCCTCGAACTTACCCAATCCTTCCTCTCGGAGTAGAACACATGGCCTCGCATGCAGATGGCTTCGGCCTCATCCAGGATATCGATGTCCGCCTGACGGTGGAGCTTGGACGCAAATCGATGCGCCTGCGCGACGTGCTGGCGCTCGGTGAATCGAGCGTCATCGAGCTCGACCGCCTGACCGACGAACCGCTCGACATGTTCGTCAACGGCAAACTGATCGCGCGCGGCGAAGTGATTGCGCAGGGTAACCGCTTTGCCATTCGCGTCTTGGAAATCGTCGGCGCCAGCGGCACCGCATCCGAAATGCCGCGTATCGAGGTGGCCCAGTAATGTTCTGGTACATTCTCAAGCTGTTGATTCTGCTCCCGCTTATCGGCGCGATGATCTGGGGCAGCCTCAAGCTGGCCAAGAAGATGCAAGGCCAGTTTGGCGGCCCGGAGAATGGCAGCAAGGCGGTGCGTGTCGTCGAAACCACCATGCTATCGCCGACTCTGCGGCTCGCCGTGATCGAATTTCACGGGCGCGAAATCCTCGTGTCGACCTCGCGCAACGGCCTCACGCGGCTGGCGGAGGCTCCGGCGCGGCCGCAAACGCAGGATATCGTGCAGTGATCGCTCGCCTTGCCAAATTCGCCGCCGGGATCGCGGCACTTGCCTATCCCGCGCTGGCGCGCGCACAGACCGGCGAAGCGGCGGTTTCGGGCGCGCTCGACCGTGCCTTCGGCCAGATGGCCGGGGCCGGAGGCGAACCGCTGAGCCTGTCGCTTCAGTTGCTGCTGGTGATGGGTCTTCTGACGATCCTGCCAGCGCTCCTGCTTATGATGACCAGTTTTACGCGCATTATCGTGGTTCTGGCCATCCTGCGCCAGGCGCTTGGCCTGCAGCAATCGCCGCCCAACCAGGTGCTGATCGGAATCAGCCTGTTCCTTTCGCTGTTCATCATGGCACCCACGCTGGAACGCGTGAACGAAGCGGCCATTGCCCCTTATTCGTCGGGCGAGATCGGCGCCGAAGTCGCGATCGAACGCGCCGGAGATCAGTTTCACACCTTCATGATCCGCCAGACCCGCGAATACGATCTCGAAATGTTTTCCGATATTGCGGGGGCAGGCCAGTTCGCCAGCCCGCAGGACGTGCCGTTCTCGATCCTGTTGCCCGCTTTCGTTACCAGCGAACTGAAAACCGCCTTCCAGATCGGCTTCATGCTGTTCCTGCCCTTCCTGGTCATCGACCTCGTCGTCTCCAGCGTTCTGATGAGCCTGGGCATGATGATGATGAGCCCGATGATAGTCTCGCTGCCTTTCAAGCTGCTGCTCTTCGTCCTCGTCGACGGCTGGGCGCTGCTGATGGGCTCGCTCGCCTCCAGCTTCGGATAGATATCATGGACGAAAGCGCCATCCTCCTTTCCATGGCCGATCGCATGTTGTGGATCGCCGCCCTTGTCGCCGCGCCGATCCTCCTGGCCAGCCTTGCCATCGGTCTGGTCATTGGTCTCGTGCAGGCCGCCACCTCGGTCAACGAGCAGACGCTGACCTTCGTGCCGAAACTGGGCGCAGTGGCTCTCGTGCTGGTCATCCTCGGCGCATCGATGATGGCGCTGGTGGGCGATTTCACGCACGATATCTTTGCCGAAATCGCGCGGATCGGCGACTGAGACCTGCACGGTGAATGGGCTCGATCTCGGACTTGGTGCGCTTGAGCAGGATATGTGGCGGGTCGTTTTCCTGATGACCCGTCTTGGCGCCGCGCTGCTTGCCGCGCCCTTCTTCGGGGCGAGTTCGGTTCCGGCATCGGTGCGTGTGTCGATTACCGGCGCACTTGCGATCTTCGTCTCGATCTGGATGCCCGCCATCGCCACGCCCCCGGCCTTGCTGTCGTTGGAGGGGATGCTCGCCATCGCGGGCGAAGTGATCGTCGGGCTTGCGCTGGGCTTCGTCCTGCAATTGGCCTTTGCTGCCCCGACCGTAGCCGCCGAACTGATCGGGGGCGGAATGGGAATGAGCATGGCGGTTTCCCAGGATGCGATGGGCGGCGGCACGACCACATCCTTCGGCCAATATTTCGTGATCGTACTGACGCTTATTTTCCTGGCGACCGGCGCGCACCTGCACTGGATCGCGCTGGTGATAGAAAGCTACAACGCCTTTCCGCCGGGGCAGACCTGGCTCGGCGCGGAGCGTTTCGCGGCTATCGCCGGGTTTGCCAGCTTCATGTTCGAAACTGCCTTGCGGATTGCCCTTCCGGTCACTTTGATTCTGCTGCTGGTGCAGGTGTTGACCGGTATTTTGAGTCGCTCGGCCCCGTCGCTCAATCTTTTCGCGCTGGGCCTTCCGGCCGGCGTGCTGGCGGGCATGGCCGCGCTGATAATTTCCGCACCGCTGATCTTCGACCAGTTC
Organism: Ahrensia sp.; assembly: GCA_002698425.1. Next base: position 1,859 of record NZXU01000044.1, on the reverse strand, counting down.
ACGGGCCTCGTCAGCGAGGCGCTTGACCAGACCGAAAGCGTGTTGGTCCGATGAGCGAAGAGACCGCCGGCGAAAAAACCTTTGCCCCGACAGAGAAGCGGCTCGCCGATGCCGCGAAGAAGGGCGATGTCCTCCGCTCGAAAGATGCCGGGACGGCAGCGGTCATGCTGTTCGGTGGCGCCTGGCTGGCGCTTGGCGGACCATGGCTGCTCGATGGCCTGGCACGGCTAACGCGCGAGGCATTCCTGTTCGATGCGCGCGACATTCGCGATTTCGGGGTCGAAGACCTGTTCATGCAAGGGCTGTTGCTCGGCGTACCGGCGATCCTCACTCTTGCAGTGCCGGTTATCATCGTCACGTTGATAACCCAGCTCGGTTTCGGTCGTGGCAGATGGGTCGCCGACAACCTCAAGGCCAAGGGCCAGCGGATCAATCCGCTTCAGGGTTTCAAACGCATGTTCGGTCCGCAGGGGCTGATCGAAATGGGCAAGGGCATCCTAAAGATCATTTTGCTCGGCGGTATTGCGGCTGCCTGGTGGTGGACCAGCATGGAAACGGTCATCGGTCTGGGCCGCGGCAACCTGTCTGCCCAGCTCACGGCGGCCTGGCATGCCATCGTTTCGCTGATCTTTGCCCTGAGCGCGGGACTGGTGGTGATCGCTTTCGTCGATCTCCCGATCCAGTGGCTGCGCCAGCAAAAGCGCCTGAAGATGAGCCATCAGGAAATGCGCGACGAAAACAAGGAAACCGAGGGCTCGCCCGAAATGCGTGCCGCCCGCCGTCAGCGCCAGCGCGATATTGCCACGGGTTCGGTTGCGGGCGCCATGCGCGAAGCCCAGTTCGTCATCACCAACCCGACTCATTTCGCGGTGGCGATGACCTACGATCCGGCCAAGGCTTCCGCACCGATCGTGCTGGCCAAGGGCCGCGGCGACAAGGCTCTGGCAATGAAGGATCTGGCCCGCGAGCTCGACCTGCCGACGCTTGAAATTCCGCAGCTTGCCCGTTCGGTCTATTACACCACGCGCGAGCGGCAGATAATCTGCGAGGACCTCTATGGCGCAGTGGCTTCCGTGCTCGCTTACGTATTTTCGCTCAAGCGCGGCGAGACCCCGCTGCTGCCCGACATCGAAGTCCCCGCAGCTCTGCGTTTCGACGCCGAAGGCCGACTGGCTGTTAATTCCGGCCCTCTTCAGTCGTTATCATAGCGATGAGTATTTCGACCACCTCCATCGCCACGACCCTCGGGATCGGCAGCGGCATCGATATGGCGGGGCTGGCCACCCAGCTCGCCGAAGCCCAGTTCGAGGGCCGCAATCAGCGCCTGACCAACCAGTCGGAAACGCTCGAGCGTCGGATTTCGCTGGCGGGGTCGATCCGTAGCAGCTTTTCGACATTCGCCAGTGCATTGGGCGATCGCCTGCGCAGCGGCGATCTTGCGCCATTGCCTTCGATCAGCAATGCGGCAGTGGCTGCCGTCTCCAGCCCTCTCGGTTCGATCGGCAAGGGAAGTTACTCGCTCGAAGTTACTCAGTTGGCCAGCTACCAGACACTGGCCGGGCCGACTTTTGCGAGTGCCGAAGATACGGTCGGTACGGGAACCCTGACGATCCGCTTCGGCGAAACCTCCAATGCGAGCTTCACCGAGGATACGGGCAAGACCCCGTTGACGATCGATGTCGCTGCCGGGGCGACGCTGAACGATGTCGCTGCCGCGATTAATGGGAAAAATGCAGGGCTCAATGCCTATGTCGCGCAAACCGACACCGGGGCTCAGCTCGTCATCAAGGGGGGCGAGGGCCTGCAGAACGGCTTCACAATCGAAGCAACCGAAGATGCCGGTGATCCGGGTCTCGCCG
>NZXU01000043.1 GCA_002698425.1 Ahrensia sp. | reverse complement strand
GCAATCGTCTCCACAACCAGCATCCCAAATGAGGCTCTCCGTTAATCTCGAGAGCCTTTGTGAACCCCATTGTTTACGGGGTCCCTTTTGGACGCCGGTCACCCCGAAAACGGGGTCCTTATTCCACGCCGATCAACAACCCGTCCAAAGTCACCGACGCCGCGCGTGCATGCCTCGTCAGCCTCAGGCTCATCTCAGACAGTCACCCTACCGAACATACCATCGCCGCTTATCAGGTGATAGACGGCGGCGACGATGTGGAAGAATGCCACTACAAGAATAATCTTCCAGATATATGCGTGGACTAACCTCGCCGGTGCCCAAAAATATGAGGTAATGGCCCAGGCCGCGACCTGGTGTAGTACCGAGAAGTAAAGCCCGAGATGTACGATCCGCGCCAGTCGGTCTTGCCATTTCTGGGATGTCGGGAACGGCGCGACCGTTCTCATGTAGGATAGCCCAAATCGGATCAGCATGATGATGCCGATCAGCAGTCCGGCATATATATGAACCGCATGCTGTAAAAGATCGATCTTCGACGGCGGTAGAAGCGAACTGTGCGTGCGGGGTATTGCGCTCGAGGTGTACCATTCGTGTGGATACTTCTGGCAAGGTATCGCTCCCACGTTCGACTCGATGGCGCCTGAAACTGACTTCTAACCGATTTCTTGACATTCAGTCGGATTTCGTAAGGGGCAAAAGCTACTGCGGGGAAAGCCCAGTCCGAAGCACCGCCTATTCAGAACCAAAGAACTTCCACCGCGGCACGAAACGAGGCACGGCGGACCGGTATTCTTCGAATGCGTTTCCGAAGCGATCTGCCAATAGCCTGTCCTCCCGGGCAGCAAGACCGAGATAGAGCCAAGCGATCACCGGCGCGAGCACGATACCCGGAAGGGTCGGCCAGTTCACGAGTTGACCGGCGATCAAGAGGAATATCCCGGCATACTGCGGGTGCCGGATCGTTCCATAAATACCGCTGGTCACAAGCTCGTCGCCGAGAAAATAGATCCTAACCCAGCCCTTCACGATCAGCAGCATCCCGAAGAGTATAAGTGGCCAGGCGACAATGGCTTCGACCGCCGCGCCAAGGCGGCCGAATCCTAGGAGAGAGCTCCAAAGGTGGCCGCTTGATTCTGTGATTGGCATCTCGAACGGCAGTAAACTTGCGAGAAGATAGACCGTGAGCGGGAAGCCGTACATCTCTGCATAGAGGGCGATGATAAAAGCCTGAACCAGCCCCGCGCCGGTCCATTCGCGCCAACCTGACGGGGCTAGAAAGTAGTAGGCACCCCAGACGCCCACGACAATGAAGAGGACGGCGAATGGCCAGAGGCCGATCCACTGATTGATATCTACGGTCATCTGGCAGCTTTGCCGCGGTGCGGTAGCGACAGACCACTTCCGGGATGCATCGGCATACCTATTTTCGCAGGAATTTCATCAGGGGGCGGCAATCGCGAGGATCACCAGAACAGTGACGAGTAGCATGCCGACGCCACCCATCCCGAAACCAAAACCATATTCGTTCGTCATAATGGTCTCCGCGACCCCGAATGCGATGGCACGACGGAGCCCGGGTTGAACGGGCTCCGCCTTGGCGATCAGTTTTCGCCAGCGCCGGCATCATCCATCATCTGCATGCGCTGCTGCCTCGGCGCACCAACTGCGGGCTGATTGCCACGCATTTCGTCACGGTACATCGGCATACCGAAACCGGGGCCACCACGCATCCTCATCCGGCCTGCGCGATCGGCTGCAGCGGTAATCTCGTCTACGGTAACTTGGCCATCGCCGTTGTCGTCTAGCGCCTGGAACTGATCGACCATCTGCCAGCGGACGGTGGCGGCGTAAGCAGGATCGAACTCATTGATCGAGAGAGTTCCGTTCCCGTCGCGATCATTGTTCTTGAGGATAGCGGTCAACCCGGTACTAAATTCTTCCGAGGTCACCTGACCGTCATCATCAGCATCCAGCGACTGGACAAAGGCACCATTGCCAGCCGCGAACATACCACCCATGCCCATTGGCATTCCGCCGATTCCCATGCCATCGCGTTGGCTGTTCATCATCTGCATCATGCGCATCATCTGCATCATATCCGAGCCGCCCATGGGACCGCCCTGCATATTCCAACTACCGGTCCCTCGCATCATCTCCTGACGATCGTAGGAAGGACTGGCACGGTTTTCATGTCGCGAGTATCCAGGATCAGCGAATGCGGAATTGGTGGCGGCAACAAGCGTTGCGGCGAAGGCCGCCAGGAGGGCTTTTCTCATTTTTTACTCCTATTCTGTCAACATACACTCCCAGCATACGCTTTGAATTTCGCTAAATTCTGTTTCAATGATCCTAAAAATGTATCCAATTGTCACAGACTGGAATCTGCCCGTCGCAAGTGGGCATCCTCGCCCGCCTGATACGCGGTGACAAAAGAAATCGAGCGTTCTCGAACCGCAGTCGCATTCATGCGCGATCGCGCTGCAAGCCGACAACTGCGCCAAGGAAAAGGAAAAATAGAGCAGAGGTGAGCGCCGGCAGATTATCACCATTAATGAGACCTGTGCGCGGGTAGCGCTGGACGACAGTGAGTATTTCTGATTCCCTCGATTTGAACAGAGCACTGAGGGTGGCGATGGCGCTGCGACAGATTGGTCAGGGAACGTTCAGGTTCGCTATTGGCGGCGGCCGACGGCGTTCTTCACTGGACGAACTTTCCAGCCTCATCGACCGGTTGCCTGTCGAAGATTTTGTTTGGCTGCGATCTACTGCGCGGCCAAGGGCGAACCGGCATGGCCGCCGCTGGCACTGTTCAAGGCGATGCTGCTTTCGATCTGGTAGGACCTGTCGTATGTAAAACTATCCGAGGCGTTGAATGACCGAGCTTCGTTCCGGCGGTTCTGTGGATTTTCGGCATCAGAGCCGACACCCGAGCGCACCGCCTTTGTCCGTTTCCGCAAAGCCCTTGTGGCGCATGAACTGTATCGGTCACTGTTCCATGAAATCACCGGCCAGTTCAAGGCCAAGGCAAGCACGATCAAGACCGGTACGCTCGTCGATGCGACCATCATTGCCTCGGCAAGCGAGGAGGACGGCGACGCGCATTGGGTTAAGCACAAGGGCAGACCAGCGGTTCACGGCTTCAAAGCCCATGTGGGCGCCGACGCCGATACTGCGCTGGTTGAAGAGGTCGCGATCACTCCGGCCAATGTCAATGATGGCAAGGCTGGCCCGCAGGCTTTGCCGGACGATCCCGGCGAGGTTTTTGCCGACAGCGCCTATCGGGGAACGCAATTTGGTGATGCCGTGCGCGCCAAGGGCGGCACGCCACGCATCGTTGCTACCGGCATCTGGGGCCGTGACGAAGCCGAAACCCGAAAGCGACTCGATGCCCGGAACCCACCGATCCACCGTATACGTGGCCGGGTCGAGAAAATCTTTGGCACCTGGAAGCGAAGCTACGGCCTTCGTCGCATGCGATGGCAGGGATTGGCCAAGGCGGCCATCCAAGTTCATCTCACCGCTATCGCCTGCAATCTCAAACGCGGTCTGGTGATCGTCACCGCGACGTGACCAACACGACAACCCTGAGGTCACCACGCTTACGCCGAGGAGCCATCGGCATCGCCAATGGCTATGGGCTGAACTGCGCTGCCGAACGGCCATGAAATCAACGAGAAAGCGCTACCCGCGCACAGGTCTCTAGAAAGCCCCATTCGGCATGCGGATACCCATCGAGGCCGGGAGCTAGGCTGCTCCACACAGAGGCCGGATACATTGACGCAAATGTTCAGCGCAGACCGAAATCCTGCCTGCACACCCGGGGCGGTCCATACATTTCCCTTTGCGGCCTCGTGCAGGATAAGCTTGTCCAGCGTCAGATCCGAAACAGCCTTCCGCAGCCGCTCGTTCTCCTATTGCAGGCGCTTGAGTTCTCTCAGCTGGTCCGTTCCCATACCGCCATATTGCTTGCGCCAGCTAGTGGGATGGACGGCTCTCCCTCCACCTCGGCAAACTTCGGCCGTCGACATAAAAGGAGAGAACCACGACCGCCATAGACATCCTCGACATCGATATCGCGAGGAACGTCTTTCAACTGCATGGAGCCGATCGACGAGGCCGCCCGGTCTTCAAACGACGAGTGATGCGCGATCAACTCCTCAGTGTACTTAGCGGCATCGAGCCATGCACCATCGCGATCGAAGCCTGCACCGGCGCGTTCTGCTGGGCGCGGAAGTTCGAGGAACTCGGGCATCTGGTGAAGATCGTAAGCCCGCAATATGTGAAGCCGTTCGTGAGGGGACAAAAGAACGACGGACACGACGCTGAGGCAATCCGCACCGCGGTGCGCCAGCCGCATATTCCACTTGTGCCGATGAGAACTAAAGAGCAGCAGGACATTAAGGCGTTGCATCGCGCTAGGCAGCGCCTTGTAAACCACCGCACAGCGACGATCTGCCACATTAGAGGACTACTCCTCGAGCGCGGCGTCGCTTTTGGCAAGTCAATACCAAAGCGCGACGGATGGTCCCTGATATTCTCAGCGACATGACCAATGAGTTGAGCGAGATAGCTCGTGATGCCATCGCCGAACTATGGGTTCTGTTCTGCGATCTCGATCGGGGTATCATTTCCTTCGACAAGAAGATCGAAGCGGTCTTCAGGGGGAGTGCAACCTGCCAGCGGATCATACTCAGCATCTCAAAGCAAGGAAGCCATTATATGTCTGCTCGGTTACGCGAACCTCGCGGATCGTATCCACACACGCCATCCCCTGGCCGACAAGCACCTCAACCTGCCGTTACTTCGTGACTATCTTTGGTTTGTGCCGCTTGTTGGGCATCTTCGATCCTCCTTCTTCCGAAACATAACGGTAAACCCATTTCTTTGGAGAGGCTCACCTCCGCCAGGGGATCGATGCCCAAGCGGATCCGCAATTCATCATAACCGCCGATACGCTCACCTGAGATGCAGATCTGCGGCGTGGTTTCGACGCCGTACCGTTCCATGAATGCATCGGTTTCCGCACGGGTGGTCAGATGATGGTCCTTGACCTCGAAGCCCTTGCGTTTGAGTAGATCCTTCGATTTCAAACCGTATGGGCAGATATGGTCCGGCATGACCATTCTATAGAGTTCTGCCTTTTTCGTTGCATCCGTCATCATGACCGCCTCCTACGAAGCCGCGCAGACATAGTGGCCCCGGAAACCGGCCTCATATTCGGTTCCTGCAGTCACAATCAGATCGTAGAGGTCACCATCGCCGCTTTCGCGCAGTTCGGCCACAATAGGTTCCGCTTCGAAAGTGCCGCCTTGGCGCGTTGCATCTTCCGTTGGCAGCTGGACCAAGTCGCCGCTGATCTTGACGAGCCCAACCAGACCGTCAGTCGTGTCGCCCACGACAAAAACTGGTGGGCTCTTCTCTGCGTAGGCATACCGACAGGCCACTCCTTCCGGGAAGACTTCGGCGATCTCCTCCTCTTTCAGGAATTCCGGATCGATGGTGGCCAAAACCTCCGTTGAAAGTGCCTCCCGCGCGTCGGCCAGACGTGCCGCCGACTCTGCTTTGTCGTCCGAAGCGTCTCCGTTCGCCGCAATATCGGCGATCAGATAACGCATTTCGGCGATTTCTTTGTCTTGGGCGTAGATGATGCCGTCGGCCAGCTTCCTTACCCGCGGATCGGATATGTTAGCTCGTGTAGACGTCATGATTGCGATGGAGTGGTGCGGGATCATGGCGCTCATATAACTGCGGTCCTCAACGGTAGTCTGACTGCGAACCAGCCAAAGCGCGACAGCGAAGACTGCGATCGAACCTGCAAAAATCGCGATGTTCAGACCGCGACTTGCGTACATCGACAACATGAAAGCGAGCATGATGAACGCCATCGTAGCGCCCATCACGACTGCCATGTAGACCCGGGTCTCCGACCAGAAAACGTGATCAACAACGTATGTGTTCAAATACATCAGACCGAACATCACCACGGTCGACGTAGCAATCATCGCGAAAAATCGACTGTAACTCATCCTCACCTCCGTATTTGCGGATGTGACGTAAATGACCTTCCAGCGCTGGAAGGTTCCACCGTTCCTTCAAAAGTTTCAAGCAGCGACGAAAAACGGTTTCTATCCTGGAGAAATGAGCCCATTCTCGCCGAACAGTTCAGATATGACCGAATGTAGCCTCATTCTGATCGTTCATTGGAACTGAAATCAATTTTGGTTGGTTGACCGTCTGAGCATTAAAGACGGCCAACTAGAAGTAGCATCTGAAGAGGATCAGGGTTTCCTGTGACGCCCCAAAAGGCTAAATTCCGATGATGAATGATGCCACCGTCATTGGATTTCCATGCAGGTTGCACCTGGTTCTGGCTGTCGTAGCCCTGCTTTCGCTCCTCGTGACCGGAGGCACCTTTTCGCATGCCGAAGAAATTGGTTTGCAGGATCACGTTCATGCGGCCGCAAACGCCGCTGATCACAGCCATGCAACCGAATGTCCCGCCTGCGAGGTGAAAGACCTTCCAATACATTGCGGTTCGAGCATCCTAATTTTGGCCGGGCACGAGGAATTTACTGTCGCTGCTGGCGGCCATCAATTTTCCAACAGCCGTTTCGAACCTCTGGCCAACCTCCCTATTATTCCCGAACCGCCGCCACCTCGCTCCTTCCCCGTTTTCGACATTTGACGCCGCAGCTGAATCAGCTGCCCGACATCGAACAACGAGGAAAGATATGAAAATCCAGAAAATTATCGGAGCGGGTGCCATCGGCCTCGCGTCCATAGTCGCTGCATATGCGCATGGCGGCGCGACCGGCATTGTGAAGGAACGCATGGAAGCCATGGGCACGATGAGTGACGTCGTCAAGGCGCTTTCGGCAATGATGCGTGGCGAGACCGCATATAACGCTGATGCCGTCCGCGACGGCGCGGAGACGATCCGCCGCCACGCCGGCGAGGCGCTGACCGGCCTGTTCCCGGAAGGAAGCGGCGGCGAACCCTCCGAGGCCAAGGCGGAAGTCTGGTCAAACTGGGACGAGTTCTCCGCGCTGGCGGCGCAACTCGAAACCCTATCGGAAGGCCTAGGCCTGGCCGCGGATAACGGTTTAATGTCCGGAAGCGGAGGACAAGCGCAGGGCGGCATGATGGGTGGCGGAACCGGCATGATGGGTTCGGCCAACACCATGATGGGTGGCACAGCGCCGATGATGGGCCGGGGCGGCAGTTTCGACGCCGCCGTGCTCGCCGCAATGCCTGCGGACGGAGTGTTCAATATGATCGCGCAGTCCTGTTCGGCCTGCCACACCAAGTTCCGGCTCGAAAAGAACTGAGCCATGCGACGGATAGCCAAACTTGGAGCGCTCGCCGCCGTCCTTGCGGCGGCGGGCGCGGCCTCGCTTCACGCCTGGCCGATCGGCCGACCGGTCGCGCTAGAATCGATCGCGGGCGACGCGGCGCGCGGCGCGTATCTTGCGCGAATGTCGGGATGCATCGCCTGCCACACCAACGCGGAAAACGGCGGCGCGCCGCTGGCCGGCGGCGTGAAACTGCCGACGGATTTCGGCACGTTTCACTCGCCCAACCTCACCACCGACACCGTAAACGGGATAGGCGGCTGGTCGATCCAGGAATTCTCCAAGGCCGTCCGACAGGGCGTCTCGCCGGACGGCGAACCCTACTACCCGGCTTTCCCCTACCCGTTCTATTCGCGGTTCTCCGACCAGGATATCGCGGATTTGTGGGCCGCGTTCCGGACGGTTCCTGCGGTCGCGGAAGCCGCGCCGGAACAGGAACTCCGCTTTCCCTTCAGCTTCCGCCCGGCTCTGAAAGCCTGGCGGGCGATGTTCCTCGATACCGGGCCCCTCGAACCGCGCGAAGACAAGAGCGAAGCATGGAACCGGGGGCGCTTCATCGTACGCGGACCGGCGCATTGCGGAGCCTGTCACACGCCGCGCAATCTGCTGGGCGCTAGGCAGGCCGAGTTCGCCTTGCATGGGGCTGAGGGCTTGCCCGACGGCGGAAAGTCGCCGCCGATCACCAAGGCAAAGCTCGAAGAACGGGGTTGGACTGTCAGCAATCTTGCCTACGCACTGCGCAGCGGCATCACCCCGGGCGGTGATGTTTTCGGCGGCTCGATGGGCGAGGTGGTGCGCGACGGCACGTCCTTCCTTTCAGATGACGACCTGCGTGCCATCGCGATCTATCTTCTCGACAAGGACGGGCCCAATGAACCCTAACCGACGCGAATTCTTGCAGCAGGCGTTCGGCACAGCCGCGTTTTTCGGTCGCGCTCGTCGCCGACAATCCCGGCAAGTGGCTCTATCATTGCCATGTGCTGGAACATGCGGCCGCGGGCATGAACACCTGGTTTGAGGTCGGCCAGGGGGAAGAACCGCCGGCCCTCTGAACGGCGGTTCCTGCCGCGGGCTTCACCGCCTCGTGAAGCCCGCGGTCTGGTTTTCCAGGAAGGTTTTTGCTACCGAAATTCCATGCGTAAGACGCTCACAGCACTCGCCATTTTCGCCTATTTTCTGGCTCTTCTGCCAGGAGGATCTGTAGTGAAAATCCACGACATCGAGGACCTGTCAGCGATCAAGAAACAGGCGGGCGTGAGCGCCGAACTCGAGGCGTGCCACACCGCAGTGCTGGATGCCGGGCGTAAATACGTCATCGAAGGGCACGTGCCACTAGAGGCCTTGGCCAAACTGGTCAGCACAGCCCCGGACATTCGCGGCATCGCAACCCCCGGAATGCCGGCTGGTTCACTCGGCATGGGAGACGATCCGAATGCGCGCTACGATGTTCTTGCCTTTTTCGGTAGTGCAGCGGAAAGCCCGGCTGTTTTCTATGAAGCGGGAAAACCATGAGCAGCACGGCATAGACCATTCTGGTGCCCCAGCGTTTCAACGCCGGTGTAGGCAAGCCTCACAAGGCTTGCCTACACCGGTGCCCGTTCTCCCATTTTCCTTGGAAAGGTATGCACACAAGGAGATTACTGACTCAGGGGCGCGCTGCGATTCGGCAACTGCCTTGCCGTGAACCAGAGCACGAGCGGCGGGATCACCAACCATTGGAGAAGCGGGCTCAGGCCGGTGCCAAAGGGCGGAACGAGCGGCATCAGGTCCGAATAGGTCCAGCGCATGCTGATCTGCGTGTAATAGAATTCGAAACCAACCGTCAGGGTGATACCAACGACCATGTAAACCAGCATATGCAGTAGCCTCGGCGCGACAAGCCAGTATCGCGACCGCGCCACAGCGCTGGCGGCCCAGAAGGCCGTTAGCGCGAAGCCAACATCGCCGAAGGTCGCCGAGGTGCAGAGCTTAACGCCCTCCCAATGCGGAAGCTCCGCCATGCCTGCATAGGTCGGCGCCTGCAAATATTCCCAGACGAAATGCAGGAGGAAGGAAAAGACTGCCACTCCGAATTCAGGCTGGTTCGCAATGCTGCGCATTTGCAGTCTCCCTTGTCGATCGCGGAACAGCACATAAACGTTCCAGTGTCGGAAAGGTCAATGAAAGCGAGTCCCTTGTTTGGCTAGACGCGGTTTCCGTCGCTCTGGTCTCGATTAAGCTCTTCACGGCTGACCCCAGCTCGCTTGTCAAACCTTGGCATGCTGAAGGGTGCCTAACTGATCGCGCAGCACTCTGCGCGCCTGTGAACCGCTAGTTTCTGAATGAAAACGGTTTATTCACGAATCGAAACGAAGATTGACGCGGCGTCAGCCCTCGTAGCTCAATTTGGTAGAGCACCCGAATTGTAATCGGGAAGATGGAGGTTCGAATCCGACCGAGGGCCCCAAAAGCTTTGACCAACCGCAATTATCGAAACCGTGGGATCATCCGCCGGAGAACTCGGTCGCCGCGTATCAGATGATAGACGGCGGCGGCGATGTGAACAGACGCAAGTATCAGAATGATATCCCAAAGATACGCATGGAAAACCCTCGCGGGGCCCCAGAGATATGTCGTTACAAAGCCTGTAGCGGCTTGGAACAACACTGCAAAATAGAGCCCACCGTGAACGATCGATGCCAGGCGTTCCGTCAACCGCGGCCGAATTTGCGGCCGCCGACGGTAGCTCGCATATGCCAACATGAGCCGGAGCGCCATGACTATGCCAATAACAATGCCGGCATAGGTGTGAAGGGCGTGCTGCAAGAGATCGGCATCTGACGGCGGAAGAAGAGGATTGTGGGTTCGAGGGATTGCGCGCGACGTATACCATTGCTCTAAGATCAGGATTACCACCAGCCAGTGCAGCAGGATCTGCAAGAGCGAATAAGGGCGCTTGGGCCTTTTCTCATTACAAGGGTCGGACAAGAGCTTACTCGGCATTCTAACCTGGCTCACTCGATCGGCCCTCGATCACGCGCGAGAGAAGCTGTCCAAGAACCGCGCCAAGAAACAGCCAGAACAGCGCCGAGGTGACGACGGTCGCGATGGCAAACTCTGCCGCGAGTTCTGCCGGAACAGCTGATTCACCTGCCGGGTTCTGCGGCGCACCGTATACGTGAGGTGCCACAATAAGCATTACGCCCGCTCCCATCCAGGAAACCGAATCCTTGAACGCGAAAATCAGTAGGCCTCCTCCAGTGAGCAAGACCGTGGCGATCCACCAGGCCTGTCTTGCGGCCAGATCGCCAGACGCCATACCGGGCAATTCAGGCGGAAGACCGAAGTTTGGGGCGAGAACGAAAACCGCGAACCCGCCCGCCCCCCAAAGCGCGCCATGCCGAAGCGACACCGGTTGGTCTAATATCAGAATGATAGCCGTCAAAATCAGTGCGAATGCAACACCGGTCACGAGATTCGAGAGCAACGTAAAAAACGTCCGCTGCAACCCTTCTTCGGGCGCCCAGACTTCGTCCTCGGTCTCAACGTGTGACACCCCCTCTTCATAAGCTTCGGCTTGGAGGATCAACGGGATAACCCGCACTGATTGCGCCGCAGTCGCGAACACACCAGCGAGCAATCCCGCGACAAGCGCGGCCAGAATTACCCGGGTCAACATTTACGTCGTGGCGCCTTAGTGGCAGGGCGCGACGATTGCGTGGCGCGTGTCGTGGGCGCCGTTGTGCAGTGCGTCGGAATGAGCAAACGCAGCGAAATAAAGCAACGCTATGCCAAATATTGCAGCGAACAGCGTAGTCGTCAGACGTGCTGATGCCGAAACCCGCAGCGAAACAGATTGTGTTGCGAGCATGACAACCTCCGTGTTGCTCATTCAGTCACTTGAACATCTCTCCGTCCGTTCACATGGCAGGTCTCCTGGCTCATGGCGGTTTTCCAGCGCTATCGCCTTCCCGGATGTTTCCAGTGGCGCTCCCGTTTTCGGGAGTTATGGCGCCGCGCCATTCTACAGTCGCGGGGTCGGCTGTGGTTTGGATGCCCGGTCTGGGTCCACCCGTCACATTCCCTTTTCATCCCGCTTCGCGCTCGGCATCGCGGGAACCGTGTGAACAATTACCCTGACGTCACGCCGAAACCGAGTCAATAACGACAAGCTTGGCCGCGACCGTTCTCCGACAAGACCAGGACAACGGCTCCATCAGGATTTCAGATCCAATTGCCGCAGTCTGAGCGAATTGACGACAACTGAGATCGAAGAAGCGCTCATCGCAAAGGCGGCGAACATCGGACTAATCAGGATGCCGAAGAACGGGAAGAGTACGCCTGCAGCTACCGGAACGCCCAACGTATTGTAGATCAGGGCGAAAAACAGGTTCTGCCGTATGTTGCGCATCGTTCCGTGGGCCAGACGGCGAGCCCTGACGATGCCGTCAAGATTTCCTTTGACCAGGGTAAACCCAGCGCTTTCGATCGCGACATCCGCCCCGGTTCCCATCGCGATTCCAACGTCGGCCTGAGCCAGAGCCGGAGCGTCGTTCACGCCGTCGCCGGCCATTGCGACCTTGCGACCCTGCTGCTGCAATTCCTGGATGATGCGCGCCTTGTCTTCGGGAAGCACGTCGGCGCGGATCTCGTCGATGCCCAGGCGCGCAGCAACGGCTTTCGCCGTTCGTTCGTTATCTCCGGTCGCCATGATAATGCGGAATCCAAGTTCATGCAGAGCCTTCAGCGCGTCGGG
>NZXU01000042.1 GCA_002698425.1 Ahrensia sp. | reverse complement strand
GTACAACAGCCCCCCAAAGTAGCTATTCCACGGCCGTGCCGTGTGCATAAGGTCGAGAAAGGGCATCTGCGTCGACCAGTCCGAAACATAGGTCAAACCGAAACCAAGAGTCGGATCTGAAATGCCGACACCGAGCAGCATTTGTTGACCTTGAGCGGCTGTCGGTGGCCCGAAGAGAACGGTACAAAGAATGGGTATTGAAAACCACTTCCGAATGAAGAAGCGGACAAGATTTCCAGGCTTGCTCGAAGGCAGGGCCAATTCGACACTCCGTCCATACTGTTGCCCACAAGCGCAAACACAAAGGTTGCCGAAATCGGGTATCAGTTCAAAGCTTACTGAGATGCCGCTCTCGAATTCGTTAAGCATTCGCTATTCGGCGAAATGCCTCATTGGCCTCTGCGAGACCATCCCAACTATCGAAACCTGCGACGCGCCCTTGGTCGAGTAAAAGAATACGATCGCAACGCTGAACAGTGGTCAGCCTGTGGGCGATGATCAGTGCTGTTTTACCACCGGGCAATCCGTCGATTGCCGCCATCACTTCTCGTTCTGTAATATTGTCCAGCGCGCTCGTCGCTTCATCGAAAACAAGGAGGTCGGCATCATGATACATGGCTCGGGCGATACCAATCCGCTGGCGCTGTCCGCCCGAAAGACGAACCCCACGCTCGCCCACGGTTGTCTCGTAGCCCTGAGGAAGCTCTTTTCGAATGAAGCCATCTAAATGAGCGATACGCGCGGCTTCTACAACGCGGGAGTGATCGATTTCCTCCGGCGCAATACCGAGCGCGATATTTTCGGCGATATTTGAATCAGTGAGGAAAATGTCTTGAGGGACATAACCGACACTTTGCTGCCAAGCGCGAACATTGCCTTCATTGATAGCAATTCCGTCAACGTAGAAGACGCCTTCGGTAGGGCGCAAAAGGCCCAAAATGAGATCCGCGAGCGTGGTTTTTCCAGCTCCGCTGCCGCCGATGATGCCAATCTTTTCGCCGGCGCGAATGTTCAGCGAGATTTTACACAATCCGGGGCTATCAGCGCTGGGGTAGCGATAACTAACCCTATCAAGGCGAATTTCGCGTTGGAGGCGAATGGCACTCGGCGTCATTTCGGGCAAAGGACGCGCAGAATTTTCGAGAGCGAGATCCCGGTAGACAGATTCCACTGCTGCAGAGCCATATTGAAGCCTGGTCAAACCCTGATAGAGTCTTGATAGTTCTGGCATCATCCTTTGGCCAGCAAACGCAAAAACGCCGAGAAGGGGCAGTATTCCTCCCAGCGCTTGACCAGAGGCCAAGCCCTCGGAATCAACAAGCAACAGGCAGAGGATGATCATACCTCCAAACGCAACCGCCTGCATTAGATTTTGTGGCAACTGACTGAGAACGTTCGCAAATACATCGGCACGCGCCATGCGCTGTGACGGATATTCATACCGTAAGACATAAGCGCTTTCGCGGCCAAGAAGCTTTATGTCCTTTACCCCACCAAGGGCTTCGTTCGCGATGCGATATCGGAAGATGTTGGCCTCCGCGCGGATTTCACCTTTTCGCCTTACCAATTGTCGACTGATCAGGAAAATGCCGCCGTAAATACCTCCAAGGAGTATAAAAGAAGCTAGCGCAACGATCGGGTCAATCCATACAAGGAGAATGACGATAACGACAATGGTTAGAAACGAGGCAATTGCTTCAGCCGCCGGTGTCAGGAATTGCACTACAACTTGCTGGGTCTCGGCAAGTATCTGAGTACTCATCTCGCCCGAATGACGACTGAGAAAGAATTCGTATGGCTGATTCAGATACGCAGCAAGCAACCGATAACTTAAAGAATGAATGCGCATCGTTATATAGCGTGTTACTATCCATATTCGCGCGACTTGTAGCAGGTTTGCGCTTACGATAACAACTAATGATACCAGCCCTAGCGCCACCAGGAAGCTGTAATTCGATTCAAATCCTCCTACTTCGTAAGCCCACGCCAAGGCTCGCACTTCATGAATGCGATTGGGCTCCGCGAGAACGGACAGGAATGGCATGACCGAACCGATCATTACAGCCGAGGACAAAGCTGACAGCACGACAACCGCGAGAACAATCCCCGCATTGCGCTGCTCGCGACGGTCCAGCAGAGCCCATGCTTTTTTCCAGATAGTGAAATTAATCATCGGCCGGTTTCCATGTCTCTGCCCGACCAAGTACCAGCAGAGCCTTTGTTCTCAAACCACGTTTTGCATCATTGAATCAATCCCGCCACACCACGCCGAATTTCGTTCTGAGCCGCCTTACAACCCGAGGTAAGCGCTCACTCATTTGCTAGCTTCTAGGAATACCACGGCGAAAGGCGCGTTCTATCGCTGCGTATATACTTGAGATAGCCCTGCTTATGTATGAAACATGCCGGATGAACCTTCGACCAATGCGTAATGCAAAAGTGGCTACAGGGCGGTGGTATCGAATGACACAAAATCGCACCAGGCAAGGATACGCATAAAGGCGTTGTCGAGAGCTTCAACGGGGCCTCAGGCAAGTGCTTCAATACACCTTTCTTCACCAGCTAACGCCACGCACGGGAGATGGTTGAAAAATCGGGGATCAACTAAATTCTGACTCGCCCCCTGTACGAGCTTCCACCGGGTCAACTCGAACGAATTTGTAACCAAACCCGCAATGGACCGACACATCTAACGGACTAACTTAATGGCGCGGACAAATTAGGGAGTAGATCAGCGGTGGTACGTTAGGCATTCCCGTCCTGTCGGACTTGAGCAGCATAAACGAGTGATGAACAGTCAATCATTAATAGCGCCTACCGGTCGAGCGAAATAGTGAAACAGACGACGATAGGCGAAACCTAAGCCGACAAGAAACGCTCCGAGCGGGGCTATGAGCGCCGCATTTTCCGGGAGCCCGACGTTCGTTAGGAAATCTTTGGCCGGGATCACAAGCTCGTGACCAACAAAAATCGGAAATGCCAATATTCCAGTTGAAATCGCAAAGGCGTTGAAAACCCTGCCTCCTTGCCTCAGGCTTCTTCCATTATTTCGATTCAGAGTTCCGAACCCAGCAATGATAAGGAGCGCAACGCCGGCATAGATCATCAAGTGCCACGGACGGGTGTGAACAAACTGCGCAAATGGTGCATCGGGTTCTGCCTCAAATAAAGTTACAAATCCCAAACCCACCATCGTCAGGCCCGCGGTCACCAAGCGACGGCATATTTCGGGGTGATCGTGATGCCGACGGAAAAGATAGCCCAGGATGGCTCCGGCCAACACAAAGCTCATCATTTGAAAATAACCATATCTTGCAGTGAGAAGGATCTTGAAAAATTCAAGCATGCCCTCTGCTTCGATCGGAGCCACGGTTACATCGAGTATTAGATCGATGACCATCGCGCTTACCATAAGTGCAAATAGTGTAATCACCCGCGTTGACCCCAGCAGACTGAGACGGATTAAAAGGGGCATACTCAACATCGCCAATGCATAGAATGACAGAGCTGAGTAAAACAATTTTGACAATAAATTTTGATCTGGGAGCGCACCAGCGCTCATGATCGAGCCGAACCTAAAAAGTGCTAAGATCAATACGCTTGACAGAATCAGCGCCGCTTTAAATCTTGTCCCTTTGCGGAAGCGGCTAGGATTATGTTGATATTGCGCAATTCCAAGAGCTCCAACACCCAATCCAAAGACCATGGCGAAACCGGGAGTGCCGAAGCGTAGTAAAGGATCGATTCCGCTATAGATCCAAGTTGGCGCGCCGGGAAGCCGAGCCAGGACTCCGGGAAGCCAGTGCACGACGACAACCCAAGCAACCAGGACGCCTCGCGTGGCATTCACGGTATTCATAGTTTCCGCAAGCGTCAGACCTTCTTGGAGTGGTTGACTTGCCGCGTTCGTCCTAGTTGCGGTCTCGCTTGGTACGTCAGTTGCTCCATGGTCAGGTAGCGGCAGCTCTCCCAACGTCGCTTCACCTGTAAGTTCGGCGATGGTTTTCCCATCGAAGATTCCGCGTGCGACTTCAGGTTCGATGCCAAGCGCTTCCATACGGATGATTACGGTTAGTGCGGATAGGCTGTCTCCGCCCAGATCATAAAAATTTCTGTTGAACGGGACATTGTCGATATCGAGAATTTCCGCCCAGAGCTTCTGGAGTTGGATAGCTCTCGCTGTCACATCCCCAGTTGAACTAGAATCAATAGGTTTTCTTGACTTTTCCTGATTAGCATTGATGTCAGAAATGTCCGACATCTCTGACAGTATCGCGCGCTGAACCTTGCCGGTCGCGGTCCGCGGGATGTCCGAAACTTCACGGACCGCAAGGGCTCCCGTACCTGTGAGACCGAATTCCTCAGCGACTTTAATCGCCGTTTTCTCTACTAACTCCCGGTCGGGAAAAGCGCCTTGTTTTATGGCGACGAGGACGCGTTCTCCGCGTAGCGGGTCGTACGCGCGCCCAACCGCCACAGTATCCGCCGCATCCAGTGATTGAACAAGACGTTGTTCAAATTGATTAGGATCGATCTTCAAGCCGCCAGAATTGATCAACTCGTCGATACGACCCTCATAGAATAGAAAACCGCCCTCAAGCCTGCCCCTATCGGCAGTCACCAACCAGCCATCTGGATCCGTAATCGGCTCGATCCCAGCCCCTGTAACCAAGCCTGAGGCAAGATGCGGCCCCCTGATTTTAATTGCTCCGCTCTCGGCGATGCAAATCTCGACCTTCCCGACAGTTTGGCCGACGCTCTCCAACTGGGGACCTTCTGTCGCCGTAACATCGAGCAAAGCCGTTCGAGATGCTTCTGTAAGCCCGTAATGCTGAACAATTTGCGCCTGCGGAAAGAGCGTCTTAAGAAGCTGCTTTTCGGGCCCGGACATGTATTGGGAACCAATTTCGATCCAGCGGACATTCTTTCCTGCTTTGCCTAAGATGTCGGAATGTTGCAGCATTACGCGCCAGAGCGTTGGCACGGCGGAAACCGCATTTATCTCACCGTTCTCGAGCATTCGGGCGATTTCGGACGGATCGAATCCATGCGCGGGCAAGTAGGATCGCCCTCCTGCGGCGGCCACAGCGCGGACGCGACCGGCACCGAAAGAATGCGTCACCGGAACGCCGATATATTCGCGAATTGTTTCATCAATCCCCATCACAGAATTGACTCGTCCAACCACATCTGCGAGCGCGCGGTGCGAAATAAGTAATGCCTTCGGTCTTCCCGTGGTCCCGGATGAGAATGCGACTAGGGCGGGTCCGCCGTCATCGATAGGTCCAAATCTTTCATCGAACCAGCCGTGGTCGTCTGTGAATGTACGATGGACCGAAGCCCGAACACCGGGGACAAACTTTGTTGTAGTATTTCTCGGCAAAGTACATACGACTTGATTTTGCCGCCATGCCTCGAATAAAGCCGAAAGATATGCGCGGGAATTAGCGCTCGAAAAAACCTGCGCTTCGATTGGTGCACCAATTTCAGACATCACGTCTGAATTCCTTGGTGCTGACAATTAGATAGGCGGGACTGCCTCCTACGAACTCGCAATGCGATAAATCATCCTGCAACAACAAGGCAACCATCTGCGGTGGCCCGAACCTAATCTCTCGCGCGTATTACTGCTACAAGACGCCAATTCGATCAAGTTCTGTTATGACTGCCCTAACTTCGCTTATCCCGGAAAATTTGTCGTCAGCGCTCCAAACTTCGGCCCCATGGAGCCGCTGAGCAATTGCCCACCCTGCATACTTCTTTACAGAATTTTCAATCATTTATATTTTTAAATATAAAAATTTTTTTCTAAGGATGATAGGCAATTCTTGAATATTATTTTTTTTAATTACGTATATTTCAATTTTTTTAACATTTAACTATTTATAATGCAATACATCGCCTGAAAAAACTATTTGGTCATACTCCGAGTACGATCAGAAATTATGTTCTATCCCCCTTTTTTCTTTTCGTTGCTCAATAACCTTTGTCACAAACGCGCGCCTCTGCTGCGCGCTTCCTCCCATCAACGCGCCAGCGACCAGCCATGAAATCGGTGTCAACGTTGCATTCGGTATCATGTCAATCAGATTTGCCGCTAAAACCAACACAAGGCCGGATGTTGCGAATGAGACATCATATCGCGATCGACTAAGCGCCAGCAGAAAGATCGGAGCCGTGAGCAGGCCAAATTGCGCGATATAGCCGAACCACCCGGAAATACCGACGATTATAATCCACATGCCGTCGGTAACGCTAATTTCTCGCCCCGAAATTGGATCGAAAACGAAGGATCGCCCCCCCCCCCCCCAGCCCGTAAGCGGCTTGTCGTTCGCATGTGCGAGCAGCATATCCTCATTCTTCAGTCGGAACGCGAGAGAATCCGCCCTGTCCTGACTGACCGTACTCGCAATAAACTCGGTGATGCTCTCAACAGGGATCAAATCGGCGCCGCGCAGCAAGGGATAAAAGAGAATGATGAACGCAACGCCGGCAGCAAGCATTATTTGCGTTCGGGAAGATATAAAAAGAACGATCGGAAGCAAAAGTAATACGATCGCCAAAGCACCAAACGAACGGCAAAGTACTAACGTACCGAGCAACAAGAATCCCGCGAGAAGCCATCGGCCGGCTTTGCGGTGATGCCTCCAAAGCGAA
The DNA here is from genome assembly GCA_002698425.1 of Ahrensia sp. The sequence continues at coordinate 21,379 of NZXU01000042.1, read as the reverse complement.
AACGCCGAAAGAATTGCCATCCCCAGAAAAATCGCGAGCCAGAGTCCATGCTCAAGAAATACGACTGGTCGAAAACCACCATGTTTGTATGTTAACGCGAACGGTTGCGACAGAAATCCATAGATCCATCGGCTGAGTTGTGGGCTCATCCGAGCTTCGAATAGCGTGGGCAGAGAGTAAAGAAGACCAGCGACACACATCCCTTGCAACAGAAGAACATGTCGGTCGGGATTCGCCAGAAATTTACGGCCAAGCAGGTAGGGCAAGATTGCGACGAGCGACGAAAGCGCTAATGAAAATGCATCATAAAGTCTTAACCCCGGAAGAACCTTCGGGCCTACGGAATAAGGTTCCTGATTCTGTATAAATGTCAGAAACGGGGTTGTAAAAAGTAACAACAATAATGCCTTTTCGAGCTTGCGTTCCAGAAGGGGTTTTGTGGCAGCAAGTTTTCGGTTTGCCCGACTTAACTGCCCAGATGGGGTATTTCTTTCTATATGTGCGAAATCGGTTCGGTTCGGCAAATTGGCGACTTGTTTAGTAAACGCTAATGCACTGCTCTCACTTTGACTTCTACGTTTCCTTCCATCAGGGAACAAAAAACACATGATCGCGGCTGACAAAGCAGGAATCAGTGTTTTGTCAAAAGTCGGCAACATGGGCAGATTTATGCCCACGTCGTATGGCAAGAACAGATACCCTCCAAGAATCGATGCGATCAACGCCGGAGCACGCGGCGTTACCCTAAACAGAATAAAAACGACGATCGGCCAACAAAAAAGGGCGACATAGGCAAATGTATTTGGCATGCGTATAACTTTGTTGGCCCGATCAACCAAAACGCGATCGTCCCGAACTCCCAGATCCGGGATGAAGTTTGTGCTTCGGTAATCGCTTCCTTAGCAGGACATGAGAGACTTGCCTATGCCCTATCGTCGGCGCTCTTGCGGGTCATTTCGAGTGGATTTTGGTGCGACGGAAGCCGCACAGTATTGTCAAAATGCAAACCATGTTTATCACTTCGTCTATTTGCAATACGGCAATTTAACCGGCTGCGCCTCAACCATTCGCACTTAAATTCACCGTACACTTTACAATTCCGCCGAACCCGGCGATTAGACAGTTCACGCAGGTCCTTCCTGGAAAATTCATATATGAAACCTACAAGCGAGACGGAGACGGAGACGGAGATCGCCATCATTATTGTCAACTACAATACGGCGGAACTCGCACTGCGGGCGATAGAGAGTGTATTGGCTCATTCGCATGGCGGGCGAACCACAGAAATCCACTTGGTCGACAACGCTTCGCCCGACGGCGACGGCGCAATATTGGCGGACGAAATCGTCGCTAGAGGCTGGGAACCCCAAGTTACCTTGCATCAAGAAGGTGTGAACCTCGGCTTCGGCCATGGCAACAATGTCGTCCTGCAGCAACTCGTTTCAAGACCAACTCCTCCGCAGTACGTCTTTCTCCTCAATCCCGATGCGAGGCTCGAAAACGAAGCAATTGCTATACTCTCGGGCTTTCTCGATATTCACCCTTCCGCGGCAGCAGCTGGCGCCCGAATTGAGAAACCCGATGGCACCCCTGTAACAGCCGCTTTCCGCTTTCCCGGTATAATTAGCACCTTTTCTGCCGCCCTGAGTTTCGGGCCGGTTTCTCGATTGCTAGCACACTGGCAGGTTCCGATACCACCGGACACGCCTACGGCTCCGGTCGATTGGGTTTCAGGCGCGGCTGTAATGCTTAGGATTTCCGCTCTGCAAAGAACCGGTTTCTTTGACCCGGCGTTTTTTCTCTATTTTGAAGAGACGGATCTGATGCTGCGCTTAGCCCGACAGGGTGGCCAGATATGGCATGTGCACGAGGCCCAGGTTATTCATGTGGAAGGAGCCGCTACCGATGTACAAAGCGGCCGCGCCGAGCGGCGACGATTACCGGCATATTGGTATGTTTCTTGGCAATACTATTTTCGCAAGAATCATGGGCGCACAGTCGCCATTGTCGCAGTGTTAGTATGGCTGCTCGGCGCGGTGCTTAATCGTTTAATCAGCGCCTTGCGCGGCAAACAGCCTTCCGCCCCTCGAAGATTTTATCGGGATTTCTGGGCTAATGCTGTCAGCACCTTACTTGGACTAAAAGCGACTTCGCATGAATGATTGCCGGACGGGTGAACACCTTACACACGCGACATCAGCCAGCGGGGATCAGATACCCGTCACCGCCATCGTGATTGGACGGAACGAGGGCGAGCGTCTGATTCGCTGTCTGGCCTCGATCCGAGATGAGGCTACGAGTATCGTCTATGTCGATTCCGGATCGACCGATGGTAGCATCGCGGCTGCTCAGGCGGTAGGTGCCAAGGTCGTTATGCTCGATCTATCGCTACCTTTTACGGCCGCCCGCGCACGCAACGCGGGTCTAGCTGCTACTAATTCGGATGCGGCAACCAATTACGTCCAATTCATAGACGGGGATTGCGAAATTCGGCCGGGCTGGATCAATGCTGGTCGGACCTTCCTCAACGCCAACCACAATGCAGCCGTTGTCAGTGGCCGTGTACGCGAGAGATTTCCGGAAGCTTCGATATATAATCGCCTGTGCGATCGGGAGTGGGATACCCCGACCGGCAAAGTCATGTCGTGCGGCGGCATTGCAATGATGCGACGTGGAGCGCTTGATCAGGTCGGCGGTTTCAATTCCAAGCTCATTGCCGGCGAAGAGCCGGAACTTTGCGTGCGCCTGCGCGAGAAAGGTTGGGAGATTTGGCGCCTCGACGCCGAAATGACGCTGCATGATGCGGCGATGACGCGGTTTTCGCAATGGTGGAAAAGAGTGCGACGTGGCGGCCATGCCGCTGCAGAGGGAATGGCGATGCACGGAGCGGACCCCGGACGTCACGGCGTGGCCCAGGTTCGTCGCGCGATCGTCTGGGGTTTGGCGTTACCTCTTCTGACGATTTCAGGCACCCTCCTCTTCACCCCATGGTCGCTCGTGCTTTTTTTTGCCTATCCCGCTCAAACAGTGAGATTGGCTATGCGCAAAGGCGGGGACCGAGGAGATTGGGAAGAGGCGCTATTCCTGACGCTTGGTAAATTCCCCGAGACTTTAGGGATTTTTGAATATTGGGCAAGAAGGCTCGTCCGAAGGCCTGCAGGGCTTATCGAATATAAGTAAAGCCGGAAATATCCGCTGGACTTGCCTCGCTTTTGTCGAAAGCAGCAAACTCACATTTTCTAACCTTCGATCCTGAGCCTTGAGCGGATTGCCGAGCAGGTGATCGCGCCTGTCAGCAAAGGCTATCTGAGCTGGGAACAAATCCTATTTCACAGTCCTGTCTGCAAAGGGATCCCGGTAAACGCCCAGCTTCTGCTTCAACACAGCCCATAAGAATGGCGGTTCGTGTACTATATAACGATGAAAGCGCGCACGTGGCTCCTTCAGCAAGCGGTATAGCCATTCGAAACCCCATTCGGTGATCCAGGCTGGAGGGCGGTCGAAAGTACCGGATTCGTAATCGATCGTACCGCCGAGCGGCAGCCAGAGCCGGACATCGGGCATGAGGTCCCGGTACTTCATGATGAACTTTTCCTGCCGCCCGCCTCCAAGGCCAACAAGGCAGACAGTGGCGCCTGACTCGTTTACGGCCGCAATCATCCTGTCGACCTCTTCCGGCTTCTCCTCGAAGTCGAAGGCCGGTGAATCGGTGCCGACGATCATCTCGCGCCCGACCTTGGCGTTGATGTTCTTCGCAGCGCGCTCCGCAATACCCGGCTTTCCGCCCATCAGGAAGACGGTGATGTCGGGATTGTCTTTATGATGCAAGTAAAAACGCGGAAAATAGTCAGAACCCGAAACTCTCTCCCTCACTGGAGTACCGAGAAACTTTGTCGCGAAATACATTATCTGGCTGTCGCAGGTGATCAGGTCGAACCTGTCGATGATCTGGTAGAAGTCCCGATCCTGCTGGAGTTTCATGATCATGTCGACATGCAACGTCAACAGCGCGCCATCCGTGAAATTGGTTACCACCTCATCCATTGTTACGTCATGAACATACGCATTCAGCATCTGCACACGGTTCGGCTCTTGCGAGCTCGGATCATGATCCGCGTCAGGCATTTGAGGTCGATTGATGAAAGTCATTTTATTTTGGGGCTCTAATTGAACATCGGTTCCAGACAACGTGCGGAGGCCGCATGCTTGCACTCAACAATTGGTTTGCGGGCTGAACAGGTCTTTCGGCCGCACAGTGGTTTTACCTACAACCCACCGATAAATTTCGACTATTCGCTTTGCGCGAGCTTCCCAGCTTAAATAGGAATTAGCGCGCTGATTGGCCGCCTCCCCCATTTGGTCCCGGAGCGGCTTGTCCGCGGCCAGTGTCTCCATCGCCGCCCTGAAGGACGCCACATGGTCCTCACGATTGCCCAGTGGGACCTGGATACCGGAAGCTGGCGTTACCAGATGTTTGCCAGGGCCGTAGTTGACGACAATGCTGAGAAGTCCAGTCATCATAGCCTCTGCAATGACACCGGCCCCGGAATCGCGCACCGACGGAAATACGAAGACGTCGGCGTCCTGCATGCGCTGCGCCACCTCAGCCTTTTCGGTCCAACCAAGAAACTCGACACAGTCCTGAAGACCCTGTTTCGCCACCAACTCTTCAAGCGCGGCACGTTCCGGGCCGTCCCCCGCAAGAATGAGACGGTGATTTCTAAGCAATGGGCTTTCGGCAAACGCCGATATCGCCACATCGACGCATTTGAACGGCACAAGCCGCCCGACAAAGAGGAACCGCAGTCTTTCGCGATTGGGTCGGGGACCGGGATAAGCGAATTGCGTCGGATCCGCGCCGACTTCCGGAAAATTGAATATTCGTTCTTCATTGCCGGGAGGAAGCGCATCTATCGTATGATCGAACGCGGCTAGAATGGCGCTTGCGTTGGCATAAGTAGCCCGTGCGTACGGCAACAGGCGATTGGCTCCGCGAATATAGCGCAGCCATTCACCTTCACGTCGCAGCAAGTTCCTGAAGGCAGGCGGATAGGGTAGTGCGCCGTTGACCGGACCGATGACGAACGGAGTTTTCGACCAGCTCGCTAGCGGGCTGGGCACGGCTGAACTGATCGGCGCGACACGGTGGACGATGTCAAAGCGAGCATCGTCCAGTTCGGCCTGAAAATGCTTGAACACCGCCCGCTCGAACGCATACTTGGCCGGGTATTGAAGAGCGGTCAAGTTCGCGGTTTTGAGCCGGAGCGCACTTGAAATTTTCCAGATCGGCCGCGCAATATATTCGGTATCGAAATAGACGACCTCGGCGTTGCCCATCCCGATACGATCGATCGCGTCCTTGTTTCGGATTTGGGTGGCGACCACAGCCTCGTCCACCTTATCTACGATGGATCGCACGGTATCGTAGGCGAACCCCGGCTCTGACGGATGTTCGGGGTTCAAAGCCTCAGAGTAAAGCAATACACGCATCAGCTACGCACTCCCCAGCCAGCACTTCGTAAATCCGGTGCGACGCGGTCGTTCCTAAATACAAGTCGCACCTGCACGATGATGTCCTTGGCCGGCGGCTTAGTGATCAGGTGGCGCGGCATGGTCGCGAACCATATACCTGTCCACCAGCGCTTTGGTGCCACGAATATTCCCCGCCGAAGACGCGCCGAAGACAATCGCTTCGACGCCCGGCAGTTCCGAAATCCAGTGAATCGCTTCATCGGGAGGAATGGCGCCCGACGCGTAGACGGACATCGCGATGGCCCTCACCCGGCCTGATTTCAAGGCATCGAGATAAGCATCGAAACCGCCGGACATGCGGAAACCGATCTTGTTGATGTTGGAGCAAATGATCGGCCGCTCGATCCCTTCTTTCTCCAGCGCGTCCAACAGCATCGGCATGTTCATTGTGATATAAGCGGGTTGGGCCTTGTACTTTTCCACGATGTGATCATGGAAAACGCGGAAAGCGCGGGTGAAGCCCATTCCGAGCAGCAGATCGGTGAAGACGTTTTGGACGAAAACGACAGGTGCCTTCGTTCCCCTGAACATCTTCATCTCCATGTCGATCAGCACCTTGGCGATACCGTCAACCTCTTTCGTGGCAAGCGCCCGGCTACCCGCCATCGCCGTTGCGAAGAGGCCATCGTCGGGCATGAAATGCTTCAATGCGCCGACCATGCCATATTCGGTCAACGCATTTGCATATTTGTGGGCATAGGGCATACAGGGATAAAACTGGAAGTCGCCATACCGGGCGAGGTTCTCACGCACCCTGTCGGCAACGCCGGCGATGCGGTCGTGAGTGGTGCACATGAATGTGCGGATGCCCTCGTCATAGGCCACATCCAATACGTCCATGATCGCGTCGAGCCGTTGGAAGCGCATCGATTGCGCGCGAGCCTTTTCCTCCGACATGTGGTTGATGCCGAAGAACTGATTGTCGCCGAAGAGAAGCTTTTCCATCATCTATGTCCTCACCCGCGCCGCAACCAGCCGCGTTTTCTGGGCGCCTGGGCAGCACGCGCCCCCGCCTCGCCGACGGCCTGCCCTGTTTCCGCATTCTCGATAATCATCGCCAGCGTGCGGTCGGTTGCGGTCGCCGAAGCGAAGGAGTTCTCGGTCGCAGCTGTCCCGCCATCACGCACAGCCTCGATGAAATCGGCGAGCTGGGCGGAATATTCCTCACCGCGAAGATAGAACCAGACCTCATCGGTCAGTTCGGTGGTGTATTTGACTGTCCAGCCCGGCGCGTAGCCCGGCAGCCCGTCATGGGGTTCGCGCAGGTAAAGCTGGCATTCCTGCCGGTCGGAATAAAGCCGGCCATTGGTGCCGATCATCGCGATCTTGGTGGACATCTTTCGATGGCTCTCGTCCGACCAATTCACTGACAGTTGGGCAGTTGGCCCATCATTCCAGCGCAGTGTCGAAAACACCTCATCGTCGGTGCCTTCGGAAAAGACCTGTCCCAGCACCGATCCGGCAACCTGATCGGGCGCGCCAAAATACCAATTCAGAAGGTTGAGAGGATGCGCGGCGTAATCGTAAAGGCAGCCGCCCCCTTCCTGTTTCTGGGTACGCCATGTCGCGCGCTTGGCGCGCAGTACGACCGGCCCGTATGCTTCGGCAAGCACGTGAGTGATCTTGCCGAGCGCGCCCGTCTCGATAATTCGCTTCATTTCGCGAAATGCGCCGACATAACGATAATGATAGCCCACCTGAGCCACACGGTCTTTACTCGCGGCGAGATCAGTCAGCGCAATGCTATCCTGCCAATCCAGGCAGAAAGGCTTTTCGCAGAAAACGTGGATGTTGCGCTCAAGGGCGGTGCGCACCATCGGTGCGTGCAGGCGCGACGGCGTGGCAATGACCACCGCGTCAAGTTGCTCTTTGTCCAGAAGAGCCTGATAGTCCTTGTATATCGGCGTTGTGATGTTCCTGCCCAGTGCGTCGACCAGAAAGCCCGAACCGTCGCAGGCCAGCGTCTCCGTATCAGGATGTGCATTGACCATCGCGAAATGACTGAGCCCCATCTTGCCCAGTCCTACAACCGCGACCCTTACCTTGTTCGTCATTTGTAGTCCCTGAACCTCTCGCCAATTTCACGCGGGTACCAGACGACGGCAATCCAAGCCGGCAGCGTAGACTGCAAGTTGTGTCTTCGTGAATTCATCGCACCGCTTTTTCCGAAACGTCTTTCGCGCCGTAAAGCTCGACCAGACGTGCCGCCTCCCGCTCAATATCGAACTCTGCCTCGACCATCGCCCTGCCCGCCTCCCCCATCTTCGCGCACAACGCCGGGTCGCCGAGCAGTTCTTCGAGGCGCGCCGTCAGCGATTCGAGATCACCGGGCGGCACGAGAAAACCCGACACGCCGTCTTCGACCAGTTCCGGAATGCCCGCAACACGGCTGGCGATAACGGGCAAACGGCTCGCCATTGCTTCCATCAACACGACGGGTACCCCTTCGGCGAAACTCGGCAAGACAAGCATGTCCATCTCTCCGAGCAATCGCGCCACTTCCTCCTGTGGTTGATAGCCGAGAAAAGTTACGGTCTTACCAAGTGTCTTGGCGCGCTCTTCCAGTTTCGCGCGCGCCGGACCGTCTCCAATGATGGTCAGCTGCGCATCGGGATGGGTATCGAGAACCGCCGCGAATGCGTCGATCAGAAGCGGCATGCCCTTGACCGCATCAAGCCGGCCGACAAACAGCACACGCTTGGAGAAAGATCCGACTCGTGTGTTGCCATAGTCCTCCAGCCGGATGCCGCAATGGACGATCTTTAGCTTGTTCCAGTGGGCTTCGTCGGAAAACAGCATCGCCTGGCTGCGGGCAAAATGACTGATGCAAGCAACGAAGCGCGCGCCGGCGACCTTTGCGTCGATGCGCCACCACTTCGGTTGGAAGAACACCGTAGGGCCATGCAATGTGAAACTGTATGGGATACCGGACATCACGCTAGTAAGCAGAGCGACCGAACATCCCGAATTGGCAAAATGGTTATGCAGATGGACGACCTTCTTGCGATGCAAGTAGTCGGCAAGGATGCCGGCCTCGACAAAATAGAAGAACTGCCACAGCCCTGCCTTCAGCCCCGGCGGGCGGGTTTTCCAAGCCAATACCAGAGCCTGGAACCAGCGACGCGGCGAACGGGCAAACGCCCCGAGATGAGCGACGGGGACCTTAAGCGGCGCCTTCCTGGCCGCTTCAAGAACAGCAAAGGTGCAGTCAGCTTCAGCTTGCTGATCAGCGCCGACCACATCCTTGGTCCCAGCGCGACGCACCGTACAGGTCAACACGTCGACCCCCTGACGCCGCACCGACGCGATCTCGCGCAGAATAAACGTGTGGGAGACCTTCGGATATTCGCTGGCGAGATAGGCCACTGGACCCTGCAATTGCGCTGAAGAGGCTGTTTTCGACATAAACCTATTGAGCATCGACAATCTATTCGTCGAACTCACCCCCTTGATGCCGGTCTGATTGCTGAGAACCTTTCCACTTCGAGGCATGCGCCATGTCGATTTCTGCGACTGCTCGGCGCTTACCCACCCGCAATGCGCGCCTCTGGTATCGGCGGATAAAGCCGCATAATTCGCGATCATCGTGCTGCGCCGCGCCGCGCAACCAAGCTCTGACGTAGCCCCACCAAGTGGCCACCCCCCCGATCAAATACGGTGGATGAACGAGCCTATAAACACAGGTCGCTGTGAAATACACGAAGTCGCTTCGCATATAATACTGTCCGTATCCGTGGCGCATGCGTCCGGTCAAAATTCCTGTTTGGCTCGACCCCATGGGACGCAGATGCTCGAAACGCAGTTCAGGGGCATCCCAACTGCACGCTATCCAACCGAGTTGCCGCGACTTGTGGCAATCAATAGCGTCCCACATTACTTCGCGAACGAAGCCGCCGATGTCCTTGAAGCATGATACGCGGTAAAACTTGGTCATCCCGACCGACATTTCATCGCCGATCTTTTCACTGACCAACGCGCCAGAAACAGATCGAAAATAGGGCTTCCCACTACAATTTCCGATTCTGGGATTGTTCTGCATCCGCTCTATGAGTCCGGCGAAATATCCGGGCGGAAGATCAAGATCAAGGTCGAGCTTACAGATATACTCGAATTCATCGATATTTGTCCGCTCAAGACCATAGTAAAAAGCTTCGACCACCCCCGGCCCTACGGCGCGTGCGCCGCGGTCCGGTTTCGTGACAACGCGAATCCAGTCGTAGCGTGCAGCATAGTCACTGAGAATCTGGGGTGTTGCATCTGTTGAACCATCATCGACAATAATCCACAAATGGGGAAGAACCGTCTGACGCAGAACGCTCTCAAGCGTCCTCTTCATATATACCGCTTCATTACGACAGGGCGTTATTAATAGGTACTGGGAATGCTGCATGGTCATGCGCTTGTTTTAGTGTTTTCGACAAGGCTGGAGAACTTTGCGGCAAGTCCAGAGGCAGGCATCCCAGACCGTGTACATGGAAATAATATACCGATATACCTACCCTCTGACTAAGAGATCCCCAGTTGAAATTTTGGACTACCGTTAAAATTTTCTCTGCTGCTAGTTGATGGATTAACGCACGGTTTTTTGGCTTATGCACGCGGGTGGAGCACGCAAGGGCGGCACACGATTGTGGTTATCAGATCACTAACATCAAACGGCGTGCCTGGCATCGTCAATCGATTGGTCCGGTTAACATTAATAGCGCTACGGCTCTCTTTCGGCTTGAGTAAGCGTCTGGCCCACCGTAAATTACAATGAATTGCCCGGGAATTTTCGAGGGTACGAAACGATAAACGACCTAAGAAATGTTGAATTTTAGGGGTTAACGCGGTGTCACTCGCGAATACATATGAGAAGACACAACTCAGTTCGTCTTCCTTTCAAACGTGGGGGGTCGTTTGGTTCCTCGTCGCTTCGGTCGCTTCAGCCATCTACTTTTTACCAGGTATCGATGCGCTATTGGATGCTTGGTCAACGCCAGAATATAGCCATGGCCCTCTGATCCCTATCTTGTCGGCGTTCCTTTTCCTCCGGCATCTTAAAGATGTCCCAATTTGGACCGGCCCCGTCAGCGGTCGCTGGCCTGGAGTCCTGTTGCTAGTTGCGGCATTAGTGTTTGGCGGTTTCGGTCGCGCAATTCAGGTCTCCGACTTCGTCGCATATGCAATGATCCTTTGGGTCGGGGCGTTGATCCTGATATCGTTTGGATGGAAGCAGGGCTGGCAATTCTGGCCTAGCGTACTGCACCTCGTCTACATGCTTCCCCTGCCGGGGGTTCTCTATTATGGGCTATCGACCTATCTGCAGGGCATCTCCTCGCAACTTGGCGTCTATTTTCTTCAACTCCTTGGCGTAGCCGTCTATCTCGACGGCAATATCATCGATCTTGGTGTCTACAAGTTGCATGTAGCGGAGGCGTGCTCAGGCCTCCGCTACTTGTTTCCGATACTCAGTTTCTCGTACATCTTTGCAGTCCTCTATCGTGGGCCGATTTGGCACAAGGCCGTTCTGCTAGTCTCGGCCGCGCCGATCACCGTTCTTATGAATTCGGTGCGTATCGCCATAATAGGTGTCTTCGTCGAAAACTCCGGGCTGGAACATGTCGAGGGACTGACGCACTTCCTGGAAGGCTGGGTGATATTCATTACCTGCGTCGTCCTTCTCTTCCTCTTAGCTCGGATCATGTTGTTGCTCCATCCAAGCAAGATGGGGCTCATGGAAGCGCTCGATCTCGAATTCGACGGGTTGTTTCCGCAAGCGAAACGCATCGGTTTGATCCAGCCTTCTGCCGCGCTCATCGGAACGACTCTGCTGATCTGCGGCGCGGCCACTGCCTCTCAGATAATCCCCCCTCGCCCCCTTGAGATCGTCGACCGCCAACCTTTTGTACTTTTTCCATCCGAGGTTGGCGATTGGAACGTCGGCGCACAGCAGCGCCTCGAATCAAGCGTTGAGAAGACACTCGCGGCAGACGATTACATTTCTACATCACTCACCAAAGCTTCCACCGTCGCCCCGGTCGAATTCTTTGTCGCTTGGTACAAGGACCAGACGAGAGGTGGAACCCATTCGCCAACAATCTGCCTGCCCGGTGGTGGATGGGAGATATCCGATTTTCGCCGGAAACGGGTTCTTGAGAACTTTGATGGCGCCGAGCCCTTCTCGCTCAACCGTGTCATCATCCAAAAAGGACTGCAGCGCATGATTGTGTATTACTGGTACGATCAGCAAGGCGAAAGGACACCTTCGTCACTGTGGTCCAAAGTCACAATGACGTGGCTCAAATTGACCAAAGGGCGCGGAGATGGCGCGTTGGTCCGACTGATAACACCAATCATGCCAAATGAAAGCGATACGGCGGCCGACGCCCGCCTTCAAGACGGTTTGCAAAGCGTAATCGGTACGTTGCCTCGCTATTTGCCAGGCAATTGACTCGATGGCGGAAGATAACAGGTTGGCTACCGCCAATCGTTTCCATTGAAGCGGGGCGCTACGAAAGGGTCTAATGAAGTCTCGCCTTATGCTGGAGGCGAGGAGAAGATTTAGCAAGCCGGGGGCTTATGACAAGGCGTGCAACTATCGCGGAAAACTCCAATCAAAAATGGTCCAATGGTGGTCCCGTTTTCGGGGATCAGAGCATACCTCCTGAAAATTCCAGCCTCTGGCGGTCCAACGAATGGGCTGAGCGCACAAGACTGACGGACTTCGCGCGAAGCTGGAAGGAAGTCGGGTCTCAGGTCTAATTTTCTAAATAGTACTTTTTACTTTTACAAACCCATATATAATCACCATCTTGCTCAATAGTTCCTGTATTTTCCTCCAAATGGAGCCTCTGCTTGGCTCCGACCCCTCTAAGACCCATCCGGTAGCCCTGATAATTCAGACTTTCAAAAAACTGCAAAAGATTGCCGGGATTCTGACCAGCGCTCTCAAGGTGACGCCCCACGACCTCGGTGAGGATTAAAGGGCGATCACGTTCTATGATGCGCTTCGCACCGCGAAGCACATGCATTTCAAAACCTTCAACATCGATCTTAATAAAATCGAACTTTTTATCGCCTAGGAATTCGTCCACTGTGTACACCGGGACGTCGATTGTAGACACATCTTCATATCTGGTCAGGCCAAAAGTGGCTTCACCGGAGTTGACCTGAGGAATACTCAGTTTCATTCGCCCCGCTCTATCAGACAGGCCGGCATTCTTTGCAGTTACCCATGACAGTCTGTTAAGATCCAGATGCACCAGTAGGCGAGCATATGCCTTCGGATTAGGTTCGAAAGAGACGACGTTCCCGTTTGGACCTACGGCTTTTGCCGCTGCGAGCGTAAAGTGGCCGTAGTTCGCGCCTATGTCGAGAACGGACTGGCCATCTTTTAGTAAGCTCTCTACCGCGAGTGAAGCGGCGAGATCATACCAACGCCCGAGAAAGTAGAGGCTACGATCGGCCCATTCGCAAATATTCGCAACCCGATAATAGCCACAGCGCTTGTCGATGATTATTTTAGGACGCGATCCTTTCCAAAACTCATTGCTCTGCCATGAGCCTATAAATTTTGCGTACAACCTACCCCAACCGGGCACCTCAGCGCGGATAAGTGGCTTGATTAGAACTTCAATTAGCCATCTCTTTAACATTCTCTTCCCTCAGGACCGCCCCCAATCAATTCTTCAAAGAGTTTTTTACTAGGGCTCTCGCCATTATTAGCGCGGAGCACCGAGACCAATACTCACTTCATCTATTTGAGTAATTGTCCGGAGTTCACTCTATTCCATTAGTGTGCGAAACAAGCCTGAACCCCAAGACAATGAACGATCATACATTTTCTCTCGAACTAAAGCTGTTGCGCCACATAGCTTTTGATAAGTCTCTGGATTTTCGATCAGACCTGCGATTGTTGCTTCCAGAGCTGTCGCATTGTCAGCCTGGTAGACTGCACAGCCTTCCCCAAGTAGCTCTACTGCCGGAACCACTGAACTGAGTACAGTGGGTATGCCATGTGCTGCAGCTTCGAAACCCACCACCGCCAAACCCTCATTGAAATCGCTCATCGTGGGGCAGACCAGCAGGTCGGCAGCGGCGATCGTCGAGTGGACGGCATCGCTTCCAATACGACCTAGAAATTCGATCTGTTTCGCATTCGCCGATGCAGCCAGCTTCGCTTTGAGTGCATCATCCGCGCCACCCGAACCTGCAATATGCAGAGTCAATTCAGGATGTTGGATTGCCAGCTTTTCAAATACTTCAAGAAGCATGAATATTCCCTTCGAGCGCTCTATCCTACCCAAGAACAACAATTTCCGCACTCGGTCGCGTTTCTCTATCGGATAGCGGTGAACGATTTGAGGGCATTCAACCTCTCCTCGAATACGGCCTTTAGTCAGAATCGCTATTTGCCGAGCGCATTCATGGGAGGTGCAGATTGCCCCGTCGAGGGATGTCGCCTCGGACGAAAGCAACATTCTCCGCAGCCGCCCCTTGATATCTTGCGGTGGATAGCCCATCAGCCAGAAAGTGTTGTGCGCCGATAGTACGAGTTTCCTTCCCCGGGATAAGGCACGCCACGAGGATGATGGATTATGAGTGGCGGTGACGACCACATGCGGATCGAACTGGGCAACCATTGAGACTAGTTGTCGGGCATAAACCCTCTGGCTGCGATAGTAGCTCCAGCGACCAGTCGCAGGCATAGGCTTCACCTGCTCGAAGTGAAACCGATTGCCCGATGTCGCTGCTGCTACGTCGATTGGCTGAATGGAAATTATTTGGCACTCGGCGTCGAGTTGGCGCATCAGTTCGTAAAACATCAGCGAGTAAATGACCGACGGAATTCTGGGGTCATGGTGCCCGGCCCGCCAGTGATTGAAAGTGCCAGCCACATCGCCGGGGCCAGGGATATATGTAACCCGTAGAGTGTCGTGATCAGACAACCCCAGATGGCGACGCAAGCTGTTGGCTGCGCCCTCCGGAATGCGTATTACACCTGAGAGATCGTGGGCGTGGCTACTCATGGGTATCTGGATTCAACATGGTTTGAAGATGCTTTGCACGGCTGGAATGCTAAAATACATTCTCTATCCGAAAAGTTTAGATGGGGCAGCAGCAAAGCAGCCCTTTACCAGCACCGAGATGGCACAACTTCCAACACACTATCCAGCGAATGACTTCTCTACACTCAACTTATAGGATTTTTTCCGTTCGGGTAATTGAATCTAAAATCTCCAGTCTAGGAAAAATGAAATAATGGCTCATATCTAATCTATCCGTCTTGCTTTTTTTTGACGTAAAGTTATCCGCTCGAAAACCCGCTGTTTTAGTGACTTCGGCGGAAGAACCTCTTGATCTTGAAACCAAAGCATTCCGTTAACCGAAGGGTCACTCAACATGGCTAGGCGGGCGCCCCAGCGAGCGGCCAAGGCCGGATCGATTCCATCAACTGTCCCCATCTCTGTAGCGAGTACCCCCGGTACCCAGTCGTTCATGATTATACGGGGAAAGCGATCGGAGATATCGGCAACCAAGGCGCGAGTCAGGATCTTGGCTGCGCCCTTGGAGACGGAATATTCAGCGCTAGCCGGTAAGGGAACCCGATCGGCGAAAGTGGCAACGTTGAGAATGCGCCCTTCCCCGGTCTCGACCATGCCGCGAAGTGCGGCGGCCGTGCAGGCAACCAATCCGCCGAGATTTATCGAAACCGTCTGCATGAAGGCCTCCGCCGAGATGTCGAGGAAATCCCGATGCGGATAAACTGCTGCATTGTTGATGAGAATATCGACAGGCCCAAAGCTTGCGGTAATTTCTGCGAAGGCCCCGTCCACCGCAGCAATGTTGCCAATATCAGCGACGATCGGAACGAAACGGCCCGGCACGGCAAGGGCAGCGGTTTCGTCCAGCGCCTCCCTGCGACGGCCAATACCGGCAACAAAAACGCCCTGTCCGGTAAGTTCCAACGTTAGCGCTCGGCCCAGCCCGCTGCCCGCTCCAGTAATGACACAGGTCGTCATGGCCCCTCCTGGATACGCTCGGCGACACGCAGGGCGTTGGCAGCAATTGTCAGGCTTGGATTTACTCCTGTGGAGGTAGGCATGAAACTGCTGTCGACCGCATAGAGATTTTCGAGCCCGTGCACTCGGCAATCGGGATCTAGAACGCTAGTGGCGGCGTTGCGGCCGAAGCGAAGCGTGCCACAAGGGTGGCCGTAATTTGGCTCGGGCCGGTGCGTTAGGAGCAGCACGCGCTGGCCGCGGAAAGCTTTGCGAATCAGCTTTCGAAACCGGGCGCGCCGACCGATCAGCTCGTCTGGTACTTGGTAATTGAAGAGGATTCGCCCCGGACGCAATTGATCGAAGACAACACGGTTGCAGGCAAGAGGATAGTCCTCGAGCAAGCCGACGAAGATCTTCGCATTGCCCAGGAGCCTTGCCGCCAAAAAAGCCGGCAGTCGGGCGGCTTCGTACAGCAGACGTGACTTGCGCATAGGCGATCGGGCGAGAAGCTGACGCAAGTGGTGGACGATGTCGCCATAACTGGCATCAAGACCCATTGCTTGTACCATGCCGAGGCGCTCTCCATCGACATGGTAGAGATCACGAAATCCAACGGACTTCGACGGCGATAGAAAGCTCTCAGAGCGCTTCGGCCAAACAGCAAATATCTCATTGAAATGGAACATCAGGTTACGTCCCATCAGCCTCGACCCATCCACGATTTCCGAGGCCATCAGCAAGCGCGGCGAAGATAGCGCGCCTGCAGCCAGTATAATTCGATTGGCCTTAAACGACACCTCTTCGCCATTATGGCACGCACGGACCCCAGTGGCACGCGCACCGTCAACAAAGATGCGGGTGACCTCGCAGCGGTCGAGAAGGTGGGCGTGGCCGGTCGTTAGCGCAGGCTCTACCCCGGCCGAGCGACCGTCCATCTTGCACGTGCGAGGGCACTTAGAGCCGCGGCATTCGAGACACCCGTTTACATGGCGGATCGCGGAGTGGAGGTGATAGGGGTGCAGGCCGTTGCGGCGAAGCTGTTCCATGATCGCTGCATCGCCGGGTGGTTGTGGAGGTGGCGAGACCAACATCGGGCTTTGAACGTCAGACAGAGGATCGAACGTGCCGCAGACATGGTACATCGCCTCCGCGGCCTCAAAATAGGGCTGCATCTCTGCATAGGAGATCGGCCAGCCGCCAGTCGGATGAGGGCGCCGCGGCTGATCGTCAAAGTCATGTGGTTCGGGGCGTTCCAACGCGGCAGCATAAAATACCGAAGAGCCACCAACCCCAGAACCGAGCGGGGCGTAAAAAGTACTTTCCTGCCCATTAAGTCGACCGACGACTGGTTCGGGCCAGAACCCACGGACGGTCCTCGCGACCGGATCGGAGATTGCGGCGTTAAGACGCGTCTCCTCGGTGCGGATGCCGGTGGTGCCTTTTTCGAGAAACAGGACCGAAAGCCCCTTCTCGGCCAAAGCCCGCCCGATCGTACCACCTCCGACGCCGGTACCGACCACGATCGCATCCCATTGCTTTTCGCTGATTCCGTCACGTTCCATATCAGTGACCGAAGACGGGCTCAAAGAGCCCGGCCAATGCCCGCGCGCCTGTATTAGTCATGTGGTTATTGTCGAAGTACCACGATTTTCCATTATGCATAACGGTGCAGATATCAGTGCAGATCTTCGGCCATGTATCTATGAGCTTGACTTTGCCAGCGTAAGCAAGCGCGAACAAGGGAGCTTCGGCCGTACGCACCCGCTTTTCGACTTCGTCCTTTGGAACGTGTAGCAAGGTATTTGCCTGAGTTAGGGTCAAGTGCCGGTGCGCCAGCCGCCGGGCGAGCTCGCGGCTATCGAAATAGGGTATCTCAGGCACTTGGCGCATGACAAAGATACGCGCGAAATTCTGCGACAATTCGGCTGCGGTAGCGTCCCAGGCATTGGCATAAAGGACATCTTGGGTATCACCGGTATATTCGTCGTCTAGGGCCGAGAGGACAATCTTATTGTGCGCGTCCCGACCGGTCCCAGCACCTTCGGCGTAATATGCCCAACGACCTATCAAAACAATGGTATCGGCGCCATTCAGATCGGCCAGCACCGTGCGCAATTGACGGTTTTGCGCGAGACATTCCGCATCCTCGGCAGGTGTCAGCGCGCTTTCTCGCTTCGAGATACCCAAAAGCGGCGGACAACCGCCGCGCCAGATGATCAGCCCAGGGGTGTCTGTACGCTGCGCCATCAGCGCGAGCCCTTCACGCATTGCCCGAAGGTGGCTGTCTCCCCAGAAAATAACACGCGGCGGGCCTTCCGGCCCAATTGGACAGACGCTGATGCTGGCAAAAGGGCCAGAGGTTGGCACGTGGCAGCGGCTCCAGTCCTGGAGGAAATCCGACGAAGCAGCGGTAAGCGCTTGGATCTGGGGCGAGAACCGGCCCGAAAGCCCGTTGTTGAAATAGGCAAGTGAGCCGAAAACCAGCGTCGACAAGCCAGCGATCGCCGCTGTAGCAACCAAAGGCCGGGTACCGAAGGTAGCCGGTCTCCGACAAGGCTGTTCAATAAAGCGCCAGGAAAGAACTGAGAGTATGAAGGCCAGCGCCATCCAAGCGGCGACTTCGGCCCAGTCTGCATAGCCGTCGCGCCAATAGCGTGACAGTGTCACGACCGGCCAGTGCCAAAGATAAAGCGAATAGGAAATCAGACCGATGAAACGAGAAACCCGTGATTCCAGCAATCGGTTTACCGTATTCGTGTGGCGGCCGTTCAATAGCAAGAGCAACGTGCCAGCGACCGGCAACATCGCCTGCCAGCCGGGAAAGCCGGAATGCTGATCAACGAACGCGATCGACACTGTGATCAAGGCGATGCCGAACAAGGACGGTAAGAGGCCAAAGCTCCAAGTTGATTTCTGCTCAATACCCCATATTGCCAGCAGCACGCCTGACAATAATTCCCAGGCACGGAACGGAAAGAGGAAGAAGGTCGCAGTCGAATTATTGGGAGTCAGCGCGATACAGGCGCCGAACGAGGTCAGCCATGAAATTATGAGGACACCTAAAAGTACAGGCCGATTAAACCGTAATATATAAATTAATATCGGGAGAATGACATAGAACTGTTCTTCAACCGAAAGCGACCAAGTATGCAGGAGCACCTTGCTGTCAGCGCCGATGTCGAAATAGCCCGAGCCTCGGTAGAAGATGATGTTGGAAATCCATAGCGTCGAAGCCACGAGCTCTTTGCCGAATTCTCGGAATTCAAAGGGCAACAGAACCATCGCGGCGAACACAGCGCTGACCCCAGCCATTGCAAAAAAGGCCGGAGCTATGCGCCGCACCCGGCGCAAGTAAAAGCCCACAAGATCGACCGCGTCGCGCTTTTGCAGCTCTAGCCACAGCAGGCCGCCGATTAGGAAACCTGAAATTACGAAGAAGATATCAACCCCGACAAAGCCGCCCTTTACGCCTGGAATGCCAAAGTGAT
This sequence comes from Ahrensia sp., assembly GCA_002698425.1. Next base: position 2,373 of record NZXU01000042.1, on the reverse strand, counting down.
AAAGCACAACAGACAACACCGCTATCGCTCGCAAGCCGTCAATTTCGGGGCGATAAGACAGATGCGGTGGGCGTGCTGTTTCGATCATGCTTCCAAAACGGGACAGTTGCAAAGCATGGTCGTAGCTCAAGACCGGTGACAACGCTACATAGTAACGTTTTTGGCGACGAACGAGAGCAGTCGCCGCAGCTGTCAAGGGGGTTTTGCCATATCCGAGATGGGCGCTGTACGTTGATTTGGAGACAATCTGCCACGCAACAGAGCTTGGAGCGCCAATTAGCGGGAGTTAATGGATAGCTGCGTCTGAAAACACACCGCGCTTGCCGGCAGCTCCGAATCCACTTGACCAACTGCGATCGGATACACACTATCATCTAGCGTGAGCTTCTGGCAGTTCAGCTGGCTGTATTTAATTTGTTGCTTGGAGGGACATGACCTATCGTAAATTAGCGTTCACAATATTTCGGCCTTAAATGCAAGATTTTCCATACAACCCCGAAGCTGAGAAGAATATAAGTTATCCATGGTTCGACTGGCTGCGCTTTGGGCTTGCCTCCGTGGTCGTGCTTGGACATGCAGGTTTTCAGTTCGCCCCCTTCTTGACGGGAGAATTAGCTGTTGACGTGTTCTTCGCTCTTAGCGGATGGCTGATCGGCGGCATCCTACTTCGCACTGAATTTTCGGAACTTCCTCGATTCTTCTTTAATCGCGCCACTCGAATATGGATTCCTTATGGGTTGGCGCTCATATTACTCTATGGAATCGCGGCTTTACGTGAGGGCATAAATTTCTTTTGGGTGAAATACCTGGTTATGGATGCCACTTTCACACATCAACTGTTTACATTTTTCCCCGTCGCCAAGTTCGAAATGCCACTGGATGGCTCGGGAAATCAGTTCTGGAGCCTCGCCGTCGAAGAGCAGTTCTACCTCTTGGCGCCATTGGTCATGCTGTTTTCTCCTTGGGGGAAGACACTGGCGGTGTGGCTACCGATTTCCGCCGTGATGGTCCTGATTGAGTCGCATGCCGGGCCAATTACCTTGGGTGTCTTGGCTGCGATCCTGCAGCGCGACTACGGTATAGTAGGGCGGAACTGGGTCCCCGTGCTGGCCTTGGTGTTAGCGATGGCAAGTGCCCTCGCATTGTCATTGGACCGGGCCAACTCGCAGTGGCTATCAGGACCGGTCTTCGCTGTGACCGTGGTTGTATTCCTTGCGTTGCCTGGGCGGCGCAGCAAAATTGCGCAATTCTTTGGCGGCCTATCGTTTCCTCTCTATCTAAACCATTGGCTCGGGTTGGCGTTCGTCACAGGAACGGCAAAGCACCTTGGCCTGCTTGAGCTTCCAGGACTATCATTTATCGCCTATTTTACAGCAGTATTTTTTACTATTCCACTATATTGGCTCGTGGATCACCAAGTCATGCAGCGGCGCAACGAGTGGTATACACGTACGCTCGGCTGGCGTTTAGGACAGGTAGCCTATATACTAGTCATTACAGGAATTATTATCGGCTATGCGTTGTATCAATTTGGCCCGCACGGTGTAGTGCCGGAAGAATTTCAAGCAATCTCGCAATAACGAAATTATATGCGCGCAATCAAATTCGTTTTCGTTGCTCAATAAACATATGTAAATATCAGATTGACCATCTAATGATTCGATTCTCTTTGGTTGAGCCGGCGCTATAGAAAAGTGTCAATATTTTTTCGCAATCCAAATATATATTTATTTAATAAATTTTTTTATGGAATATATTTTTTTATTCAAATCATTCCTTATCTAAATTATTCTTATAGTTTTTTCTAGAGATTTTTTCCATTTATATTTCGGCATTAATCGAAACAAAATGACTTTTTTTTGCGGCAGCTAAAACCCCTCATACTCTGCGACTACATAAAGTTCAGCTGTACCGGCATCGACTAGCGAAAATCTGATCGGCGACCTGTAAAGCTCTGTGAGCAGCACGAACGACATGCTTCATCGCACCAACGCGTTGATTGGCTGACAGAATGATTACGTCACCTGCAGCAGAACTATAAATATCTTTTATTATTTTAAATTTTCATGGTAAAAAAAGGCGTAATTGGATCATTATTTATTTATAAGAAAATTTCGCAAATATTATAATCTATTGCCGTAAACTGCACCGCACGGAACATATTCCGTCAAGCAATGGCTCTCACGGGATCTTCGCACAATGCCGCCAGGTGAAGCATCGGCAAACATCATCGGATCTTCTGGGTCCGGCATTTCAGACCCGACTCTTGGTTTTGGTTTGACCTATGTTTCGGACTGGTCGACGCAGATGCCCTTTCTCGACCTTATGCACACGGCACGGCCGTGGAATAGCTACTTTGGGGGGCTGTTGTAC
>NZXU01000041.1 GCA_002698425.1 Ahrensia sp. | reverse complement strand
GGCCAAGGTGCGCGGCTGCAAGGGCCTGATCATCGATGCCGGCGTGCGTGACACGCGCGACCTGACCGAGATGGAATTCCCGGTCTGGTCGAAGGCGGTCTTCGCACAGGGCACCATCAAGGAGACACTGGGCTCGGTGAATGTCCCGGTCGTCTGCGCGGGCGAACTCGTCAATCCGGGCGACGTGATCGTCGCCGACGATGACGGCGTCTGCGTGGTGCGCCGCGAGGAAGCCGCCGACGTGTTGAAGAAGGCGCAGGCGCGCGAGGCGAACGAGGCCGAGAAGCGCGCCCGTTTCGAGGCCGGCGAGTTGGGTCTCGACATCTACAAGATGCGCGAGCGGCTGAAGGAAAAAGGCCTGAAATATGTCTGACGGAACGCGCTGCATGTGGATGCGGGGAGGAACCTCGAAGGGAGGCTACTTCCTTGCCGAGGACCTGCCCGCCGACACGGCGGCGCGCGACGCCTTCCTGCTGCGGGTGATGGGCTCGCCCGATCCGCGGCAGATCGACGGCATGGGCGGGTCAGATCCGCTGACCTCGAAGATCGCGGTGGTGAACAAGTCCGAGCGGGAAGGGGTCGATGTCGACTATCTTTTCCTGCAGGTCTTTGTCGACCAGCCGATCGTCACGGATTCGCAGAATTGCGGCAATATCCTCGCCGGTGTCGGGCCGTTCGCCATCGAGCGCGGCCTGGTCGAGGCCAAGGACGGTACGACCGATGTGCGCATCTTCATGGTCAATACAGACCAGCTCGCCATCGCCACCGTGTCGACGCCCGGAGGCAAGGTGAGTTACGAGGGCGACGCCAGCATCGACGGCGTGCCGGGCACGTCGGCTCCGCAGCCGATCATCTTCGAGGATACGGCGGGCTCGACCTGCGGCGCGCTGCTGCCGACGGGCAATGAGAGCGACATGGTCGAGGGCGTCGAGGTGACGATGATCGACAACGGCATGCCCTGCGTCGTCATGTCTGCGGACGACATGGGCATCACCGGCGACGAGACGCCCGAGGAACTGGAAGGCAACGATACGTTGCGCGCCAAGCTGGAGGCGATACGGCTTGCCTGCGGACCGATGATGAATCTCGGCGACGTCAAGGAAAAGTCGGTGCCGAAGATGACGATGGTCAGCGCTGCGAAGAATGGCGGCTGCGTCTCGACGCGCACCTTCATCCCACATCGCGTCCACAAGGCCATCGGTGTGCTCGGCGCGGTCAGCGTCGGCACGGCCTGCATGCTGAAATCGGGGCCCGCGGCAAAGGTCGCGAAAATACCGGACGGCAATCCGAAGACGCTGTCGGTGGAACACCCGACGGGCGAATTCTCCGTCGTCGCGACGCTGGGCGACAAGGGCGAACTGATCTCGGCGGGCGTGCTGCGCACCGCACGCAAACTCATGGACGGCATGGTCTTCGAATAGAAAAGCGCTTGTCTTGGTGGTAGCGGATCAAGGCAGAGTAGTCCGTGCCGTCCGTTTCGGCATATGCCGCCAAGGAACACCATGCGCCCCGCCAATGCGCTGTTCATAGCCGAACCCTGTCTTGTTTCGAGCCATGTCACGCAGGCGTGGCTCGATCAGGGCAACCGGATCGCCGCCTTCTGGACGGTAAGCGAGCGTTTCGGCAGGCCGCGGCTCAACGACAGGCTCTCGGCGCTCGCCAGTGGTGCGCCGACGCTGGCGGCGATAGCCCGACGGCATGCGATCCCCGTGCGGCGCGTATCGCGACTTTCCGACATCGCAGACCTCGAAGGTGAATTCGAGCGGACAGGCGCCGACACCTTGTTGACAATGATGACGCCTCTGCTGATTCCGGCATCGATCCTCGATGTCTTCGGAAGGCGCGCGGTCAATGTCCACCCGGCTCTGCTGCCGAAATACGCGGGAAGCCGCCCGCGCCACACGATGCTTTTGGACGGAAAGGCCGACGAACATGGGGGCGTCACCTTTCATCAACTGACACCGCGGATCGACGCAGGACCGATCATCGCGCAGCGCGCTCGGCCCTTTTCCGACACGCCGCATTTCGCCGCCTGGGATTTTGCCTTTGCGCGCGCCGCGGCAGAGATCGCCCGAAAGGAGTTACCCGCCTATCTGGATGGAACGCGCGATGCGATACCGCAGGATCCGTCGGAGCGCCATTATCGAAAAACACACTGGAACGAATTCACCATCACCAAAGAGACAACGCTTGCCGAGGCACGCCGTCTTCTCGACTGCGCGCGCGGCATGCCGCCACGCTGGGGGCGCGACAAAAGTGATCCAAAGAATCATTCCGTTCACTCGCTGGCGGCGGTGCTCGGCCCTCCGACCGGCCAGCCGCCGATACTCGGCGCGCTGACGATCGAGTCGGATATCGCAGATGCGCGGATCCGATTGCGCCGGGGCCGCCTCGCGCGCGCCACATACCGTCGGCCGTTTCTGCCAATCCTGGCATATCGGCTATCGCGCTCTAGACGGTAGCCGAAGATCTTTCCGCTGCAACCGGGATCTCCGGTGCAAGGCCAGGTTTGTCGATCATCAGGACCGCGGCCGGGCCGCTGCAGCGCAGCCGCCGGACCCGTTCGACATCGAGCCTTTCCAGAGCCTGCTCGACATCGCCAAGCCGCAAGAACCGGCCGGTGCCGCGCCATTTGATCGCGGTCTTCAACATGATCTCGGAAATACGGCTGCAGCGCAGATCCGCACAAAAGGCGATGCAGACGTGACCGCCGGGCTTCGCGGCGCGCAGCAACTCGGCAAGCGCGCGGCGAGTGCGCGGCGTCGTCTCCAGCGCCCATGAGCAGGTGACCAGGTCGAAGACCCCGTCGGGCACCGGCAGGGTTTCGATGGAGCCGATAATGCGCGCGACATCGATGTCATGCGTGCGCTCCAGCATATTCGGGCAGGCGTCGACAAGCGTCATGTCGATCGTGTCGCCGAACTGCGCGTGCAGGCGCCGGGCGAGCGCGCCAGTGCCGCAGCCGACATCGAGAATGCGCATGCCGGGGCGGATCAGCGCCGTCACCGCGCCTTCGAAGGCGCTTTGCGCTTCGCCGCCGGCATGGCGCAGCCATCTTTCGTGGAGCCGGTCATAGGACGGCGCGATGCGGGCGTAGCGGGCCGGCACCGCGCGGTTCTCGACGGGATCGGTTTCATCGAGGGGCATTGGAAGGACTTTCGGGCGAGGACGCCCCGGCGCGGATCGCCGGGGGCCAGTCTCGTCAGTTGCAGCACCATGCGGCGATGGCGCGGACGTGGCGGTGATCGGTGCCGCAGCACCCGCCGAAGACGCGCAGGTTCGGAAGCGCCGCCGACAGGTTGGCGTAGTCGACCCCGAGCTCGTCCGGATTACCGTCGTCCAGGGCCTCCGATTGGTCGAGTTCGGCATGGCTCATGCGCGAGGCATTGGCGCGGATGCCGCGAATGCGGGAGGTCCAGCCGCTGCCGTCGTCGGCAAGCACATGCTTGAAATGGTCGGGATGCGCGCAGTTGATCATGTAATAGGCCGGCGCGTTACCGGTCGCGGCGTCGGTCTCGCTGATCGCTTCGCCGAGCGGCTGGCCGGACGGCAGGCGGCCGTCGGTCTCGACGGTAAACGAGATCGCAACCGGGATGCCGGCGGCCCTGGCGGCGCGGACGATGCCGATCGCCTCGCCGGTATGCGTCATCGTGACCGCGCCGATCATGTCGGCTCCCGTCCCGGCGAAGGTCTCGACCTGGTGCCGGTGGTAGGCCTCTGATACCTCGGCGGTCATATGCGTTTCCGGCGCATAGCCGTCGCCGCGCGGGCCGATATTGCCGGAAATGACGATCGGTTCGTCGATCCCGGCGTCCCGGCGCAGTTCTTCCATCAGCGCGATGGCGTCCCGGTTGAACGCGGCGATCCGATCCGCGTCGTGGCCGAGCCTGGCGCCCCAGTCCCGCGAGCAGCGCCAGGTCGGGCTTTCCAGGACGAAGCCGGAGCGGGTGTCGCGGGCGATGTCGATATAGCGCGCATAGTAGTCGCGCAGCGCCTTGCGGCCCCTGGCGCCGTCGTCCAGCAGGACATAGGAGGCAAAAAGCGGCAGGTCGAAACCCTCATGGAAGATCAGGGTGGTCTCGATTCCGCCGTCGGTGAGCAGCGTCCTGCCGTTCATTTGCGGCAGGTTGGCGCGATAGGTTGCAGTCGTCATGTGTCTATCCGTTATGGTTTTCCGATTTGGACGGCGCGCCTAACAACCGGCCGGCGCTGGCGGTGTGCGCTTTCGCACAGGGCTTGCGGCCGGCGGGAAATAGGCACGTCCGGTACCGCGGAACTTGGAGTTTTGCGCTGTGCGGGGATAGAAAGAACGCGGTGCGGAAAGACGGCTCGGAATTACGGCGTCTTTTCAGTGCTTTATCGAAAAATGGTTCGGCCGGCGCGGCGGCAGCCGCGGAAAACCGTACCGAAGGTGCAGTTTGCGGAGGCAAAAATGCGCAAGGGACACGCGACGCGTGAAAAGCTGATGGACATCGCGGAGGCCGCGGTGCTGTCAAAGGGGTTCGGCGCGACCTCGATCGAGGAGATCATCGCGGAAGCGGAAATCACCAAGAGCGGGTTCTTCTACCACTTCAAGGACAAGAACGAACTCGCACGCGCCCTGTTGCGACGCTATCTGGAAAACGAGGACGCGGTGCTGGACAGCCTGTTTACGCGGGGGCGGGAACTGCATGACGACCCGCTGCACGCCTTCCTGATCGGGCTGAAGCTGATGTCGGAAATGATGGCCGACCTGCCGAAGGGGCATCCCGGCTGTCTCGTTGCCACCTATTGCTACAATGAACGGCTTTTCGACCGCGACGTGCAGGACATCAACCGCGAGGCGGCGCTGCAATGGCGCGCGCGTTTCCTGGCGATCTTCCAGGAGATCGCCGCCATCTATCCGCCCCGCGAGGAGGTGGATTTCGATGCGCTGGCCGACATGGTGTCGACCGTCGTGGAGGGCGGGATCGTGATGTCGAAGGCCGTTCGGGAGCCGAAAGTGCTGTCCGAGCAGATCATGCTGTTGCGTTCCTACGTCAAACTGCTTTTCATGCCGGCTCAGAACTGATCCGCAAACTGTGAGGTGCCCCATGTGGTTTTCCCGTTTCCTCGCCGAACTGCTCGAGGCGATCAATCCGGGGCTGGCGGCGGTCATCGTCGCGGCCGGCGGCTATCTGGGCTTTCGCTGGGCCGACGGGATCGGCGAGAACCTGACCTTCGGCGCGGGGCTCGGCGTGGTCGCCGGACTGATCGTCGCGGCGCTGGTCTGCGGGCTGATCGCAAATCTCTCGCTGATCGAACAGCACCTGGCGCTGATCGCCGACGATATCGAGGAGATGCGGGCGAGGGATGCCGGCGAACTCGACGGCGACGACGGCAAATAGCGGCAATAAAAAAGGCGGCCCGAAAGCCGCCTTTTGATGGGAGCCTGTCCGCCCTCAGGTGAGCGGGACGATCTGGATCTCGACGCGGCGGTTCTGCGCGCGGCCGGCTTCCGACGAGTTGTCGGCGATCGGCCGGCTTTCGCCGAAGCCCTGCGCGATCATGCGCTGCTGGTTGACGCCCTGGGTGGCGAGATAGCTCGACACCGCATTGGCGCGGCGCTGCGACAGCGCCTGGTTGTATTGGTCGGACCCGGTCGAATCGGTGTGGCCATAGACGTTGATCAGCGTCTGGTTGTACTTGCGCAGCACGATGGCGACCGAGTTCAGCGTCGAATAGAAGGCCGGGATCACCTGGTCCTGGTCGGTCGCAAAGGTGATGTTCGACGGCATGTTCAGGATGATGTTGTTGCCGACGCGCGTGACCGAGACGCCGGACGAGGCGAGCTGGGCGCGCAGTTCGGCTTCCTGCTGGTCCATGAAATTGCCGACGGCGCCGCCGGCAAGCGCGCCGATACCTGCGCCGATCAGCGCGTTGCGGCGGTCATTGCCGCCAGCCGCGAGGCCCGCAAGCGCGCCGAGACCGGCGCCGACCGCGGCACCGCCCGCGGTGTTCGAAACCTTCTGCTGACCCGTATACGGATCGGTGGTGGTGCAGGCCGCGGTGAAGACGAGTGCGCCCGCCATCGCAGCAATTGCCGCCTTTTTCATGCTTGATTCCTTTCCCTCGGAACTGTTCCGCAGATCCGTCCCCGCGGAGTGTCGGAGCGACCCATGTGGCACAATTCGGGCCAAAATGGGTCAGCGATTCCCGCTTTCCACCATAGCGTGCCGGGCGACGTAAAGCGACAGCACGGCCGCGTTGGAGACGTTCAGCGAGCGGATCGCGCCGGGCATGTCGAGGCGCGCCAGCACGTCGACCGTCTCGCGCGTCTTCTGGCGCAGGCCCTTGCCCTCCGCGCCGAGCACCAGCGCCACCTTTTGGGCCGAAATCGACTTCTCGATGATGGCGGGGCCTTCCGAATCGAGCCCGACGGTCTGAAAGCCGCTCTTTGAGAGGGCCTCCAGCGCCTCTGCAAGGTTGCGGACCTCGATATGGTCGATATGTTCGAGCGCGCCAGAGGCGGCCTTGGCGAGAACGCCCGATTCGACGGGGCTGTGGCGGGCGGTCGTCACCAGTGCGCCGGCGTTGAAGGCGACGGCCGAGCGCAGGATCGCGCCGACATTGTGCGGATCGGTCACCTGGTCGAGCACGAGGACGAGGTCGACATCGCCGAGCGCGTCGAGCCGCTTGGGCTGGAGCGGCATGGTTTCCAGCGCGACGCCCTGATGCACCGCGCCTTCGCCGACAAGACGGTCGATCTCCCTCGGCTCGACGATCTCCGGCGGGCAAAGCGCCAGCGTCTCGTCGTCGAGCTCGAGGCGCGGCAGGCCGTTGCGGGTCGCCAGCAGGCGCAGTTTCCTGCGCGCCGGGTTCTCCATCGCCGCCTTGACCGTGTGCAGGCCGTAAAGGACGACCCGGCCGTCGGAGGGTTCCGGCGGATTGGCGGCACGATGCGCCCGGCGAAGCCGCGCGTAATGCCCGTCCTTGCCGCCGCCGCTGGTGGCTTCCTTGCCGGTACTTTTTCGTCTTTTGTCGATCATGCGGGCGGCTGTAGCCGATTTCGGGACGCAAAGCACCGTGTTTCCGACGTGATTCTGCCGGCAGACCACCGGTTTGCATCCGACCAAAATGAAAAAGCGGCCCGGACGGCCGCTTTTTCTTCATGTCATGGGGTTTGTTGCCTCAGGCCGAGGCGGAACGCCGCCTGCGCCAGCCGAGGAAGCCCAATCCGCCGAACGCCGTCGCCAGGAGCGGCAGGGCGGCGGGAACGGGAACTGTGGACGTCCCGCCGGTGGTCTCGATAGTCAGGGTGGCCGTGTTGGTTCCCCAGATACCCAAACTGATATTGTCGCCGAAGAAGGTGATCATGCCATCCGCAAGTTCGGAGAATATCGAACTCGACAAGACGACCGTCATGACCGGATCATACGGATCACCAGGGACGCGCCACGGACCGGGACCGCCACCGGAATTGTTTCCGGCCGGGTCGAACATCCCGACCGGTGCGCCGCTCGAATTGCCGACATAGACATTCAGATTGCCGCCGTCGGCGTCGATGATGTCGAGCGTGAGCGTGGCCGACAGGATCGTATCTGTTATGACACCGAATGAATGCGCCCAGGTGAAGTCGCTGCTGATGAAGCCACCGGTGAGGGTTCCGCTCAAATCAGGTTGAGATGCGCCTGTAGGACAACCATCGACCGTACTGCAGCCGGATGGCGGTACACCCACCGTGCTGACAATCGTCGCTGCATGGCTCATCGTCGTAATACTGGCCGCCCAAAGTAAAATTGCGGCGTACATTTTTAGTCGTGAGAACATATCGATTTACCCCTTGACTCCCAACCATCGTCTTTCGAGCGAAATCACTTCTCGGCAGCTAGGATGATTGGATTTGGGATGTCGTCAATTGTCAGCGGGTGTATTTTTCTTAACGAAAAATTAAGTATAAGGATCCGCCTACCGGCTATTTTCCGATAGCAAAGCGGAATCTGCGCCAAGCGAACAAAATGGCGCGATATCCGGCGCGAAAATTTTTCAAAAAGAAAAACGACCGAAAACCGCTTTCGGTGCCCCAAATCGGGAATCGGCCCTCGTCGCCGCTCAAGCGGGGCGGAGCCGGACGCCGCGGCCGGTTGAACCGGACGTCCTACGCCGTTGTTTTAACGAGCATTAATTACGTTACGGAACTTCGTTAGGCCATGGTCGCGGTCACGCCTCCCGCGACCACGGCCTTTCGATAACGGGCACGTCGGAGGAGTCGGCGAGATAGGACTTTATCAGCCGGTCGATGGCCTTGCGGGCGAGCCGGCTGTGGTCGCGCGAGTAGCCAAGGCTCGCGACGAAGCTCCAATGCGCGTGCATCATCGAGACGAACATGAAGGACAGTTCCTCGCAGGCCGCCTTGCCGAGTTCGGGATGGGCGATCGCCAGTTCGTGAACGACGGCCTGGCCGAGCGTCCGGTACTGGTCGCACATCCGAACCTTTAACTGCGGCGCGCCGACGGAATAGGCGACCAGCGCGTCATAGGTCTCGAGGTTGATGGGCATGGGGTGCCCGTCGGCGAGATCGAAGAAGAAGTCGAGGAAGAAGTCGAGCCGCTCGACCTTCTTGACCTCCAGGATGCCGCCGATCAGCAGCTTGTAATAGATACCGGCGAGATGGTCGCACAGTTCGACCATCAAGGCGTCGAGGTCGGAATAGTAGTAGCGGACCAGTTGGCGCGACAGGCCGGCTTCATAGGCGATATTGTCGAAGGAAAGCCGCTGCACCCCGCTTTTCGCCAGGACGGCGGCGGCGGCGTTCAGTATCTGGGCTTTCTTGTCCTGGGCCTGATCGCTCATCTTCGAAGCCTCTCTCCCTGCGTCTGCTATCGGGCAGCTTCGCCGACGCCGCAAGTATCTTACGGTTACTCGAGAGGAGACATCGGCCGCTTTCCGACACGAGAATCGGACCGGAGAAACGGCTTCATTTCATTCGCCGCAGCTTTGACCCGAAAAACGCAGACAGGCGTGTTGACAGGCCATAGCCGTCCCGCCATAAGGCGCATCGCGGTCGCAAGGCTGCTGTTGTGCCTCCGGTGCCAGTGAACGGAGGAGTGCGTGAGTGGTTAAAACGGACGGACTGTAAATCCGTTGCCTATGGCTACGTTGGTTCGAATCCAACCTCCTCCACCACTGGCCCGGCACACGACCCCGCGGGCGGGTATAGCTCAATGGTAGAGCAGCAGCCTTCCAAGCTGAATATGCGGGTTCGATTCCCGCTACCCGCTCCAGACTGCATCGCTCCGTTTTCCAGCCTTACGCGAATCTCTCGATCGTTTTTACGCCGGCAATGCCGCCGATCACGATCGAGATGAAGGTGATCGCCGAGCCGATGGCGAGCGTCGAGAAGCCCGTCAGTGCCTGACCCACCGTGCAACCGAGAGCCAGCACGCCGCCGATCCCCATCAGCGCCGCGCCGAACATGTTGCGCAGCGAATCCTGCGCGTCGGCGAAGCTGGTCAGGCCGAGACGTCCCAGGCGGGCGGCGCCGAGGAAGCCGCCGAGAAGCGCGCCGGCGGTCGTCACCACGCCGAAGCCGGGCGGTCCGAGCGCGGTGTAGCGCATCAGGTAGTCGATCGTGTCGCCCGTCGGGCGCACATAGGACAGCGAGATCAGCTGCACGGGAATGTCCGCGAATTCATCCGCCGCGAGCCCGGTCAGGAACCAGCCCGCGACGATGCACAGGCCGATGCCGAGCCCGGCGACGACATCGCGCCCGGACGCGCGGAAGGCGGCGTCCTTGAAGCAGTAGATCAGCAACGCGCCGGCGATGACGATGACGGTCGCCAGTTTCGCGGTTTCCAGCGACAGGCCGGAGACGACCGAGACGGCCTCGCCGATATGCTGGGTCTCCATTCCGGCCTGCGACAGGTCGTAGGTGCCGGGATCGAAGACGAGGAGGCGCAACGGGCCGAGAATGCCGCCGATCGTCATGAAGGCGAAGATACCGGTTATCAGCAGCACGACGATGGAGCGCAAGTCGCCGCCGCCCGCGCGGACGAGGTTGCGGCTGATGCAGCCGCCGGCGAACACCATGCCGAAACCGAAGATCAGCCCGCCGAAAATATTGGCCGCCCATGCCAGCGCGGGCGTCTGGTACATCGATTCGGACATGTCGGCGACGCCGAGCATCCCGATCCCGGCGACGCCGAGGATCGCCACGGCGCAGGCCAGCAGCCATGCGCGAAAGCGGTTGTAGCTGCCAAAGGAAAGGATGTCCGAAATGGACCCCATAGTGCAGAAATTCGTTACGTAAACGAGGTAGCCGAAGGCAAGGCCGATCAGCAGGCCGCCCCAGCCGACATAGAATGCCGCGGATTCCACCACGGCCTCCCGCCAGGTCTCAATCATTTGCAGTCTCCTCCCGTGCGCGGACGCCGCGGGCAGGGAGCCTGAGCGGCCGTGCGGGGCCATATTCGGCGAAGAATTGAAATATGGCAATTCTTGAATTTGAACGGGACGGCGCGGATACGCGAAACGCTATTGTCAAATCGCGGCAAGCATGGATATCTGTCGCGGCGGCGCGGGTGTAGCTCAATGGCAGAGCAGAAGCTTCCCAAGCTTACGACGAGGGTTCGATTCCCTTCACCCGCTCCAGTTTTCCCGAGCAGCCTTCAGAACCGCCCGCACCGCGGCGGCGATTTGGTCTTGCGGTTGGCGGTCTAAAGCCTTATGTCCCCCGGCCAAACATGGGGTCCCATGTTCAGCCACCCAAAGAGACAGGAAAAGTTACATGGCGAAGGGTAAGTTTGAGCGCAACAAGCCGCATGTGAACATCGGCACGATCGGTCACGTCGACCACGGCAAGACGTCGCTGACGGCGGCGATCACGAAGTATTTCGGCGACTTCAAGGCCTATGACCAGATCGACGCGGCGCCGGAAGAAAAGGCGCGCGGCATCACCATCTCGACGGCGCATGTCGAATACGAGACCGACGCCCGCCACTACGCCCACGTCGACTGCCCGGGCCACGCCGACTATGTGAAGAACATGATCACCGGCGCTGCGCAGATGGACGGCGCGATCCTGGTGGTTTCGGCCGCCGACGGCCCGATGCCGCAGACCCGC
>NZXU01000040.1 GCA_002698425.1 Ahrensia sp. | reverse complement strand
GTCCGACGGCGATTGGTTCATGGTTTCAGCAGTTTACGCGTTACACATCCGTCAGGCACACCCCGGATCGGTGAATGAAGATTATTTCCAAATCGTTAAAAACTCCCTTCAAAACGAGGGATCGGCATGCGGCGATTGCATAGAAGGCGGGGGAGGAGGCGTTCCATATTGGGACGCGCGCTGGATGTTTTCGGCGTGATCGCACTGTTCGGTCTCGTCGCGGTCGCGGCCGCCGTGTTCGACGAAATCTCCATGCGGGATGTCACCGGGCGGGCGCGCGTCGTCGACGGCGACACGATCGCGCTTTTGGGGCAGAGGATCCGGCTTGCGGGTATCGACGCTCCGGAAGCCGGTCAGCAATGCCGGCGGGATGGCGCCGCCTATGATTGCGGGCAGGAGGCCCGCCTTCGTCTTGCCGGATTGATCGGCGACGGGGAGGTCGCCTGCCGCGGCAATGAACGGGACCGCTACGGCCGGCTTCTGATGCGTTGCGTCCGCGGCGCGACGGACCTGAACGCCGCCATGGTCCGGTCCGGCTGGGCGGTCGCCTATGGCGATTACGACGGCGAGGAACGTCAGGCGCGCAGCGAGGCGGCGGGCCTGTGGGCGGGCGATTTCGACCGGCCGTCGCGATGGCGAAGACAACAGGGTTCGATTGCGGATATCGGCCCGGCCGGTCTGGCGTCGCGCATTTGGCTGCGGGTAAGGTCGCTTTGGCCATTCCAACGGGAGGACGAAGTTCCATGACGCAGCCGGATTTCAGCGATCACAAGCTCTATGACGGGGGCCGCGCGCCCAATCCGCGGCGCGTGCGCATCTATCTCGCCGAAAAGGGGATCGAGGTTCCCCTCCTGCCGGTCGACATGGGCGCGCTCGGTCACAAGGAGCCCGCCGTCGCCTCGCGCAATCCGCTGATGCGCCTGCCGGTGCTGGAACTCGGCGATGGCCGCGTCCTGACGGAGTCGATCGCCATCTGCCGCTATTTCGAGGCGCTGTGCCCGGAGCCGCCTCTGTTCGGTGTCGGCGCCTTCGGCCAGGCGGAAATCGAGATGTGGCAGCGCCGGATCGAGCTGCATTTCATGGTCCCGGTCGCGCAGGCCTTCCGCCACATCCATCCGGCGATGAAGGACTGGGAAGTGCCGCAGGTCGCGGATTGGGGCGAGGCCAACAAGCCGAAAGCCATCGAGTTCGCGGCGTTTCTGAACGACGAACTGGCCGGGCGGTCCTTCATCGCTGGCGACACGATCAGCGTCGCGGATATTACCGGCGTTATTGCGACGGATTTCTGCAAGCCGGCGCGGATCGCGGTTCCCGACGAGTTCGTCCATTTCCATCGCTGGTACAAGGCGATGCGTGAGCGTCCCGGCTATGCCGCATGAATGAGCGTCTTCCCGCGTTGCATGCCGAGATCCGCGCTTGCCGGATCTGCCGCGAGACGCCGATTTACGGAGCGCCGTTGCCGCATGAGCCCAATCCGGTCTGCGTGCCGTCCGCAACGGCGCGGATCTGCATCTGCGGGCAGGCGCCGGGCACGCGCGTGCATGCGTCGGGGCGTCCCTTTACCGATCCGTCGGGCGTGCGTCTTCGCGACTGGATGGGGATCGGCGAGAACGTCTTCTACGACCCGGGACGCGTTTCCATCGTGCCGATGGGTTTCTGTTTTCCTGGCCATGACAAGCATGGCGGAGATCTGCCGCCGCGCCGCGAATGCCGGGCGACATGGCACGATCGCGTTTTCGCGGCCATGCCGCAGCTGGAACTCGTCGTCGCCGTCGGACGCTATGCGCAAGACTATCACATGGGCGACGAAGCGCGGCCGACGCTGACCGAGACGGTGCGCAACTGGCATGCGGTCCATGACAATCCGCGCGAGGGAAGGCCGCGCATCCTGCCGCTGCCGCACCCGTCATGGCGCAACAATGCGTGGCTGAAAAAGAATCCCTGGTTCGAAACCGAGCTCCTGCCGGTGCTGCGGGGCGAGGTTGCCCGTCTGATCGCGTGATCGTGTATTCAGGCCTCTTGGCGGAAAAATATTTTACGTGTAAGGCCAGAATTCAAATCTGGTGCAAAAATATTCCAAAGAGTGCATATTATGGATAAGCTCGACAGGCGCATTCTGCGCATCCTGCAGGAAGACTCCACCATCGCCGTTGCCGATCTCGCCAAGAAGGTCGGCCTTTCGACGACACCGTGCTGGCGGCGTATCCAGAAACTCGAGGAAGAGGGCGTCATCCGCAAGCGCGTCGCGCTTCTCAATCCCGAGAAGGTCAATGGCCGGGTCACGGTCTTCGTCTCGATCCGCACCAATTCCCATTCGATGGAATGGCTGAAGCGGTTTTCCGAGGTGATCGCCGATTTTCCGGAGGTCGTCGAATTCTACCGCATGAGCGGGGAGGTCGATTACCTGCTTCGCGTCGTCGTGCCCGACATCGCGGCCTATGACGCCTTCTATCAGCGGCTGATCTCGAAAATCGAGATTCGCGACGTCTCGTCGGCCTTCGCGATGGACCAGATCAAGTACACGACCGAGCTGCCGCTCGACTACATGATCCTCGACAAGCCATGAGATCCCGTTTGACCTCCGTCAATGATCGGGTTCATACATATGCTAAACACGATGTATCAACAGGAGGAGCGCATATGCAGTTCAATCGGATTCTCTCAATCGGCGCAGCTGTGACGATCGCGGCCATGTCGAGCATTCCGGCAATGGCGGCGGGCGACGATGTCGTAACGCGGGAGTCGTCGAGCGCTTTCGCCGATGTCGCGCAGGCGGCCCAGGACGCGATCATCAATCGCGGCTATACGATCGACTATCACGGCTTCATCGGCGACATGCTGAAACGCACGGCTGGCGATGTCGGCGCCGATAAGGAACTCTACAAGGACGCCGAGTTCTTCACCTTCTGCTCCGCGGTCGTTTCGCGGTCGGTGATGGAAGGCGATATCGGCGACATCGCCTATTGCCCCTATGTCGTCTTCGTCTACGAGGAAGCGGCGATGCCCGGCAAGGTGACCGTCGGCTTCCGCTCCTTGCCCGAAGGTGGCGCCCGCGATCAGGTCAACGATCTGCTGACCGAGATCGTCGACGAGGCTGCCGAAGGGTTCTGAGCCGTTACCGTCGCGGCCGCATCTGGCGGCCGCGCCTTTTTCACTGTTTCATGAACTTCCACGGATTGCGCTGCTGCCCCGCTGGCGGCGGCGCGGCCCTCAAATCCGCGGGCTGGACTTGCGCGCTGCGGATACGATAGCCCGACTCCACCCATGCCACGCCGTCGAGAATGAAGAGCTGCGACATGTCGCGGTCTTTCTTCAGCGTTCCCGATACCGACACCGGCTCATAGGTGCGTTCGATCCGGATCGGTTCGTCCGGCGTCACGAGGACGACCTGGTCCGGCGGTGGCGGAGGGGTGTGGCTGCAGGCTCCGGCCCAGGGCAGCAGCATGAATTGATAGACCTTGTCTCCCTCGTAATCGACCGGCAGCAGAAAGCCTTTCAATTCGACCTGTTGCGTTGCAGACCGGTCCGGCACCTTCAGGTCCTCCCAAGAAATCGGCGCGGCAATGGAGGGGCCGCCGACGATCGCGGCCAAGCCGATCAGACCGATCCGAAAGACGTTGAAACTCATGGGCGATACTCCGTAGGACCGGGTCAAGCTTGCCGCTTGTTTCCCTTGCTGGCAAGGCGGGCCAAGGTCTTTTCGGCGGTCAGTTCCTTGACCGCGTCGCGGCCAATCCAGCGCGCCGTCTTGTCATCCGAGGCCGCCAGTTCTTCCGCGAGGCCCAGCGCCGGCGCATGGCAGTCCATGGAGCGCTTGCCGATCTGTCGCAGCGCCCAGTTGACGGCCTTCTTGACGAAGTTGCGGTTGTCGGTCGCGTGGTCCGCGATCAGCGGCAGCCATGCGATCACGTCGGCGTCGGGACGCTTCTTCAGGTGCACCGATCCCCAGGCCATCATGGCAAAGGCCGCGCGGCGGACGAACTCCCGCTCGTCGGCGGCAAATTCCGGGATCAGCTCGTCCACCAGCCCGGCGTCGCAGAAAAGGTCCGCGGCGTGATCGACGATTTCCCAGGAGTTGAATTCCGCCGCCATGGAGCGCGCCTGTTCTGCCGTCACCTTCTTGGGCTCCTCCGAGAACAGCGCGAGCAGGCGCGCCTCGCGGATGCCGGAGGCCCAGAGGTCGAGCGCGCGCGGGTGGTTGCGCTTCAGTTTGCGGGCCAGCGGCCGCAACACCGCGTTGGAGACGCCAAGCGCATTCGACGTCTCGATCCCGTAGCGGCCCATGCCCTCGATATTGCGCGCGGAGGCGAGGGATTTGAGATGCTCGATTGCGTCCTGCGCCGTCCAGTCGGGCGAGGGCTCAGCCGTTGCCATCGATCTTCTGCAGCCGCGCCAGCAATGAAGACGTGTCCCACCGCTTGCCGCCGATTGACTGCACGTCCTTGTAGAACTGGTCCACCAGCGCCGTGACCGGCAGCGACGCACCGTTGTTGTCGGCTTCCGACAGCACGATGGCGAGATCCTTGCGCATCCAGTCGACGGCGAAGCCGTGCTCGTACTCGCCGGCGATCATTGTCTTGTGGCGGTTCTCCATCTGCCACGAGCCGGCGGCGCCCTTGGAGATGACGTCGATCACCTTGTGCATGTCGAGCCCCGCCTTGAGGCCGAAATTGATGCCTTCCGAAAGCCCCTGGACGAGCCCGGCGATGCAGATCTGGTTGACCATCTTTGTCAGCTGGCCGGAGCCGGTCGGGCCCATCAGGCCGACCATGCGGGCGAAGCACTCGATGACCGGCTTGCCGCGCGCGAAGACATCCTCGTCGCCGCCGCACATCACGGTCAGCACGCCGTTGACCGCGCCGGCCTCGCCGCCCGACACCGGCGCGTCGATGAAGCCGAAGCCGATTTCGTCGGCTTTTGCGCGCAATTCGCGCGCGACATCGGCCGATGCGGTGGTGTTGTCGATGAAGATCGCGCCGTCCTTCATACCCGCGAAAGCGCCGTTCTCGCCGATCGTCACGGAACGCAGATCGTCGTCGTTGCCGACGCAGCAGAAGACGAAATCGGCGCCGTTCGCGGCGTCTTTCGGCGTGTCGGCCGACGCGCCGCCGAATTCGCCGACCCATTTCTCGGCCTTCGCGCGGGTGCGGTTATAGACGGTGACCTCGTGCCCGCCTTTCGTCGCAAGGTGGCCGGCCATGTGATAGCCCATCACGCCCAGACCGATGAATGCCGTTTTTGCCATGCCGGAAATCCTCTTCGATGTCGTGCCGAGGACATAGCGCATAGCGGATCACATCCGAAAGGCTTTCGGGCGGATTCCGATGTCGAAACGGGCTTTAAAGCGGGCAGGCGGCTGTGTCGGCGACGGAATAGTGCATTGCGTTATCGAGCGATGACACCGCGTGGCCGGGCAACCGCCGGAAATCTCCGGACAAAAGACCGGAGAGCGCTATTCGCGTTCAGGCCTTGACGGCTTTCCTGCGGCGTCCGATCCCGAACAGCGCGGCCAAGCCGCCGCCAAGCAGCCATGCTGTTGCCGGCAGGGGAACCTCAGGCGTCTGGCTCGGCGGGATTTCGACGCCGCCGACGAGATCCTGGTAGTTGGCTTGGTATTTCCGTGTCCACCACCAGTAATCGCCGGAGTCCGACTGCGTGTCCGCGCCGTAGAACGTCAGGTCGATCAGTGCGCCGGCCACGTCGGACGCGATGTTGGAGAGGTACTCGTTCGCCTTTGCGACTGCGGAACTGCTTCCCCAGTCGACGTAGAAATTGCCTCTCTTGGACCAGCTGTTTTCGTCCACATTGTAGGTGTCGCTCTTCTCATAGAGCAGTTCCCACAGCGCGATCTGGAAACCCGCTGACTGGCTGCTGCTGGTCAGGTCCAGGCTGGCGTAATTGGTGTCGAAGAGCGCCTGGATGTTGTCCAGCCGGTATTTCTCGATCAGATGGTCGGAGAACGGCGTTTCGGTGGTCTCATAGGTCAGGTCGTCCTTCAGAGTGCCGAAGAGATCGAGGCACCAGGTGATGAGCGAGTTGTTGTCCTGATCCGTCATGTGGAAGGCGCCCGCATCGGCGTTTACCTGCTTCTTCCCCCACCAGTCCTGCCCGTAGGTAAGAGTGACGCTCTTGGAGACGCCCCATTGAGGATCCGAACCGTCATAGGAGAGCGTGACGCTGCTTGCCGATGCCGATGCCGTACCAGCAACGAAAACAAGCCCCGCGATCGCGGAGAGCGAACGATATTTCATGGCGATTTTCCCAACCCACAAAACGATGTGTTAAGAAACTGTTAAAGGACCTTGTTGAGAAACGCAATAATATTTGTCGAAAACCGTTTAACCTAGGGGAAGGCTATATAGCCGGATCCCGTAAGGTATTTATTCCATGAATATTCGTAAAATTTTACAGGTTTCGGGAAGTCCAGTGGCCTGAGGCCGCGCGGTAAAAGCCTGGCCTCTGTTCGGTGTTTCCCAACGAATGCGTCGCCTTTACCGCTTCAGATGCCGGGTCAGGCCGGCCTCGAGCCAGTTCCAGACATTGCGAAGCGTTTCGACCATGACGAAGTAAAACACCGCGGCCCAGATATACATCTGGAAGTCATAGGTGCGCGAGAAGGCGCGGCGCGTCTCGCCCATCAGGTCGAACACGGTCACGAGGGCGACGATGGCAGAGCCCTTGAGCATCAGGATGATCTCGTTGCCATAGGGGCGCAGCGCGACGATCAGCGCCTGCGGCAGGATGATCTTCCACACGGTCTGTATGCGGTTGAGCCCGAGCGCCGCGGCGCCCTCCCACTGGCCCTTCGGGACGCTTTCGATGGCGCCACGCAATATCTCCGCCTGGTAGGCCGCCGTGTTGAGCGTGAAGGCGAAGAGGGCGCAGTTCCAGGCGTCGCGGAAGAACACCCACAGGCCGACCGCTTCGAGTTGCGGACGGAAGGAGCCGAGGCCGTAATAGATCAGGAACAATTGGGCGATGAGCGGCGTGCCGCGGAATATGTAGACATAGGCGAACGCCAACCGCCTGATCACGGGGTTTTTCGACATGCGCCCGATCGCGACGGGGACCGAGACGATGGCGCCGACGACGATCGACAGGCCCACCAGCGTCAGCGTGACGATCAGACCGTCGCGGTATTTCGGCGCGTAGCGCTCGACCTTGTCGATGTCCCAGGCGGCATAGAGATAGGCGACGAGGCCGATCGCGGCGGCGATCCAGAACAGCACCAGCAGCGTGCCGCTGATCCGCGAGGCCGTCCAGGCTTTCGGCGGCGGCGCGGGCGCCGGCTGGGCCGGAATCAGCGTGTCCGTCGTCGCGCTCACCGGGACTGTTCCCCGCGCTTGCCATAGGCTTCGATCCTGTTGAGCGCCACCGAGGAGATCAGCGCCAAAGAGAGATAGAGCAGGAAGGCGATGCCGAAGAACAGGAACGCTTCCTTGGAAACGCGCGCGGCGACGCCGGTCTGGCGCAGGATGTCGGTCAGTCCGATGGCCGAAACGAGGGCGGTGTCCTTCAACAGGATCATCCAGAGATTGCCGAGGCCGGGCAGGGCGATGCGAATGAGCTGCGGCAGGACGACCAGGCGCATCACCCGGCCGCGACGCAGGCCGAGCGCAAAACCGCCTTCATACTGGCCCTTCGGGATGGCGCGGAACGCCGACAGGAAGACCTCGCTGGC
The DNA here is from genome assembly GCA_002698425.1 of Ahrensia sp. The sequence goes on along the minus strand of NZXU01000040.1, from coordinate 11,494 downwards.
ATAGGAGGAGAAGACCAGGGCGAGCGACATCGCGCCCGCCATGAAGGAGTTGATCTCCACCGTTCCCTCGAAGCCGAGGAGCTTGAGCAGCAGCTGGATGCCGATCTGCAGGCCATAATAGACGATGAAGAGCGTCAGCAGTTCGGGCAGGCCACGGAAGATGGTCGTGTAGATCTCGGCGGAAATCCGGAGCGTCCATTCCTCGCTCTGCTTGCCGAGCGCGATCATGAAGCCGATGAAGAGGCCGATGGGCAGGGTGGCGAGCGCGAGCGAAACCGTTATCAGCACGCCCCAGGCGATTTCATCGCTCCAGCCTTGGTCGCCGAAGCTCAGCAACGTCAGGTAATTGTCCATCCGCCCCGCTTGTCTGTCCGTTCCGGTTCAAGGCTGAACCGGCAAGTCTGCCGGACGGCGCGGTCGCCGCCCGGCCGATGTGTCAGGAAATCACTCGCCGTAGACGTCGACGTCGAAATATTTGTCGTTGATTTCCTTGTAGGTGCCGTTGGCGCGGATGGCGGCGATGGCGGCGTTGAGTTTTTCGCGCAGCTCGTCCTCGCCCTTGCGCACGGCGATGCCGGCGCCTTCGCCGTTGATCACCGGGTCGATCGGCAGGGTGGCGAGCAGTTTGCAGCAGTCGCCGTCATCGGATTTCAGCCATTCCGACAGGACGATCACGTCGTCGATGACGGCGTCGATGCGGCCGCTGGCGATGTCGAGCTTGTACTCGTCGGGCGTCGGATAGAGCTTCAGGTCGGCCGACGGGAATTTTTCCTCGGCGTAGTTGGAGTGGGTCGTGGAAGACTGCGCGCCCAGCGCCTTGCCGTCGAGGCCCGCATCGGTCGCATCGGTGATGTCGCTGTCCTTCGGGACGGCGATGGCCGGCGGGGTGTTGTAGTATTTGTTGGTGAAGTCGACCTTTTCCTTGCGCTCTTCGGTGATCGACATGGACGCGATGATGGCGTCGAACTTGCCGGCGAGGAGCGCGGGGATGATGCCGTCCCAGTCCTGGGTGACGAATTCGCAATCGGCCTTCATCTCGGCGCACAGCGCCTTGGCGATGTCGATGTCGAAACCGACCAGCGAGCCGTCGGCCTCGAGATTGTTGAAGGGCGGATAGGCGCCTTCGGTGCCGATCTTCAGCTTCATCATGTCCTGGGCCTGTGCCGCGCCGATCGTCAGCGCCAGTGTCGCGGCCGCAGCCATGATACCCTTTGTGAAACGCATGGTGTCTTCCTCTTTAGATCACTCGAATGGACGGAGGAAATCTCCGCCGGATACAGAGCCCCGTCTTCCGACAGGGCGCAAAGGGGAATACTCCCACTGTTTTTGCGCGAATTGCAACCTCAAAATGCCCGTGTTTCCGGGCTTTGCTGCGGCAGCTCACTTGCCGTTTCTGATCGGCTTGAGCATTCGGACGAGAATGGTGTCCTTGTCGAAGAAATGGTGCGTCAGCGCGTCCAGCATGTGGAGCGCGAACAGGATCATCAAACTGTGGCCGGCGATGGCGTGAGCGGTTTCGGCGATCGCCGCCGCTTCCTCGAAATGGGGGAAGGGAATGGTGAAGCTCAACCAGCCGAAGATCCGATAGGGTTCGCCGTTGAGAAGCGGAATGAGCGGACCAGTCACCATCAGGGTGAAGATGCAGGCCAGAAGCGCGAACATGACGAGCCGCGCGCCAAGATTGAAGGGCAGCGACAATTCGGTGATGCGCGGATAGCCGTGGGCGAAGCGTGTTCTGACGCGCCAATAGAGAAGCGGTGCGGCGATGAGGCCGAGGCCGATATGGAACGAGGCCGAATTGGGGCTCTGGTTCATGTAAAGGACGACGATGACGACGGCGCTCAGCCAGTGCAGCACGATTGACCGGCGCGAATAGCCGGCGAAGCGATCGTGAGGATTGATTCGTCTTTCGGCCATCAGGAGGGCTCTCCGTTGCGCAGCCCGGTGTGCCGCTCGATAAAATCGGCGATATCGGCGATCGCGTCGGCGGGGAAGACCGGCAGGCGATCGGTGTCCTCAGCATCGCCGACCACCGCGACGACATGCGCGTCGCCGGGTGCGAGCGGCGTGCCGGTTTCAGACACGGCTCTGCGGATCTCGATCTTGTCGTGATCGCCGCGCTTGTAACCCTCGACGAGAACGATGTCGCAAGGCGACAGCTTGCCGACGATCTCGTCGAGCGGCGGTTCGCTCTCTCCTTGCGTGTTTTCGTGCATCAGCGCCCAGCGGCGGCCGGACACGATCGCGACCTCGCTCGCGCCGGCCTGCCGATGCTGCCAACTGTCGGCGCCGGGCTTGTCGATATCGAAGGCGTGATGGGCGTGCTTGATGGTCGATACCTTCCAGCCGCGCCCGGTCAGTTCCGCGACGAGGGCGGCGACCATGCGGGTCTTGCCGGAATTTTTCCAGCCCACAACGCCGATAATGCGCTGCGGCGCGGTCACGCGGCGATCCTTCGCTGAATGGTTTCCGCCTTGGCGAGATCGTCCGGCGTGTTGACGTTGAAGAACGGATCGGTCCCGTCTTCGCGCAGCGGAAAATCGCATGCTGCGACATCGTGTTCGCGCACCCAGTCCGTCACCCTGAGCGTCTCGGTGCGTTCCAGCCAGGCCTTGAGTTCGCCTGCCAGGTGAACGGGCCACAAGGCGAAGACCGGGTGCAGGCCGCTCTGCGAACGCGCCATGGCGATGGTGTCCGGTCCGGTCGCGATATGGCGAAGCCGGGCCACGAGGTCCTCGGGAAAAAACGGCGTGTCGGCGGCGGCCGTCACGACATGGCTGACGCCCTCGTTGCTCCCGGCCCAGGTCATCGCCGCGTGAATGCCGGCCAGCGGGCCGGCATATCCGGAGACGACATCGGCGAATATGGGGGTTTCGAGCCGTTCGAAGCGGCTCGTGTCGCCATTCGCGTTGATCGCGAGCGTGTCCACCTGCGCCGCGAGGCGATCCAGCACATGGGCGATCATCGGCGTTCCGCCAAGCGGCGCGAGCGCCTTGTCCACGCCGCCCATGCGGCGGGATAATCCGCCGGCCAGAACGACGCCGGCAATCCTGTCTGGATCGGGTCCCGTCATGGCCGGACTATGCGTGCTTCGCGGGCGGGCCGCAACCGGGATCACGACGCGCGGCGGCTCGCCCGCACGGCCGCCATGGTGAAGACGATCGCGATGAAACACCCGAGCGCGATAAAGGCGCACAAGGGTATCGGCAGCCCTTCCGTGCCGACAATGATGCCGGCAATCACCGAGGCGACGGCGCCTATCCCGATTTGTATCGCCCCCAGCAGCCCGGACGTCGCACCCGCCGAATCCGGCTTCAGGCTGATCGCGGCCGCTGTCGCATTCGGCAGAGTGAGCCCGTTGCCGAGACCGACCAGCGCCATCGGCATGAAAAAGGCGAGCGGATGTTCGATGCCCATCGAGAAGAGGAGGATCGTGATCAACGGACCCGAAAGGGTGATATAAGCCCCCTCGATCATCATGCGCTCCAGCCCGCGGCGTTCGGAAAAGCGGCCGGTCAGGAAGTTTCCTGCCGAGTAGCCGAACGCGGTGAAGATGAAATAGAGCCCGTAGGTCGATGGTGACAGGTCGAGATAGACCGCGGAGACCGCCGGCGCACCGCCGACAAAGCTGAAAAAGCCGGCCGAGGAAAAGCCGGATGCGCCGGCGTAGAGCCAGAAAAGCGGCAGACGCGTCAGGGTCTTGTAACTGTCGATCTGCTTGCGGAGCGGGGTGCCGCGAAACCGGTTCGTTTCCGGCAGGTTGAACAATCCGAGGATGATGGCCGCCGCGCCGAACAGGCCGAGAACAACGAATGTCATGCGCCAGTTTGTCAGTTCGGCGATGGCGCCGCCGATGGCCGGTCCGAGCATCGGTGCAACAGCCATTCCCATGACCATGTAACCCATGGCGCTGGCCGCTTTCTCGCGCGGATAGATGTCGCGGACGATGGCGCGCGACAAAACCATGCCCGCGGCGCTGCCCGACTGGATGATGCGGCCGGCGAGAAACCATGATGCCGATTCGGCGAAGATGCAGATCACGGTTCCGATCATGAACAGGCCGAGCCCCGTGTAGATGACCGGCCTGCGGCCGTAGAGGTCCGACAGGGGCCCGATCGCGAGCTGAAGCCAGGCGGTCATGAACAGATAGAGCGACAGGCCGAGCTGAATGGTCGCGTAGGGTGCGCCGAGGTCGTTCGCGATGTCCGGCATGGACGGCACGAACATGTTGATCGCCAGCGGGCTGACCGCGGCGAACAGGACGAGCGTCAGCAGCGCCGGACGCGGGCCTGTCCACTCGTCGTTCCGGGAGTGCGCGGGATCGGGGGTGTGGCGGTTCATGAATGGCGCGATCTGCGTTTTCGTGAGGTCTGCTCGCGATAGAGCGTGTAGAGGCCGCTGGCGACGATCAGCCCGGTTCCGACGAACGTATACATATCGGGACGTTCGCCGAATACAACCATGCCGATCATGATCGCGATGACGATACGCACATATCGAAACGGCGCGACCAGCGATATCTCTCCGATCCTGAGCGCGATCGTGATCAGGTGGACGCCCAGTATTCCGCAGACCGAGGCGGACAGGACATAGGCCGTCGTCTGCCAGGACATGAGTTGCCAGGGCGACATGACGCTTTGCAGCACGACAGCGGTGACGAGGAACAGGCAGCTTGCGACCAGCGCGATGATCTCGGTGGAGATCGTGTGGGGGATGACGCGCGTTCCCAGGTCGCGAACCGCGAGACCGGCGACGGTCGCCACGGCGAAGAGCGAAGCGGTCTCGAAACCCTCCATGCCGGGGCGGATCACCAGCAGGACGCCGAAAAAGCCGACGGCGATCGCGCTCCAGCGGCGCCAGCCGACGGTCTCGCGCAGGAACAGCGCCGCGCCGAGGGTCACCGCAAGCGGCGTCGCCTGCAGAATGGCGGAGGCGTTGCTGATCGGTATAAGCGACAAGGCAATGACGAAGCAGACCGCGCCGCCGACGTCGCCGACATGGCGCAGGACGATCGCGGGGGACAGGACGGCGGCGCGCGTGATGCGTTGGCCCCGTCTGCGGGCGAGATAGCCGAAATAAAGGATCGAGAGTGCGGACTGGACGGTCAGGATCTGGCCGACGCCGATTTCGGCGGAGGCCAGCTTGATGAACATGTCATCGAAGGCAAAGAACGCCATCGAGGCCGACAGGAAGGCGATCGCCTTCAGATTGGCCGCGTCGAGTGCGTCGGCGCCCATGGCGGAGTGAGACGAGGTCTCGCCGCCTGAAGAGTTGGTTGTCATGGAACCGGTCCGCCACTGGAAACGGGCAAGGTGCAGGATGGCTATCCATACCGCATGCGGCGTGCAGGGTCACGCCGCAATCGCTTGCCCTTCCAGATGGCGGGGCCGGTCAGGTTCGGCGCTTAGCGGCCGAACAGCGAGCCGATGATGGTGCGCAGATGCGCGTCGCGATCGCGGCGGGCGCGGGCGATGATGGTTTCCATCTCGCGCGGTTCAAAGTTGGTTTCGGTGCGTTTCTTGGCGGACATTTTTCTTTCCATTTCTTCTTTTCTTGCGCTGCAGCGAGTCGATTGCTGCGTTGCAACATCAGATAGTGTCTCTATGCGCCGATTTCGCGGGATGAGTTATGCGAATTGCAGGGGGCAGCCATGCGGAAGGCGGCCGGGTAGGCTTCTCACGTGCCGCTTGCGGGCGGCGGAGAGGCGGCCGAGATGTTGGCCGACGCCGCGCGCCGCGCCACCACCAGCTCGCGGTGAAGCGTATAGAGCCCGGTGGCGACGATGACGCCGGCGCCGATCAGCGTCAGCGCATCCGGCCATTCGCCGAACAGCACGATGCCGAGGATGATCGCCCAGAGCAGGCTCGCATAGCGGAAGGGCGCGACGACATGGATGTCGCCGGCGCGCAGAGCCAGGATCACGCATTGATAGGCGATGATGAGGAAGACGGCGGATCCGCAGAGGAGGCCGAAATCGGCCGGTTGCAGGGGTGTCCAGCCGCCCGAGAACATCATCATGATGGCGCCCGTCGCGGTCATGGCGACCGTGGTCAGGAGCGATACCGTCAGCGTCGGAAGGCCGGCCGGCAGTCTGCGTGTCGCTAGGTCGCGCGTCGCGGCGAAAATCACGGTGCCCACGACGGCCAGCGAATAGACCGAGAAGCCCTCCATGCCGGGGCGGATGATCAGCAGGACGCCGGAAAAACCGATCAGGATCGCCGATAGCCGGCGGATGCCGACCGGCTCCCTGAGCACGAGCGCCGCGCCGAGGGTCACGGCAAGCGGCAGCGCCTGCAGCACGGCCGAGACATTGGCGATCGGTATGTGGAAAAGCGCAAAGAGAAACAGCACCGTGCCGATCACCTCGCCGGCGGCCCGCAGGGCCATGGCGCCGGTCATGGCGCGCCGGAGCGGCACCGGAACACGCGCGATCCGCACATAGAGCAGCATGGCGACGAGCATGAAGGCGCCGCGCACCATCATGATCTGGCCCGCGCCGACGGTGCCGCCGAGCAGCTTCACCAGCGCGTCATTGGTGGTGAAGCCGGCCATGGCCGCGGCCATGAGAAGCGAGGATCGCATATTGACGGAGAGCGCCATTGGGACCGAGCGGAACGAGGAAGCGGAAGAAGGAGAGGCCTGTTAGCGGCCGTATACCGTTTGCGGCGTGCGTTCGCCATCATAGGATGCGTCGACATCGAACCGGGTCAGGACGAAGTGCCCGTCGATGAAATTCCAGGTGCCGCTGGAAAAGGCGTCGCCAATGCCGCGCCACTTCGAAAAACTCGTGATCGTCTGACTTTCGGGGTCGTAGTCGGCGTTGATCACGGCATAGGCCGTGTGAAAACCGATGACGTCGATCGCCTCGACCACCGAATCGTCGTCGCTGCCATATTCTATGTCGAGCTCCGGCTGGGCGAAATGCAGCGGGCCGAGGCCCTCGAACTCGGTCTGGAAGAAGAAGATGGAGCCGATATTGTAGGCGCCGTATGTGCACGGCATCTGGTAGAGCCGCGCCGAGCGATCCGGCCCGTCTTCCTTCTCATATTCGTAGCGGAAGGTCAGGTCCCAGGCGTTGAACTGGTCGATATCGGCCTCGACGCGGTCCCACCAGCAGGTGTCGCCCTTGTAGGTCGCCTTGGCGAGGTCGAGGAGTTGCGGGGCTGAGAGCCTGCCGATCTCCTCCTGGGCGGCGGCGGTCGGCATGGCCGCGCCGATCAGCAGGGCGGCAGGCAGCAGGCGGCGGATCATGGTCCCTCCAATGAGCCGGCGATCTCGCCGACAAGCCGGTCGTAAATGGATGAGGCCAGCGCCGGATAGCGCATGTCCATCGAATGGATCACCGACCCGTCCTTCGAGAATTCGTGCCGCCGGTAGAAGATGTCGCCGTCCTGTTTCCCGGAGATGACGGCCCAGTCCGCGCCGGACGCGGAATAGGTCAACACGCCGCCCTCCTGCCTGAGAAGACCGGTTTCCCACTCGATCAGCGTTTCAGGCGTCTGGTCGAGCGCGTTGAACCGTCCATAGGCGGCGAGTTCGGCACCGTCTGCCGACCGGAAGCGCCGGCCGTCGCCATTGGCGGGAGGCGGGTCGATCCCGTCGAAAATGTCGAGCGGGAAGGTGAGGGTGGTTCCGAAGCGGTCGTTCACATAGGTGAGGCTGTCGGCCTGCGCCGCCGTCGCCGCGCCCAGGACCAGAAGGACGCCGGCGAAAAAGCGCGCCGGCATCACCCGCCCGTGACGCTCATGTGGCGCGACACGGAGGGGCGCCTCGTGCGCCGGTCGATGACGAAATCATGGCCCTCGGGCTTGCGGCCGATCGCCTCGTCGATCGCGGCCGAGAGGAGTTCGTTGCCTTCCGAGGCGCGCAGCGGCGCGCGCAGGTCGGCGGCGTCTTCCTGGCCGAGGCACATGAACAGCGTGCCGGTGCATGTCAGGCGCACGCGATTGCAGCTTTCGCAGAAATTATGCGTCATCGGGGTGATGAAGCCGAGCTTGCCGCCGGTTTCCTTCACCTCGACATAGCGGGCCGGGCCCCCGGTCTTGAAGGGAATGTCGGTCAGCGTGAACTGCTTTTCGAGGTCGGCGCGCAACATCGACAGCGGCAGGTAGCGATCGGTGCGGTCCTCCTCGATCTCGCCCATGGGCATGGTCTCGATGATCGTCATGTCCATGTCCTGACCATGCGCCCAGCGCAGCATGTCGGGGATCTCAGCGTCGTTGAAGTCCTTCAGCGCCACGGCGTTCAGCTTGATCTTCAGGCCGGCGTCCTGCGCGGCCTTGATGCCGTCGAGCACGCGGGAAAGATCGCCCCAGCGGGTGATCTCGCGGAACTTGTCGGAATCCAGCGTGTCGATCGACACGTTGATGCGGCGCACGCCGTGTTCGTAGAGGGCTGCGGCGTGCTTCGACAACTGCGACCCGTTCGTGGTCAGGGTCAGTTCCTCCAGCGCGCCGGATTTCAGGTGGCGTCCGAGCTGCTCGACCAGATGCATGATGTTCTTGCGCACCAGCGGTTCGCCGCCGGTCAGCCGCAATTTCTTCACGCCCTTTTCGATGAAGACCGTGCAAAGCCGGTCGAGTTCCTCGAGCGTCAGCAGGTCCTTTTTCGGCAGGAAGGTCATGTGCTCCGCCATGCAATAGGTGCAGCGGAAATCGCAGCGATCCGTCACCGAGACGCGCAAATAGGTGATGTCGCGTCCGAACGGGTCGGTCATCGTCGCATTCGGTGTCAGCTGGATCGGGTCGGTCATGTGGAAGCTACGCTTGCAGTTGTTTCCATACTATGTTGATGCCATAGCCGGTCGCGTCAAGGTGAGCAATGCGACACGAAGGGGCCGAAATGAGCGACACGACGATCTGGCCGACGGAACTCAGGGTCGCAAAAGACCGCAAGAGCCTGACGATCAGCTTCAATTCCGGCGAGAATTTCGAGATCTCGGCGGAAATGCTGCGGGTTCTTTCCCCGTCCGCCGAAGTGCAGGGACATTCGCCGGAGCAGCGTGTCACGGTCTGGGGCAAGCGGGACGTCGCGATCGCCGAAATGGTGCCCATCGGCAATTACGCGGTGCGCATCGTCTTCGACGACCGGCACGACACCGGCATCTATACATGGACCTATCTGGCGCGGCTCGGCCGCGACAGCGACGCCTTGTGGCAGGAACATCTCGACGAATTGCAGGAAAAGGGCCTGAGCCGATGAGTTCGTTCGCACCGGTCACCACGGAAGCGGAACTGGAAGCGCTTTACGGCAAGCCGGGGGAGGCGTCCCTTCTCAAGGTCGCCGACCGGATCACGCCGCAATACCGGCGTTTCCTCGACGCCTCGTCCTTCTTCACGCTGGCGACGGCCGGTCCCGAAGGTCTCGACTGTTCGCCGCGCGGCGAACTCGGCGGGCTGTTCCGCATCCTCGACGACAAGACGCTGGCGATCCCCGACCGGCGCGGCAACAACCGCATGGACAGCTTGCGCAACATCGTGCGCGATCCCCGCGTCGCGCTGCTTTTCCTCATTCCGGGTTCGGTGACGACGATCCGGATGAACGGGACGGCCATCGTCACGGTCGATCCCGACCTGCTGGCGAGCTTCGAGAAGGACGGCAAGCTCCCGCGTTCCGCCGTCGTGATCACCGTCGGCGAGATCTACACGCAATGCGGGCGCGCCGTGCTGCGCGCCGATCTGTGGAACCCGGCGCAGCATGTCGATCCGAAGTCGATCCCGACGGCGGGCGATATCCTGAAGGAGCGCTCCGAAGGCGCTTTCGATTCCGAAACCTACGACCGGGACTGGGCCGGCCGCGCCGCAAGGACCATGTGGTAGCGGTCGGGCTTACTTTTCCGGCAGGTCGATCGGCAGCCCTGCCTCGCGCCATGCGCCGAAGCCGCCCTCGATGTGCTTCACCGGCGTCAGCCCCATGTCCTGCACGGTTTTGGTCGCAAGCGCCGAGCGCCAGCCGGCGGCGCAGAAGAAGATGAAGGTCTTGCCGGTGGCGAAGACCTCCCTGTGATACGGGCTTTCCGGGTCGACCCAGAATTCCAGCATGCCGCGCGGCGCGTGGATCGCGCCCGGGACGCGGCCCTCGCGATGCAATTCGCGAATGTCGCGGATATCGACGAGGACGACATCGTCGTCCCCGGCGAGTTCAGAGGCTTCGGCGGGCGAAACGGCCTCGATGGCCGCATTGGCCTCGTCGAGAAGCGCCTTGTAGCCGCGTTTCATCGGCATGGCTTCTAGTTCCGCACCACCACCCGCGTGCCGACTTTGACGCGGCTGTAGAGGTGCTTCACGTCGTCATTGGCCATGCGGATGCAGCCCGACGACATCGCCTGGCCGATCGTCCAGGGCTGGTTGGTGCCGTGGATGCGATAGAGCGTCGAGCCGAGATACATGGCGCGCGCGCCGAGCGGATTGTTCGGGCCGCCGGGCATATGGGCCGGCAGGATGCGGCCCTTGGCGCGTTCCCTGGCGCGCATGGTCGCGGGCGGCGTCCAGCCCGGCCACTCCGCCTTGCGGGAAATGCGGTTCGTTCCGGTCCAGGTGAAACCCTGGCGTCCAACGCCGATGCCATAGGCCAGCGCGCGGCCCGGCTTGGTGACGTGGTAGAGGCGGCGGTCGGACGTATCGATGACGATGGTGCCGACGCTGTATCCGTCGAACCGCACTTCGCGGCGGCGGATCGGCGACTTGTCGGACATCCGGTAGGATTGCTTGCGGTTCTCCCGCCGGTATTGCTCCCGCTCTTTCTTCGGCTTGAAGAGGAGTTCGTGCAGCTGGATTTCAGCCCGCGCAGAAAGAGCGCTGCCTGTTACGCCGGCAAGCGCGACCGCGGCGACGGTGAGCGCCGATATCAGAACCTTCCTCATGCAATTCTCCAGATTCGTTCCTCTTGCGCCCCATGCGAAAACTGGCCCAGAGGTTTCGGGGGGTCAAGTTCGCAACTGCGAAAAAAGCCGCATGCCAGGGCAGGCGGCCCCGGCGCTTTCTGCGGGCGGGATGTTGGAGATTGGCTGAGCCGTTAAACACGGCCGTCGTCCTCCGGCTCGACACAAGGATGATGACGTGAGGGATGAACTTCACGAAAAATCGCCGGATTCCCGGCAATTCGCACCAAATCTGTCCACCGCCCCCGAAACTCCCCTCACAATCCGCGCACCAACGGAGGCAAGGCATGGAGTTCGACTGGCGCGGAGCGATCGATCGCAATTGCGAGATACTGTGCGACATCGCCTTCCGGCTGATCGTCATGGCCGGGATCGAGGCCGGCCGGACGGCCGCGACCCTGCCGCGCCACCTCTACCTGCGCATCCTCGCCATCCTGCGCCCCGCCGAATTCGCCACCCGCCGCCTCATCGCCATGGCGGCCTGCAAGCTGGATTTCAGATTTCGCATGGCCGCGCCGAGAGCGGCCGATCCGTCCTCGCCCCTTCGGGGAGAGGTCGATTTGCCCCGCGAAGCGAAGCTGAGCGGTTCGGCAAATCGGGTGAGGGGAAAGGAGC
>NZXU01000039.1 GCA_002698425.1 Ahrensia sp. | reverse complement strand
GGATGGCGTGCGCACCGTGGTCTGTTGCTGCTGCGGCTGCGTTGGCACGAGCGCAGGGCCGCGGCGGTCGACCAGACCGATCCACACTGAGCTGGCGGGGTCCGACTTCTTATGGTCCGTGGAGGATGTGACGCTGGGTGTGGTACTGCGTGCAGAAAGCTGGTTGGCGAAGCCCGGCCCACTCATTGTTCCTGCGGTGTCGCCTTGGCTGCGACGAAGTCGGCAAGGGCCTTGACGTTGGCCGGTCCGCCGATGAGTTCGTCGATCAAGGCGTTCTCCCGGGCGAGCGCAGCCCGGATATCGTCGACATGAGGTGCCCGCATTGCCTTCTTGACGGCGACTAGGCTCTCGATCGGCTGTGCGGCAAGTTGCTCGGCGTACCTGATGGCCGTCGGGAGCACATCCTCGGGCGCGCAGACCTTCCACGCCAGACCCATGGCTCGCGCTTCCTCGGCAGTGATCCATTGCGAGGACATCAGAATCCATGCGGCGTTCTGGCGACCCACGAGTTCGGGAAGCAGATATGTCGACGCTGCCTCGGGAGCGATGCCGAGACTGGTGAACGGACACTTCAGCCGCGCGGTCTCCGACATGAATACGAGGTCGGCGAAGCCGAGCAGTGTCGTACCAAGGCCGACCCCGATACCGTTGACGGCGCAGACCATCGGCTTGGGGAAGTCGATGACGGTGTCCATCAGCCGGGTGAACCCGCGTGCCCCCTCGGTGTAGGGCACCGAGGTGTCGCGCTCCGGCATCTCCTGCAGATCGGTGCCCGCGCAGAAGGCGCGTCCGGAACCGGTGAGTACCACCACGGCTATGTCGGGCTCAGCGGCGGCGTCATGCAGTGCCTCGCTGGTGGCAGCGTAGAGCGCCTCGTTGAACGCGTTCATCGCCTGCGCGCGGTCGAACGTGATGGTGCGAACCCGGTTTTCGGTCTTGGTGATGATCATGCTGGTCCTTGGGCGATCAGTAGGAGCGGGGCAAGTCCAGGGTGTGCTGCGCCACGTAGTTCAGGATCATCTCCCGGCTGACCGGAGCGATCCGCAGCAGTCGCGCAAGGCCCCACTGGGGGAGCAGGCCGAACTCGGCCGACAGCCCGTTGCCGCCGTGGGTCTGGATGGCGTGGTCGGCGGCCGCAACCGCCGCCTCGGCCGCGGCATATTTGGCCATGTTCGACGCCTCGCCGGCGGGATGGCCGTGGTCGTAGAGCCACGCGGCCTTTGCGGTCATCATCGACGCGAGGTCGACGGCGATGGTGGCTTCGGCGAGCGGGTGCGAGATCGCCTGGTAGGAGCCGATAGCCGGTCCCCACACCGATCGGGTGCGGGCGTACTCGGCGGCCTGCGCGATGGCGTGTCGACCAACCCCGATGCACACGGCGGCCCCGGTGATCCGCTCGGGATTCAGGCCGTCGAACACCTGGCGGAATCCTTCGTGTTCGGTGCCGATCAGATTGCGCGCCGGCAGCCGCACATCATCGAAGTGCAGCGTGAACTGCTTCTCCGGCACGCTGATGCCGACCGGCAGGCGGTGTGCGACCAGCCCGGGTGTGTCGGTGGGAACCAGGAACAGTGAGAGCTTGTCCGGGTCGGTCCGTGCCACCACGATCAGCGCCCCGGCCTCGTCGACGCCCGAGATGTAGTACTTGGTGCCGTTGAGGACGTAGTCGCTGCCGTCGCTGCCGTCCCGCACGGCGGTGGTACCGATCTTGTGGGTGTTGGAGCCGGCATCGGGCTCGGTGATGGCGAACACCACCTTGGTGTCGCCGCTTGCCATCGGCGGCAGCCAGTCACGCCGCTGCTCGTCGGTTCCATATCGCGCCAGCAGTTCTCCCGATATTGCCGAGGACACCAGCAACAGCAGCAACGGGCAGCCCGCTGCGGCGGTCTCTTCGCACACCAACGCCAGCTCGGTCATGCCCGCACCGCCGCCACCGAACTCCTCGGGCAGGTTGATGCCGATGAATCCGTGGTTCGCGAGGTCCTTCCACAGCTCGGTCGTGGGTTCGCCAGCCGTCGCGCGTTCGGCATAGTAGCGGGCACCGTACTTGGCGGTGACCGAACCGATGGTGGTACGTAGCTCGCGATGTCGGGTGCTTCGAGGAAGTCCATCACGGCACCAGCTTGTCGGGGATCTCGGTGTAGACCGACCGCAGATATTCGCCGAGTCCCTTTGCCTGCGGGTCGGTCTTGGTGCAGGAGGCGACGCCCTGGCCGAGATACCCGACGATGACGAAGTTCAGCGCCTTGAGGTTGTCGAACTCGTAGCGCCGGACGGGTAGCTCACCGGCCTCGGGGATCAGCCGGCGAAACCGCTGGACATCGAGGTGCGAGCGCAGCCAGTCCCACCGCTCGGGGGTGTCGGTCCACACCCCGACGTTGGCGTTGCCGCCCTTGTCGCCGGACCGGGCGGCCACCACCGTGCCGAGCGGGCGCCGGGTCGTCGGCCCGAGGTCGACCTGCGCCGGCTCGATGTCCGTGATGCCGGTCACCGCTGCCGGTTCCGTCGTGTCGGATGCCGGGATCACCTCGCGGGTGCCGTCGGCGTGCACGACGGTGTGCTCCACGGCCGCGGCCGCGACGAGGGTCGGCCAGTACACCCCGAACTCGCTGGCCGACGTGGGCGGCGTCGTGGTGTGGAAGCCCGGGTAGCCTGCGACGGCGAGTTCGACGACAGCGTTGGAGAACGCCCGGTCGACAGTTGCGCGATCGCGGTCCTTGACCGTGACGCGCAGATGCGCGGTGGCGTCGACCAGCGAGGCGGGGTCGGGTTTGTCGTAGCGCAGCAGCTGGATGTCGACCTCGTCGAATCGCTCCGTACCGCCGAGGATCTCGAACAGTTCGTCGACAGCCCACCGAGCCTTGTCCTCGATGTCGAGCCCGGTAAGCACCATGGTCATGGTGTTGCGGAACCCGCCGATGTAGTTCATCGCGACCTTCAGCGTCGGTGGTGGTGCTGAACCCTTGGTGCCGGCGACCAGGACGCGGTCCGGCCCGGCCGGTGTGACGGTGAGGGTGTCGAAGTGTGCGACGACATCCGGGTTGGCGTATGCCGGTGCGGCGACCTCGTAGAGCAACTGCGCGGTGACGGTGCCGACGGAGACCAGGCCCCCGGTACCGGGATGCTTGGTGATCACGAAGCTGCCGTCGGCGGCCAGCTCGGCGATGGGGGAGCCGGGGTAGCGCCGGTCGGTGATCTCGGCGAGCTGCGAGTAGTTGCCGCCGGTGGCCTGCGGGCCGCATTCGATGATGTGGCCGGCCGCCACCGCACCGGCGAGCGCGTCGAAGTCGGTGCGCTTCCAGTCGTGCCACCAGGCGCCGGCGCCGACAACGAGGGCGGCGTCGGTGACGCGGCCGGTGATCACCACGTCGGCGCCGCCGCGCAGGGCCGCGGCGATACCCCACCCGCCGAGGTAGGCGTTGGCAGTGACCGGCTCGACAGCGAGATCGGCGAGCCGTTCACCGGTGTCGAGGTGCTCGAAGCTGGTGCCGTCGGCCTGCAGGGCGGCCAGCTGGGGGATCAGGTCGTCACCGTCGACGTGCGCGACGGACAGCTCGACGCCGGCATCGGCGATGATCGTGCGGACCTTGTCGGCCAGACCCGCCGGGTCGAGCCCGCCGGCGTTGACGACGACCTTGATGCCGCGCCGCGCGCAGTCGCCGACGACGTCGGCGAACTGGGTGAGAAAAGTGCGTGCGTAGCCGGTTTCGGGGTTCTTCTGGCGGGCCTTCCACAGGATGAGCATGGTCAGCTCGGCCAGGTAGTCGCCGGTGATGACGTCGATGTCGCCACCATCGACCAGGGTGCGCATGGCGGTCAGGCGGTCCCCGTAGAAACCCGAGGCGTTGCCGATGCGGACGGGGCGGGTCATGACGTCACCTCCGGGCGGCGTCGGCTCGGTGCCCCGGCGAAGGCCTGGGCGATGTCGAGCCACCGGGTGGCGACCGGGCCCTCGGCGACGAGGCCGGTGTCGGTCCAGTGCCGGCGTTGGGTGACTGTGAGCACGAAGTCCAGTGCCGGGCCGCTCACCTTCTCGGTGCTGTCGAAGGGCCCCCAGTTCCACAGACTGCCGTCGGGTGCGTCCAATGTGACGCGCACCGTCTCACGGGGAACCTCGAGGCCGTTGAGCCGGTGGGTGAACGCGAATGTCGCCACGCCGAGGTGGGCGATGCTGTAGAGCCCGGCGCACGGAGGGTGTTCCAGGCCGAGGGCGTCGTAGACGTCCTGGCCGTGCGCCCAGGTCTCCATCAGCCGAGCGGTCGCGGCTGACGCTGCGCTCATATCGGGTCCGAACCACGGCATTCGATCTTTGGGGTCGCGCTGTTCGAGAACATCGAGCAACTCGGCGCGCGAGTCGACGAACCAGTCGAGCATCGTGGCCGGGGCGAGGATTCGGTGGTTCTCGGCGATGCGGTCGGGGAAGTCCATGCCGCCGGCCATCAGCTCATCGGCAAAGGACCGAAACTCCGCGGGTTCTCGCAGCGCCTGGGCGGTCGCGTCGTCGAAGAACGCCAGGTGGGTGACCTGATCCTGGATGGCCCAGCCGGCGGCCGGTGTGGGCAGCCCCCACTGCTCGAAATCGAGTGAACGCAGACAGCCGGCGAGGCGGCCGGCCTCATCGCCGAGGTCGACGAGCAACTGCTTGTAGGCTTCCTTGTCCACCGTTACCTGCCCTTCCATACGGGGTGGCGCTTTTCTTCGAATGCCCGCATGCCTTCCTGAGCGTCGGCACTCAGATAGACGTCGTGCCAGAGTGATTCGGCGCGCTCGAAGGCCTCGCTGAGCGGGTATTCCGCGGTAAGTGTCGCGGTGGCCTTCCCGGCAGCGACGGACAGGGGTGCGTTGGCCGCGATCTGTTCGGCCAGCGACTGTGCGGCCTGTCGCAGGTCGGCCGGCTCGGCGAGCTGGTTGACGAAGCCGATCTCATAGGCCCGTTGCGCGCTCAGCGGTGCTCCGGTCAGTGCGAGTTCGATCGCGACCCGGCGCGGAATCATCAGCGGTAGCGGTGCCGCCCACGGCGAGCCCCGCCCGACCCGGACCTCGGTGATCCCGAAGACCGCCGTGGTACTCGCCACGCACAGGTCGCAGGTCTGCGCGAGCAGGAACCCGCCGGCCAGAGCCGCGCCGTTGACGGCCGCGATGGTGGGTTTGTCGACGGTGATGTTGCGTCCGAACTGGGGTACGAAGTCCACGGGAGGGACCTGCAAACCTTCTGACGACATCTCTTTGAGGTCGCCGCCGGCGCAGAACGCCTTGTCGCCGTTGCCGGTCAGGACGAGCACCTTCGCGCCGTCGTCGGCGTTGAAGGTGCGCACACCGTCGAACAGTCCGTCCCTGACCGCCTTGTTGAGGCTGTTGCGCGCCTCGGGCCGGTCGATCGTCAGCCAGGCGACTCCGTTGTGGACTTCGTAGCTGACGCTCACGGCGCAGCCTCGGCCAGCACGGCGAGCACCTGGCCCGAATCCACCTGTGTGCCCACGGCGACCGCGACCGACGCGACGACACCGTCGGCGGGTGCGCGCACCGCGTGCTCCATCTTCATGGCCTCCAGGACGACGATCGTGGTCCCCGCTGCCACGTCGGCTCCCTCGTCGACCTCGACCCGCACCACCGATCCGGGCATCGGGGCCAGCAGCGACCCGGGCTCCTGGCTTGCGCTGGGGTCCGGGAACCGGTCCACCTCGGTCAGTGCGGAGGCGCCCAGGACGCTGTCGACGTAGTGCGTGCAGCCTGACACCGAGACGCGGTAGCGGCGGCGGACCCCGTCGATCTCGGCGTCGAGCAGCGACTCCGAGGACGAGATGATCCGGACCTGCGGGGTCCAACCGTCGACGGTTGCCCGTATCGCGCCGCGGACGAACCGGTAGCCGACGTCGACGCTGTATTCGCCGGTGGTGAAGGACAGCACCTGGTCCTGGCTGGACAGCGTGCGCCAGCCCGACGGAAGGCCGGGCAGCACCGGTGTGTTCGTGCGACGGCCGGCCTGGGCCGCCAGAGCTGCGGCCAGGGCGTGCACGCGCACGGTGTCGATCGGCGGGGTGTTCATCAGCGCCACCGGGTCGTGGCGCTCGAGATAGCCGGTGTCGATGGCGCCGCAGCGGAACTGCGGTTCGCGCAGGATGCCGACGAGCAGGTCTCGGTTGGTCGTGACGCCGTGCACGCGGGTCTCGGTCAAGGCGCGGGCCACCTTGGCGCAGGCATCGTCGCGGGTCGGGCCGTAGCCGATCACCTTGGCCAGCATCGGATCGTAGAACGTGCTGACCTTGGATCCCGAGCCGAATCCGGCGTCGATGCGCACCCCGTCGATGTCCGGGAACTTTAGGGTGTCAAGGGTTCCCGAGGCCGGGATGAAGCCGGCGGCGACGTCCTCGGCGTAGAGCCGGACCTCCACGGCGTGCCCGCTCGGCGTGACGTGCAGCATCTCGGTGGGCATCGGCCGGCCCGCCGCGACCAGCAACTGGGCCCGCACCAGGTCGATCCCGGTGACCAGTTCGGTGACCGGGTGCTCGACCTGCAGTCTGGTGTTGACCTCGAGGAAGTAGAACGAGCTGTCGGGGGACATCACGAACTCGACGGTGCCGGCGCCCTCGTAGGACAGGGCCTCACCGGCTGCGACCGCTGCGCGGCCGAGTTCGTCGCGCAGCGCCTCGTCTACCGCGGTGGACGGGGCTTCCTCGATGATCTTCTGGTAGCGGCGCTGGATCGAGCATTCCCGTTCCCCGAGGTGGACCACAGTGCCGTGGCGGTCACCGAAGATCTGCACCTCGATGTGGCGCGGGGATTCGACGAACTTCTCCAGGAACACCGTTCCGTCGCCGAATGCGGACGCGGCCTCCCGGCGAGCGCTGGCCACCGCGTCGACGAGTTCGTCCTCGCCGCGCACGATCCGCATGCCGCGGCCGCCGCCACCAAAGGCCGCCTTGACCAGGATGGGAAATCCGATGTCGCCGGCGGCCTCGGTCAGCCGGCCGGGATCGGCGTCCTGCTCGGATTCGACAGTCACCCCCGGCAGCACCGGTACGCCCGCCGAGCGCATCAGTTCCTTGGCCGCGATCTTCGAGCCCATCGCGGTGATGGCAGCGGGGCTGGGGCCGACGAAGATGACTCCCGCCTCGCCGCAGGCCTCGGCGAATCCGGCGTTCTCGGAGAGGAATCCATAGCCCGGGTGGATCGCGTCGGCGCCGGTGCGCCTCGCGGCGGCCAGCACCAGATCCGCGCGCAGGTAGGTGTCGGCCGGTGTGGTGCCGGGCAGGTGGACGGCTTCGTCGGCCTGGGTGACGTAGGGGGCGTCGCGGTCGGCGTCGGAGTACAGCGCCACGGTGGCGATGTCCATGCTGCGGGCGGTGCGGATGACGCGTGCGGCGATCTCACCCCGGTTGGCGATGAGGAGTTTGTTGATGCGCTCGGTGTACATGGTCCTCACATCCTGAAGACGCCGAAGCCCCGGCGACCCTCGACAATGTTGGAATGTGCTGCTGAGAGAGCCATTCCGAGAACTGACCTGGTGTCGCGGGGGTCGATGACCCCGTCGTCGTAGATGCGGGCGGAGACGAAGAACGAGTGGGATTCGCGCTCGATCTGCGCTTCGATCTCGGCGGTGCGTACGGCGTCGGCTTCGTGGTCGAACTCGCGGCCGGCGGCCGCGGCGGAAGCTTTCCCGACGATCGACAGGACGCCGGCCAGTTGGGCGGCACCCATCACCGCCAGCTTGGCGTTGACCCAGCTGAACATGAACCGCGGGTCGTAGGCCCGTCCGGACATTCCGTAGTTGCCCGCCCCGAAGGATCCGCCCATGTTGACGGTGATGTGGGGGACCGTGCTGTTGGTGACGGCGTTGATCATCTTCGCGCCGTCCTTGATGATGCCGCCCTGCTCGTACTCGGTGCCGACCATGTAGCCGGTCACGTTCTGCAGGAAGATCAGTGGGGTGTCGGTCTGGTTGGCCAGCAGGATGAACTCGGTGGCCTTCTTGGACTCCTCGCTGAACAGCACCCCGCGGGTGTTGGCCAGGATGCCGACGGGGAACCCGTGGATCGAGGCCCAACCGGTGGCCAGGCTGGTGCCCCAACGCGGTTTGTACTCGAAGAAGCGGGATCCGTCGGCGATCCGTGCGATCACCTCCCGCGGGTCGAACGGGACCCGGGAGTCGCCCGAGGCGATCCCGAGCAGTTCCTCGCCGTCATAGAGCGGCTCGTCGGCGGGCTGGGTGGGGCCCGGGCCGAGTTTGTGCCAGTTCAGGTGGGCGACGATGTCCCTGCCGATGCGGATCGCGTCGACTTCGTCGACGGCGAAGTAGTCGCCGAGCCCGGAGACGCGGGTGTGCATGTCGGCACCGCCGAGCGATTCGTCGTCGGCGTCCTCGCCGGTGGCCATCTTGACCAGCGGCGGCCCACCCAGGAACACCTTGGCCTGCTTGTCGACCAGCACCGCGTAGTCGCACATACCCGGTACGTAGGCCCCGCCGGCGGTCGAGTTGCCGAAGACCAGCGAGATGCTCGGGATGCCCATCGCGGACAGCTCGGTCAGGTCGTGGAAGATCTTGCCCGCGTGGACGAACAACTCCGACTGGGTCGGCAGGTCGGCACCGCCCGACTCGACCAGGTACACGACGGGTAGCCGGTTGATGCGCGCGATCTCCAGTGCGCGAAGGTTCTTGCGCAGGGTGTAGGGGTTCATCGTGCCGCCGCGCACGGTCGGATCGTGGGCGATGATCATGCACTCGACGCCGGAGACGACGCCGACGCCGGTGACGATCGCTGCCCCGACGTTGAACTCGGTGCCCCAGGCAGCCAGGGCGGACAGCTCCATGAACGGTGCGTCACGGTCGATCAGCAGCTCGATGCGTTCTCGGGCCAGCAGCCGGCCCCGCTGATGGTGGCGGGTGACGTAGCGTTCACCCCCTCCGGCGGCGACCAGCGCGAGTTGCTCGTCGAGTGCGGCTACCGCCGCGGACTGGACTTCCAGGTTGGTACGGAACGTTTCGGAGGTGGTGTCCACCTCCGACGTCAGGACGGTCATCGGGGTCCTTCGCGGTGCATGTCGACAGCGCCGACGTAGATAGTGAATGCCCATACACTAAGAGACCGACGCGCCGTGACAAAGGGAACTCCGAGGAACACCTCCAACTGGTGATGCATCGGATACGAGCGGAGTAGGTCGACGCAGCGGGCGGCCATGGCGCGCGTCATCGAGAGCCCTCGGTGAGATCCGCGCGGGCCCGGAGATAGTCGGCGATCAGCTCGTCGATCAGCTCGTCGGTGTCGAGCACACCGTGTACCCCCGAGACGCTGTGGCCTGCACTCCAGGCGTCCCGGTTGGCCAGTAGCCGATCCTGCTCGAACCCGTCCGGCGACTCGGCCCGGGGCGGTACGGCATGGGCGTCGAGCCAGCTGGTGAGCAGGCTCGCGGGGATGCCGCCCACCCGGTCGGAGAGCTGCACGTCGTCGAGCGTCGCAGCCACCAGGGCCTGGCGGTAGTCGTCGCCGGCGCCGCTCTGGTGGGTGGCGATGAACCTTGTGCCGAGGTAGACCAGGTCGGCTCCGAGGGCCTGCGCGGCCAGGATCGACTGGCCGTCGCTGATCCCGCCGGCCAGCACGATCGGACCGTCGAAGCGCGCGCGGACCGCGCGGACGAACGCGAACGGGTTGGCCCAGCCGGTCTGGCCACCGGCGCCCGCGGTCAGCAACACCAGCCCGTCGGCGCCGGCGGTGACCGCCCGGTCGGCCTGCGTGAGGCTGGCCACGTCGGCGAACACCCGGGCGCCGATGTCGTGCAGCGGCCCGATGACTGGCTTCGGTGAGCCGACACTGGTGATCACCAGCTCGACCCGATGCCGTTCGAGTACCGCCAGATCGGCATCCCGCCGTCCGTTGCTGCGGTGCACCACGAGGTTGGGTGCGACCGGCGCCGCGATCCCGTCGAGCTCGGTGGCGAATCGGCGCATCCACGTCTCGAGTTCCGCTGGCGTGGCGGCATTGTGGGTCGGGAACGCGCCGATCACCCCGCGCCGGGCGGCCCCGATGACCAGCTCCGGGGTGGACACGGTGGTCATCGGTGCCGCGATGGCGGGCAGGCGGAGGCGGTCGGCCCACAACGGCGGCTGGAGCTGGTGACTGGGCATGCGTCTCTCACTTTCAGCAATTAGTGATTTAAGAATAACTAAATGTCAGAAGTCGACATCACCTGGTCGGCGGCGATTCCACCCGCCGGCACTCCTTTCCCCAGTAAGAGGCGGTTCCTGGCAGCCGATTGACAAAGTGACCCACGTCACCAATGATGAGGGCGTTAGTTAATCGTGAACCGCAACAGGTTCCGGTCGAGGGAGTGGACATCAACACCGGCCTGCTATTGGAGACCTTGGACCCCGCCGAACTCGCGACGCGGCTGGCTGCAGCCGGTGCTGACTACGGCCGGGTGGTGAAGGATTCTGCGCTACGGGCAAGTGGAGACCTCGGCCAGTTGCTGGACGCGCTGGCCCGGGTCCGCGACGTTGCCGATGAGGCGAACGGGGTCGACGTGCTCGAGCGTGCCGCCCGCGAGCTGTGCGCTACCGCGATCTACGACCGGGTGATGGTGTCGCAGATCGACGGGTCGACGTGGTTGCCGCACGGGTTGTATGCGCTCGGTGCCGGAGGTCGCGTGGTGAGTGATGTCGACGAGTCGGGCTCCGGTGTGGATGGCTGGGAGATTCCCCTGGCCTCGCCGTTGGTCGAAGCCGAGGTCGTCAGGCGGCGCCTTCCCGCGCTGGTTCGCGAGGCCGGCGACGAACCGCGCGTGTACCGTCCGTTGATCGAGCGCACCGGCTCCCCGGAGTACGTCGTCGCACCGGTCATCGCCGGATCACGAGTCATCGGGTTGTTCCACGCCGACATCGCCGACGGCGCGCGACCGCTGGCCGACCTCGACCGTGATCTGCTGCGGATGTACGCCGACGGGGTGGGGTTGGTGTGCGAACGCGCGGAGCTGATCGAGCGCTGCGCTCGTCAGCGTCGCGCGATCGCGCAGGCTTGCGAGGCCGCGTTACGCGACGTCGGCACCGTCGACATCGCGCTGGGCGCCGATCTGGAGGTGGACCGGCCGGCGACCGAAGTTCGCGACACCCCGGTCGCGGGCGCAGTCGACAGGCCGATCGGTGCCCGGCGCGACGGTGGCCGGCTGGACCGGCTCACGGCACGCGAACGCGAGGTATTGGCGATCCTGGCCAGCGGTGCGACCAACGCACAGCTGGCCGACCGCTTGACCGTGGCCGAGAGCACCGTCAAGTCGCACGTCAAGCACATCCTGCACAAGCTCGGCGCCGGGAACCGTGCCGCAGCGATCGCCTGCTACCTGCGAGAAACCCGAGACAGCGAACGGCGGACCCGATGAGCGTTTCGATGGTCAGCGACAGCGCGCGCAGCGCGACGCTCTCGCGCGCCGGTAGCGACTGGTGGTCGCCGGAGATCGTGTTGGTCGACCGACTGCGTGAGCTTCGGCAGCGGGTGGCCGCAACGGTCCGCGACGCTGTCACGCTGCCCGTCGTGGAGTGGGATGTGCCGTCGCAGTCGGCCGAGATCGTCTCGGTGCTCACTCACGCGTGCATCGACGAGATGCGTGTCGACTCCAGTGCTGACGTGCGCCGGGCGCAGGAGCTCTGCGATCTGATCCTGGACCTGCAGCACCTGGCCATGGACTGGTACCTGCATGGCACGGCGATGCGGGGCCAGCGCCTGGCCGATTGCGCGGCGGGGCTGAGCAGGCTCAGGGGTATCCCGGGATCGCATGCGTTGATCGACAACGCGTGCAACGAGCTGGTGCTGCGGTGCGGTTTCCATCGCGCGGTGTTGTCGAAGGTGGAGGGCCACGGGTGGAAGCCGCTGATGATGCACACCCGCTGGGATGAGCAGACACCATCCTGGTTCGCCGACTGGACCGGCCAGACGGTGCCGCTGGTTGCGGACACTCCGGAGGCCGAGATGTTGTCCAGGCGGCGGCCTTCGCTGGTGTACGACACCGCCAGCGCGCCGGTCTACCGACCTCTGATCGTGCAAGCCGGACAGTCCCGGTCGTATGTCGTGGCGCCACTCATGTTGGGCAAGGACGTGATCGGGTTCTTGCACACCGATCACCACCCGCAGGCCCGCCGTGTCGACGAGGCGGACCGGGATGTGTTGTGGGCCTTCGCTGATGGATTCGGGCATCTCTACGAGCGCGCCGTACTGCTGGAACGCCTGCAGGCGCAGCGTGACGATGTACGGGAGCTCTTCTTCGGTGCCATGGATCGGATCGACGAGCTCTGCGAGGCCGATATCGACGCCACGCGCCGGGTACAGGTCGACAACGAAGATGGGCAGGTGCGATGCGGCCGGCAGCCGATGGGCCTGACCGAACGCGAGGCGGACGTATTCGAGCTGATGGTGACCGGGGCGAGCAATCAGGAGATCGCGCAGCGCCTGGTGATCACCGAAGGCACGGTGAAGTCGCACGTCAAACACATCCTGCGCAAGTACGGCGCGGTCAACCGCGCCCAAGCCATCGCCTGGGCGCTCAACGGCAGCTGAGCGCGGTCATCGCTGCGCCGGCAGCGGTGACGTCGCCAGGAATTCGCCGTTGTGATAGATCAGCGGCGGCGGCGCACTGTCGCCGCACTGGATCCGGGTGACGGCACCGATCACCAGCGTCGAGTCGCCCGCCGGGATCAGTTGCTGCACGGTGACTCTCATCCATGTCGGAGTGCCGCGCAGGAGCGGCTCGCCACTGTCGAGCTCGGTCCATGACCCGCCGTCGGCGAATCTGAGTTCGGCGGATCGGGAGAATCGGCGCGCCAGGTCGATCTGGTGCTCGCCCAGGATGTGCACGACGGCTGATTCCGCCTTGCGGAGCGCCTCGATGCTCGAGGAAGTGTGAGTGATGTTGAAACAGACCAGCGGTGGGTCCAGTGACAACGAAGTCAGCGACGTGGCGGTGAACCCGACCGGTCCGGCCTCGCCGGCGAGCGTGATGATCGCCACGCCGGCGGGGTGGCGGCGCAGGGCGGCGCGGTAGGACTCGGCAGTCACCGTCATGCCGGCCACGATTCCCGGGGCGCCGTCAGCCCCATCGTGTCGAGCTCGGGCAGGACCCGGGCGCGGATCACCTCGGCGACGCCCGGCAGCAGCGGCCGCAGCACGGCGCCGTCGCAGAGGCCCAGGGCGTGGATGTCGGCGATCAATCCGGCGAGGCCGGTGGGGGTACCGATGTAGGTGAGAGTTCCGGCTGCGGCCGACACCCCCGCGTCGGCGACCTGTCGTCGTGCGCCCGCCGCGGTGTCGTCGACGACGACGTCGATGTCGACGAGCACGGTCCGGCCCGGGTGCTCGGTGCGCGCCGCATTCGCGCGCTGTGCGACGAGCCGCAGGTCTTCGCCGCGCACCCGGACGAATTCGCCCGCTGCGTCGACCGCCACCCCGACGCTGTCGGCCACGATCACCCGGACCGGATCGGGTACAGCGACGTCGTAGTGCATCGCTACTCCTGAAGGTCGTTGCTGCAGCGGTGGAGCGGACAGGCGGACGGCCGGCACTGCGGATGCCACTGCGGAGGTCATGTCGCCGCGGGATCGATCACAATGGCGAAGGCCTTGTTCTCGATCCCCCCGGAGCGGTCGAGCGAGATGAACTTCTCCTCGACATATTCGTCGATCGCGTGCGGGCCCCCCTCCCGGCCCAGTCCGCTCTCCTTGAATCCGCCGAACGGGTAGGCCGGGTGGATCACGTGCCAGTTGTTCACCCACACCATGCCGGAGTCGAGTTCCCGTGCAACAGCCAGCGCACGTTCCTCGGTGCCCCAGACACCAGCCGAGAGGCCGTAGTTCGTGTCGTTGGCGATCCGGATCGCGTCGGCGTCGGACTCGTAGGTCAGCACGACCAGGACCGGGCCGAAGACCTCCTCGCGGGCGATCCGCATGTCGTTGGTGACATCGACGAAGATCGTCGGCTCGATCCAGTAACCCTTGTCGAAACCTGGGCCGGTGGGTGTCCCGCCGCCCAGCGCCACGGTGGCCCCTTCTTGCATGGCGATACGGAAATACTCCAGGATGCGGTCCCGTTGATGCGCGGAGATGATCGGGCCCACATGAGTTGTCGGTGCCAGCGGGTCACCCAGCTGCAACGTCGCCCCGCGGGCCACCAGCTTCGTGACGATCGCGTCCCGCTGCGCCGCGGGGATGAGTAGACGGGTTCCGGCCTCGCACGCCTCACCGTTGTTGGCCATGCAGGCGAACAATGCCCCGTCCACGGCCATGTCGAGGTCGGCATCGTCGAGGATGATGTTGGCGCCCTTTCCGCCCAGTTCGAGGGTGACGCCCCGGACAGTGTCCGCTGACTGGCGCAGGATGCTCTTACCGACAGCCGTCGAACCGGTGAAGGCGACTTTGCGCACACCGGGATGGCCGGACAGATGGGCCCCGACCGGCTCACCGTCACCGGTCACGACGTTGAGGACACCGGGTGGCAGGCCTGCCGCGTCGAACTCGCGAGCCAGTTCCAGCGGCAGCAGCGGGGCGTGCTCGTCAGGCTTGAGCACCACCGAGTTCCCGGCAGCCAGCGCCGGGCCGATCTTCCAGACGGTGGTCAGCAGCGGGATGTTCCAGGGCACGATGGCGGCGACGACCCCGATAGGCTGGCGCACGACAATGCCGGCAGCCGGTATCGGTTCGATCACGGGGCCTTCGCTCTCCCAGGGGTAGTCGCCGGCGATCGCTGCGACGTACTGCAGTTGGGCGGCCGACAGGCCGACGTGCAGGGCACCGGTGATGCGGACCGTGGCACCGTTCTCGCGGGACTGCAGTGCGGCGAGCTCGTCGATGCGTGCCGTCAACCGCTCGGCGACGGTGTTGATCAGCGCCGCTCGCTCCGCCGGCGGGGTGCGTCGCCAGGTTCCTTCGTCGAAGGCGCCCTGAGCCGCGGACACTGCTGCGTCGACGTGGCTGATGCCCCCCTTCGCGACGGTCGCCACCAACTCCTCGGTCGCGGGGCTGCAGATCTCGTAGTTCTCCTCGGTATCGACCCACTTGCCGTCGATGTAGAGCGAGTAGTGACTGGTCATTGCATGGTCTCCTCGGTCATCCAACCTGTCGGGTCTGGTTCTGCCAGTACGGTTTACGGAGGGCTTTCTTGTCGACCTTGCCGGCTGGGTTCAACGGCAGTGCTTCGGTGAACAGGATCTGCTTCGGTGCGGGAACGCTGCCGAGCGCCGACTTGACGTGGGCGATGAGCTCCGCTTCGAGGCGGCTGTCGGTGAGCTCCCCGGGCCGGGTGACCACCACGGCGAGGACTGCCTCGCCCCACTTCTCGTGCGGTATCCCGATCACCGCCGCCTGAGCCACGGTGGCGTGGGTGCAGAGCACGTCTTCGACCTGGCGAGGAAAGACGTTGAAGCCGCCGCTGACGACCATGTCCTTCTTGCGGTCCACCAGATAGAGGTAGCCGTCCTCATCGATGCGACCGATGTCCCCGGTGTGCACCCAGCCGTCGCGCACGGTCTCGGCGTTGCGTTGCGGATCGAGGTAGCTGCGCATCTGGCCGAGCTGGCGCGAGCAGATCTCGCCGACCTCGCCGATTGGCACCGGGTTGTCGTGGTCATCCTGGATGCTGACCTGGGCGGCGAACATCGGACGTCCGGCCGATGCGAGTCGGGATACCCACTCTTGATCGGATTCTGCTGGTTCCGAGAGGTGTTCGTGCTTCCGTAGGCAGGAGATGTAGCCCTGCTCAGTGCCTGCATAGGTCTGGATGAAGATCGGGCCGAAGGAGTCGAGCGCCTGGCGGAGCCGTTCGGGCGCCATCGGCGCGCCGGCATAGATGGCCGTCTGGAGGCTGGAGATGTCGAACTCGTCGCGGTTCGGGTGATCCAGCAACAGATAGATGATGGTGGGCACGACCGCGGTGGCGGTGACCCGGTGCCGTTCGATGTTGCTCAGCAGGGACTCCACCTCCAGACCCGGCAGCATGACGTTGGTACCGCCGCGGATGAACGTGGGGATCGCGAAGATCTGCGTGAAGTGGGTCAATGGCGCGCCGTGGGCGAACACCTCACCGAACCGGATGTCGCCGATCTCGAGCCCAGCCGAGATCGCGTAGTAGCTCCAGGTGAAGTGGGAGTTGACAACGCCCTTGGGCTCCCCGGTACTTCCCGAGGTGAACAACACGTACGCCTCGTCGTGTTCGTCGATGGCCACCGCCGGCCGGGAGTCGGATGCGGCGGTGACCACCGAGGCGAATTCGAGCGCATCGAGGGAAGGCTGGGCCGTCTCGCCCACCCGGATGAGCGTCTGGAGCTTGGGCAGCTCGTCGCGGATCGAGGCGACCGCATCCTCGAACTTCGCGTGGTAGACCAGCACAGTGGCGTCGGTCTGTGCCAGATTGGAGCGGAACCCGTCGGCGGCGGCGCGCGTCGGCATCTGCACCAACACCGCGCCCGCCGCCCACACTGCCTGCTGGACCGGGATGAACTCCAGACAATTGGGCATCAGCAGGCCGATCCGATCGCCCTTCTGCACGCCGAGACCGACCAGGGCGTTGGCGATCCGATTGCGCCACAGCAACATCTCGCGGTAGGTGATGCTGCGGTCGTCTTCGATGATCGCTACCCGATCGGCGTAGTAGGTGCACGCGCGATCGAGTACGTCGGGCAACACGCCCCAGGTTCCGGTGTGCGACGAGGTCACGGTCGACGAGCTCCTTACTGTGTCAGCGAGGCGGGGTCGAACCCTTCGACCCAGTACTCCGGCGTGATGACGGGCAGACCCAGTTCCTGGAGCACCGGGGTGTCGTTCCAGTAGGTGGTCTCTCGCACGATCCGGCCGTCGCCATCGAGCTGGTGCCAGGTGATCCCACGTGTGCTCAGGGTCTTACCCGCGGTCGGCACCCCGCGGAACGTGGTGAGACTCTCGCCGGTCCAATCCCAGAGGATGACCACGGCCGGATCGCCGTTGACGCCTGCCAGCTGGAACGCCTCGGTGGCGGTGAAGGAGTGGATGCCCACCCCGTTGCCGGTGTCCTTGTTGGCATACGGCGCCAACTTGGGCTCGAGTTCAGCCTTGGTGATCGCCGTGTCGATCATGTGGTCAGAATCGGCGTGGTCGTCGTAGACCATGTCGTCGGCGTAGAGATCCACCGCGGCAGCGGTGTCGGAGGTGAGGGTGTTGGCCCACCGGGCAGCGTGCTCGGCGGCCAGGGAGGTGTCCAGGCTCATTGTTGTTCCTCTCAGACCAGGGCCGGCATCTTGGCCACAGCCGTCGGATCGACGGGTAGGCCCAGATCGTGAACAGCGGTGGTGACGTCCCAGAAGCTCGCTTCACGCTTGATGCGACCGTCGGCGTCGTAGATGTGGAAGGTGATCCCGCGCGCACCGGGCACCTTTCCGTTGGTCGGCACGCCGACGAACGCGCCGGCGGTGGGGGCCTGCCACGTCCAGCGGTAGACCGCGGCCTGCTCGTCACCGATGACCTCGTCGATGCGGAAGTTGTTGATGCCGATCCCGTTCTCGGTGTCCTTGTTCGCGTAGGGTGCGAACACTCGCAGCAGTTCCTCCCGGGATGTGATCTTCTGGGCGAGGATCGGATCCTCGAACAAGAATTCGTCGGCGTACAGGGCGACGACAGCCTCAGGGCTTTCCCGGAACGCCTTCAACCATTTGACGGCGAAAAAGTGGCTCATATCGATTCTCCTCGCTGGTGGTGCACGACGGGTCCAACGCTATGGATGCGCCGAGCGCGCGACGACTATCGAGAGGGGGAAACGGAGCGCTCCATGGGGGGATACCGCGTGACGTATGTCTCTTGCAGGGCGCCTCGACCAGCGAGGTTTCCCCCGAAGCTGGATCCAGTTACCCCTTGAGAGGGGTGTGGCCACCCTTGTTGCTCGGCAGCATCAGTGCGAATCGCACACCACCGTTAGGGAGTGACAATGCTGGAACAGGATTTGACGGACGAAGACTTCGCACCGTACTTCGCCAAGGCGCAGGAGGTCTCGCAGTTCTTCCGGGAGATCGGGCCCGAGTACGACAAGTCGAACACCTTCGCCTACCCGTCGATCGAGGTCTTCAAGAAATCAGGTCTGGGTGCGCTGCCGGTGCCCAAGGCCTTCGGCGGCCCGGGCGGCAACATCCTGCAGGTCTCCAAGGTGGTCTCGGAGATGTCCAAAGGCGACTCGGCGATCACCCTCGCCTACAACATGCACTACATCATGGTCGGCATCGCCGGAAACCTGATGAGTGAGGAACAGAACAAGTACTGGCTCGGCAGGGTCGCCGACGGCGAGCTGATGTTCGGCCCGTTCTCCGAGCAGCGCGCCGGGTTCTCCGGCCTCGCCGACATGCAGGCCGTTCCGCAGCAGGGCGGCGGCTGGCGGCTGTACGGCAAGAAGACCTGGGGAACGCTGTGTGAAGCCGCCGACATCATCACTACGAATGCGACCGAAACCGATGCCGACGGCAACCTGCCCGACACGTTCGACGGACGAGTCGCCGCGGAGAAGCTGTTCATCGCCGACTTCGATGTCGACGAGAACGGGGTCGGCGACGGGATCCGGATCGAGAAGACGTGGAATGCGCTGGGCATGCACGCAACCGGGACTCAGACCATCGTTTTCGACGGGTTCTTCATTCCCGAGGATGGCTTCGTATCACACTGGCGGTCAGGGGCGTTCGGGACGCTCGAGTGGGCCTCGCTGATGTTCGCGAGCATCTACCTCGGCATGCAGCAGCGCATCCTGGAGGAGTCGGTCAAAGCGTTGTCGAAGAAGCACCTCGGCGCCACCTTCGGTGCGATCGTCGCCGCCGACACCGAGGTCAAGAGCGTCGGCCACGTCATCGACGGCATCGGTGACATGGCCTCACGCGTGGAGTGCTCGCGGCGGGTGCTCTACCAGACCTGCCAGGACCTTCTCGACGGCAAGGACAAGCTCTGGGCGCCGGAACTGCGCTTCCCGTACCTCGGCCTGGCGAAGACCTTCATCGCCGACAACGTCATGCACATGTCGCGCCACGCCATGAGCATGATCGGCGGATCGTCGTTCCGGCACGGCACGATCTTCGAGCGTCTCTACCGCGATTCGGCGGCGTCGATGTTCCAGCCGCTCAACGCGGATCAGACGCGGACCTACATCGGGCAGTTCCTGCTGGAGTCCGCGGCCGCAGAGTCCGCTTCATAACTCGAGCCGGCCTTGCGCAGGCCTAGCGCACCGCGCGTACCCCCTCGATGATGGCCGCCCGCGCCAGATCATCGAGGGGGTACGGCGTGTACAGGGTGAATCGGTCCACCAGGCCGGCGAAGCGCTCGACGATTCGTCTCCCTACGGCATCGGGAGCCCCGGAGACCGCGAACGTGTCCAGGACGTCGTCGTCGATCAGACCGGTCATCGTCGCCCAGTCACCACGCCGCGAAAGACGGTGGAACTCGGTGTGCAGGTCGCCCCAGCCGTGCAGGTCGAGCACCGCGCGGTAGGCCGGAGTGGCTCCGTAGAACGCGATCTGGCGGCGCACCTGATCGACGGCGCGCGCGTAGCGCTCCTCGGTGTCGCCGGTGATGACCAGTCCGGGATAGACGGTACTGAATGAATCTCGTGCCCAGCGGCGTTCGGACAGACCGGCCTCGACGATGGGCACCGTGACCTCACTGAGGTAGCGCCTGGTCGTGAATCCGTGAATCAGCAGCCCATCGGCCATCTTCGCCGCCACCGCGGTCATCTTCGGGCCTACAGCGGCCACCATCACGCGGGGCCGACCGTACGGGTTCGGTTCTGGACAGAACATGGGCGTCATCAGTGTGTGGTGGTAGTGCTCGCCGCGGAAGTCGAGCTTCTCGCCGGTCTCCCAGCTGTGCCAGATTGCGTGCAGGGCGCGGATGTATTCGGCCATCCGCTCGGCGGGCGCCGACCATGGCATGCCGAAGCGGCGTTCGATGTGGGCCCGGATCTGCGAACCCAATCCGAGGACGAATCGGCCGTTGCTGAACGTGTTGAGGTCGTAGGACACTGCGGCCGTCGTCATCGGGCTGCGTGCGAAAGCCACCGCGACGGCGGTACCGATCTGCAGCGTGCTGGACCTGTCGGCGGCGAGGAGCAACGGCAGGAATGGATCGCGGCTCACCTCCGTCGACCACACGCCGTCAAAGCCCAGTTTCTCTGCCGTCCTTAACTGGTCGGCGAGAACACCGAGCTCGCCACCGCCGGTGCCGTCGATCGAGCCGCCGATGTTCGTATCGATCTTCATCCGGCCAGCCTGACAGCACGCCGCCGCCGGACCAACGCCGATCACGCTTCTGGGGGAGCGAAATCCTCCCAGTGAGGCGTCGCCAGTGCCGAGAGTTGCCGGCGCCGTGACTATCCCCCCAACGGGGCACCGGCCTACCCCCCACTGGGAATGTGGCAGCGGTATCGGCGTAGCTAGCCTGCAGTGACGCTCTGCGGCCCGAAGAGCGCTTGACACGAGGAGAACCCATGGGACGCATGCCCATCGACGTGATGCAGCATCCACTCGACCTGGTGTGGCAGAGCATCTTCACCTGGCTCAGCTGGGGGATCGTGGCGGTGATGCTGGTCGTCGCGGTCCAGATGGGCCGTAAGCAGCGCACTCCGTTCTACGTGATCGCGATTCTGGCCGCCGGCGTCGGTGCGTATGCGGAACCGCTCTACGACGTGGCGTTCGACCTGTGGTTCTACGATGCACAGGCCGGGGGAGCGCCGGGGGCGGGATACATGCATTTCTCGGCCTTCGGTGTGGTGCAGCCGATCTGGACACACAGCGGGTACGTCATCCTCTACGCCACCGCCTGCCTGTACGCCGGCCGGCGGATTTATGAGGGCCGGCTGGGGCGGCGCGGACTGTTCACCGTCTGGGGAATCGAAATCGCTGCGTCCTGCCTGTTCGAGATCATCGGGACCGGCACCGGCGTCTACACCTACTACGGTCCCTTCGTGGCGCGGATCTGGAACTATCCGCTGGTGATCGGAGTGCTCGAAGGCACCCAGGTGGTCCTCTTCACCGTGGTGGCGGTGCTGATATGGCGACAGGTGTCGAGCGCCTGGGGGTTGCTGAGCCTGTTCGTCGTATTCCCGATGACCTTCTTTGCGGCCAACTTCGGCGTCGGTGCCCCCGTGATCATCGCGATGCATCTCGACGGCGGCCATGCGACGGTACCGGTGATCTGGATAGCGACGCTGGCGACGATCGGGCTGTGCGCCGTCGTCGTCAATGGCCTCAGCCGGTTCCTACCACAGACACCAGTGGGGCCCCTGCCCGTCGATCTGCCCGATCGAGCGCCGGCCGGCACTAGCCTCTGACACGTTCACCTCGAGTGCCGGACCGCAGGCCCAGAATCGCACGTGCGCTCTCTGCCAGCAGAATTCTGAGCCGGTCGCTGGCCAGCCCGGTGTTGTGGAACAGCGGCGACTGGATCGCGCCGATCACCGCGTGCACGACACTCCGGGCCTCCGCATCCGTGAGTTCGGGGCGCAGTTCCTGCACCAGATGCACCCATTCCTCCAGGTACAAGCGTTGCTTGCGGCGCAACCGGCGCCGGTCGTCCTCGGGCAGGTTGTTGATCTCGTTGTAGTAGACCTGCGCCAACTCTCGTTCACCGACGACGAACTCGACCTGGCCAGCAATAAGCCGTTCCAGCGCTGATCCGAGGTCGCTGACCGTGTCGATAATGTGCTCCTCGTCGCGAAGTAAATCGTCGATCACCCGATCGAACATAGCCACGAGTACTGCGGACTTGCTGTCGAAATGGCGATAGATGCCGGACCCGGTGATACCGGCCGCAGCACCGATCTCAGCGATCGACACCGAGTGGAAGCCCTTTTGGGCCACAAGGTCGGCTGCGGCCGCGAGGATCCTGCTCTTGCGTTCCGGATCCCGAGTGCGCGCCGGTGCGCCCGATCCAGCCGGTGATGCGGCGATGGCGTGCCTCCAGTGATCGCTTGTTCCTACTAGGGGCCACTATGACGTGGCACTTCGATATTGCATTAGTGAACATGTGATTGCTAGTGCGAAGACGGGGCGCCGGGCAGATCTCCGGACTTGCGGGCAGGGCAGCAGGCCCGGTGGCCCCGCGCCGACGGAGGTTCGGCCCTCACACCGACCGTCGGTGCGCGCGGTGTCGCCGTCGCTGCGGATACCGCGTTCGAACTCGCGCCCACTGCGGCAGATAGCAGGACGCTCGACCACAATGATCTGAGCTCTGGATCCCGCGGCATTGCAGCGGACGACACGGAATCGACCACCACCATCGATCATCGGAATCATCTCGTGTACACGGATTTCATAGTCCGAAGCTGGAGGTGGTGAGCCCGTTGAAACCCTCCTGCGAATGCGAACTGCTCGCCCCTTTGGAGTAGCGCATCACGGTGATTCCAGCCATCTTCCCCCAAAAGGGGGGGTGATATCCCTCTCAGTGAAGCAGCAGTGGCGGTCGCGCCGTTGTTATGTTTCCGCGGTGCGATGGGACGACGGAGACCAGGTGGCAGCACAAGCTAGTGGCCGACCCGTCGCCGCGCGCTGTGACGATCTCGTGCTATGGAGGGGTTGCTGACCATGGCAACCACGCTGGCCGCCAAACCGTTCGGTGCACTGGGCGGATTCTTCGCGATGGCGATCGACACGCTGATCGCCATCTTCAAGCCTCCTTTCGCGTGGCGCGAGTATGTCCTGCAGACCTGGTTCGTCGCGCGGGTGTCGGTATTGCCCGCGCTCATGCTGACGCTGCCCTACTCGGTGCTGCTGGTGTTCACGTTCAACATCCTGCTGACGGAATTCGGCGCCGCCGACTTCGCCGGTACCGGCGCGGCGATCGGTACCGTCAACCAGATCGGTCCGATCGTGACGGTTCTCGTGGTGTCGGGAGCCGGCGCCACAGCCATGTGCGCCGATTTGGGGGCACGAACCATCCGCGAAGAACTCGACGCGATGAAAGTGATGGGAATCAACCCCATCCAGGCGCTCGTGGTGCCCCGGGTGCTGGCCGCGACAACCGTCGCGCTGGCCCTATCGTCGACGGTCATCATCGCGGGACTGGCCGGCGCCTTCCTGTTCTGCGTATTCATCCAGCACGTGTCGGCAGGCGCGTTCATCGCCGGGATGACGCTGTTGACCGGCGCGGCCGACGTGTTCGTGGCGCTCATCAAGGCCACACTGTTCGGCCTGGCGGCCGGATTGATCGCGTGCTACAAGGGGATCTCGGTCGGGGGAGGTCCGGCAGGCGTGGGTAACGCGGTCAACGAGACGGTGGTGTTCACGTTCATGGTGCTGTTCGCGATCAATGTCATCGTCACAGCCGTCGGCATCCAATACACGGTGCAGTGACGTGGCTGCGATGACTGCCGCGGCGCCCAGTAGACCCCGGGCCCGGCTGCGAAGATCAGCCGACGGCGCTGTTGCGAGTTGGAACCAGTTGGGCGATCAGGCCCGGTTCTTCGTCATGACCCTGACATCGATCCCCGATGCCGTCCGTCGCTACCCGGGCGAGCTTCTCCGGCTGATCGCCCAAATGGGCTTGGGTACTGGTGCGTTGGCAGTTGTCGGCGGAACGGTTGCCATCGTCGGGTTCCTCACCATCACGACCGGTGCGCTGGTGGCCGTGCAGGGATACAACCAGTTCGCCTCCGTCGGCGTCGAGGCCCTCACCGGCTTCGCCTCTGCATTCTTCAACGTCCGCCTGATCGTTCCCGGCACCACAGCGGTGGCGCTGTCGGCGACGATCGGCGCGGGCGCGACCGCACAGCTGGGAGCGATGCGGATCAATGAGGAAATCGACGCGCTCGAGGTCATCGGTATCCGCAGCGTGACGTTCCTGGCGGCCACCCGGGTACTCGCGGGCGTCATCGTCGTGGTCCCGCTGTACTGCATCGCAGTGATGATGGCCTTCCTGGCGGCCAGGACCGGCACCACCGTCCTCTACGGTCAGGGATCAGGTGTGTACGACCACTACTTCAACACGTTCCTCAACCCGACCGACCTGATCTGGTCCTTCCTGCAGACGGTGGCCATCACGGTGGTGATCATGCTCGTGCACACCTACTACGGCTATACCGCCCGGGGCGGGCCCGCCGGCGTCGGCGAGGCGGTCGGTCGTGCGGTGCGGACGTCGATGGTCGTCGCCGCGCTGGAGATCGTGATGATCTCCCTGGCCGTCTACGGACAGTCCGGCAACTTCAACCTGGCGGGTTGACGGTGGATTCCGGACCCGGCGAGAAGCGACTGCACAGTGCGTGGTGGGCACTGATCCTGGTCATCATTCTGGTGGCGTTCGTGGTCGCGACCGCGATTGCCTTCACCGGTACCTTCCGTTCCTATGTTCCCGTCACCCTGACCGCCGATCGGGGGGGTCTGGTCATGGAGACCGGTGCCCGGGTCAAGATGCGCGGGGTGCAGGTCGGCCGGGTCGGCGGCATCGAGGGCGGCAACGGTCCGGTGAAGCTGCTGCTGGAGATCGATCCCGATCAGATACCCCGTATCCCCGCCAACGTCGAAGCGCAGATCTCGGTGACCACGGCGTTCGGATCGAAGTTCGTCGACCTCCTGCCTCCGGCGCATCCGAGCGTCGCGAGACTGGCCGCCGGGGCGGTTCTGGTGTCACGCAACGTCAGTACCGAAGTCAATACTGTCTTCGAGAACATCGTCGACCTGCTCGAGATCGTGGATCCGACCAAGGTCAATGCTGTTCTCACCGCGATCGCCGAAGCGGTGCGGGGTCAGGGTATCCAGATGGGTGAGGCCATCACCGCCCTCGACGACGTGCTCACCGAACTCAACGCCCGCAGCGAGACGTTCCAGCAGGACTGGCGCTCGTTCAAGAACTTCAACGACACGTACAACGCCGTGGCCGACGACATCGTGTCGATCCTCGACTCGGCGAGTACCACCGCCCGCACCGTAGTCACCCACAGCGCTGAGCTGGATACCCTGCTGCTCAACGTGACCGGATTCGCAGAGTCGGGCACGCAGCTGCTCGTCACCAGCAAGGACAGTCTCGTCGACGCAGTCAATACCTTCGCGCCGACCACCGCGCTGCTGCACAAGTACGACCCCGTCTACACGTGCTGGCTGCAGGGCGCGACGTGGTTCCTGGAGAACGGCGGCTACGACATCTGGGGTGGTGCGAACGGGAAGTCGATCCAGCTCGACGTTGCGCTGCTCGGCGGGAACGACCCCTACCAGTACCCGCAGAACCTGCCGGTCATCGCGGCCAAGGGAGGGCCCGGGGGTAGACCCGGATGCGGTTCGATGCCCGACCCGACCGAGAACTTCCCGGTTCGGCAACTGATCACCAATACCGGCTGGGGTACCGGCCTGGATGTCCGGCCGAACCCCGGAATCGGGCACCCGTGCTGGGCGAACTACTTCCCGGTGACCCGCGCGGTGCCGGAGTCGCCCAGCGTTCGCCAGTGCCTACCCGGGCCGGCCGTGGGCCCGATTCCCTATCCGGGCGCCCCGCCCTACGGTGCTCCGCTGTACGGACCGGGCGGCACGCCGTTGTGGCCGGGTGTGCCTCCAGCCGCCGTCGCGGCGCCGACTCCGGAAGGGGCCCCGGCGCGATGAGAGGAAATTTTGCGGCCGCGGCGTGGCGACTCGGCGCGTTCCTGGCAATCTGTGCGCTCGGAACATTCGTGCTCCTGGCCGTTTTCGCGCAATTCCGGTTCGGGGCCGGGGTCACCTACCGGGCGGCGTTCACCAATGTCTCCGGCCTCAGGGACGGTGACATGGTCCGGATCGCCGGTGTCGAGGTCGGGAAGGTGCAGGGTGTCCGGGTCGATGACGACGCCACGGTCATCGTGACGTTCGACACCGACGACACGGTGGTCCTCACCGAAGGCACCCGCGCGGCGATCCGTTACGACAACCTTTTCGGGGGAAGATATCTCGCGCTCGAAGAGGGCGCCGGAGGCATACATCGGCTGGCACCGGACAGCACCATCCCGCTGGACCGCACGCAGCCCGCGCTGGACCTCGATTCGCTGATCGGCGGTTTTCGGCCGCTGTTCCGGGCGCTGGATCCCGACCAGGTCAACGAGCTCAGCAACCAACTCATCCAAGCGCTGCAGGGGCAGGGCCCCACCATCGGTTCGTTCCTCGACCAGGCTGCGGCCGTCACCAACACACTGGCGGACCGTGACGTCCTCATCGGGGAAGTCATCGTGAACCTCGACATCGTGCTCGGGTCCATCGGAGACCAGAGCGACCGATTCGATACCGCCGTCACGTCGCTGTCCGAACTGGTCCACGGTCTTGCCGAGCGCCGCACCGACATCTCGAACGCGGTGGCGCACACCAACGCTGCGGCAGCCTCGCTCGCCGACCTACTCGCCGCGACCCGGCCACCGCTGCGCAAGGTCGTCCACGAAACCGACCGTGCCGCAGCCATCGCGGTCGCCGACCACGAATACCTCGACAATCTGCTGAACACGCTGCCCGACAAGTACCAGGCCCTGGGCCGCCAGGGCTTGTACGGCGACTTCTTCAGTTTCTACCTGTGCGAGATCGTCCTCAAACTCAACGGCAAGGGAGGCCAACCCGTGTACGTCAAGGTCGCCGGCCAGGACAGCGGGCGGTGCACCCCGCGATGAAGACGATCAGCGAACGCAATCCCGTCGTGGTCGGGGTGATCGGCGTGGCGGTCGTGGCGACCGCAGCCACGGTGGCCCTGCAATCCCAGAACCTGCCGTTCCTGAACCCGGGCCGGCAATATTCCGCCTACTTCGCCGACGCCGGTGGACTATTCACCGGCGCCGGCGTGGAGGTTTCGGGCTACCCCGTCGGCAAGGTGTCCGACATCGGCCTTGACGGCCCGCGGGTGCTGGTCACCTTCACCATCGCAGGAAACATCAACCTCGGCGCACAGACCGAGGCCATGATCCGGACCAAGAGTCTGCTGGGAACCAAGGTTCTCAACGTGACCCCGCGCGGTGGTGGACAGCTCGACGGTCCGATCCCTCTGGACCGGACCGTATCTCCCTACCAGTTGCCCGACGCACTGGGTGACCTCGCGAAGACGGTCAGCGGCATCGACACCGATCAGCTGTCGAACTCGCTGGCGATGCTGTCCCAGACGTTCGCTGACACCCCGCCGCCTCTGAAGTCAGCGGTTGAAGGCGTCGCCCGGTTCGCCCAGAGCGTCAATGCGCACGATGATCAGCTTCGCGCGTTGCTGCGCAACGCCGCGAAGGTCACGGGTGTGCTCGCCCAACGTACTGAGCAGGTCGTTGCGCTCGTCCACGACACCAACGCCCTACTCGACGCGCTGCAATCCCAAAGCGACGCCCTCGACCAAATCTGGGACAACATCTCGGCGATGTCGCGAGAGCTGAAGGGCTTCGTCGACGAGAACCGCGACGATCTCAAACCGGCGCTCGAGAAGCTCAACGGGGTCTTGACGATCATCGACAACCGCAGGGACCGGCTTCAGAAAGCCTTGAAGCTGCTCAACTCCTACGCGATGTCGCTCGGCGAGTCCGTATCCTCCGGCCCGTTCTTCAAGGCCTACATCGCCAACCTGCTTCCCGGACAGTTTGTCCAGCCCTTCATGGACGCCGCATTCAACGACCTCGGGCTCGACCCCAACGTACTGGCGCCCAATGAGCTGACCGATCCCCAGCTCGGACAGCCTGCGACGCCGGCGCTTCCAGTGCCCTACCCGCGCACCGGGCAGGGCGGAGACCCGGCTCTGACGCTGCCCGACGCCATCACCGGGAATCCCGGCGATCCGCGCTACCCCTACCGCGAACCGTTGCCCGCCCCGCCGCCGGGGGGTCCGCCGCCCGGGCCGCCCGCAGTCGCCCCACCCGGTATCGCGTCCACGCCCGCTCCGTCACCGGGCGCCGTGTTCCTGCCTGCACCCGGTGAGGCGCCACCGCTGGTGCCCATACCAGGAGGGCAGCCGTGAACCGACTGTGGCGTAACCGATCCGTGCTGGGTCTCGTGCTGGTCGCGATCCTGGTGGGTGGCCTGATCACCATGGTCCGGGTCCAGGACGCCGTCGACCGCATCGTGGTAACCGCGTACTTCGAGAACAGCAACGGCCTGTTCCCCGGCGACGACGTGCGGGTGCTCGGCGTGCCGGTGGGCAGGGTGCTGTCGATCGAACCGCAGCCCGACCGCGCCATGGTGAGGTTCGCCTACGACCGCGCGGTCCCGGTTCCCGCCGATGCGAACGCGGCGATCCTCTCGCCTCAGCTCGTGACCGGCAGGGCGATTCAACTGACCCCTGCCTACACGACCGGGCCGGTGATGGCCGACGGTGCGGTGATCCCGATGGACCGCACCGTGGTCCCGGTCGAATGGGACGACTTCCGCGATCAGCTCCAACGCCTGACCGACCTGCTCCAACCCACCGAACCGGGCGGCGTCAGCACCCTGGGCGGATTCATCGACACCGCGGCAGACAACCTTCGCGGCCAGGGTGGCGCAATCCGCGACACCGTGATCAAACTGTCCCAGACCCTCTCGACGCTGGGCGATCACAGCGATGACATCTTCTCCACATTCACCAACCTGTCCACGGTCGTGACCGCGCTGCACGACAGCTCGGGGGCGCTTGAACGGCTCAACGGGAACCTCGCAGAGGTCAGTACGCTGCTGGCTGACAACCCCGACAAGGTGGCCATTGCCATCGAGGACCTCAACACCGCCGCGATCGCAGTGAAGGCCTTCGCCGAGGAAAACCGTGAGGTCGTCGGGACTACATCGGACCGGCTGACGTCGATCTCCGACACCCTGGTCGGCAGCCTCGACGACATCAAACAGACGCTTCATATCGCACCCACCACGATCGGCAACTTCGACAACATCTACGAGCCCGCAAACGGGGCCTTGACGGGAGCCCTGGCGGTGAACAACTTCTCCAATCCGATCGAGTTCCTCTGTGGCGCAGTGCAGGCAGCCTCACGACTCCACGGGGAGCAGTCGGCGAAGCTGTGCGCGCAGTACATGGCTCCGATCGTGAAGAACCGCCAGTACAACTTCCCGCCGCTCGGCTTCAATCTGGCAGTCGGAACCCAGGCCCGGCCCAACGAGGTCACCTACAGCGAACCGTGGATGCGACCGGACTTCGTGCCGCCCGCGGTTATGGTTCCTCCGCCCGTGCCCGCCGCCCCGGCGCCTCAGGGGCAGCTGGCCGCCGAAGCGCCCACCGCGCCGGGCCCGGCTGCGGCCGCGACTGACCCAGCCGCCGGCCTGCCCGGCTTGATGGTTCCCCACGGGAGCGGCTCGTGACCACCAACATCGCGCCCCGTGCAATTCTGACCGCAATCTTGCTCGTCACGACTCTCGCGATGACCGGCTGCGCCAGCTGGCGCGGCCTGAACTCGCTGCCGATGCCCGGCACACAAGGTAGGGGCCCCGGCTCATTCCACATCCAGGTGCAGATGCCCGACGTCAACAACCTCGAACCCAACTCGCGGGTACGGGTCGACGACATCTCGGTCGGGACCGTCACGCGGATTGAGCGCCAGGGCTGGCACGCGCTGCTCACAATCACCCTCGACGGAGACGTCGACCTTCCGGCCAACGCCACCGCCAAGCTGGGCCAGACCAGCCTGCTGGGTTCGCTGCACGTCGAGCTCGCACCGCCAACCACTGGGCCGCCGGAGGGCCGGCTGACCGAAGGCTCGATGATCCCGTTGTCGCACAGCGGGTCCTACCCGAGCACCGAGGAGACCCTGGCTGCCGTGTCGTCGGTCCTCAACGGTGGCGGGCTGGGGCAGATCCAGGACATCACCGAGTCATTCAGTACCGCGTTCCGCGGGCGGGAACAGGATCTGCGCAGTCTCGTCGGTCAGCTGGATGTCTTCACCGGCAACCTCGAGAACCAAACTCCGGACATCATCGCCGCGACCGAAAGCCTCAACGCGCTGGCCGCAAAATTTGCTGCCCGCAAACCCGTCCTTGACGCCGCGCTGGAAGCGATCCCTGATGCGCTGGCCGAGTTGAACCGTCAACGAGACGACCTCATCGAGGCTGCCGATCAGTTCGCGAAGTTCAGTGCGCTGACGGTGGACACGGTCAATCAGACCAAGGAGAACCTCATCGCGCAGCTGCAACAGATCGGGCCCGTGCTGGAAAGCCTGGCCAATGCCGGCCCCAGCCTCACCCGGTCGCTGAGCTACATCCTGACCTTCCCGTTTCCGAACGAGACCATCGAGAACTGGCAGCGTGGCGACTACGCCAACCTCACCGCGATCGTTGACCTGACGTTGAGCCGTCTGGACGCCGGATTGTTCACCGGCACCCGCTGGGAAGGCAACTTGACCGAACTGGAAATGCAGTGGGGAAGAACGATCGGGCAATTCCCGAGCCCATACACTCACGCTAATCCGCTGGTCATCCCATACCGGTGGGATCAGGGGCCGTAATGCATCTGCACCGCCGAATCAAAATCCAGCTGGCCCTGTTCGCGGTCATCGCCCTGTTCGCTATCACGGTGATGGTATTCAGCTTCATGAAGCTGCCTGGCCAATGGTTCGGGGTGGGGCGCTACACCGTCACTGTGCAATTGACCCAGGCCGCCGGTCTCTACAACACGGGCAACGTCACCTATCGCGGCACCGAGGTAGGACGGGTGCAGCGGGTCGTGCTCACCGACGACGGCGTCGACGCGATCCTGTCGATGAACTCCGGAATCGACATCCCGTCGAACCTGGAGGCACAGGTGCACAGCCAGTCGGCCATCGGCGAGCAGTACATTGCGCTGCTGCCCAGGGACGCGACGTCCAGGCCGCTGCGTGACGGTGATGTCATCACCGTGGCCAACACGTCGGTGCCGCCGGACATCAACGCCTTGCTTGCCGCGGCGAACACCGGTCTGCAGGCGGTGCCGCGGGACAACCTCGAGACGCTGATCAACGAGTCTTACACGGCAGTGGGGGGACTCGGTCCGGAACTGTCCCGCATCGTTCGCGGTTCGACAGAATTGTCCATCGCTGCGCGCGACAATCTGGATCCGCTGTTGGCGCTCGTCGACACCGCGCAGCCGGTCTTGGATTCCCAGACCAACACCGCCGCCGAGATCGAGAGGTGGGCAACGCGCATCGCAGCGGTCACCGACTCGCTGAAGGAACGTGACGATTTCGTTGCCGGGTTCCTCGTCCACGGTGGTCCTGCGGCCGCGGAGGCCGGGCAGTTGCTCGATCGGCTCCAGCCGACTCTTCCGGTCCTGATGGCGAATCTGGTGAGCCTGGGCGAGGTCGGCCTGACGTACCAGGACAACATCGAGCAACTGCTCGTGTTGGTGCCGCACGCGATCGGAATCACTCAGGCCGGCATTGTCGCCGACATGAACACCAAGGCCGCGTACCGAGGGCAGTACCTAAGCTTCAACCTGAACATCAACCTGCCCCCGCCGTGCACCACCGGCTTCCTGCCGGCGCAGCAACGGCGCGTTCCGACCGAAGTCGACTACCCCGATCGCGCGTCTGGCGACCTCTACTGCAGAACACCGCAGGATTCAGAGTTCAACGTGCGGGGCGTGCGGAATACGCCGTGCGCGTCGGCGCCCGGAAAGCGTTCCCCGACAGTGAAATTGTGTGAGAGCGAGGAGCAGTACGTCCCACTCAACGACGGCATGAACTGGAAGGGCGACCCGAATGCCACACTGTCCGGACAAGCGATTCCCGACACCGGACCGGCAGCCGCGCCGGCCACGCCGCCACCGCTGGCAGTCGCCGAGTACGACCCGGCGACCGGCAGCTACGTCGGACCGGACGGCAAACAGTACCGTCAGGGCGACCTCGCTCAGTCTCCGCCGGGAGGGCAGACCTGGCAGACCATGCTGCTCCCGCCGCAGTGACCGCTGGGGCGGACGGTGCCGCGGCGGTAGGTGGGCTCGGAGACGAACGGTCAACTCCTGAAATGAAACTCGGACTCCAGCTCGGCTACTGGGGCGCACAGCCACCCACTGACGACGCCGACCTCGTGGCCGCTGCCGAGGCCGCCGGGTTCGACGCGGTGTTCACCGCCGAGGCCTACGGGTCGGATGCGTTCACCCCTTTGGCATGGTGGGGCCGCCGAACCTCAGGGATCCGGCTCGGCACCTCCGTCGCTCAGATGTCTGCGCGCGCTCCGACTGCGACCGCAATGGCCGCCCTGACCCTCGATCATCTATCCGGGGGTCGGCTCATCCTCGGGCTCGGTGTGTCAGGTCCGCAGGTCGTCGAGGGCTGGTACGGGGCGACATTCCCCAAGCCGCTCGCACGCACCCGGGAGTACATCGACATCGTCAGGCAGGTGTGGGCGCGGGCCGATCCGGTGAGCAGCTCAGGGCCTCACTATCCGCTGCCACACCAGGGAATCGGAACTACGGGGCATGGCAGAGCGATGAAATCGATCGTCCACCCGCTGCGAACCGATATCCCCATCATGCTCGGCGCCGAGGGACCGAGGAACGTCGCCTTGGCCGCAGAGATCTGCGACGGTTGGCTGCCGATCTTCTTCACTCCGCGCCTCGCGCCGATGTACAAATCCTGGCTCGACGAAGGTTTTTCTCGCCCGGGGGCCCGGCGCGCTCGGAGCGACTTCGAGATTTGCGCGACGGCGAATGTCGTGGTCACAGAGGATCGGTCCGCGACACTCGCCTCGATGAAGCCGGCTTTGGCCCTCTACCTCGGAGGAATGGGTGCCGAAGACAACAACTTCCATGCCGAGGTGTACCGCCGGATGGGCCACACGGCCGTGGTCGAGACCGTAACTCGACTGTTTCGTGCGGGCCGCAAGGGCGAAGCGGCACAGGAGATTCCCGATGAACTCGTCGACGATGCCGCGATCGTCGGTGATCCCGGCCATATCCGCGATCAGATCGTCGCCTGGGAGAGGGCCGGAGTCACGATGATGGTGCTGCGGGGGCGAAGCGTGACGCAATTGCGTGAGCTTGCAGCTCTGGTCGCCTAACTCCGATTTCTCGTGTCCTGGTTCCCGCACCTGGGGCAAGTCAGGGGGGGTGCGCCCCCCGGCCCGTCAATCGGCGTCGATGCGCAACGCGCCCGACGGGCACATCCGCACCGCGTTGCGTGCCCGCTTCTCCTGGGCGGCGTCGACGTTTTCCGTGGCCAGCACCACGAGACCGTCCGGGTCCTGGTCGAACACGGCATCGGCCGTCATCACGCACACCCCGGCGGCCATGCAGACCTCGCGGTCTGCGATGACCCTCACCGGGTGAACGCTTCCAGGGTCAACGCCGAATTCATGAAGTCCCGGAAGTGCAGCCACCGGCCCTCACGCAGCGTGATGA
This sequence comes from Ahrensia sp., assembly GCA_002698425.1. The sequence goes on along the minus strand of NZXU01000039.1, from coordinate 777 downwards.
TGTGGGCGAATTCCGACCCCCACTCATAGCCGGTTGCCAAGTGGCGGAACCGTTGCCGGCCCCAGGTGGCCAGTTCGTCCCCGTCGGCGATGAACTTCCACGCCTGCATCTCGGTGATGGCGATGTTCTCGCCGACCCGGGTGAAGAACCTCACCGCCTCCTCGATGCCCCGGTAGTCGCCCGCGTACGGGATCGCCGGAACACCGTAGTAGGTGATCCCGGACCTCGGGGTCCATCAGGTCCAGCGCGGTCTGCAGATCCCCGGCCGGGACCGCGGCGTAGATGGCCTTGGTGGCCTCGATGTTGCGCGCCTCGCGCGTGGCGGTGGTCATGACAGCCGCAGCGGCAGCCGGACGAAGGCGTGGGTCAGCAGGCTCGCGGTCTGCTTGGTCCCCGGATCGTCGGTCAGCTCGATCGTGGAATAGCGGTCGAGCACGGCGTTGATCATCGTCACCACCTCCAGCCGGGCCAGCGACGCGCCCAGACAGAAGTGCAGGCCGTGGCCCATCGAGAGCTGCTGGCGGATGTTGGGGCGGTCGATGTCGAGCACCTCGGGATCGGGAAACACTGCGGGATCACGGTTGGCCGCGCCGAAGAACAGCGCGACCCACTCGCCCTTGCGGATCAGCTTGCCGCCGATCTCGACGTCGCGGGTGGCGGTGCGGAACAGCCGCTGGGGCGGACCGTCGACGCGCATGCACTCCTCGACGAAGATGTTCACCAGTGAGCGGTCGGCCCGCAGCCGGGCGGTGACCTCCGGTTCGCGGGCCAGCGCGT
>NZXU01000038.1 GCA_002698425.1 Ahrensia sp. | reverse complement strand
GGGGGATCAGGTCCTTCAGCTTCTCGCACATGAGGCGGCCGCGCTTTTCCGCCGCCGAGCGGTGGACCAGCATGGAGAGCGCGTCGACCGGCTCCTCGTTGACGAGGATCGACATCTTGACCAGATCGCCCTCGCGGTAGCCCGAAAGCTGGTAGTCGAAACTGGCGTAGCCCTTGGAGATCGACTTCAGGCGGTCGTAGAAATCGAACACGACCTCGTTGAGCGGCAATTCGTAGGTGACCATGGCGCGGGTGCCGACATAGGAGAGGTCGGTCTGAATGCCGCGGCGCTCCTGGCAGAGCTGCAGGATGGCGCCGAGATAGTCGTCCGGCGTCATGATGGTCGCCTTGATCCACGGCTCCTCGATGGTCGCGATGCGCACGATATCCGGCATGTCGGCCGGGTTGTGCAGTTCGGTGACCGTGCCGTCCGTCATGGTCATGCGGTAGACGACCGACGGGGCGGTGGCGATCAGGTCGAGGTCGAATTCGCGGCTGAGGCGCTCCTGGATGATCTCCAGGTGCAGAAGGCCGAGGAAGCCGCAGCGGAAGCCGAAGCCGAGCGCGGCGGAGGTCTCCATTTCATAGGAGAAACTGGCGTCGTTCAAACGCAGCTTGCCGATGGCGGAGCGCAGATCCTCGAAATCGGCGGCGTCGACCGGGAACAGGCCGCAGAAGACGACCGGCTGCGCCGGCTTGAAGCCCGGCAGCATCTTGTCGGTCGGGCGCTTGTCCTCGGTGATGGTGTCGCCGACGCGGGTGTCTGCCACTTCCTTGATCGAGGCGGTCAGGACGCCGATCTCGCCGGGGCCGAGCTCGGGGACGACAACGAGTTTCGGCGTCAGCACGCCGACGCGGTCGACCGGGTATTTGGCGTCCGTGCCCATCATGCGGATCACCTGGCCCTTCTTGAGGACGCCGTCGATGACGCGCACGAGCACGATGACGCCGAGATAGGCGTCGTACCAGCTGTCGACCAGCATGGCCTTGAGCGGAGCGGAACGGTCGCCTTCCTTCGGCGGCGGCAGGCGGGTGACGATGGCTTCGAGCACCTCGTCGACGCCCATGCCGGTCTTGGCCGAGATCAGGATCGCCTCGGAGGCGTCGAGGCCGATGACCTCCTCGATCTGCTCCTTGACGCGCTCCGGCTCGGCGGCCGGCAGGTCGGCCTTGTTGAGGACCGGGACGATCTCGTTGTCGGCGTCGATGGCCTGGTAGACATTCGCCAGCGTCTGCGCCTCGACGCCCTGCGAGGCGTCGACGACGAGAAGCGAGCCCTCGCAGGCGCGGAGCGACCGCGAGACCTCGTAGGCGAAGTCGACATGGCCGGGCGTGTCGATGAGGTTCAGGACGTAATGCTGGCCGTCCTTCGCGTCATATTCGAGGCGGACGGTGTTGGCCTTGATGGTGATGCCGCGCTCGCGCTCGATATCCATGGAATCGAGCACCTGCTCCTTCATTTCGCGCTCCTCCAGCGATCCGGTCATCTGGATCAGCCGGTCGGCGAGCGTCGATTTGCCATGGTCGATATGGGCGACGATGGAGAAATTGCGGATGTTCTTGAGAGGCGTATCGGTCATTTCGCCCATATAGGGGGAAAGAAGGTGCGCGGGAAGCGGTGATTTTGGGGTTTAGCCGGTCGCCACCAGCTCTTCGTAGAGGGCGCGGAGCCTTTTCGTCTTCGGGCCGTCGACCTCGGGGAACGGCTTGCGGTCGAGCGAACGGACCGGGGTGAGGCCGCCGAAGGTGCCGGTGAGGAAGGCTTCGTCGGCGGCGTGGACGTCGACGAGGGAGAAATTGCGCTCGAAGACGGGGATGTCATTGGCGCGGCAGAGGTCGATGACCTTCTGGCGGGTGATGCCGTTCATGCAGTAGTCGCCCGTCGAGGTCCACACCTCGCCCTTCCTGACAATGAAGAAATTGCAGGCATTGGTGGTGTTCACGAAGCCATGCGGGTCGAGCATCAGGCCCTCGTCGGCGCCCGCCTCCTCCGCCTGAAGGCAGGCGATGACGCAGTTGAGCTTGGAGTGGGAATTCAGTTTCGGGTCCTGGCTCATCGGCAGGCCGCGGACCTGCGGTACGGTGGCGAGCGTGACGCCGGCTCTCGTGGCGGGGGCCGGGGCGGAATGTTCCATGATGATGACCACGGTCGGGCCGGAGCGCGACAAAGACGGGTGCTGGAAGGGGCGGATCTTGGGGCCGCGGGTGACCATCAGCCGGGCGTGGACATGGTCGGTCATGGCGTTGGCGGCGGCCGTCTCCTCAAGCGCGGCGAGGATGCCGGCGCGGTCCATGCCGATGTCGAGCGCGACCGCCTTGCAAGACGAAAAGAGCCGGTCCATGTGGTCGTCGAAGAAGACCCAGCGGCCCTGATGCAGGCGCAGCCCCTCCCACATGCCGTCGCCCAGAAGAAAGCCGGAATCATAGACCGAAACGGTCGCCTCCGCGCGCGGCTTCAATTCGCCGTTCACCCAGATCAGGATGGCGGCGTTGCGCGGATCGTATTCGGCGTCGTGGGTGGTGATCTTTTCGTGCATGCGGGCAGTTGAAACAGGACGCATGCCAAGGTCAACTGGCGGCGAAGGAGAGACGCATGCCGGACACGAAAATCATCGCCATGTGGTCGGGGCCTCGGAACCTGTCGACGGCGATGATGCGGTCATTCGGCAACCGGGCCGACACCAGCGCGATGGACGAGCCGTTCTACGGCGCCTATCTGGCCGCCTCCGGAGCGGACCATCCAATGCGCGACGATGTGCTCGCCGCGATGGAATGCGACCCGGACGCGGTGGCGCGACAGTGCCTCGGGCCGTTTGCGACGCCTTATTGCTACCAGAAACACATGCCGCATCACATGCTGCCCGGTTTCCCGCTCGACTGGACGGCGCGGGCGACGAATGTCTTCCTGATCCGCCATCCGCGCCGGGTGCTGGCGAGCTATGCAAAGAAGAAGGAGAGCGTGAGCGAGGCCGATATCGGCTATCGGCGCATGCTGGAGATCGACCGGCACGTCACGGAACTGACCGGGCGGCGGTCCATCGTGGTGGCGTCGGAGGATATTCTTGCCGACCCGGAAGGGATGCTGTCGGCGCTGTGCGCGGGGATCGGCATGGAATTCGACCCGGCGATGCTCGCCTGGGAGGCGGGGCCGCGCCCGGAGGACGGCGTCTGGGGCGCGCACTGGTATGACGCGATCTGGAAATCGACCGGGTTTTCGACGCCGGAGAGCATGGCCCTGCCGGCCGAGCTGCCGGATCATCTGAAAGCGATCGAGGCCGAGGCCCTGCCCGCCTATGAGGCGATGGCGGCGCGCAGGATCGGGGTGGCGGGTTGAACGCCTGAAGCCGACCGCGCCGTCAGTTGCCGGCGCGCTCCATCATCATCTCGTGAACGGCCTCCATGCCGCGGTCGGCCATGGCCGACACTTCGCCGGCATGCTTGTGCAGCGCCGCCACGATTTCGGGATCCTCCGAGGTCTGCACGACCTCGATGCCCCGGTCGGTCATGTTGATCTGCGTTTCGATCCGGTCGCTTCGCTCGAAGAAGATGTCGAGGGTCGGGCTCTGGATGAAGACCTGCGGGTCGCGGCCTTCCTCGACACGCATGATCATGCCGACGACATGGCTGGCGATCACCGCCATCAGCTCCTCGTCTTCGGAGAAGGTGACGGTGCGGATGCCGTTCGGAAGGTTTTCGACCTCGCGCGATATGGCCGGGAAATTGCGGAACATTTCCGCCAGTTCGGCGCTTTCGCGCGGAGTTGCGTCGAGGCCGCGCAGGCCCGGCATGGTGACCTCGTCATGGCCGGTCCCGTCAGCGCCGTGATGCGCCATGCCGTGCTGGCCCATCTGCGCCAGCGCGCCGGCCGGGTATGCCAGCGAGATGGCAGCGGCCAGCGCGAGACAGGCAGGTCGAAGAAGCGGTGCACGGGCGGATAAGGGTTTCGTCATGGTCGTCGCAATTCCTCTACGTCAAGCGATCCCATCGAGACAGGATCGCGCGGCCGATTTCAAGACGGAAATTCGACGCGCCTGCCGGCACAAAAAAGCCGGCGTCCCGAAGAAGCGCCGGCGTTTTTTTCGACTGGAGGGGTCGTATCAGAAGCCGAACTGGAAATTGGCCGGTGCGGAGGGATACTGCGTGGCCTCGCCGCCCGGGACGATCCGGCATCCGGCCTGCGTGTCCTGGCCGGCGGCAATGCAGGTGCGGCCGAAGAAGCCGACGGGGCCGGTGGTGCGGGTTTCCAGCTTGTATTCCTGTTTCTCGGCATCCTTGGCGAAAGTCGGCGTCGCGATGGACAATGCGCCGAGCGCGATCAGTGAAACGGTTGCGATTTCAGCAATCTTGAGTGGTGCGGTCATGGTCTCGTCCCTATCCGTGGAGGTCTCGTTTACTGTGGGTTAACCATAACGGGACCGGGCAAGGGGCGATGTGCGATCGCGCACAGGTCCGTGTCCGGGCGCGCACGAAGCGGTAAAACAGCGTTGTCTTTTTGCGGGAGCCTTCTAGGGTTCGAGTCTCAAAGGGATCGGCTGTGGGGGTGTCGGCATGTTCAATCCCAGCTACGTGGTCGCCAATGCGTTCGGCGAGCATCTGGAGAACCTGTATCAGCAGCATTTCTCCGGACGGAACCCGGAATATGCGGCCTATATCGGCGGCGCGGCGCGGCTGGTGCTCGAACGGCTCGGCAACACCGACGCGCTCTACCACAATGCAGAACACACGATGATGGTGACGCTGGTCGGCCAGCAGATCCTGCGCGGACGACTGATCTCCGAGGCGGTGCAGCCCGAGGACTGGCTGCATTACACGCTGGCGCTGCTGGTCCACGATATCGGCTATGTGCGGGGTATCTGCCGGGGCGACAGGGACGGCGAATTCGTCATCGGCCTCAACAACGAGACGATCACGCCGCCGCGCGGCATTTCCGACGCCTTCCTCGCGCCCTATCACGTCGAGCGCGGCATGGTTTATGCGCGCGAGCGCTTCGGGGGATCGAAATTCGTCGATGAAGAGCGGCTGGTGGCCGCGATCGACTATACAAGGTTTCCGATACCGGAGGGCGAGGACTATGCGGAGAGGGACAGCGAGCGGGCGCTGGTTCGCGCCGCCGACCTCATCGGCCAGCTCGGCGATCCGTTCTACTACCGGAAAATCAATGCGCTGTTTCACGAATTCGCCGAGATCGGCACTTCGGAGAAGCTGGGCTACAGTTCGCCGATCGACCTCTTGGACAAATATCCGGATTTCTTCTGGTCGCAGGTCAATCCCTGCATCGGCTCGGCGCTACGCTACCTGGAACTGACCGTCGAAGGCAAACAGTGGGTGGCGCATCTCTACAACCATGTTTACCAGGCCAAGCATCGCACCAGCGATATCGGGCCGTTTCCCGGCCTGGCGCAAAGCGCGCCGGCCTGAACCGGCTCAGGCCGTGGCGTTGATCGAGATCGAATGACCGGGAATACCCGCTTCCGTCTGCAGGCTTTCGGCCCGGCTGACGTGAACGGCCGCGATCAGCGTGACCAGGAACAGGGCGGCGGGAACGAGGCTGGTGACGACGAAGAGATGGTTTTCGTGGCTGCGATGATTGTTGAAGCGGGACATGGCGCAATTCCTTGATTGGTGGCTGATCAGGAATTTACCCGCTGGACAGAGTTTCACTGTGCATCTTGTCACACCTGTTGCGCGACGGTGTCGCGGGGCCGGAAAACGCTCCGCTTTTTCCTAACGAACCGGCAACCATCCGCGGATCGCGGAAACGCGCCGCTTGAAACATGAGCATGCTTATAATATATCGCGCTCATGAAATACGACCCCCGCAACAGTCTCGGTTTCCTGCTGCATGACGCGCAACGGCTCTTGCGCAAGCATTTCGAACTCCGCGGATCCGAATACGGCCTGTCCTCGGCGCAGTGGCGGCTGCTCGTCATCCTCGTCAAGGAGGACGGCGCGGCGCAGGCGCGGCTTGCCGAGCTGCTGGAGATCGAGCCGATCAGCGTTTCGCGGCTGATCGACCGGATGGTGGAAGGCGGCTGGGTGGAACGCCGCCAGGACGCCAATGACCGGCGGGTGCGGATGGTCTTCGCGACGGAAAAGGCGCGCGACGCCTTCGAAAAGGTCAGGAGCCTCGCCTCCGACCTCTACGACACCGCGCTGGCCGGCCTTTCGGCCGAGGAGCGCGAAACGCTTTTTCATGCATTGAGAACGGTTTGCGACAATCTGTCGGATGGCGAGAGCGCCTGCGGCGGGACGCAAAAAGGGACAGGAACGGCAGGATGAACGCGATCACCAGGACAGAGGAAAAGACGGCCGAGACGGCCGGCGATGTCTGGGACAAACAGGACGCCGACAGGAAGAAGAATCGCAAGCCCGGCCGCACAGCGCTGATGGTCGCGCTGCCGGCGGCGATGATCGTCATCGGCGGCTATGTCTGGATCACCGGCGGGCGCTACCAGGAAACCGAAAACGCCTATCTGCAGCAGCCGAAGGTGACGATCTCGGCGGAAGCTTCCGGCCGCGTCGTCGAATCCCATGTCGCCGACAATGGCGTTGTGAAGAAAGGCGACGTGCTGTTCGTCATCGACCCGGAGCCCTACCGCATCGCGCTGGAGCAGGCCGAGGCTTCGCTTTCCGCGGCGCGGCTCGGCATCGGGCAGTTGCGCGCCACCTACAGCCAGGCGATCGCCAAGCAGAAGGCGGCGCAGAACGACGTCGACTATTACCGCAGCGAACTGGACCGCCAGAACACGTTGTCCTCGAAAGGCATCACCAGCAGGGCAACGCTCGACGAGACGAAGCGCAACCTGACGGCCGCCACGGACGCGCTCGCCTCGGCCAACGAGGCGGTGACCGGCGCGCTCGCGGCGCTCGGCGGCAATCCCGATATCGCGACGGACGACCACCCGACCGTCAAGGCGGCGCTGGCGGCGCGCGACCGGGCGCACTATTCGCTGAAGCAGACCACCGTCACGGCCCCCGCCGACGGCGTTCTCGCACAGGCGTCCTCCTTCCAGGCCGGCCAGCTGGTGTCCGCCGGCACGGCGCTGTTTGCGCTGGTCGAGAACCAGGACAGTTGGGTGGAGGCTAATTTCAAGGAAACGCAGCTGACCCATATGCGGCCGGGCCAGGAGGCCGAGGTGACGTTCGACACCTATCCGGACCAGCCGGTCAAGGCGACGATCCAGAGCATCGGCGCGGGCACCGGCTCGGAATTCACGCTGATCCCGGCGCAGAACGCGACGGGCAACTGGGTCAAGGTTTCGCAGCGCATCCCGGTGCGCCTGTCGGTGGAAGGCACCGGGATGGCGCTTCGCACCGGCATGAGCGCGACGGTCGAGGTCGATACCGGCGTCAGCCGCGGCCTGCCGGACTTCTTCGGCACCACGACGGCGAAAGCCGCCGAATGACAGATTCCGCCGGGGCATCGCGCCCCTGCGGCCAGCCCTCCGGTCCGCTCGCCCAGAGCCCCCCTCTGACCTCCCTCACAGGACGCGGGCGGACCGGAACCCGACGGAAAGACGATGAGCCAGGCGGCATCCACAACGCATGAAGACGTCCCGCATCGCGGGCTGATCACCGTCGCCATCATGCTGGCGACGATCATGCAGGTGCTCGACACGACGATCGCCAATGTGGCGCTGCCGTCGATGACGGGCGATCTCGGCGCGTCGCGCGACACCATCACCTGGGTGCTGACCTCCTATATCGTCGCCGCCGCGATCATGACGCCGGTAACCGGCTGGCTGTCGGACAGGCTCGGCCCGCGCGAATTGTTCCTGACGACGATCGTCGGCTTCACCGTGACCTCGATGGCCTGCGGGCTCTCCTGGAACCTGGAAGTCATGGTGGTGTTCCGGTTGCTGCAGGGCCTGTTCGGCGCGGCGATCGTGCCGATGTCGCAGACCTTCCTGCTCAACATCAACCCGAAGGAACGCCACGGCCAGGCGATGGCGATGTGGGGCGCCGGCATCATGGTCGGCCCGATCATCGGCCCGACGCTGGGCGGCTGGCTGACCGAGGTTCTGAACTGGCGCTGGGTGTTCTTCATCAACCTGCCGGTCGGCATCCTCGCCTTTCTCGGCTCGGCGGCCTATCTGCCGAAAGTGCCGCGCCGGCCGCGCGGCTTCGACTTCTTCGGCTTCGCCATGCTGTCGCTCGGCGTCGGCGCGCTGCAACTGATGCTCGACCGCGGCGGCGAGGTCGACTGGTTCTCCTCTCCCGAGATCTGGATCGAGCTCGGCCTGACGCTGACAGGGTTCTGGGTCTTCGCGATCCACCTGATGACCAACCGGGACACGTTCATCGATCCGTCGATCTTCCGCGACCGCAATTTCGTGACCGGGCTGGTCTTCATCTTCGTGGTCGGGGTGATCCTGCTCGCCAGCATGGCGCTGCTGCCGCCGATGCTGGCGAACCTGTTCGACCATTCGACCATCCTGACCGGCCTCGTCATGGCGCCGCGCGGCGCGGGCACGATGATCTCGATGCTGATCGTCGGCCGGCTGGTGCGTGTGGTCGACGCGCGGGTGTTGGTCGTCACCGGGCTGCTGCTGACCGTCTGGTCGCTGCACATGATGACCGGCTTCACGCCGCAGATGGACGACCACCTGATCATATGGTCGGGCGTGATCCAGGGGCTGGGGCTCGGCCTCGTCTTCGTGCCGCTGTCGACGGTGGCCTTCGCGACGCTGCCGCCGCATCACCGCACCGACGCGGCGAGCCTGTTCAGCCTGGTCCGCAATATCGGCTCGTCGATCGGGATCTCCATCGTCACGGTGGCGCTGTCGCACAATCTGCAGGTCAACCACGCGGAACTGTCGACGGCGATCTCACCGTTCAATCCGGCGCTGAGCGCCGCGCTGCCGGCGGCGCGCGCGGGCGACCCGACGACGCTTTCCATCCTTGACGGGCTGGTGAACCAGCAGGCGCTGATGATCGCCTATGTGGACGATTTCTACCTGATGATGCTCATCACGCTGGCGGCGATCCCGCTGGTGCTGTTCCTGCGCAAGCCGGAGACCGCGCCCGCCGGAGCGCACGCTGCGGCGCATGCCGAGTGAGGCCTGACGCGTTCATGACAAATCCTTAACTTGAAAACGGGCCGCGAATGGCGTCGTAGGGGTTGACCGGTATCAACGTGTAACGGTCGAAAAGCGGCCAGATTTGCCGCGACCAATGCCCAAGCGCAGGACAGGACCGCATGCCCGACAAGACAGATATCGAAGCGATCGCCGCCAAGCGGGGCCGCAGATTTCCGCTGACATGGGTCGTGGTCCTCGCGGTCGCCGCCGCGGGCGCCGGATACTGGTACTGGCAGGGGTCTGCCAGCGACAGCGGCCCGGTGCGCTACACGACCACCGCGGCAACGAAGGGCGACATCGTCGTCACTGTCGCGGCGACGGGGACGGTCGAGCCGCTCAACACGGTGGACATTTCCTCGGAACTGTCCGGCACGGTGCGCGAAGTTTTGGCCGACTACAATGACGAGGTCGCCGAGGGCGACGTGCTGGCGCGGCTCGACACCGACAAGCTCGCCGCCAATGTGGAGCATTCGGAAGCCTCGCTGACCGCCGCCCGGGCCAACCTGGTGCAGGCCGAAGTCACGCTGGAGGAGCAGCAGGCCGTCTATGACCGGGCGCAGAACCTGGCCGAGCGCGGCATTTCCACCGAGGAGACGCTGCTGCAGGCCAAGGCCGCCTGGCAGCGCGCCGTCGCCGCGCTCGACACGGCGAAGGCCAATGTGAAACTGGCGGAAGCTGACCTGAAGCAGAACAAGGCCGACCTAGCGAAGGCCGACATCACCTCGCCGATCAACGGCATCGTGCTCGACCGGGCGGTCGAGGCGGGGCAGATCGTCGCCGCCTCGCTGTCGGCCCCGGTGCTGTTCACGCTGGCCGAGGATCTCAAGCACATGAATCTGACCGTCGATATCGACGAGGCGGATATCGGCCAGGTGAAGGTGGGAAACAGCGCGGACTTCACCGTCGAGGCCTATCAGAACCTCGAGTTCGAGGCGACGATCACGCAGTTGCGTTTCGCGCCGGAAACGGTCGACGGCGTCGTCACCTACAAGGGCATTCTCGAGGTCAACAACGACCGGCTGCTGCTGCGGCCCGGCATGACCGCCTCGGCGGAGATCACGGTCAAGGAGCTGAACGGCGTCCTGACCGTGCCGAATGCGGCCTTGCGCTATGCGCCGCCGGCGACGACGACAGCCGACGAGGAGCAAAACTCCTCGGGACTGCTCGGCATGCTGATGCCGCGGCGGCCGAGTTCCGGGAGAAGCGGGGCGACCGGCGCAGCCGACGCGGAGGGGTTGCGCTCGATCTGGGTGCTGAAGGACAATGCGCCGTCGGAGGTGAAGATCCGCACCGGCGACAGCGACGGCTCGCGCACGCAGGTTCTGGAAGGCGAGCTCGCAGAGGGCGATCCCGTCATCACCGGCTCGGACGCCGGCCGATGACCACGGACGACGAGACGCCGGTCATCTCGCTTGCCGGGATCACCCGCGCTTATGGCGAGGGCGAGGCGCTGGTGCGCGCGCTGCGCGGCGTCGATCTCGACATCGGCCGGGGCGAATTCGTCGCCATCATGGGGCCGAGCGGGTCCGGCAAGTCGACGGCGATGAACATCATCGGCGCGCTGGATACGCCGACGGAGGGATCCTACAAGTTCCTCGGGGCCGATGTCGGCGGCTTCGACCGCAACCAGCGGGCGCTCTTACGCCGCGACTATCTCGGCTTCGTCTTCCAGGGCTTCAACCTTCTGGCGCGCACCTCAGCGGTGGACAATGTCGAACTGCCGCTGATCTACAAGGGCGTCGGCCGGGCGGAGCGGCGCGAGAAGGCGATCAACACGCTCAAGCGCGTCGGCCTCGGCCACCGGCTCGACAAGCAGCCGTCGCAGCTTTCCGGCGGCGAGCAGCAGCGCGTGGCGATCGCGCGGGCCATCGCCTCGGAGCCGGAAGTGCTGCTGGCCGACGAACCGACCGGCAATCTCGACACGGCGCGCTCAATCGAGATCATGGAGCTGATCGCGCAGCTGAACGACGAGGAAGGGCTGACCGTGATCATGGTCACCCACGAACCGGACATGGCCGAATACGCCAAGCGGATCGTCCACTTCAAGGACGGGCTGATCGAGCGCGACGGGCTCAACGGCACGGTCCGCAAGCCGCAAGCGGAGACCGCCGATGTTCGCTGAAACCGTGCGCCAGGCGCTGCAGGCGATCCTGCGCAACGCGATGCGCTCCTTCCTGACCATTCTCGGCGTGATCATCGGAGTCGCCGCCGTCATCACCATGGTGACGATCGGACGGGGCTCGTCGACGAAGATCGAGGCGGATGTGTCGAAGCTCGGCACCAATCTGCTGATCATCCGGCGCGGCGCCGGGATGGGGCCGCCCTCGGCGGGACGGTCCGCGCCGAGCTTCACGCTCAAGGATGTCGAGGCGATCAAGGAGCAGATCGCAGGGGTTCGCGCCGTCGCCCCGTCGACCACCTCGTCGGCGACGATGATCTACGGCAATGCGAACCACCAGACGACCATCACCGGCACCGACAACGCCTTCCTGATCGCGCGCGATTGGAACATCGCGCTGGGGCGCGACTTCTTCAAGAACGAGATAGACGGCGGCAAGACGGTCTGCATTCTCGGCCAGACGACGCGCGAGGAACTGTTCGGCGCGGGCGATCCCGTCGGCGAGATGGTCCGGTCGGACAAGTTCTCCTGCCAGGTGATCGGCGTGCTGGAGGAAAAGGGCGCATCGAGTTTCGGACAGGACCAGGACGATACCGCGCTAATGCCGATCGGGGCCTTCATGCGCCGCATCGCCGGCGACCGGGACGTCTCCTCGATCTATGTCTCGGTGCAGCCCGACTATTCGACCGACAAGGCGAAAGCGGATATCGAATCGTTGCTCAGGGAGCGGCGGCGCATCGACCCCGGCGAGGCGGACAATTTCTCGGTGATGGACACCAAGGAAATCTCCTCCATGCTGACCAGCGTGACCGGCGTGATGACGGGCCTGCTCTCGGCGGTGGCCGGCGTCAGCCTGCTGGTCGGCGGCATCGGCATCATGAACATCATGCTCGTCTCGGTGACGGAGCGCACGCGCGAGATCGGCATCAGGCTGGCGATCGGCGCGACCGAGCGGCAGGTGCTGACGCAGTTCCTGGTCGAGGCGATCGTCTTGTCGCTGCTTGGCGGGCTGATCGGCATCTCGCTGGGGCTGGTCTTCGGCTATATTGGCTCGAGCTACATGAACATCCCGTTCACGCCGGACTGGACGATCACCGCGATCGCCTTCATCTTCTCGGCCTTCATCGGCATCATCTTCGGCTTCTTCCCGGCGCGAAGGGCCGCCCATATGGACCCGATCGAGGCGCTGCGGCACGAGTGACCGGCGTACCCTAAAATTTTATATGTAAAATTCAGCATTCTTTGCCTTCCCCTAGGGTATTACAAGACTTCGAATACCCGGGGGTAACAATGAAAAGACTCATCAAAGCGGCCGTTATCGCCGTCGCCCTGCTCACCGCGCAAAGCGCCTTCGCCGATGGCTGGATCGTGGAGCGCGTGACCGCGCCGGCAAAATATACGCAGGACGGAAATACCTGGAACGAGGTCCGTTCGGGGATGACCGTTCCGAATTCATCCTGGATCAATACCGGCGAAGGCGGCCGCGTGCTGCTGCGCCGCGGCACCGACACGATGCTGATCAACGCCTATACGCTGGTCGCCGCTGTCGAGCGCGGGTCCGACAACCATCCGAAGACGACGCTGCACCAGAAATTCGGCGAGATGACCGTCGATGTCAAAAAGCGCGGCTACGACCAGATGAATGTGAAAACGCCTTACATGGCGGCCGTCGTGAAGGGCACGCGTTTCTCCGTGACCGGCACGAACCTGGCTTCGACGCTCTCCGTCGAGCGCGGGCTCGTCCAGGTCTCCAATCCGAAGACCGGCCAGACCGGCTTTGTCGGCGCGGGCGGCAAGGCCTCGATCAGCTCGACCGACAAGTCGGTCAGCATGTCGGGAACGAACACGTCGATGTCCTCGGCCGCCAGCAACGCCGCGACGGGAACGTCCAACAAGGCCGGCAGCAATGGCGCCGCGAAGTCCGGAAACTCCAACGCCGGGGCCGGCAACAACAATGCGGGCGGCAATGGCAAGGGGAATTCCGGCGGTAACGGGAACGGAAACTCCGGCGGCAATGGCAACGGGAACTCCGGCGGCAACGGTAATTCCGGCGGCAACGGAAACTCGGGCGGCAACGGCAATTCCGGCGGAAATGGCAATTCCGGCGGCAACGGGGACGACGATTAGCCCGGTCTCCCAAAGACAGTTTTTGTGCTTTGAAACGAATGCGCGGCTCCGGTCGCGCATTTTTACATTGTGAGTCGACCTCCCCACGCAATCCTGTTTTAACCATGATTCCAGCTGCCGCTGCGGCAAGCCTCGCGGATTCAAGGTTCCTTGGGGTCTTGCGCCTATATCGTCACAATTCATGCGCGGGGATGCGAAATGCGTTTCATCAGGCTGTTTGCAGCCATGGCCTTTTTCTCGATGGTCCTTGGGTTCAGCTCGGCGAAGGCCGCCGAGTGGACCGTTGAACGCGTGACGATGCCCGCCCAGTTCAGCAGAGACGGAAAAAGCTGGACCCCGCTTTCAAGCGGCATGTCGGTTCCCAATGGCGCCTGGATCAATACGGGCCGCGGCGGACGCGCCCTGATGCGGCGCGGACGCGATACGCTGCTGGTCAACGCGCTGTCACTCGTCAATTCGAGGGAGCGCGGAACCGACCGGCGGCCGCGAACCACGATCACCCAGCAATTCGGGGAAATCCGCATAGAGGTCGAAAAGCGCGGCTACGACCAGATGACCGTGAGCACGCCCTATCTCGCTGCCGTGGTGAAAGGTACGCGGTTCTCCGTCTATTCGCGCCAGAAGCGCGCCTCGCTGCGCGTCTCGCGCGGCCTGGTCGAGGTCACCGATCCGAAGACCGGCGCGCGCGCCCAGGTCGGCGCGGGCGGCAAGGCGGAGATCAATGCGGTGACCAAGTCGTCGATCAGCCTGTCCGGCGCCAATACGGCCATGGTGTCCTCATCGCCCTCATCGGCCGCGAGCGGCAATTCCAGCGCGGCGGGATCCACCGGCGCGGCGAATTCCGGCAACCCCAATGCCGGCCCCGGCAACAGCAGCGCTGGCGGCAGAGGCAACGGCAATTCCGGCGGCAATAGCGGCGGGAACTCCGGCGGGAACGGTGGTGGCAACGGCGGCGGAAACGGTGGCGGGAACGGCGGCGGCAATGGTGGTGGCAACGGCGGCGGCAATGGTGGCGGAAACGGCGGCGGCAATGGTGGCGGAAACGGCGGCGGCAATGGCCGGAACTAGGCACAGGCGCCTGCAGCCAGGCGGGACGGCGCGATGAAGCTTCCCGCCATGAAAAGACATGTCCTGCCGAGCACCATCATGCTGGTCCTGGTGCTCATTCTGCAGGCCTTTTCGCTGCTGGCGCCGCTCGACCGTTTCCTGTCAGATCAGCGCTTCCGTCTCGCCGACCGGCCGGTTTCCGACCGGATCGCCTTTGTCGCGATCGACAAGAAAAGCCTCGACGCGGTCGGCATATGGCCCTGGCCGCGCAGCATCCATGCCGCCATCACCGACAGATTGCGCGAATTCGGCGCGCGCGAAATCGTCTTCGATATCGATTTCTCAACGCCGTCGACGCCGGAGCGCGACGCGGCCCTTGCGGAGGCGATCGAGCGGGCCGCCGGAAAAGTGACGCTGCCGGTCTTCCTGCAGCGCAGCGACGCCGGTTCCGGCGAAGCGCAGGTCAAGATCACGGAGCCGATCGAGGCCTTTTCCCGCAACGCCTGGCTGGCCTCGGTCAACGTCTATCCCGACGGCGACGGCATGGTGCGCAGCTTCCCGACGGGGATCGAAACCCCGTCGGGTTTCCTCGCCTCGGTTCCGGCCACGATCGCCGGCGGCGCCGTCGCACAAAACGGCGATATCGGGGTGGATTTCGGCATAGACCCGCACGGGTTCGAGACGATCAGCGCCAGCGACCTGCTCGGCGGCACGGCCAATCCCGCGTCGGTCGAGGGCCGGACCGTCGTGATCGGCGCGTTCGCCACCGAACTGCGCGACTTCTACGCGGTGCCGAAGCACGATTTCATTCCCGGAGCGGTGTTGCAGGGCCTGGCCGCCGAGACGCTGATCGCCGGCAGGAATCTCGAGCGGATCGCACCGATGAAGGTCGCGATCCCGGCGTTCTTCCTGCTGCTGGCGCTGACGCTGTGCCTCAGGCGGCAGACATCGCTCCAGACGATCCTCACCTTCGCCTCGATCCCGCTTGCCGCCGAAACGCTGGCCGCCGTGCTCTACGTCACCGCGGGTCTGATGATGCCGACGGCCTTCATCGACGTCGCCGCGCTGACCGCGCTGGCCGTGCGCTCGCTGTCGATGACGGAACTGTTCCGCCGGCTTTCGCGCGAGGCGGCGGCGGATGCGCGCAATACGCGCCGCGTCCTGCAGCAGGTGGTGCGGGAGAATTTCGACGCCATCGTGGTGATCGACGAGGACATGAACGCGCTGCAGGTCAGCGAAGCGGTCGGGACCGTTTTCGATCTCGACGGCGCCTTGCCGGACGCCGGATCGCCGGTGGTCGACTTCCTGCCCGCCAGCCTGTCGCACGAGATCTATGCAGCCATTTTCGAAGCGCGGCGCGGCCTCCCGCCCCAGCCGGAAACCAAGGCGTTTTCCTTCAAGGCCGGCGACGGAAGCCGGCGGGCGATCGAATACACGATCGGGATTTCCGAACTCGGCAAGGCGACACACAAGCGCAAAGGCAGGAACGGGACGGTTCCGCAGGGACCAATCGTCGCCTGCCTGACGGCACGCGACATCACCGAGCGGCTGACCTACCAGGAAAAGCTGCAATGGCTTTCCGACCATGACGACATGACGGGCACATGGCGCCGGCACGCCTTCGTCGAAGTCATCGACCGCGCCATGGACGAACATCACGGCGGCCTCGCCATCGTCGCGTTCAACCTGCACCGGTTCAAGACGGTCAATGTGGCGCTCGGGCGCGAGACCGGGAATGCGGTGCTGCGCGCCGTCGCCGAAAGACTGGGCGAAGGAAAGGACGGCGTGTGCGGCGCCGCGCGGCTGAGCGGCGACACATTCGCCGTGCTCGTCGGCGGGGTCCGCACAGAGGCGGATGCGCAGGATGCGGCGAACCGGATCATCGAAGCCATCGGAGCGCCCTACCCGGTGGCGCGCGGCAGCGCCAAGATCGGCGTGCAGGCCGGCGTGACGCTGTGCCAGACCTATGGCACGGAGGCGGCGAACGCCGAGACGCTGCTGGAGCATGCGGAAATGGCGCTGGACGAGGCGCGGCTGGCCGGCGGTTCGCGCATCGTCTTCCATGACGAGGCGCTCGCGACGCAACGCAAGCGCAGCCGCATCATCGAGCGCGATTTGTGGCAGGCGGTCGAGCGCGGCGAAATCCACCTCGCCTACCAGGTGCAGGTCGGGCTGTCGGACGGCGCGCCGCGTGGCGCCGAAGCGCTGGTGCGCTGGACCCATCCGGTGCTCGGCAATGTCGGGCCGGACGAATTCGTGCGCATCGCCGAGGCGAACGGCTTCATCACCGCGCTGGGACGCTGGATCCTTTATACCGCCTGCCGCGAGGCGGCGGAATGGCCGGACGGGCTTTCGGTGGCCGTCAACGTCGCGCCGCAGCAGTTCCTGCGCGACGACATCATCGACGAGGTGCGCGGTGCGCTCGCCGAGTCCGGCCTGAAACCGGAACGGCTGACGATCGAACTGGTGGAGAGCGAATTGCTGGAGACCGCGGATGCGGTGCTCGACCGTATCGTCGCGCTGAAGGCGCTCGGCGTGAAGGTGGCGCTCGACGATTTCGGCACCGGCTATTCCGGCATTTCCTATCTGTCGCGGCTGCGTTTCGACAAGATCAAGGTCGACAAGCAGTTCCTGCGGGATCTCACGACCAATGTGGAGACCCAGGGCATCATCCGCTCGGTGGCGCTGCTCGGCGAATCCTTCGGCATGACCATCGTCTGCGAGGGCGTCGAAACGCGCGAACAGGAAGCCTTCCTGCGGCTGATCGGCTGCGAAGAGGGCCAGGGCTACCTCTATTCGAGGCCGATCGAGGCAAGCGCCTTCCGCGCGCTGGTCTCGGGCGCACAGGACGGTTCGGCCGTTTCGGCCTGAGGGGAGATCAGGCGCCGGCTGGCCGGGCGCAGCGGGCGATCCCGTTGAAACGTCCCGACTAATGTAAAGAAACCGGTCTTCGCGCGTTGTCCCGGGGCAACCAACCGGAGATCGACATGGACCTGATACGCATAATCTTCGCCATCCTGCTGCCGCCGCTCGGCGTGTTCCTGCAGGTCGGCATCGGCGCGCAGTTCTGGCTGAATATCCTGCTGACGCTGCTCGGCTATATCCCCGGCATCGTTCACGCGGTGTGGATCATCGCCCGACGTTAAACGTGCGGCCGGTCACGTGCGGGCCGCAGCAGATGTTCCGAAATGAAGTCAGGCCTTTTTCGCGCCGCGGGCCGGCTTGGCCTTCGCGGCGCGTGCGAATTCGGCCTGCTGCTTTTCCGCCGCGGCCTCGACCTCGAGGCGCATGGCGCGCAGACGCTCGGTCTTCTTCTGGCGCGCCGCCGCTTCCGATTCCACGATCGAGCGCGCAGCGGAATCGGTCGTCGCCTGCTTCGATTCGGCCCTGGTGGGCTTGAAAAGCGTGTCCTTTGTCAGGCGCGCCATGAATACTCCTTAGGAGGGACGGCCGGACGGGCGCGGCTTGCGCTTCGGTCCGGGGATCAGCCCTTCGAACTGTGCCTGCTTGCGCGCGGCCTTGCGGCTGCGGCGAACGGCTTCCTGCTTTTCGCGGGCGCGGCGTTCCGACGGCTTCTCATAGGCGCTGCGCGCCTTCATTTCGCGAAACACGCCTTCGCGCTGCAATTTCTTTTTCAAGACGCGAAGCGCCTGGTCGACATTGTTGTCCCTGACGAGAACCTGCATGGTGATCCTATCTCCGTAAGGGCGCTGCGCGCCCGTCCTTTCCGCAAAGAAGCGGGGATCGATCCCCGCTTCGAATCATGAAAAGCACCGGAGCCAGGCGTCAGGAGACGGCCTGCCCGGGGCGATGCCCGATCAAAGGGCCTGAAGGTTTGCCGCGTTGGTGCGGCCGTCACGGCCGGTTTCCAGCTCGAAGCCGACCTTCTGGCCTTCCGCGAGGCTGCTCATGCCGGAGCGCTCAACGGCGCTGATGTGGACGAAGACGTCCTTGCTGCCATCTTCCGGCTGAATGAACCCGAAGCCCTTCTGGCCATTGAAGAATTTCACAGTACCTGTTTGCATAGTCGTAGTTCCTAAACGTAAGTTGCCGCGTCGCAGCGTGCGAACGCGATCATATATCGAAATTTTGGAAAGAAGTGGCGGGTCGGTAGCGATGACGCCGCGAAAAGCCAAAGCCGGCCAAAGAAACGATAGCGCCTTATGCCCTCAAATTGCGGTTTTTTCAAGCCCTTACCGTTGGGCGGCGCCATCACCGGTCCGGCGCGTGCCATTCCGGCGGGTCGATATCGCGCCGGCTGATGCGCAGGGCGAGGCCGATGGCGACGCCGACGCCGATGGCGACCGTGAGATCGACCATCACGGTCAGCAGCATGGTCAGGACCAGCAGGGCGCGGTCGGACAGGCGCACTTTCGGCGACAGGCGGTCCTTCAACTCGTCGACCTCGGCCATGTTCCAGGCCGTCAGCAGCAGGATAGCGGCCAGCGCCGGCATCGGCAGGTAGTTGGCGAGCGGCGCGGCGACCAGCATGAAGACGAGGATGAACAGCGCATGGGCGATGCCGGCGACCGGCGTGCGGCCGCCGGCGCGCACATTGGTCGCCGTGCGCGCGATCGCGCCGGTGGCCGGCAAGCCGGCAAAGAGCGACGACGCCGTGTTGGCGATGCCCTGCGCGACGACCTCGGCATTGGGCCGGTGCCGACCGGCGACCATGCGGTCGGCGACGATGGCCGACAGCAGCGATTCGATGCCGGCGAGGAAGGCTATGGTCAGCGCCGAGGGGAACAGTTCGACGATCTTTTCGGGCGACAGGTCCGGCAGCGACGGCATCGGCAGCGAGGAGCTGATAGCGCCATAATGGGAACCGATGGTCTCGACCGGCAGCCCGAGCAGCCAGACCGCGAGCGCGGCGGCCATGACGGCGAAGACGATGCCCGGCAGCTTCGGCCAGGCGCGGCGCAGCACGACGATCAGGATGCCGGTGGCGATCGTGACGGCGAAAGCGGACAGGTTCAGCGTATCGCGCACCGCCCACATGCCCTCGATCTTGGCGAAGAACTCGGCCGGCAGCTTGTCGGCCTGCAGGCCGAAGGCGTCGCGCAGCTGGCTGGTCGCGATGATGACGGCGATGCCGACCGTAAAGCCGTTGATCACCGGTTCGGGCACGTGGCGGATCAGATTGCCGATCCTCAGCCAGCCGGAAATGACGAGGATGATGCCCGCCATGAAGGTGGCGGTGACGAGGCCGTCATAGCCGTGCTCGGCGATCACCCCGTAGACGACGACGATGAAGGCGCCGGTCGGCCCGCCGATCTGCACGCGGCTGCCGCCAAGCGCCGAGATGACGAAGCCGCCAATGACGGCGGTGACGAGGCCGACGCCCGGCTCCGCCCCGGACGCGATGGCGATGGCGATCGACAGCGGCAACGCCACCAGCGCGACCGTCAGGCCGGCGAAAATATCGGCCAGGAACTGGGCGCGATCGTAGGATTTCAGCGTCGTCAGGATCTTCGGCTGAAACAGGGGCGCGCGCGCCGGCTTTGCGGAACTGTCAGTGTGCATGGCGGAATACGTCAACAGGGATGACTTTTCATGCTCCCGCGAGGGGTATCGCGTCAAGGGCAGGACGGCGAGGCGAATACGATGAATTGCTCGCAGGCCCCCTTTACCATTGCCGGCTTTCGGTTTTGCATGGCGAGCCCAGCCGCCGCATGATCGGCGCGACAGACACAACCGGACCGCCTTCATGCCGCTCAGCCTCAATCAACGCATCGGACGTCTCGCCGAACGCCTGTCGGAACTGACATGGTGGCGCGAACGCGAGAGCATCGCCGTCGAGGGCTGGACGTTCGACGGCGAGCCGATCGCCATAGGCGCGGCTTGGCCGCGCCGCGACGGGACAGTGGCCTTTGCGGCGGAGGCGGAGGTCCCTGAGGATTGGCCGCTGGAAGAGACGCGGTTGATCCTCGATCTCGGCGGCGAAAGCCTGGTGACGCTCGACGACGGCGAAGGCAAACCGGTGCGTTTCGGCCTCGATCCCTATCACCGGGAATTCCCGCTGAAGGCGCGGCGGGTTTCGATCCGGGCGGAGAGCGTGGCGCGCAAGCCGTTCGGCCAGCCGGTGCGCGACCCGCATCTGAGCGCGGCGCGGATCGCCTGGATCGACTGGCCGGTGCATCGGCTGCAGCTTCTGGTGCGGCAGGTCGCCGAGGCGGCCCGCACGCTGGGCGAGAACGAGGTGGTGCCTCATCTGCTCGACGCCGCCGAGACCGCGCTGCGCAGCCTCGACTGGCCGTCGGACACGGCGAACTACACGGCGCGGATATCGCGCTCCGACAGCCAGCAGGCGATCTGGGAGCTGCCGGAGGCGAAGCCCGACCCGGAGGGGCTCGACGACCGGGCGCGGGCGAGCGTCACGGCGGCGCATGACCGGCTCGCCTCGACGCTTGCCGGGTTGAAGGAGCGCTATCCGCAGCAGGGAAAGGTCCTGCTCACCGGCCATGCGCATATCGACCTCGCATGGCTGTGGCCTTACGAGGAGACGCGCCGCAAGGTGCGGAGAACCTTCTCGACGGCGCTGTCGCTGATCGAGGCGTCGCCCGACTTCATCTTCAACCAGTCGACAGCGGCCTATTACGCGCAGCTGGAGGAGGACGATCCGGCGCTGCTGGACGCGATCCGCAAGCAGGTTGCGGCCGGCCGATGGGAAACGATCGGCGGCATGTGGGTGGAGCCGGACACCAACATGCCGACCGGCGAAAGCCTGGTGCGGCAGGTGCTCTACGGACAGCGCTATTTCGAGAAACAGTTCGGCGTGCGCCACAAGGTGTGCTGGCTGCCCGACTGTTTCGGCTTTTCCGGCGCGCTGCCGCAAATCCTCCGCCAGGCGGGGATCGAGCATTTTTTCACCATCAAGGTGAACTGGTCGGAGACGAACAAGTTTCCGCTCGACCTGTTCTGGTGGGAGGGCATCGACGGGTCGAAGGTGCTGGTGCACACATTCGACAACCCGATGGAGGGTTACAACGGTTTCGTTAGGCCCGACTGCCTGACGCCGACCTGGAAGAACTTCCGCGGCAAGACCGACCATGACGAGACGCTGCTGGCGGTCGGCTATGGCGACGGCGGCGGCGGGGTGACGCCGGAAATGATCGATCGCGAGGTGCAACTACGCAATTTCCCGGCGATCCCGGCGGCGCGCTGGGGGCGTGTCGAGAGTTTCTTCGAACGCGCCAAGGCGGGCGAGCCGGGGCGCGGATACCCTGTCTGGTCCGGCGAGATCTATCTGGAACTGCACCGCGCGACGCTGACGACGCAGGCGGATGTGAAGAAGCTGCACCGGCAAGCCGAACGGGCGCTGATCACGGCGGAAACGCTGTCGAGCCTCGCCGCTTTGATGGGCGGGCCGCAGCCGGTCAATCTCGAACCCGCATGGCGGTTGGTGCTGAAGAACGAGTTCCACGACATCTTGCCGGGCTCCGGCGTGGCGGAGACCGCGCGCGACGCACGAAACGAACTCGGCAGCGTGGTCCGGCTCGCCGGCGCTGCGCAGCGGGCGGGCATGGCCACCATCGAGCGCGGCTTGCCGAAAGGCAAGATCGAGACCGCGCTGATCGTCGCCAACCCTTCCGCCACGCCCCGGCCGCTGGACCTGACGCTGCCCGACGGGCGACATGTCGCGACACCGGACGTCGTGCCGGCGCTCGGCGTAACGGTGGCGGATCTCGACGCGCTGGAGGCGACGCCGGGACTGGTGGTGATGGCGAACCGGCTGGAGAACGCGCATCTGAGAGCGGTGATCGGCGCGGACGGGACCATCGCGAGCCTGATCCACAAGGCGAGCGGGCGCGAGGCGCTGGCCGAACGCGGCAACCAGCTATGGGTCTATCCGGCGGACAAGCCGCGCGACTGGGACGCCTGGGACATCGACGAGGATTATGCGAAGCGCGGCGAGGAACTGACCGACGTCCGCTCGATGGACATCGTCGAGGCGAGCGCCCATCGCGGCCAGATCCGCGTGGTCAAGACATGGCGGCATTCGACGATCACGCAGACCTATGTCCTGACGGCGAACGGAAAACGTCTCGATATCCGAACGCAAATCGACTGGCACGACCGGCGGGCGCTGGTCAGGACGCGCAATCCCGTCGCCGTCCGGGCGCGCGAAGCGACATTCGAATGCGCGCTCGGCGCGGTGAAGCGGGCGACGCATCAGAATACCAGCTGGGAACAGGCGCAGTTCGAGGTGCCGGGCCACCGTTTCTGCGACCTGTCGGAACCGGGTTTCGGCGTCGCGCTGCTCAACGACGCCAAATACGGACACAGCGCCAAGGGCAACGTGCTGGGCCTGAGCCTGGTGCGCGGTCCGGTGTGGCCGGATCCGCTGGCCGACGAGGGCCGGCACGATTTCACCTATTCGCTCTATCCGCATGAGGGCGACTGGCACGAGGGCGGGGTGCGCGAAGAGGCGGAGTGGCTGAACCAGCCGCCTGTCTCGGCCGTGACGACGGGGCTGGACACCTATTCGGCATCGCTGGTCGCGTTCGACGGCATACCGGCGGCGCTGTCGGCGCTGAAACCGGCGGAAAACGGCGACGGGCTGATCCTGAGGGTCTATGAGCCGGCCGGACGACGCGGCGATTTCGGCTTCACCCTGCCGAAGGGCTGGGCGGCGAGCGGTGCGGTGAACCTGATGGAGGAACGCATCGAGCGCGACGGAGCGCATGCGCTGCTGCCGTTCGAACTGAGAAGCTGGCGGCTGGCGCGGCGCTGACGCCGGCGCAGAATCAGCGAAAGCGGACGTGACTGGAGCTCGCCCGCTTTCGCAATGATCGTATCAGACGGCGAAGAGCCGGGCTTAGATGCCCGAGCCGACCGTCGTGCCGATCGAATCGAATTTCGAATTGAGGGTCGAACCGACCGTGGTTGCACCCGTGATGAGGGCGACCGAGATCAGGGCGGCGATCAGGCCATATTCGATAGCCGTCGCACCGGATTCATCCTTGAGAAACCGCAGAAACATGCCGCGCTCCTTATTGTTATGTAACAGGTCAACACGCCGGCACATTCGTTGCAGTCCGCGCCGGTATAGTCTGAACATAGCCGGCACGTCTTAGTTGCGGCTTAACAGAACCGGTTTCCGCGAAGTTAAGGCCCGGTCGAGCATTCGAGTGAAGAAGCGGGCGAGACTCCCGGAATTCCGGGCTTTCAGTCCGCCGCATCCCGGTAGAGCGCCTGGATACGGCTGCGAAAGACATCGGGATCGTCATGGAGCAGGTGCCTGAGGATTGCGCCGATGCGCTCATGCAATGCGAGCGAATGCGCCTTCATGCAGGCGCGCAGAACCGCGATTTCGCCGGCGTCGCCGATCGCGTCCGGTTCGGCGCGGACCAGTTCCTCCAGCACGGCCAGATCGTGATCGTCGCCGAGCGCCTCGCCGGCAAGGTCGGCCACCTCGGCCCGCGCGTTCATGACGCCGGGCCAGGCGGGACGCAGCAGCTTCATGTGCATCCAGTGATATTTGATGCGCTTCCTCAGATCATGCCAATCGGTCGGATCGCCCGTCTCGCACGCCCGGTGGAGCGCATCCTGGGCGCGGCCGTAATTCTTCGCCGCGCCCTTGGCGAGCACGCGGATCGCCTTTTTGCGGCCCTTGGGAAGCGACAGGCCGGCGAGCGCGTCGATGCCGTCCTCGCAGGAGGCGATCGCCGCGGAAACGCGCGCATGCAGGTCCGTCTGTCCGGCGGCGATGCGATCCCGGCGGGCGGCGAGGCGATGGCGGATGGCGAGCAGCGTCGCGTGATGGTCGCCCTGCGCGCACTCCACCGACAGGCGGTCGAGCGCCTCGACCAGGGCCGTCGCGTCGCGCACCGCGGACAAGGTGCGCGCCGTGTCGCGCAAGCGGGCGTTCTGGTCGGCATAGACATCGGGCGCGCCATAGCGCACCAGCCTGAACAGGCCGCGCAGCCGCTTGAAGCGCTTGCGGGCATCGTGAATCGCCTCGTGGCGACCGTCGGGCTCGCGATAGAGGACATCCATCGCCTGGCGATACTGATGATCGGCGATGCGGACGACCTCGTCGGTCAGGGGTTTTCCCGGCCGTATCCGGTAACTCATGTGCCGTTGCCCGTGCTGACCGTCATCAAACGCTCTCGGGCAGGCCTTTTACAGCAAGCGTTGCGTTTGACCACGCCTTGTCTCCCGTGACCTCGCGGCCCAGCCAGCGGGGCAAGGCGGGATCGTCTGTTTCCGACTGCATTTCCACCTCGGCGATGACGAGGCCGGCGAGCGCGCCCTCATAGACATCGACCTCCCAGACGAAGCCCTCGAAGGAGATGATGTGGCGCGTCTTCTCGACCAGCCGGCTGCTCATCGCCACCATCTTGCGGGCGTCGTCCAGAGGAATGGGATATTCGAACTCGTCGCGGGTCATCGAATTCTGACCGTATTTGACGGTGAGGCGGGCCCTCTCCCGGTCGGTGATGCGAACCCGCAGCGAAACATCGCCGTCGAGCGCGACATAGGCCTGAACGATGTGACGGCTTTCCTCCACAGCGGCGCGCCAGCCGCCGTTTTCAACCAGGAACTTACGCTCGATCTCCAACGCCATCGCCGCCATTCTTCCCCGAAACATGAAAGTTTTTCAACACAATCCGGCGCGGCAAGCTGTCCCTTGACTGTGCGTCATCGCGTATTAAGTTTAGAACAATTCCAAACTGGAAATCCCCGACATGCTGCAACGCTTCCTGCCGTCGTCACGGCGCGACTTCAACTCCTTGAGCGAACAGGAGATTCTGGCGCTCGCCATTTCGTCCGAGGAGGACGACGCGCGAATCTATCTCGCCTATGCGGACGGGCTGCGCGAGGACTATCCCGCGTCGGCGAAAGTCTTCGAGGAAATGGCCGAGGAAGAGACAACCCACCGCGCCCGGCTGATCGATCTCCACAAGAGGCGGTTCGGCGACCGCATTCCGCTGATCCGGCGCGACCATGTGCGCGGCTATTACGAGCGCAAGCCGGACTGGCTTGTGCGGCCGCTCGGCGTCGAGAAGGTGCGCGCGCAGGCCGCCGCCATGGAGGCGCAGGCGCACCGTTTCTACCTGCGCGCCGCACAGCAATGCGAAGACGCAGACACGCGCAAGCTGCTCGGCGAACTGGCGCTGGCCGAGGCCGGCCACGAAGCCAAGGCGGAGAAGCTGGAAGAAAAGCACCTGCCCGAGGAAGTTCGCTCCGCGGAAGACGCGGTCGAGCGCCGGCAATTCATCCTGACCTATGTGCAGCCCGGCCTGGCCGGGCTGATGGACGGGTCGGTCTCGACGCTCGCGCCGATCTTCGCGACGGCGTTCGCGACGCAGGACCCCTGGACGACCTTCCTGGTCGGGCTCGCGGCGTCGGTCGGCGCTGGAATTTCGATGGGCTTCACCGAGGTCGCCTCCGACGACGGCGTCATCTCGGGGCGCGGCTCGCCGGCGAAACGCGGCCTCGTGACCGGCCTGATGACGACGCTTGGCGGTCTCGGCCACGCCCTGCCCTACCTGATCCCGCATTTCTGGACCGCGACCGTGATCGCGATGATCATCGTCGTCATCGAATTGTGGGCGATCGCCTGGATCCAGAAACGCTGGATGGAGACGCCGTGGAGCCGGGCGATCTTCCAGGTCGTCCTCGGCGGCGCACTGGTGTTCGCGGCGGGCATGCTGATCGGCAACGCGTAGCCCGCGAAAACCGCTGCGATACGGGCGATTTCGGCGGAAATCGCCGTTTTCGTTCACGCAGGATTCATAGTCTTGCGCCTATGGTGTTTCCGAAGGGGCTCGAGGCACACCGCCTCAGACACGGGACACATCGGAAATGGCCTTCATCCGGGCTTTCGCAAGCGGGCTGACGACGGTTCGCAAGTTCTTCGGACCGCATTACCAGCCGGAGCGCCATTACATGCGCGGACCGGGCCCCGCCTGTGCAAGACGGCACGTGCAGGGCTGACCACCCCCTCAGCACCAGGGCTCGGGCGGGCGCGTATCGTCGCGCCACGGAAACGAGAGATGCCAGGGGAACGACGCCCTGACCTCGCGCATGGCTTCTGCCCGCGTGACGCCGATATCGCGCAGCATCCACGGTTCGAGATCCGCCAAGCGGCGGCGGGTGCGACGCTTGTTCCGCCATCGGCCGATGCGGGCGAGGATGCCGGCGCAAGGGCGTTTGCGCGGCAGGGCGCCGCTACGGGCGGCGATCCGCGTTTTCGGCGTGTCAAGGATATCGGTCATGGCGGGTTTCCCGTTGGAGTGGTCGGGACCGAGCGTACTCACCTGGCATGCCGCGATGTTTCGATGCCGGTGGAAGCATTCGGCGCCGTTTGACGGTAGGCTGGATCGCATGAGCACGATCTCCGACAGTTCCGGACCGAATATCGCCAGGCTGGCAACGCTGCTGGCCCATCCGGTGCGCGCGCAGATCATGTGGCGGCTGATGGACGGGCGGGCGCTGACCGCAGGCGAACTGGCACGCGCCGGAGGCGTCAGCGCGCAGACGGCGAGCTCGCATCTCGCCAAATTGATCGACGGAAAGCTGCTATCCGTCACCAGCCAGGGCCGGCATCGCTATTACCGGATATCCGGTCCCGATGCGGCGCATCTGATGGAGACGCTGAGCGTCCTCGCCGCCGAGCCGGAAGCGCGGAGGATCGCGACGGGCCCGCGCGACGAGACGCTGCGCAAGGCGCGCATCTGCTACGACCACCTTGCCGGGGCGATGGGCGTGAAACTGCTCGACGGGTTGCGTGCGTCCGGCGCGCTGTCGGGCGACGACGACAATATCGGCCTGACGGAGAAGGGCGAGCGCGTGTTCGCCGCATTCGGCATCGATATTGCCCCGCTCTCCAAGGCGAAGCGGCCGCTCTGCCGGGCCTGCCTCGACTGGTCGGAGCGGCGGCCGCATCTGGCGGGAAGTCTCGGCGCTGCGGTACTGGGCCGGTTCCTCGACGAGGGCTGGGCCCGCCGCCAGGAGAAATCGCGCGTGCTGGTGTTTTCGGGCGAAGGGCTGCGCCGCTTCGAAAATCTCGCCCGGTCGTCCTGACCGGGCTCAGGCGATCACTTCACCGAACCGACGACCGTCTGGTCGGGCATCTCGATCGACACCCAGTGGCCGGCATGGCGGGCCGACTGGCGCTTCAGATAGGTGTAGGGCGTGTCCTTCCACAGCATGACCCGGGTGGTCAGGTTGTCGAGGACGAAATCGCCGCGGGTGGTGCGCACGGTGAGGACGGCATGGCCCTCGCCATCCGGCTTGCGCACCACGGTGATCAGCAGGTCGGAGGGCGAAATCCCCTCATTGATGAGCAGCTGGCGCTTGAGCAGGACATAGTCCTCGCAATCGCCCGCCTTGTCCGGAAAGGTCCAGACCTCTTCCTTGCCGTAGATGTCGATGTCGCTCTTCGGCTCGATCACCATGTTGACGGTGGAATTGACGTTGAGGATGGCGCTCCAGATCTTCGAGTCGAGGCGTAGCGGGCCGGTGTCGCCGGTGTCGCGGTCGCACTGGTCGCGATAGATGCGGCAGAACTCGTAATGGCCGATCGGCTGGGAGGTCAGGCCGCCCGTCTTCATCGATCCGGACGCCTGCGACACCGCCGGAGCGCAAATGCCCATCGCAGCCATGACGGCAAATAGCGTGACTTTCCTCAGCACCGGACGCTCCCCTCAGACGCTTACCCGCAAGGTTAACGAAAGGTTAAACAGCAATTCGCAATTGCACAACGGGTGCGGGGGACAAGCTCACAACATGGTTACCAGCAAAAAGGGCGCCGTTTCCGGCGCCCTCTCAAACGATTGGATTTTATGAAGTTTCCGGGTCAGGCCGCGTCGGTGTGACGGGTCTTCTCGCCGGCGAAGCGAGACCGGGCGCGCATGAAGTCGAGCATGCGCGGCGCGATCTCCTTGCGGAATCGCGAGCCGTTGAAGACGCCGTAATGGCCGACGCGCGGCTGTTCGTAATGCATCTTCATGGTGTCCGGGATCGACGAGCAGAGCGCATGGGCGGCCTTGGTCTGGCCCCGGCCGGTGATGTCGTCGTTCTCGCCCTCGACGGTCAGCAGCGCGACACGCTTTATGGCCGCGGGATCGACCGGTTCGCCGCGATGAGTGAAGGTGCCGTTGGCGAGCGCGTGCTTGATGAACACGACATCGACCGTCTGCAGATAGAACTCAGCCGTCAGGTCCATGACGGCGAGATACTCGTCGTAGAAATCGCGGTGCTTCTCGGCGGAATCGCCGTCATTGCGCACCAGATGCATGAAGAAATCCTTCTGGGCGATCAAGTGCCGGTCGAGATTCATCGACATGAAGCCGGTCAGCTGCAGGAAGCCCGGATAGACCTGGCGCATGAAGCCGGGGTTCGGGAACGGCACCTGCATGATGGCGTTCTTCTCGAACCAGCCGATATCCTTTTCGCCGGCAAGATCGTTGACCGCGGTCGGATTGCAGCGCGTGTCGATCGGGCCGCCCATCAACGTCATGGAGAGCGGCACGTTCGGATCGTTGCGGCCTTCCATCAGCGCGACGGCGGCGAGCACCGGCACGGAGGGCTGGCAGACGCCGACAATATGCGTCTCCGGGCCGAGCAGATGCAGCATCTCGATGACATAATCGATGTAATCGTCGAGATCGAAGGCGCCTTCGGAGAGCGGCACCATGCGCGCGTCGATCCAGTCGGTGATGTATACGTCCGCTTCCGGCAGGAAACGCTCGACGGTGCCGCGCAGCAAGGTGGCGTAGTGACCGGACATCGGCGCGACCAGGAGTACCTTGGGGTCGTCACGGCGCGCGGCGGCCAGATCGCGCTTGAAGTGGATCAGGTTGCAGAACGGCTTCGACCAGACGATTTTCTCGTGCACATCGACGGTCTTGCCGTCGATCTCAGTCTGCGGCAGGTCGAAGGACGGCTTGCCGTAACGGCGCGTGGCGCGTTCGAACACTTCGCACCATGCGGCGGCGGTCCGGCCGGCCTTGGTCATGGACACGGGATTGAGCGGATTGCGGTAGAACAGCCGCGTCGCATCCACGGCGGCCCGCATGGGCTGCATCAGCGCGTGGTTCATTTCATAGAGCTGGTAGAACATCGCCTGCCTTTCCTGTTCCGGCGGACCGCCGGCGAGGGGCACATGTTTCCCGGACCAGATGGCTCAGGGTCCCGGACGTTAGCATGCCAATGCTGCGTGGCAACATAAAGGATGTGTACATTGCACATAAGTCGTAGAAATACGGCTTTTTGCACTCACACATCACGGATCATCAGAACCCGGTCGGCGATACTCACCCCTTCGGGCGTCTCATTTGCAACCTGTTCGCGA
This sequence comes from Ahrensia sp., assembly GCA_002698425.1. The sequence goes on along the minus strand of NZXU01000038.1, from coordinate 5,062 downwards.
ATTCTTTCGGGTGCGGTTTCCGAATCGACGATGCGAAAGCCTCGGCGCGCATAGTAGGGGGCGTTGAAGGGAACAGACCGGAACGTCGACAGGCCCAATTGCCGAAAACCGGCGGACCGGCCGGTTTCGGCTGTTGCCTCGATGAGCGCCGTACCGATGCCCTGTCCCATGACGTCGGGATCGACGCCCAGCTCCTTGAGCCAGTATATCGCGCCGACCTGGCCGGCGACGGCATAACCGAGCGGGCGGCTGTCCGCACCGGCGGCGATGAGGGTGTCATTGCCGGCGACGAGGGAAACGAACCCGTCCAGCGGGCTGGGCGCGCTTGCAACCTGCGGGTAGCCGTGATCGGCGAAAAGCGCGCCTGCGCGCGCCTCGATCTCACGAAGGAGGGGAATATCCGCCTCTTTGAAGGGGCGGATATGGAAGCCCGGCGGCAGGCGCGATGCGGTCAGCCGTCGAAGCCTTCGACAATGACCAGTTCGCCGTCGGCAACTTCCTGACGGATCTTGCGGGCGGCGGCGTAGGTCGGCGAGTTGTAGCAGGCGAGCGCCTTTTCGTAGCTCTCGAACTCGACGACGACATTGCGCGGACGCCCCTCGCCCTCGACCGGATTGGCATGGCCGCCGCGCACCAGGAATTTCGCGCCATATTCCTTGTAGGCCGGAGTCGCGGCCGCAACATAATCCTTGTAGCGCTCGGGATCATGCGTGGTGAGGCGCGCGATCCAGTATCCCTTGGCCATGTCTCTTCTCCCGATGTGGCGCCGGCTCAGGCGGCGGATCCGATTTCTTCCAGAATGGCGAGCGCCGAGGCGGTGCGGTCCGGCGCGGCGACGACCGGGCGACCGACCACGAGATGGCTGGCACCGGCGGCGATGGCATCGGCCGGAGTGACAACGCGCTTCTGGTCGCCTGCGGCCGAGCCTGCGGGACGGATGCCCGGGGTCACGACGGCCATGTCGGGCCCGACGATGCCGCGCACGGCCTTCGCTTCGGCGGCGGAGCAGACGATGCCGCCCATGCCGGCCTCGAGCGCCTGACGGGCGCGCCGGGCAACCAGCGTTTCGGCTGTGTCGTGATAGCCGGCGTCGACGAGATCGGCGTCGTCCATGGATGTCAGCACGGTGACGCCGAGCAGGCACAGGCCCGAGCCGGAGGCGGCCTCGACCGCGGCGACCATCGCCTTGGGATAGGCATGCAGCGTCAGCATCGACACGCCCGTCTTCGCGATCGCCTCGACGCCCTTGGCGACCGTGTTGTCGATGTCGAGCAGTTTCAGGTCGAGGAAGACCCGCTTGCCGGCGCGGACAAGCTCGTCGGCAAGTTGCATTCCGCCGGAAAAGGCGAGCTGGTAGCCGATCTTGTAGAAGGAGACAGCGTCGCCGAGATTTTCGACGATACCCGCGGCTTCAAGCACCGTTGGCACGTCGAGCGCGACGATGAGCTGGTCACTTGGCTTGCGATTGGTCACGCGAATCCCCCGAACGATTCGATGGGCGTCCAATCGCACAGCAGGTGCCGGTCGACAAGGGAGAAGCCGAAAACCATGCCGCCGCCGCCCGGCCCCTGGTCCTCGGAGCGCGAGATGGGCCTTGCACCCAGATGGCATTTCAGCAGCGTGCCTACGCCGCCATGGCCGACGAAGAGAAGCGGGACCGCCGGATCATGGGGTTCAAGCGCCCTTTCGACAGCGGCGACGATGCGCGTCTGCGCGTCGACGGCGCGTTCCCAGCCGCGAAAGCTCGCCTCCGGCGCGGCAAAGAAGCGGTCGGCGGCGGCCTCGAAGTCCGGCGGGGCGAGGAAGCCGGTGGCGCTGCGGTCGTTCTCGCCCATCTGCGCGACAATCTCGACCGTGCAGCCCGCAGCCGCGGCGAGGATTTCGGCGGTTTCGACCGCCTTGCGCTCGTCGCTGCAGACGATGCGGCCGATCCCGGCGACCCAGGGCGCTTCGGCGAGCGCTTCGACGCGGGCGCGGCCCGTCTCGCTCAGGCTCCAGTCGGGGACGGGAATTGCAGGATCGATCGCGACCTGCGGATGGGTGAGATAGACGGCAAACATCAGTGCGCGCGGCCGGGCGTGCAATGCTCGACCAGCGAGCGACAGGCCGCGTTCAGTGCCGCGGCCTTGCCCTCGTCGCGCGGCATGTCATCATCGCCGAAGCCATTCGCGGCGTCGGGCACGCAGCAGGTCTCGGAGACGACCAGCGCGCCGAGGCGCACAAAGACCGTGCGCAGGTGATCGAGGACATGGTGTCCGCCCTGCTTCTCGTCGGAGGCGGAGGCGAGCGCGACGGTCAGGCCTTCGAACGGACAGATCGCGGCGCGGCCGTTGGAGGAGACGAGGCTCACCCAGTCGAGCGCGTTCTTCACCACCGGCGGGATCGAGGCGTTGTATTCGGGGCTGGCCATGAACAGCGCGTCATGGGCGGCGATCATGCCGGCGAGCTTCACCGCATTTTCCGGCAGGCCATTTTCGCCTTCGCCGCCTTGGCCGAGCAGCGGCAGCGGGTAGTCGGCGAGCGCGATCATGGTCACGTCGGGCTCGATCAGGGCGAGGATCCCGGCAGCCGCCTGGGCGAGCTTCTTGTTGAATGACCCGGAGCGGTCGGAACCGGAGAGAACGAGGATTTTCGGCGTCATCATCAAGGCGCGCCGTCACGCCTTGCGGCGATAGACCCAGACGCGCGCCGGGGGCACGTTGCGGATGATCCAGCGGGACTTGGTGACGGCGATGGAGGGATCGGAAAGCGGGATCGGCGGGATGATGCCGTAGGAGAACTGGACGAAGGGTCGGCCGGGTTCGAGCAGAGCGAGGGCGGTCTGCAGCAGGTGGGTGCGTTTCTCCTTGGGAAAATTCAGGAGCGGCAGACCCGATATGACGCAGTCGAAGGCGGGCGGCGCGGACGCTCCCATCCTTTCGGCGAGAGTGCCCGGCAGATCGAAAGCATCGCCCTGAAGGAAATTCGCGCCGGGAAAGCGGTCCTTCAGAAGACGGCAGAAGGCGGGGGAATATTCGACCGCATGAAGCCTGCCCGGCGCGATGCCGGTACCGAGGATAGCGGTCGTGATCGCACCAGTGCCCGGCCCGAGTTCGAGTATAGGCAGGCCGGAATCGAGATCGATATGCGATGCCATCAGCGTCGCCGTCTCCGACGAGGTCGGGGCTATCGCACCGACGGAGCGAGGAGCGCGCAGCAGCGATCCAAGGAAACGGACTTCATCGGCAAAACGCGCCTTGACCACCGCCTTGCGGGATTTCCTCACCGCAGGCGTCTGCAAGGGGAGCGGTTCGCCTTCAGTCGCCACCGCCGAAGAATTCCTTCATCCGGGAGAAGAACCCTGTCGATTGCGGGCTGTTCTCATGGGCCGAAATCTCGTCGAATTCCTCCAGCAATTCGCGCTGGCGCTTCGACAGGTTCTGCGGCGTTTCCACCGTGATCTGGATATAGAGATCGCCCATGGTGGCCTGGCGCAGCACCGGCATGCCCTTGCCCTTGAGTCGGAACTGGCGGCCGGACTGGGTGCCGTCGGGCACCTTCACCCGCGTATAGGCGCCGTCCATGGTGGCGACCTCGAAATGGCCGCCAAGCGCGGCCTTGGTCATCGAAATCGGCACCTTGCAATAGAGATCCGCGCCGTCGCGCTGGAAGAATTCGTGAGGCTTCACCGAAATGAAGATGTAGAGATCGCCCGCCGGGCTGCCGCGAAACCCGGCCTCGCCCTCGCCGGCCAGACGGATGCGGGTGCCATCCTCGATGCCGGCCGGGATGTTGACCGAAAGCGACCGCTCCTGGGTGACGCGGCCCTGGCCGTGGCAGTTGGTGCAGGGATCCTCGATCGTCTGGCCGCGGCCGTTACAGGCCGGACAGGTGCGCTCGATGGAAAAGAAGCCGGATGCGGCGCGCACGCGCCCCGCCCCGCCGCAGGTCGAACAGGTGACCGGATCGGAGCCGGGCTTGGAACCGGAGCCGCTGCAGACCTCGCAGGTCATCGAGGACGGCACATGGATCTGCGCCGTCTTGCCCTCATAGGCTTCCTCGAGGGTGATCTCCATGTTGTAGCGAAGATCGGCGCCGCGCTCGCGGCCGCCACGGCGGGCACGCCCGCCGCCCATCATCTCGCCGAAGATGTCCTCGAAAATATCGGAGAAGCCGCCGGCGGCGCCGAAACCGCCGCCACCGCCACCCATGCCGCCATTCTCGAAGGCGGCATGGCCGAAACGGTCATAGGCGGCCCGCTTCTGCGGGTCCTTGAGCGTCTCGTAGGCTTCGTTGACTTCCTTGAATTTCGCTTCCGCCTCGGCGTTGTCCGGATTGCGATCCGGATGAAACTGCATGGCGAGCTTGCGATAGGCGCTTTTCAGGGCCTTCTCGTCCGCCTCGCGCGATACTCCGAGCGTTTCGTAAAAATCGGCCTTCGCCATCTGCCGTTATCCCCTCAACAGATCGTCCTCCCGCGCATGGCGCGGGAGGAACCTGCTGTCGACCGGATCAGGCCGATTTCTTCTGGTCGTCGTCGTCGTCGATTTCCTCGAAATCGGCATCGACGACATCGTCATCGGAGGCCGCGTCGCGGGCAGCGTCTGCCGATGCGGCGGCCTCTTCCTCGGCCTGCTGGGCCTCATACATGGCTTGGCCGAGCTTCATCGAGGCTTCGGCGAGCGCCTGAGTCTTGGCCGTGATGACCTCGCCATCCGGCGTTTCGGCGGCAACCGCTTCCTTGAGTTCGGCGATGGCGTCCTCGATGGCCTTGCGGTCCTCGTCGGAAACCTTGTCGCCGTAGTCCTTCATCGACTTTTCGGTCTGGTCGAGCAGGCTTTCGGCGTGGTTCTTCGCCTCGACGCTCTCGCGGCGCTTCTTGTCTTCCTCGGCGTGGGACTCGGCGTCCTTGACCATCTTCTCGACTTCCTCGTCGGAGAGGCCGCCGGAGGCCTGGATGCGGATCTGATGCTCCTTGCCGGTGCCCTTGTCCTTGGCCGAGACGTTGACGATGCCGTTGGCGTCGATGTCGAAGGTGACCTCGATCTGCGGCACGCCGCGCGGCGCCGGCGGGATGCCGACG
>NZXU01000037.1 GCA_002698425.1 Ahrensia sp. | reverse complement strand
GAATATGCGCAAGGTCTTCGTCAAGACCTATGGCTGCCAGATGAATGTCTATGACAGCCAGCGCATGGCCGATGCGCTGGGCGCCGACGGCTATGTCGAGACGTCTACCCCAGATGAAGCGGACATGGTGCTGCTGAACACCTGCCATATCCGCGAAAAGGCGGCCGAGAAGGTCTATTCGGAGCTCGGGCGGCTGCGCAAATTGCGCGACGAACGCCAGGCGTCGGGCTCCGAGATGCTGATCGGCGTCGCGGGGTGCGTCGCCCAGGCCGAGGGCGAGGAGATCATCCGCCGCGCCCCAGTCGTCGATTTCGTCATCGGCCCGCAGACCTATCACCGCCTGCCGCAGGTTGTCTCCCGCGCCCGCGCCGGAGACAAGGTCGTCGAGACCGACTACGCCATCGAGAACAAGTTCGAGAAACTGCCCGAACGCGACGAACGGCAGGTGCGCGCCCGCGGCGTCACCGCCTTCCTCACGGTGCAGGAAGGCTGCGACAAGTTCTGCACCTTCTGCGTCGTGCCCTATACGCGCGGCGCCGAGGTCTCGCGCCCGGTCGCCCAGATCGTCGCCGAGGCGCGCAAGCTTGCCGCATCCGGCGTTCGCGAGGTCACTTTGCTCGGCCAGAACGTCAACGCCTGGCATGGCGAGGGTCCGGACGGAGGCGAATGGGGGCTCGGACGGCTGCTGCGCGAACTGGCCGATATCGAAGGCCTCGACCGCTTGCGCTACACGACCAGCCATCCGCGCGACATGGATGACGACCTGATCGCCGCCCATCGCGATCTTGGCGCGCTGATGCCCTATCTTCACCTGCCTGTTCAGGCGGGCTCGGACCGCATCCTGAAGGCGATGAACCGCAAGCACACCGGCGACGACTATCGCCGTCTGGTCGATCGCATCCGCGCCGCACGGCCGGATATCGCTTTGTCGGGCGATTTCATCGTCGGCTTTCCGGGCGAAACCGATGCCGATTTCGAGGATACGATGCAGCTGATCGGCGATATCGGTTATGCACAGGCCTTCTCGTTCAAATATTCGCCCCGTCCCGGCACGCCCGGCGCCGACTTGCCGGACCAGGTGTCCGAACCGGTGAAAACCGAACGGCTTCATCGCCTGCAGGCCTTGCTCGAAAAACAGCAGGCGGAATTCATGAACGGACTGATCGGAAAGACGATTTCCGTGCTGCTGGAAAAGCCCGGCCGCGAACCCGGTCAGGTGGTCGGCCGGTCTCCCTGGCTTCAGCCTGTGGTTTGTGATGAAAATGTCGGAAAAATCGGCGACATTGTTAGCGTGCGAATCACGCGAGCATCCGCGAACAGCCTGATCGCGGACAACAGGAAAGTGGATACAGAGGCTTGAACGCAGAAGCCCCCGCGACACCCGTCACCGGCGCCTCCGATCTGGCGCACATCGTCCTGAGCTTTGACAACAACGACCATGCCCGTGCGCTCTACGGCCAGTTCGACCAGAACCTGGCCCTGATCGAGCAGCGGCTGGGCGTCGATGTGCGCTCCAAGGGAAACCAGGTCACCATACGCGGCGAGCCGACCGCGACGGAACAGGCGCGCCGCGCGCTCGATTATCTCTATGACCGGCTTGCGGCCGGCGGCGACGAACCGGACACGTCCGATGTCGACGGCGCGTTGCGCATGGCTGTCGCCGCCGACGACCAGCTGTCGCTGCCGACGATTGCCGCGCCGGCGAAGCTCGCGGCTGCGCAGATCTCGACCCGCAAGAAGACTGTCTTCGCCCGCACCCCGAACCAGGATGCCTATATCCGCGCCCTCGACCGCGCCGAACTCGTCTTCGGCGTCGGCCCGGCCGGTACCGGCAAGACCTATCTCGCCGTCGCCCATGCCGCGATGCTGCTGGAGCGCGGCGCGGTGGAGCGCATCATCCTGTCCCGCCCCGCCGTCGAGGCGGGCGAGCGGCTCGGCTTCCTGCCGGGCGACCTGAAGGAGAAGGTCGATCCCTATCTCCGGCCGCTTTACGACGCGCTCTACGACATGATCCCCGCCGACAAGGTGGAACGCGCATTGGCCGCCGGCGTCATCGAGATCGCGCCGCTCGCCTTCATGCGCGGGCGCACGCTCGCCAATGCCGCGGTCATCCTCGACGAGGCGCAGAACACCACATCGATGCAGATGAAGATGTTCCTCACCCGTCTCGGCGAGAACTCGACCATGATCGTCACTGGCGATCCGTCGCAGGTCGATCTGCCGCTCGGGGCGAAATCCGGCCTCGTCGAGGCGCTGCACGTCCTGCGCGATGTCTCCGGCATCGTCACCGTGCGCTTCACCGAAACCGACGTCGTGCGCCATCCGCTCGTGGCGAAGATCGTCTCGGCCTACGACCGGCAGGGTTAGCATTTGGCCGTCGATATTGATGTGGCGGTCGAAGCGGGCGACTGGGCGGGCGAAGGTGCGCTAGCGGCAATTGCCTCGCAATGCGTCGATGCCGCGATTGCCCGGCTCGGCTTCGGGGAGGCGGCGAGCGAACTGTCCGTGCTGTTCACCGACAACAAGGCGATGCAGGCGCTGAATGCGCAATGGCGCGGCAAGGACAAGCCGACCAATGTGCTGTCCTTCCCGGCCTTCGATCTTTCGCCGGGCGATCCGCCGGGCCCGATGCTGGGCGATATCGTCATTGCCTATGAAACCGTACGCGACGAGGCAGCGCTTGAAGCCAAACCTTTCGATGACCATCTGCGTCATCTCATCGTTCACGGTTTCTTGCATGTTTTGGGCTATGACCACGAAAATGACGCAGAGGCCGAGGAGATGGAAGCTGCGGAGCGCGCGATTCTTGCTGACATCGGCGTTCCCGACCCCTATTCTGAGGCCGATTGAACATTTCGATGCTTATGACGATTAACGAGACCGAAGACTCGAGGCGCGACGTGTCTCGCGACGACGACACCGAACCCCGAAGTCCCGGCGCGGAACCCGGCAAGTCGCGCGGTCAGCCGGGATTCCTGCAACGCCTCCTCTTCCTGTTCAGGCCGCAATCGGCCGCGACCATCCGCGAGAACCTTCAGGACGCCCTTTCCGGCAATGGCGAGTGGGACGATCAGACCATCTCGCCCGGCGAGCGCGCCATGCTGCACAATATCCTGCGGCTGCGCGAAGTGCGCGTCGAGGATGTGATGATTCCCCGCGCGGAGGTTTACGCGGTCGACCAGAAGACGACGCTCGGCGAATTGCTGAAACTGTTCGAGACGCACGGTCACAGCCGCATGCCGGTCTATGACGAGACGCTGGACGATCCGCGCGGCATGGTTCACATCCGCGACGTCGTCGCGGCGATCACCCGGCTGGCCGGCGAGAAGAAGCGCACGCGCCGACGCAACGGCGCCGCGCCCGTCGGTCACAACTCGTCCGGCCAGCTCGATCTCGGCAAGGTCGAGCTCGACAAGACGATCGAGGAACTGAAGCTGGCGCGCCAGGTGCTGTTCGTGCCGCCCTCCATGCTCGCCGCCGACCTGATGGCGCGCATGCAGACGCAACGCATCCAGATGGCCCTCGTCATCGATGAATATGGCGGCACCGACGGCCTCGTTTCCCTTGAGGATATCGTCGAGATGGTTGTCGGCGACATCGAGGACGAGCACGACGATGAGGAAGTCCTGTTCACCGAGCAGTCGAACGGCACGATCATCGCCAATGCGCGCGTCTATCTCGAGGATCTCGCCGGCGCTCTCGGCCCGGATTTTCTCGAGGCGGCGCGCAGCGAGGACGATGACGTCGACACGATTGGCGGCCTGATCTTTTCGCTGCTCGGCCGCATCCCGGTGCGCGGCGAGGTGATCCCGTCCTTTGCCGGCTACGAATTCGAAATCCTCGAGGCCGATCCCCGCCGTATTCGGCGCGTGCGCATCGTGCGCGCCAAGCGGCGGCCTATCCGTCCGGTGGCGCAGGGCCGCGAACAGCCGGCTGCGGAAGCAGTTGCCGAACCGGTCGCCTTGGCGGCCGATCCGGCAAAGTCGGCCGAAAGCACGGACTGACATCGCCTCCAGCGATGATGGCTGCTAAAGCTCCGTAAGCATTGATTCGGCTACGGACCGCTGATGGAGCGTTTGGCCAACCGCATACTGTTGACGACCGGCTGGAAGCGGGCCTTGCTCGCTTTTTGCGCCGGTGCATTCGCCGTGCTCGGCCAGGCGCCGTTCCAGCTGTTTATCGTCTGCTTTGTCTCGTTTCCGGTCCTGGTCTGGATGCTCGACGGGGCCGTGGCCCGGCCGACGCGTTCCCTCGTCGCGTCCGTCTGGCCGGCCTTTGCCACGGGATGGTGGTTCGGTTTCGGCTATTTCGTCGCCGGCCTCTGGTGGATCGGCAATGCGCTCTTCGTCGAGGCGGACCAGTTCGTCTGGCTGTGGCCCTTCGCGGTGACGCTTATACCCGCCGTCCAGGCCCTGTTTTACGGTCTTGCGGCGGTTGTCGCGCGCCTGCTCTGGTCCGACGGGATCGGCCGCATCGCGGCGCTCGCGCTGGGTTTCGGGCTGGCCGAATGGCTGCGCTCCTTCGCCTTTACCGGCTTTCCCTGGAACGCGGTCGGCTATGCGGCGATGCCGGTTCCGGTGCTGATGCAGTCGGCGTCCCTCGTCGGCATTTACGGCATGAATGCGCTTGCCGTTTTCGCTTTTTGCCTGCCTTCCGCCTTTGCCGGCGGCCGCTGGCGGGCCGGGTTCGCAGCGGTGATGGTCATCGCGCTTCTCGGGGGCCATGCGGGCTACGGCTTCTGGCGCCTGCAAAACGCGGCGGATATCAGCGCCGACGCACCGCTGGTCCGCATCGTCCAGCCGAACATCGACCAGTCGGAGAAATGGGACGCCGCCATTCGCGACGAGATTTTCGAGACGCTGCTCGACCTGACCTCTGAAGCCGGGACCGGCGGACAGCGCCCGGACATCGTCGTCTGGCCCGAAACGTCCGTCCCCTATCTCCTGACCGAAGCGCCGCAGGCCGTCGCATCCATCGCCGAAACGCTCGCTCCCGGCCAGCTTCTGCTCGCCGGCGCGGCGCGCGGCGGCGAGATCGATCCGTCCACCGGGCAGCGCACCTACTACAACTCCATTCTCGTTCTGGACGGCGACGGCGTCATCGTCGACGCGGCCGACAAGAAACACCTCGTTCCCTTCGGCGAATATCTGCCCTTCAAGGCGATGCTGGAAAAGCTCGGCATGAAGGCGATCGCGGCGGCCGATCGCGGGTATTCGCCCGCGGATCGCCGGCGCACGATGACGCTGCCGAACGGCATGGTCGTGCTGCCCTCGGTCTGTTACGAGGCGATCTTCCCCTATGCGGTCGCGGCCGGGGGAGACAGGCCGACCGTGCTCGTCAATGTCACCAACGACGCCTGGTACGGCGACACGCCGGGTCCCTACCAGCACGCCCATCAGGCGCGCATCCGCGCACTGGAGACCGGCCTCCCGGTCGTCCGGGCCGCCAATAACGGCATCTCCGCCATATACGACCCCTACGGCCGCCAGTTGGATGCGCTTGGCTATGGCGTGCGTGGAGCCGTAGAGGCGCCGCTTGCCGATTCGCTGGCCGCGACCTGGTATGCCCGCAACGGCCGCCTGACCTTCTGGGCGATCCTGGCGTTTTTCGCGCTGGCCGCCTTCACGGGGCGGGCCGGCGGCCGAAATCGGCATTAAAGTTTTTTAATTTGTTGGGAGTCGGTCTTTGAATCCCGTGCCAACGGTGATTATGTTATGAAGGGTGGCGTCGGTTTGCAGCCGTCTCGCACCTCTGGTCCTTGGAAATAACAATGATAATCAGCTGCCAGGCGGCAAGGACAATTAATGACGGTGAACAAGAAGCAACCCAACCCGATTGACATACATGTTGGCGGCCGCATCCGGCTGCGGCGCACCATGCTCGGCATGAGCCAGGAAAAGCTGGGCGAGCAACTTGGCATCACGTTCCAGCAAGTTCAGAAATACGAGAAGGGCACCAACCGCGTCGGCGCCAGCCGCCTGCAGAATATCGCGGCGATCCTCGGCGTGCCTGTCGCCTTCTTCTTCGAGGACGCGCCGGGTGACGCGGGGGATGCTTCGGCCGACGGGCTGAGCGAGAATTCATCGACCTATGTCGTCAATTTCCTGTCGAGCTCCGAGGGGCTGCAACTGAACCGGGCGTTCGTGAAGATCTCCGATCCCAAGGTGCGTCGCCGTATCATCGATCTGGTCAAGGCGATCGCCGCCGATTCCGACGCGGAGTAAGGCGCCGCACGCCTCCTGCGCGGACGGACATGCACTTATCCTTATATCCTTAAGCGAAAGCCGGTTTTTTCTTGACCGGCATTCGCCTGTTGCCTAACGAAGGCCGACTTCGTGCCGCCGTTCCTACGGTCGGCCCACGCAATTATCGGGGACATCTGCAAAATGGCGCGCCAGGATTACCTTTTTACGTCCGAATCCGTGTCCGAAGGCCATCCGGACAAGGTCTGCGACCGTATTTCCGATGAGATCGTCGATCTGATCTATCGCGAGGCGCGCAAGCACGGCGAAGACGAGAAGTGGCGCGTCCGCGTCGCCTGCGAGACCCTGGCGACGACCAACCGCGTCGTGATCGCCGGCGAGGTGCGCGTGCCCGAGACCATGCTGAAAAAGGACAAGGCCGGCAATTTCGTCACCGACGCGACCGGCCACCCGATGGTCAATCCGTCGAAATTCCGCTCCGCCGCCCGCCGCGCCATCCGCGACATCGGCTATGAGCAGAACGGCTTCCACTGGAAGACCTGCCGCGTCGACGTGCTGTTGCACGGCCAGTCCGCCGACATCGCCCAGGGCGTCGACAACGCGTCCGACAAGCAGGGCGAGGAAGGCGCGGGCGACCAGGGCATCATGTTCGGATATGCCTGCAACGAGACGCCGGAACTCATGCCGGCGCCGATCTACTACGCCCACAAGATCCTCGAACTGCTCGCCGCCGCCCGCCATTCCGGCGAGGGCGAGGCCGCGAAGCTCGGTCCCGACGCCAAGTCCCAGGTCACCGTGCGCTACCGCGACGGCAAGGCCGCTGAAGTGGTTTCCATCGTCCTGTCGACGCAGCACATGGACGGCAGCTGGGACAACAAGAAGGTCCGCGCCGTCGTCGAGCCTTACATCCGCGAAGCGCTTGGCGATCTGCCGATCGCCGACGATTGCGTCTGGTACATCAACCCGACCGGCAAGTTCGTCATCGGCGGCCCGGACGGCGACGCCGGCCTCACCGGCCGCAAGATCATCGTCGACACCTATGGCGGCGCAGCGCCCCATGGCGGCGGCGCTTTCTCCGGCAAGGACACGACCAAGGTCGACCGTTCGGCCGCCTATGCCGCGCGCTATCTCGCCAAGAACGTTGTTGCCGCCGGCATTGCCGACAAGTGCAACATCCAGCTCTCCTACGCCATCGGCGTCGCCCAGCCGCTGTCCGTCTATGTCGACACTTACGGCACCGGCAAGGTCGATGACGCTGCGATCGAAACGGCGCTGCGCCAGGTCATGGACCTGTCACCGTCCGGCATCCGCAAGCATCTCGACCTCAACAAGCCGATTTACGCCAAGACAGCCGCCTATGGCCATTTCGGCCGCAAGCCCGGCCGCGACGGCTCCTTCTCCTGGGAGCGGACAAACCTCGTCAAGCCGCTGAAGGCCGCCCTCGGGGTGAAATGACCGAAGAAAAACGACGCTCGCGGGCAACCGAGGCGTTTTTCGGCCGCCGCCGCGGCAAAACGCTGAAGCCGCGCCAGGCGGAACAGCTCGGCCGGCTTCTGCCGGCCTGGAAGATCGACCTGGCGAAGCCCGCGCCGGCCCGGCTATCCGACCTGTTCGACCACGCGCCAGAGCGAATCGTCCTTGAAATCGGCTTTGGCGGCGGCGAGCATCTGCTGCATCGCGCGCTCGAGAGCCCGCAAACGGGTTTCATCGGCGTCGAGCCCTTCGTCAATTCCATGGCGAAATTCGTCGCGGCCGCGGGCGATGCGGGCGTGACCAATGTCCGCCTTTACGACGATGACGCCACGCAGCTGCTCGACTGGCTGCCCGCTGGCTCGCTCGACGGGATCGATCTTCTTTATCCCGATCCGTGGCCGAAGATGCGGCACTGGAAGCGGCGCTTCGTCAACAAGGCCAATCTCGATCGTTTCGCCCGTGTCCTGAAACCGGGCGCGCGCTTCCGCTTCGCTTCCGACATCGAGACTTATGTCAACTGGACGCTCCGGCACATTCACGCCCATCCGGAATTCGACTGGCCGGCGCGCAACGCGTCAGACTGGCGAACGCCCTATGAAGGCTGGCCCGGTACGCGCTACGAGGCCAAGGCGCTGCGCGAGGGCCGCACGCCGGCTTATCTGACATTTCTGCGCAAATAGCGGTCACTTGGCCGATGCCGGCTGCGTCGGCCGCCTGTGTGTCCGAAAGACCTCGCCCCTTGCGCTTCCCGGCTGCGCGGCGTATATGGAACTCAAATTCTTGGTCATCCGAACAAGAGTGGGCCCGCAAGGTCCCGCTCTTTTTGTTTTAACGGTGGGAAAGCAGCAGAGTTGAGCGACGCATATCTGGCGCCGATCGAAAACGACGAACCGCGCATCGTCCGCGAGACGGGCGTGGATGCGCGCGTCGCGTCGATCGTCGAGCCGGTGCTCAACTCCGCGGGCTATCGGCTGGTGCGGGTGCGCCTGTCGGGCATGAATGGGCTGACGCTGCAGATCATGGCCGAGCGCGAGGACGGCACGATGAGTGTCGAGGACTGCGAAAACGTCAGCCGCATGGTCTCGCCGCTGCTCGATGTCGAGGATCCGATCGACCGGGCCTATCACCTGGAGGTTTCCTCGCCGGGCATCGACCGGCCGCTGGTGCGCCTGTCGGATTTCGCGCGGTGGCGCGGCCAGCTGGCGCGGATCGACACCTCCGTGATGGTCGACGGGCGCAAGCGCTTCCGCGGCACCATCACCGGCATGACACAGGAAGCGATCACGATGGAGGCCGACAAGGCCAATTTCGGTGAGGCGCTGGTCTCGGAAATCCCGCTCGACACCATCGCCGATGCGAGGCTGATCCTGACCGATGATTTGATACGCGAGGCGCTGAAGGCCGACAAGGCGGCCCGCCAGGCGCGCGGAGAGGGAAATGAAGACGAAGACACCGCATCCGACAGCGATGCGGATAACTGAACGCCGATAGGAGACGACAATGGCAGTCAGTGCGAACAGGCTGGAACTTCTGCAGATCGCCGACGCGGTCGCGCGCGAGAAACTGATCGACAAGGATATTGTCATCTCGGCGATGGCCGACGCGATTCAGAAGGCCGCGAAATCCCGCTACGGCCAGGAGACCAACATCCGGGCCGACATCAACACGAAGACCGGCGAGATCAAGCTGCAGCGCCTTCTCGAGGTCTCCGAGGTCGTCGAGGATCCGGCGACCCAGATCTCCATCGAGCAGGCGCGTGACCGCAATCCGGACGCGCAGCCCGGCGACTTCATCGCCGAACAGCTGCCGCCGCTCGATTTCGGCCGCATCGCCGCCCAGTCCGCCAAGCAGGTCATCGTGCAGAAGGTCCGCGAGGCCGAACGCGACAACCAGTACGAGGAATTCAAGGATCGCGTCGGCGAGATCGTCAACGGCACGGTCAAGCGTGTCGAATACGGCAATGTAATCGTCGATCTCGGCCGCGCCGAGGCGATCATCCGCCGCGACGAACTGATCCCGCGCGAGATGTACCGCTATGGCGACCGCGTCCGCGCCTATGTCTATGACGTCCGCCGCGAGCAGCGCGGGCCGCAGATCTTCCTGTCGCGCACTCACCCGCAGTTCATGGCGAAGCTCTTCCAGATGGAAGTGCCGGAAATCTATGACGGCATCATCGAGATCAAGTCGGTCGCACGCGATCCGGGGTCCCGCGCCAAGATCGCCGTCGTCAGCCGTGATTCCTCCATCGATCCCGTCGGCGCCTGCGTCGGCATGCGCGGCAGCCGCGTTCAGGCGGTCGTCGGGGAATTGCAGGGCGAGAAGATCGACATCATTCCCTGGCAGCCCGATGCGGCCTCCTTCATCGTCAACGCGCTGCAGCCCGCCGAGGTCGCCAAGGTGGTTCTCGACGAGGATGCCGAGCGCATCGAGGTTGTCGTGCCCGACGATCAGCTGTCGCTGGCCATCGGCCGCCGCGGCCAGAACGTCCGCCTTGCCTCGCAGTTGACCGGCTGGGATATCGACATCCTGACCGAGGAAGAGGAATCGGCGCGCCGCCAGAAGGAATTCGTCGAACGCTCCAACCTGTTCATGGAAGCGCTCGACGTCGACGAGATGGTCGGCCAGGTCCTGGCGTCCGAAGGCTTCACCTCCATCGAGGAAGTGGCTTATGTCGACTCGGAGGAAGTGTCGTCCATCGAGGGCTTCGACGAGGAGACCGCCGCCGAAATCCAGATGCGCGCCCGCGAATATCTCGACCGGATCGAGGCCGAGAACGACGCCAAGCGCAAGGAACTGGGCGTTGCCGACGAGATCCGCGAAGTCCCCGGCGTCACCACCGCGATGATGGTCGCGCTTGGCGAGGAAGACATCAAGACGCTCGAAGACTTCGCCGGTTGCGCCTCCGACGACCTCGTCGGCTGGCGCGAGCGCAAGGAAGGCGAGACCGTCATGCATGACGGCGTCTTCACGCCCTTCGGCACGTCGCGCGCCGAAGCCGAGGAGATGGTCGTCGCCGCGCGTCTCGCCGTGGGCTGGATCACCGAAGAGGATCTGCGCGCCGGCGAGGAAGAGCCGGAAGAAGGCGAAGACGCCGAGGAAGCACCGGCCGAGCCTGCCGGCGTGATCTTCGACGCCTGAGGCCGGGATGATGGTCGCGCGGAACTCGGATACGGCATTTGGTCATGACAGCAGCCAGAAAGGACGACATGAACGATCGCAGCTGCATCGTGACCAGCCGGCAGCTTCCCGCCGACGAAATGATCCGCTTCGTCGCGGATCCGGACGGGAATGTCGTTCCTGACCTGAAGCGAAACCTGCCGGGTCGCGGCTGCTGGGTGACCGCCCATCGCGACCTCGTCGACAAGGCCGTGGCGAAGAAGATGTTTCGCCGCGGACTGAAGCAGGACGTGAGCGCCGACCTTGAACTCGGCGCCCGCACAGATCATCTGATAGCGAAACGCGCGCTCGGCCAGCTCGGCCTGGCGCGCAAGGCCGGCGGCGTCGTCACGGGCGCCGTTCAGGTCGACAAGGCGGTCCGCTCCGGTGAGGCGATCGCCGTTTTGCACGATGCCGGCGCTGCGCCGGACGGCGTGCGCAAGATTGATCAGGCCCGCACCTTTGTGCGCCGCATGGACGGGCCGGATATCCCCGCGTTCAAATCCTTTGCCGAAGGCGAATTGGATTTGGCATTGGGTGGGGGAAATGTGATACATGCTGCGATACTTGACGGGCAGCCGGGGCGAGCCGCATTGCGGCACCTTGTTTTTCTCGACCGTTTCCGGCATTTCAGCGCAGAATTCGACACCTCGGGCGGCGCAAGCGAGAAGACCGCGAAGGATAAGATTACGGAATGAGTGACACGACAGACGACAAGAAGACCGGCGCCGACAGCAAACGCACGCTGACGCTGAAGCGCTCGGGCGGTGACAAGAGCACCGTCCGGCAGAATTTCAGCCATGGCCGGTCGAAATCGGTGGTCGTCGAAACGCGCAAGCGAAAGTTCACGCGTCCCGACGAAAAACCGGCTTCCGGGTCGCTTGCGGGCGGCCTGAAGCCGCGCGCGGCTGCGCCCGAAGCCGAGGCTCCGAAGCCCGAGGCGCCGAAGGCGGCCCCGAAGAGGCCGGCGGCGCACGACGATTCGCGCGGCGGCGTGGTTCTCAACCAGCTTTCCCAAAACGAAATGGATGCGCGCAGGCGCGCCCTCGAGGAAGCCAAGGCCCGTGAGGTCGAGGATCGTCAGCGCGCCGCCGAGGACGCCAAGCGCCGCGCCGAGGAAGACGAGCGCCGCGCCAGGGAGCGTGCCGAATCCAAACGCCGCCAGCGCGAGGAAGAGGAACGCCTGGCTGCCGAAAAGGCTGCCCGCGAACGCGCCGAAGCCGAAGCCGCGAAGCGCGCGCCCGAGCCTGAAGGGGAAAAAGCCGCCGCGGCGGCCAAGCCGGCCGGGCGTCGCCCCGCCGGGGACGAGGAAGAAAGCCGCGGCCCGCGTCGCGGTGGTGCCGGCGGGCCCGGAAAGACTGATACCCCGCCGCGTCCGTCGCCGCGCCGTGACGACGAGCGTCGCCGTGGCAAGCTGACGCTCTCCAATGTCGGCGCCGACGGCGAAGGCCGCTCGCGGTCGCTTTCGGCGATGCGTCGCCGGCAGGAGAAGTTCAAACGCTCCATGTCGAGCAACGAGCCGCGCGAGAAGATTTCGCGCGAGGTCCAGCTGCCCGAGACGATCACCATTCAGGAACTCGCCCAGCGCATGGCCGAACGTGCCGTCGACGTGGTCAAGTTCCTGATGAAGGAAGGCCAGATGATGAAGCCCGGCGATCTGATCGATGCCGACCTGGCTGAACTGATCGCCGAGGAATTCGGCCATACCGTGCGCCGCGTTACCGAGGCCGATGTCGAGGAAGGCATTTTCGATATCGAGGACAAGGCCGAGGACATGAAGTCGCGTCCGCCGGTCGTGACTATCATGGGCCACGTCGACCACGGCAAGACGTCGCTGCTCGACGCGATCCGCGAGGCCAATGTCGTCAAGGGCGAGGCCGGCGGCATCACCCAGCACATCGGCGCCTATCAGGTCGAGAAGGACGGTCAGAAGATCACCTTCCTCGATACGCCGGGCCATGCCGCGTTCACCGCAATGCGCGCCCGCGGCGCCCAGGCGACGGACATCGCGATCCTGGTGGTCGCGGCCGATGACAGCGTCATGCCGCAGACGATTGAGTCCATCAATCACATCAAGGCGGCCGGCGTGCCGATGATCGTCGCGATCAACAAGATCGACAAGCCGGACTCCGACGCGCAGAAGGTCCGCACGGAACTTCTGCAGCACGAGGTCTTCGTCGAATCCATGGGCGGCGACGTCCAGGAGGTCGAGGTCTCGGCGCTCAAGCATATCAATCTGGACGGCCTCCTTGAGGCGATCCTGCTGCAGTCCGAAGTTCTCGAACTGAAGGCCAATCCGGATCGTACCGCCGAGGGCGTGGTCATCGAAGCCAAGCTCGACAAGGGCCGCGGCTCGGTCGCGACGGTGCTGGTGCAGGCCGGCACGCTCAGGACCGGCGACATCGTCGTCGCCGGCGACGAGTGGGGCCGCGTGCGCGCGATCATCAACGACCGCGGCGATCAGCTCAAGGAAGCCGAACCGTCCCTGCCGGTCGAGATTCTCGGTCTCAACGGCACGCCGCAGGCCGGCGACAAGGTCGCTGTCGTCGACTCGGAAGCCCGCGCCCGCGAGATTTCTGAATACCGTCAGCGCGTCTCCCGCGAAAAGGCGGTCGCACGTCAGGCCGGTTCGCGCGGTTCGCTCGAACAGATGATGGCGCAGGCCGCCAACAAGGAGCTCGCCGAGTTCCCGCTGCTCATCAAGGCCGACGTGCAGGGCTCCGTCGAGGCGATCCTCGGCGCGCTCGACAAGCTCGGCACCGACGAGGTTCAGGCCCGCATCGTCCATTCGGGCGCGGGCGGCATCACGGAGACCGACGTCACGCTCGCCGAATCCACCGGATCGGTGATCATGGCCTTCAACGTCCGCGCCAACAAGCAGGCGCGCGACCTGGCCGAGCAGTCCGGCGTGGAGATCCGCTACTACAACATCATCTACAACCTGCTAGACGACGTGAAAGCCGCCATGTCCGGCCTTCTGTCGCCGGAGCGCCGCGAGACCTTCCTCGGTAATGCCGAGATCCTCGAGGTGTTCAACATCACCAAGGTCGGCAAGGTTGCCGGTTGTAAGGTCACCGAAGGCAAGGTGGAGCGCGGTGCAGGCGTGCGCCTGGTCCGCGACAACGTCGTCATCCATGAAGGCAAGCTCAAGACGCTCAAGCGCTTCAAGGACGAGGTTTCCGAGGTCCCGGTCGGCCAGGAATGCGGCATGGCCTTCGAGAACTACGACGACATCCGCGCCGGCGACGTGATCGAGTGCTTCCGCGTCGAGGAAATCGCCCGGTCGCTGTAGGCGGCATCACTCAAGGCCAACTTGATGTCTGACAGCAATCCGCTTGTTTTCCGGTATGTTTACAAACCGGAAGACGAGCGGCTTGCCTTTGCGGAGAGTGAAAAGAAAAAGCGAAACAAGGCCCTAGCCGGAGCGCTGGCAAATGGAGTGGTGTTTGCGGGCATAGTCGGCGCTTTGATATGGGGCCATTCGAAAATTGACTTTGTTTTGGCGTTGGCAATTCTCGCGCTTCTGACAATCAATCTCGCGGATATATTTCGTTACTCCAGCGAGTATCTTTTTGGCGGCCGGACATTTCTGCCGTTTTCCCCGTTTGAGGTGGAAACCGGATTTGATGAAAACGAAGTGTTCAACACCGCTGCACATTTTCGCAACTTCGCTCGATGGGATGCCGTTATCGAAATCGCGGTCAAACAATACGGAATCGCGGTGCAAGTGGATGGATGCCGCTGGTTTATTCCCCGAAGCGCTTTCAGTTCTGAGATCGAAATGCATAAGGCGTTCAAGCAAATCAAGAAGATACAGGAACGAGCGAAAACTGGCACGGCATCGGCACAGCCGGCCGCCTCGAAATGAGGTAAGGGAGTATAGGGGTATCTGATGGTCAAATCCTCCACATCCAGCGGGCCGTCCCAGCGGCAACTGCGCGTCGGCGAACAGGTTCGCCATGCCCTGACCGAAATCCTGCAGCGCGGCGAGGTGCGCGATCCGGTGCTCGAAGGCGCGGTGCTTTCGGTCAACGAGGTGCGCATGTCGCCCGATCTGAAGATCGCAACCGTCTATGTCACCGCGCTTGGCCGCGAGGACATGGAACCGGTCATCAAGGCGCTCGCCGCCAACGCGAAATTCATTCGCGGTCGCGCATCGCACGCCCTGAGCCAGATGAAATACATGCCGCAATTTCGCTTCCGCGCCGATACGAGCTACGATAATTTCTCGAAGATCGACGATTTGCTGCGTTCGCCGGAGGTCGCCCGCGATCTCGATCATGATCCGGAAGAGGATGGCGGATGAGGCCACGGCGGACGGACCTGTCCGGTTTCGGCGCACGGCGGCTGGAGCAGGTGGAAACCTGCTGGCTCTGTTCCCGCCAACTCGGCCGCCGCATCGAATGGCACCACCCGGTGCCCAAGAGCCGCGGTGGCAGGGATACCGTGCCGGTTCACCCGATCTGCCACGCCACGCTGCATCGCCATTTCTCCAACACGGAACTCGCCGCCTTCGGCACGGATGTCGAGGCATTGAGACGGCAGGAAACGATCGCGCGTTTCCTGCGCTGGATCGACGGCAAGCCGCCGGAATTTCACGCGCCGACCCGCGGTCGGCGTTCGTAGGACAGGAAACACGCCCCTGTGTGGAGGGGCGGATACAGGAACGGACAGGACAGGAATGGGCCGCAGGAAGAAGAAGGGCCGCCCGGTATCGGGCTGGCTGGTGCTCGACAAGCCGCTTGGCATGGGATCGACCGACGCGGTCTCCAAAATCAAATGGCTGTTCAAGGCGGAAAAGGCGGGCCATGCCGGCACGCTCGATCCGCTCGCTTCTGGCATTCTGCCGATCGCGCTGGGCGAGGCGACCAAGACCGTGCCCTATGTGATGGACGGCGCCAAGGTCTACCGTTTCGCCGTCGAATGGGGGTCGGAAACGGCGACCGACGACGCCGAAGGCGAGGTGCTCAAGACCTCCGACAAGCGTCCCTCGCGCGAGGATGTCGAGTCGATCCTCGAAAACTATACCGGCACGATCCAGCAGAAGCCGCCGGCCTATTCGGCCATCAAGATCGGCGGCGAGCGCGCCTATGATCTCGCCCGCGAGGGCGAGGCGGTCGACATTCCGGCCCGCGAGGTCGAGATCGAGAGTCTCGCGATCGTCAGCCACGACGACGGCCGCACCGCCTTCGAGGTGGATTGCGGCAAGGGAACCTATGTCCGTTCGCTGGCCCGCGACATGGGCCGCGATCTCGGCTGTTACGGCCATGTCGTCGAACTGCGCCGCACCGTGGTCGATCCCTTCGACGAGGAGGACGCGGTCACGCTCGAAGAGCTGGAAAAGGCGGTGGCCGCAGCCGAAGCGCCCTTCAAGCCGGAGGATGACGAGGAGAGCGACCAGACGGAGCGCTTCGCCGCCCGTTTCGCGGCGATCGATCCGATGTTGCTCGATACCGGCGAGGCGATGGACGGCTATCCGCAGATCGTCGTCACCGGCGATCAGGCCAATCGCATCCGGCTCGGCAATCCGGTTATCCTGCGCGGCCGCGACGCGCCGCTCCCCGCCGACGACGCCTGCGCTTTCGAGCATGGCCGCCTGCTGGCGATCGGCGAAATCGCGCAGGGCGAGTTCCGTCCGCGCCGCGTCTTCAAGCTATAGAGCGGTTCGTTTCAGACCGCGATGCGCATCGGGTCGGCGGGCGCGACGCTGGCCTTGCCCGAAGCGACGTCGCGCGCGAAACAGGCGAGAAGGGCGTTGAATTCGCCCGGCGCGTCGAGGAATGGCGCATGCCTCGCTCCCGCGATCACCTTGCAGCCGCCTTCGTAGATTGCATTGCCGCGAATGCCGGTCACATAGCCGGTCCGCGCAAAGGGATCGTTCTGGCCCTGGATCAGGCAGACCGGCACGGGCGAACTCTCCACCGTATCGCGCTGGTCGCAGCCTTGGCCGGACACGAGGCTGCGCATCGTAACGGGCCGCGATTGCGGATCGGCGCGCAGGATCAGGTCGGCAAATTCGCGCGGAGCGTCCGGGCCGAGCGTCATGCGCATGTACCGCGCGGCTTCGTGCTCCATGAGCTTCGCCTTGGAGGCGAGCAGCATGTCGCGACTGAAATGGAAGCCGCGGATCATGCCGAGACCGCCCTGGACGAGCGGTGGGGCCCCGGTAATAGCGACGCCGGCGATCGAGCAATGCGCGCCGAGCAGCTCGATGGCGACATGGCCGCCGAGCGACCAGCCGGCGACGACGCAATTGACAAGGCCGAGTTCCTCGATCAGCGCCGCGATCGCGCTCGCCAGACCCGAAACGCTGTAGCCGCTTTCCGGATTGGCTGCATTGTCCGATTCGCCATGCCCCGGCAGGTCGGGAACGATCAGCCGGAAACCGCGCAGTTCGGCGTCGTTGAGCTGTGCCGAGAAGATATCCCCGGAGTAGCCGCCGCCATGCAGCAACAGGAGCGGCATCGCGCCGCCGCGCGTATCGCGAACGGCGATGCGCCCCAGTTCCGTTTCCACCACATAGCTGTCGATGTCCTGCATGCCCAAACCAATCGTCTTTCCCGTCCGGGCAACCGATATATCCGGCCCGTGTAAAGAAACGCGCCGCGAAACGGCTTGAATTTTAGACGCCGGATTCAGATATCGGCGGGATGCTTACGCGCATGCGACGTGTTGCAGCGGACATGCGATAGCCATTTGCAGGACATGCGGACTGGTGTAGCCAGAGGGCAAAAGGAAGGATCGCGACATGATCGAAAAACGGGATTTCTACATCGACGGAAAATGGGTCGCACCGGCGGCGGCGAATGATTGCGACGTGATCGATCCGGCCACCGAAGAGGCCTGTGCGGTCATTTCGCTTGGCGCGAAAGCCGATGTCGACAAGGCGGTCGCCGCGGCGCGGCGCGCCTTTCCGGCCTGGGCGGCGACACCGCTTGAGGAACGCATCGCGTTGCTGGAAAAGCTTGACGCGTTCATGCAGCGCCGCATGGGCGAACTCGGCGAGGCGATCTCGCTGGAAATGGGCGCCCCGATCGATCTGGCCCTCAATGAACAGGCGCCTTGCGGCCCCTGGCACATGCAGGGCTTCCTCGAAGGCGTGAAGCATATCGCATGGGAAGAGCCCTTCGCCGACGGGCAGGTCATCGTGCGCGAGCCGATCGGCGTCTGCGGCCTGATCACGCCTTGGAACTGGCCGATCAACCAGATCGCGCTCAAGGTCTATCCGGCCCTGATGACCGGCTGCACCTGTATCCTGAAGCCGTCCGAGATCGCGCCGCTCTCGGCGCTGCTGTTCGCCGAATTCGTCGATGAGGCGGGTTTCCCCGCCGGCGTGTTCAACCTCGTCAATGGCGACGGTCCGGGCGTTGGCGAGGCGATGTCGCATCATCCGGATATCGACATGATGTCGTTCACCGGCTCGACGCGCGCGGGCGCACTGGTCACCAAGGGCTCCGCCGACACGGTCAAGCGCGTCACGCTCGAACTCGGCGGCAAGTCGCCCAACATCATTTTTGCCGATGCCGATCTGCCGCGCTCGATTACCCGTGGCGTCAATCATTGCATGGAGAACACCGGCCAGTCCTGCAACGCGCCGACGCGCATGCTGGTCGAGCGTCCTGTCTACGAAGAGGCGGTCGATCTGGTCAGGGAAGCCGCCGAGGCCGTCAAGGTCGGCAATCCGCGCGAGGCCGGCGGCCATATCGGCCCGCTCGTCTCGCAGGCGCAGTTCGACAAGGTCCAGGGTCTGATCGAAGTGGGGATCGCCGAAGGCGCGCGCTTGGTTGCCGGCGGCATGGGCCGTCCCGAGGGCTTCAATCGCGGCTATTTCGTGCGTCCGACCGTCTTTGCAGACGTCAACAACCAGATGACCATAGCACGCGAGGAAGTGTTCGGGCCGGTGCTGGTGATGATCCCCTTCGAGGGCGAGGACGAGGCCGTCGAGATCGCCAACGACACGCCCTACGGGCTCGCTGCCTATCTCTCCACATCGGACGTCGACAAGGGCCAGCGCGTCGCGCGGAAATTGCGCGCCGGCATGGTCCGCGTCAATGGCGCGGGCTTTGCCGCCGGCCATCCCTTCGGCGGTTACAAGCAGTCCGGCAATGGCCGCGAGGGCGGCCGGTGGGGCCTGGAGGATTTCCTCGAGACCAAGATCGTCAGCGCGCGCTGAGTTTTCGCGTCACTGCGGATCGGCGGCGAGCTGATCCGTCAGGCGGGAGAAGAGGCCGGAGACGGCGGCCTCGTCGATTGCGCTGCCGTCATTGACGGTCACCGAAACGCAAAAGGTGTGCCCATTCTCACCCGCAAGCGCGGCCGTCAGGTTGAGCACGCCGGTCTCGCTGCCGCCCTTGTAGGCGACCGACCGCCAGCGTCCGGCATCCACCGGTCCGGGATTGATCTCGAAGACATCGAGGCCCCGGACCGCGCCGGCCAGTTCGCAGAGCGTCGCATTCGAAACATACCACTCGATGCCCTTGTCATGGGCTCCCATGACCAGCGTCGGCGAAGGAAGGTCGCGCTCGGCGATTTCGCCGATGATCGCCATCCGCCCGTCCGTGCCCGCCTCGGCGTAGCGCCGCGCTAGGTCGGGGTCGGCTTTCAGCGTGAAGAACTCCCGTGTCGTCAGGACGGTCTCTGTCCGCAGCCTTTCGGCAACCGGCTCGCGGCCGAGAAGCCGGATCAGCATGTCGGTCGCGGTGTTGTCACTCTCGGCGATCATCGCGGCGGCCAGCGTGTGCAGTGTGAAAGGCGATCCGGCCGGAAAATCCTGCAGCTGCCCCGACGGCAGCGATTTGTCGCCCGGTTCGAGCCGCAGCACGTCGTCCCATCGATGAGTCCTGGCTTCGATGCCGTCCGCGAGCACTGACAACACCGCCAGCTTGAAGGCGGAACCGACCGCCAGCCTTTCATCCGCATGGCGACCGTGGATCGCCTCGCCGTCCCGCGTTATGGAGTAGGAGACCGCACCAGGCATCGCTGCGAGCAGCTCCAGCGTTTCTCCGATCGATGCCGTGAGCGGCTCGGCGGGCTTGAACAGAAGGCCCTCGATCCTGCCCTCGGCGTTCAGCCTGATCTGCACTGGAATGCGGTGCGTCCCGGTCTCGATTTCATAGTCTTCGCCGGCCTCGCGCACGGCGCGCGCGGGACCGTATTCCCGGCGTATTGCAGCGACGGCGCTTTCGATCTGGTCGAAGGGTGCCGCTTGGAGGAACCGATCGGAAAACAGCGGTTTTGCGGCGGACGGCGTCTCGTAGACGCTTTCGATCGTTCCGATCTCGGCATTGCCCGATACCGCCTGCGTGATGCCTGCCATGAGGATGCTCCCTGCCAGGACGGCGGCCCCGGCCACGCTTGTGAAGTGCGGCTTCGTCATGTTCTTTACCTCGTATCGCGATTGGCATGACACAAGAGATCGGCGGAATACCCAAGACACTCGACATTTCGCCTTTCATCGCCTATATGCGCGCCAGCATTCCCGAAATGCGAAGAAAGGCCCCTGCTGGACGACATCCCGGCACAGGGCGGCTCACCCGAACAACAAGGGGCAAAAGCCCCGAAGAAGAAAGGACATACGATGTCGATTACGCCCGAGCGCAAGGCCGAGCTTATTCAGAAATTCGCGACGAAAGCCGGCGACACCGGTTCTCCGGAAGTCCAGGTGGCGATCCTCACCGAACGGATCACCAACCTGACGGAACACTTCAAGGGCCACAAGAAGGACAATCACTCCCGCCGTGGTCTCCTGAAGATGGTTTCGCAGCGTCGCAGCCTCCTCGATTACGTCAAGCGTAACGACGAGGCACGCTACCAGAAGCTGATTTCCGAACTCGGCATCCGCCGCTAAGACTCGGGCGGACCGGCCATGCCGGTCCGCCTTTTCGCCTTTCCGGGTGGCGTGAACCCGGACGAACCGGCCGGCGGGCGCGAAACCGCACCGCCGCCAACCCGAGGGAGCTTCGGGGCAGGATTGCCGGCTGCTTGAGAATTCATCGCCAAGCATCCAGTCGTCTTGCCCGTCGCTCGTTCATAACGAAGCCGGGAGACATTCGCTGCCATGAGGCCGCGGATGCGCTTCCAGACAAACAAGGACAAGACATGTTCAATCATCACAAGGTCGAAATCGACTGGGGCGGCCGTCCGCTCATTCTCGAAACCGGCAAGGTTGCCCGCCAGGCGCACGGCGCCGTCATGGCCACCTATGGAGAGACCGTCGTTCTCGCCACCGTCGTCTCCGCCAAGGAGCCGAAACCCGGCCAGGACTTCTTCCCGCTGACCGTCAACTATCAGGAAAAGACCTTTGCGGCCGGCAAGATCCCCGGCGGCTTCTTCAAGCGCGAAGGCCGCCCGTCGGAAAAGGAAACGCTGACCTCGCGTCTGATCGACCGCCCGATCCGCCCGCTCTTTCCGGATGGCTACAAGAACGACACGCAGGTCGTCCTGACCGTCCTGCAGCACGATCTGGAAAACGATCCGGACGTGCTCGCCATGGTCGGCGCTTCGGCCGCGCTGACGCTCTCCGGCGTTCCCTTCATGGGCCCGATCGGCGGCGCGCGTGTCGGTTACATCAACGGCGAATACGTCCTCAACCCGCATATTGACGAGATGGAGGAAAGCGAACTCGACCTCGTCGTCGCCGGTACGTCCGACGCGGTGCTGATGGTCGAATCCGAGGCCAACGAACTCTCCGAGGACATCATGCTCGGCGCGGTAATGTTCGGCCATCGCGGCATGCAGCCGGTCATCAACGCGATTATCAAGCTCGCCGAAGTCGCCGCCAACGAGCCGCGCGACTTCTCGCCGGAAGATCTCTCCGCTCTCGAGGGCGAGATGGAAGGCGTGGTCGCCGACGAGCTGGCCAAGGCCTACACCATCACAGACAAAAAGGACCGTTACACCGCCATCGACGCCGTCAAGGCGAAGATGAAGGAACACTTCGCGCCGGCCGAAGGCGAGGATGCCAAGTGGACCGCCGAGCAGATCGGCTCGGTCTTCAAGTCGCTGCAGGCCAAGGTGGTCCGCGGCAACATCCTGAAGACCAAGACCCGCATAGACGGCCGCGATCTCTCCACCGTCCGTCCGATCGTTTCGGAAGTCGGCGTCCTGCCGCGCACCCACGGGTCCGCTGTCTTCACCCGCGGTGAAACCCAGGCGCTGGTCGTTGCCACGCTCGGCACCGGCGAGGACGAGCAGTTCATCGACGCGCTGACGGGGACCTACAAGGAAACCTTCATGCTGCATTACAACTTCCCGCCCTATTCGGTCGGTGAAGCGGGCCGCATGGGCTCCCCGGGCCGCCGCGAGATCGGCCACGGCAAGCTGGCATGGCGTGCGGTTCATCCGCTGCTGCCGAGCGCCGAGGAATTCCCCTACACGCTGCGCGTCGTCTCCGAGATCACCGAATCCAACGGTTCGTCCTCGATGGCGACCGTCTGCGGCACCTCGCTGTCGCTGATGGATGCCGGCGTTCCGCTCAAGTCGCCGGTTGCCGGTATCGCCATGGGCCTGATCAAGGAAGGCGACGAGTTCGCCGTCCTGTCCGACATTCTCGGTGACGAGGACCATCTCGGCGACATGGACTTCAAGGTGGCCGGTTCCGCCAACGGCGTGACCTCGCTGCAGATGGACATCAAGATCCAGGGCATCACCGAGGAGATCATGAAGGTCGCTCTCGGCCAGGCCAAGGACGGCCGCCTGCACATCCTCGGCGAAATGGCCAAGGCCCTTTCGGAAAGCCGCGCCGAACTCGGCGAGTTCGCGCCGCGCATCGAGCAGATGCAGATTCCGGTCGACAAGATCCGCGACGTGATCGGTTCCGGCGGCAAGGTGATCCGCGAGATCGTCGAGCAGACCGGCGCCAAGATCAACATCGAGGACGATGGCACGGTCAAGATCGCTTCGGCCTCCGGCAAGGAGATCGAGGCGGCCAAGAAGTGGATCCACTCCATCGTGGCCGAGCCGGAAGTCGGCGAGATCTATGAGGGCACGGTCGTCAAGACCGCCGATTTCGGCGCCTTCGTGAACTTCTTCGGCCCGCGTGACGGCCTCGTCCACATTTCGCAGCTCGCCCCCGAGCGCGTCGGAAAGACCACCGACGTCGTCAAGGAAGGCGACAAGGTCTTCGTCAAGCTGATGGGCTTCGACGAGCGCGGCAAGGTCCGCCTGTCGATGAAGGTCGTCGATCAGGAGACCGGCAAGGAAAAGCCGCGCGAGGAAAAGGCCGAGTAGGTCCTTTCATCCCGGAATGAACAACGACGCGGGGCATTTTGCCCCGCGTTTTTTCTTTGAGGCACGAGATGAGCGGCGCTGTCGAAACCCTGTTCCTGCCCCTGTCGTCCGGCGATATCGACCCGCCG
>NZXU01000036.1 GCA_002698425.1 Ahrensia sp. | reverse complement strand
GGAGGCCGGCGGGTCGCCGAACAGTGAGTGCGCGCGGCCCAGCACCTCACCGACCTGAGCCACCACCGCGCCAACCGACACGAAACCAGTATCAGCGACTAAGACCCACCCCCCAGACACAAAATTCGGCAGCAGGCGGCACCGCTACTGCGCCTAAGCGTCTGTCTCCCCGAAGCAGGGTGGGCCCCACAATCCGCGGCCGGCAGTGCGCGCTGACGCTTCGGCCGCGGCGATCTCGCCTGCCCGCTGCGGCGGCCTGGATACATCGAAAACGTAGCTTCGTGCTGCCCCTGCGGCCGCGGCAAGAACGGAGTAGTCGCCCTGGTCGGTCTCGACGTAGGCCAAGGTGCGGTTAACTGCAGTTGGATGATCCACGTGGTGCGGCTGTGCAGGCTCAACTTGTCGGCCGGTGCGTTTAGTCTCCACGCAGATTGAACTTCCGGACCAGGGGCTGTGATGGATGACGGGATCGAACCGAGACTTGTGGAGGTTCTCGATGTCCCGAGGCTTGGTGCGGTCGTTCGCGGCAATGCGGGCTCGTTGCCGTGGCGTTTGGTCGACGAGTCGGGTGCCGGCGTAAACCACGTCAATCTGTGGTTGGCCGACCTGTTCGCGTGCGACAACTCGCCTGCGACGCTGCGCGCCTATGCGTACGACCTACTGAGCTGGAGTCGTTTCCTCGGCGCACTGCAGGTTTCGTGGACTCAGGCAACGCGGGGCGAAGTCCGGGACTGGGTGAGGTGGTACCGGTGTCGCGCGAACCCGCAACGACGCCGCGGATCGAGTGCGGATACTCATCGGCCGACCCCAGGTTCTGTGAACGAGCGGACGGGCAAGGCCTACCTGGAGTCTTCCTACGCGCGGTCGTCGATGAATCGCAGACTGTCGTCGCTCAGTGGCTTCTACGAGTTCGCCCTGGAGTCGGATCTCGGGCCGCTCATCAACCCGGTACCGAAATCGCGCGACGATCTCACTCGACTCGACGTGCACCGCCAGCACTTCGATAACCCGCGCCCCCAAAAGCGCGCGCCTTATCGGCAGAAGCTAGTGGAACGTGCGCCGCGCGCGCTCAGCGACGACCTGTACGAGGAGGTATTTGCATCGCTGAGAACAAACCGCGACCGTGCCATTGTCGCTACGGCGATCTCCTCTGGTTTACGCGCCAGTGAACTGCTCAGCATGCGGCGGGGGATGCTCCATGCCGCCGACCAAACCGCCGATGTAATACCCAAGGGCGGGAATGGAAGTCGTGTCATGGTCCGTATCAGTCCCACTGCGTATCTCTGGATCGCCCGGTACCTTGCTGAGCGCCCCGTGGGTCCGCCTGAAGAGCCAGTCTGGCTGACATTGCGCGGCACACCGCGGCCGCTGAGCTATTGGGCAATGCGACAGATCCTTGAACGCAGCAACGCGCTGCTGGGCTCCAACGTCACGATGCATGACTTCCGGCACACCTTCTGCATGCGTCTCGCCCAGGACGAGAACATGACCATCGCGGAAATGCAGGAGCTGATGCGGCACGCGTCGATCGCCAGCACCACACGCTACCTGCGACTCACCGTAGCCGAACTCGTCGACAAACTTGATCAGCACTGGAATAGACCCCCGTCACCGCAGCCCACGCCGGCGAAAGGCTATGCGGCAGAAGATCTCCAAGTTCTTTTCGGTCGGGCATTCTGATGGCGCGGGTGCTCACGCGTGCCCAGTCGCTGGCGAGTTCGTCTGCGTTTGCCAACCATCCAGTCGAAGTACTGCCTTCGCTGTCCCCGACGCCCGAGGACCATCCGTGGTTCGGAAACACTGTCACCTGCGCCGAACGTGAACGCATCATCACTGCGGGACTTCCGCTCGTGATGGCACGGATGAGTGAGAAGTACCGCAGCGAGGCAGTAGCCCGCAGCGGTGCACGGCTCTGGCTGAGTCGCCTATTGGACTGGCTGGATGGCTTTGTCGGCGACAGTTATCAAGACCGTTGGATCGCCAGCGATTCCGATCGCCAGCCGAAGGCGTGGTGCCCAGCCTTATCAACCGGATCGCATACACGGCTTGGGGCAAGGCTGTCGATCAACGCACTCATAATGCTGGGGGTCATTCGTCCCGGCCATGACTGGTTGATCGAGAACAAGCAGGCGCGGTTCTACCGTGACTGGACGACCACGCACGAACCGAAGGCGTGGGATCGCTACTTCGCCGCCGCGGAGCACGAGGGCGCACCGGAAGTGAAGAAATGGCGAACCGCCACCCACCTGGTACGTATCAGCATCTGCAACGGGCTGCCAATCACCGAGCTGCACAGCCAGCATGTGTTGGCCTACCGAGACTTTCTCGTCTCGACCGGCAGGATGCCGGGGGATCTTCTCGCCATGTGGCACTACGGACGCCGCGGCGGACTGTTCGCCGGTGAAGCCGACGACCTGCGGCACTACCTCATCGCCAAACGTCTCAGTCCCACCGAACTGGTCGACCGCTTCAATGTGCGAGCTCCCAGCGTGCGAGGACTGTTGATCGCCTACCTCGCCGAGATCGCCGTCGGTCAGGACTACGCCAGCCTGGACGGAACCAGCCGAAACCTGGTGAAGCTGTTCTGGAAACCGATCGAAGACGCCAACCCCGGCATCGACACAATCAGTTTGACGAAGGCCCAGGCATCCGCCTGGAAAGAGTGGTTGCGCACCAAACCGGATGGGACTCCGCGCCGGCACGCCGAGAGCATTCTGGGAGCGGTCCGCAGCTTCTACCTCGACGTGGCTGCCTGGTCCCACGAGGATCCCTCGACGTGGGCCCATTGGGCTGTCTCATGCCCGGTCAGCATCCGCGACGTCCGAGGCCAGCAGAAGCGCCGGGCCCAGCGGGCACACCGCATGCATGCCCGCACCCGCACCCTCACCCCGCACGTCGATGCACTCGTCGCTGCAGCCCGGCGGGCGTACGTGCAAGCAGCAGAGCTGCAAGCGGTCGCGACGACAGCGCCGTTCGGTGAACCGTTCGCCGTGCACGGGAGCACCTACATCAAGCACACACCGGGCAAGCGGGCCGACCGAGTGCGCATCCATGTTCTGCAGGATGGATCGGAGAAGCGGGTTGACATCCACTACACCGTGACACGGGCCTTCATGACCTGGACGATCATCGAGGTGTTGCGCCACACCGGTATCCGGATCGAAGAGATGCTGGAGCTGACCCATCTGAGCATCAAGCAGTACCGCAAACCCGATGGCACCGTGATACCGCTCCTGCAGATCGCACCGAGCAAGACCGATCAGGAGCGGATATTTCCCTGCAGCCCGGAGTTGACCACCACCTTGGCGCGACTGGTCGAGTTCGTCAGCATCGATGGCCGCGTTCCGCTGTGCTGCCGAATCGACACACAGGAACGCCAGGTGTCGGCGCCGATGCCGCATCTGATCCAGATCCGAGAGGGTGGACGGTCGCGGGTAATCAACCAGTGCACGGTCCGAAAGTGGTTATCAGAGCTGGCCAACAGCATGGCCTTGAAGGACGCTGACGGTACTTCGCTGCATTTCACGCCACACGACTTTCGCCGGATCTTCATCACCGACATCGTCAACGCCGGGTTCCCGATCCATTTGGCCGCAAAGATGGTGGGCCACAACAATATCGAAGTCACGCGCGGCTACACCGCGGTGTATCAGAAAGATGTCTTCGAGGCATATAACCGGTTCATCGACAACCGTAGACAGGCACGGCCATCGGCCGAATACCGTGAGCCCACCCAAGCCGAATGGGACGAGTTCGTCGAACACTTCGGCCAGCGCCGGATCGCGCTCGGCAATTGCCACCGCCCCTATGGATCTGACTGTTCCCATGAACATGCCTGCATCCGGTGCGATTTCTGCGAGGTTGAACCGGCCCAGGCCGCAAGGCTCGATGAGATCCGTGACAACCTTCGCCTCCAGGTGGTCGAGGCCCAAAAGAACCGGTGGCTGGGCGACGTTAACCAATTACGCCTCACCATTGAGCACGCCGACCGCAAGGCGGCGAGGCTGGCAGCCCTCACCGAGGCGGCCCCGGTACTCCTTGCCGCGCACACGTCCTGACGCGAGCAGTAAGGGACCGTCCTTCTGACAGCTAGGTGCAGCAGTTGGGGTCGAGGACGACGCAGAGTGCCTGCAGGGCTTCGGGTTTGACGCGGTGAAAGACGTTCATGCCGCGCCGGTCGGAGATCACCAGCCCGGCTTTGCGGAGCTGGCCCAGGTGGTGGCTGACGGTGGATTCACTCAGGTCGAGCACCGCGGCCAGATCGCCGCTGGTCTCTTCGCCGGGGCGTGAGCTGAACAGCAGCGACATCATCTTGACCCGCACCGGGTCGGCGAGCGCCTTGAGCCGCATCGCGACCTGCAGGGCATCGGCGTCGCTGATCGGGCCCGCGGCGACCGGGGCGCAGCACACCGGGGCGGACATGTCGATCACGGGCAGCGCTTTGGGCATGACCCCATCCTGCCACCTGTCTTGACATATATCAAAAAGGTGGCATCCTGAGGTCGACGCGCCAGTTCGATATATGTCTCATCCCTAGTGGGAGGTCCATCATGTCCCGTATGCAACTCGCCCTCAACGTCGATGACCTCGACGAGGCGATCACGTTCTACACCAAACTGTTCGGCGTCGACCCCGCCAAGGTCAAGCCCGGCTATGCCAACTTCGCCGTCGCCGAGCCGCCGCTGAAGCTGGTGCTGCTGGAAAATCCCGGTAAGGGCGGCACCATCAACCACCTCGGCGTCGAGGTCCAATCCAGCGACAAGGTGCACGCCGAGATCGCCCGCCTGACCGG
Organism: Ahrensia sp.; assembly: GCA_002698425.1. The sequence continues at coordinate 60,999 of NZXU01000036.1, read as the reverse complement.
CGAGGGGCTGTTCACCGATGAGGAGATCGGCACCACGTGTTGCTTCGCCACCCAGGACAAGGTCTGGGTGACCGGGCCGGCCGGAGAGAAATGGGAGGTCTACACGGTGCTGGCCGACTCCGACACCTTCGGCACCAGCCCACAGCACCTCGACGATTCCGCCGACGGCGAGGGTGGGGTGTGTTGCGGCGGAGCCTCCAAGGAGGCTGACCCCGCCGCAGCGTCCTGTTGCTAGCCGATCGCACCTGCCGCGGCCGTGGTCACATGGCCGCGGCAGGCGCATGATCGGGGCATGGACCGCGATGCCATCGCTGCCGATCTGGAGCGCGCGCGTGTCACGTTCCACCAGCTACTGGCGGCCGCCGGCCCCGACGACTGGGATGCGCCGACGCGCGGAACCCGGTGGACCAACGAACAATTGCTGTTCCACATGGTGTTCGGCTACGTGGTCGTGCAGCGGCTGCTGCCCCTGGTGCGGGTGATGGGCCGACTACCTGACCGCGTCAGCGGGGCATACGCCCGGTTGCTCAACGCCGCGACCACGCCGTTTCATCAAATCAACTACTACGGATCATGCGCCGCCGCCATGGTCTACAACCGGCGCAGGATGGGCGCCAAACTCGACCGGGTCATCGACTCACTGCAACACCGGCTCGCCCGCGAGACCGACGACACCCTGCGGCGCGGCATGCATTTCCCGCCGGGATGGGATCCGTTCTTCTCCGACTACATGACGCTGGAAGACGTCTACCGCTACCCCGGGCGCCACTTCGACTTCCACGCCGCCCAACTCACCTTCACCTGACGTTTCATTTGCCAACAACTTCGATATCCGTCAATATTGATGTATGTCGAAGTCGCAGGAGTCGTTGACCGACGGGGACGCGTGCTGCCCACCCGGGGCGCTGCTGCGCGAACCCCTTACCGCCGCGGACGCGGCGGACATGGCGGTCAAACTCAAAGCGCTGGCCGATCCGGTACGCCTGCAGCTGTTCTCCGCGATCGCCAGCCACGCCGGTGGTGAGGCCTGCGTCTGCGACATCTCCGCCGACATCGAGGTGTCACAACCGACCATCAGCCACCACCTCAAAGTGCTGCGCGACGCCGGGCTACTGACCTCACAGCGCCGGGCCTCCTGGGTGTACTACGCCGTGGTGCCCGACGCGCTGGCCAGCCTCGCCGTCCTGTTCGGCATTGACGCAGCCGCCGGGGTGTCGGCATGACCGACACCACCACCCCGGCCCCAGCGGTCGTGGGCAAGCTCTCCACCCTGGATCGGTTCCTGCCGCTGTGGATCGGCGCGGCGATGGTCGCCGGGTTGCTGCTGGGCCGCTGGGTTCCCGGCTTGAACACCGCGCTGGAAAGCGTTCAGCTGGACGGGATTTCACTACCCATCGCTCTTGGCCTGCTCATCATGATGTACCCGGTGCTGGCCAAGGTCCGCTACGACCGCCTCGACACCGTCACCGGCGACCGCAAGCTGCTGCTGTCCTCACTGGTCCTGAACTGGGTGCTCGGCCCCGCGCTGATGTTCGCGCTCGCGTGGCTGCTGCTGCCCGACCTGCCCGAATACCGGACCGGCCTGATCATCGTCGGCCTGGCCCGCTGCATCGCCATGGTCATCATCTGGAACGACCTGGCCTGCGGCGACCGGGAAGCCGCCGCCGTCCTCGTGGCGCTCAACTCGATCTTCCAGGTCATCATGTTCGCCCTGCTGGGCTGGTTCTATCTGTCGGTGCTGCCCGGCTGGCTCGGCCTGGAACAGACCACCATCGACACCTCCCCGTGGCAGATCGCCAAGTCCGTGCTCATATTTCTGGGCATCCCGCTGCTGGCCGGCTACCTGTCGCGCCGGCTCGGCGAGAAAACCAAGGGCCGTGACTGGTACGAGGCCAAGTTCCTGCCCCGGATCGGGCCGTGGGCGCTCTACGGGCTGCTGTTCACTATCGTGATTCTCTTTGCGCTGCAAGGCGACCAGATCACCCACCAACCGTTCGACGTCGCCCGCATCGCCCTGCCGCTACTAGCGTACTTCGCGATCATGTGGGGCGGAGGCTACCTGCTCGGCACCATGCTCGATCTCGGTTATGAGCGCACCACCACCCTGGCGTTCACCGCCGCGGGCAACAACTTCGAACTCGCCATCGCCGTCGCGATCGCCACCTACGGCGCCACCTCCGGCCAAGCCCTGGCCGGCGTCGTCGGCCCGTTGATCGAAGTCCCGGTCCTGGTCGGGTTGGTCTACGTGTCCTTGGCGTTGCGCAACCGGTTCCACCACCACACCTCCCAACACCTTCCTGCCGACGGCTCGACGACGAGAACGGAACCCAATCCATGACTGACAGCCCCGTCACCCACGAGCTTCGCCACGATCTGTCCATCGACCAGCAACTCGCCCTGAAAACCGCGGCGACCCGGCTGGGCGGTGAGTTCGATGGCACCTTCGGTACCGAAACCATCGAACGGTTCTTGCATTCGTCCTACGACCAGTTCGCCGGCCGGGCCACCATTCCGAACTTCCTGCCGCTGTTGGCCGAACGGTTCGCCCGCCAACGCCTGCACGCCCTGGCGAGAGTGGAAGGAAAGATCAGCGACGGCAAACCGACCGTGTTGTTCCTGTGCACCCACAACGCCGGCCGCTCGCAGATGGCGCTGGGCTACTTCACCCACCTGGCCGGTGACCGGGCCGTCGCCTGGTCCGGTGGATCCGAACCCGGCAACGAGATCAACCCCGCCGCGATCGCTGCCATGCACGAAGTCGGTATCGACATCACTGGCGAATACCCCAAACCCTGGACCGACGAAATTGTGCAGGCGGCCGACGTCGTCATCACCATGGGCTGCGGGGACGCCTGCCCGATCTTCCCCGGGAAACGCTACGAGAACTGGGAACTGCCCGACCCCGCCGGCCAGGGCCTCGACGCCGTCCGCCCGATCCGCGACGACATCGAAGAACGCGTCCACCGTTTGTTGGCCGACCTGAACGTGCCCGTCACCCGGTAGCCGCGAAAACCTCAAGGGAACACACCGAATATGGCTGACACATCAGTGTTGTTCGTCTGCGTCAGTAACGCCGGAAAATCGGTCATGGCCGCCGGGCTCATGCGCCAGATCGCCGGACCGACCATCCACGTCAGCTCGGCGGGCACCCGCGCCAAGACCGCCGTCAACGACCTCTCGGTACAAGCCTTGGCAGAAGTCGGCGTCGACATCAGCGACCATCAGCCCGCCCAACTCACCGCGCAGATGCTCGACGACGCCGACCTGGTCGTCATCGTCGGCAGCCAAGCCCACCTCGACGAGTACTGTCCCGGCGTCACCATCCAGCGGTGGGATACCGACGAACCCTCCTTGCGCGGCATCGACGGAATCGACCGCATGCGAATCATCCGCGACGACATCACCACGCGCGTCCAGGCCTTGGCCGCCAACCTTTCCACCGCGATCACACCACCCACCGGCCAGCCATCCCGATCCAACGCGCGTATTGAGCGAAGCTAGATGTATGCGTGTGGAACTTCTCACGAGCCCGGGATGTCCGAATGCAGCGGCGGCTCGGCGCTTGCTCGCCGAGTGTCTGTCTGAGGTTGATATCGCTGAAGATGTGGTGGTGGAAAGGGTCGGTGGATATCCATCGCCAACAGTGCTCGTTGATGGTATGGATGTCATGAAGCCGGGCACTGAGCTGGCAGCTGATGCGTGCCGATTGGACCTTCCGACCAGGGATCGCGTGCTGGCGGCGCTTCGGAGTGCGACGCCGTTGACGTGATCGATCCGGGGTCTTACCCCGATGTTGCGGCCCCGAGTTCAGCTGGCTGCCGTGGTCTTCTGGTTGCGGGTGTGGGCCAGCCGGTGGGAGTCGGTTCCGGTTTCGATGATGGTGCCCCCGAGGGGCTTGGTGCGTCCGGCGCGCACGCCGTTGGCGATGACGACGATTTCGGCGAGTTCGTGCACCGCGACGACCGCGGCCAGCCCGAGGACACCGGTGAGGGCGAGCGGAATGAGCACCGTAATCAATGCCAGTGAGAGGCCGACGTTTTGCAGCATGATCCGCCTCGCGCGCCGCGCGTGGGCCAGTGCTTGGGTGAGGTGGCGCAGGTCTTCACCCATCAGCGCGACGTCGGCGGTTTCGATGGCCACGTCGGTGCCCATCGCGCCCATGGCGATACCCAAATCGGCAGTGGCCAGGGCCGGGGCGTCGTTGACGCCGTCACCGACCATGGCCGTCGAGGAACGTTGGCGCATTTGACCAATTAGCGCGGCTTTGTCTTCGGGCCGCAGATCGGCATGCACGACCTCGATGCCCACCTGCTTGGCCAATGCGTGGGCGGTCGCTTGGTTGTCACCGGTGAGCATGGCCACCTGATACCCGCCGCGGCGCAGCTGGGCGACGACGTGGGCGGCTTCGGGCCGCAGCTCATCGCGCACCGCGACTGCCCCGATGATCTGGTCGTTGTCTTCGATGAGCACGGCGGTGGCGCCGGCGGCCTGCATGGCCGCGACCTGGCCGGCCAGCGGGCCGGGGTCAAGCCAGCCGGGGCGGCCCAGCCGCAATCGACGGCCATCCCGCGCGCCGGTCAACCCGGCACCGGTGACCGCCTGCACGTCATCAGCCGGTTGCACGGGGCCCTGCGCGGCGGCGAGAATCGCTGCCGCGAGGGGGTGTTCGCTGCGGGCCTCCAACGCCGCCGCCACATCCAGCACGTGCTCGCGGGTGGCGCCGTTGGTGGTGGCGACGTCGATGACGGTGGGTGCGTTGGCGGTCAGGGTGCCTGTCTTGTCCAGCGCGATCGTGCGGACCGCGCCCAGGGCTTCCAGCGCCGCCCCGCCCTTGACCAAGACACCGAGCTTGCTAGCCGCGCCGATCGCGGCGACCACCGTGACCGGCACCGAGATCGCCAGCGCGCAAGGAGAGGCCGCCACCAACACCACCAGGGCACGTTCGATCCACACCAGCGGATCGCCCAACACGCTGCCGATGGCGGCGATGAGGACCGCGGCGATCATGATCGCGGGGACCAGGGGTTTGGCGATGCGGTCGGCCAGGCGCTGGGCTTCGCCCTTGCGGGACTGCTCGGCCTCCACGATCGCCACGATGCGGGCCAACGAGTTGTCAGCAGCAGTGGACGTGACCTCAACCTCCAGCACGCTGGTGCCGTTGATCGACCCGGCGAACACCTCATCACCGGGCCCGGCCTCTACCGGCACGGATTCGCCGGTGATGGCCGAAACATCCAGCGCCGTGCGCCCCGACACGATCGTGCCGTCGGTGGCGACGCGTTCGCCGGGCTTGACCAGCATCCGGTCACCCACCGCCAACTCTGCTGGGGCGATGGTGGTTTCGGTACCGTCGCGGAGCACGGTGGCCTCATCGGGCACCAGCGACAACAACGCCCGCAGACCTCGGCGGGTGCGGGCGAGGGAGTATTCTTCGAGGCCCTCGCTGATGGAGAACAGGAACGCCAGCATGGCGGCCTCGCCGACCTCGCCGAGGATCACCGCGCCGACCGCGGCGATCGTCATCAGCGTGCCGACCCCGATCTTGCCCTGCGCCAGCCGGCGCAGCGTCGAAGGCACGAACGTGTAGGCACCGATCACCAAGGCGAGCGCATACAGGCCGATTTCGACCGCATGGGGGCCGCCGGACCAGCCGACCACATAGCCGGCCAAAAGCACCACGCCCGCCACCGCGGCGGCGCGCAGTTCGGTGATCTCCCAAAGCCGTTCGGGTTCCTGCTCGTCCTCGCCGGGGCGGTCGTCGCTGCCGCAGCCGCACGCCTCACTCATCGCGCAACCTTCTTCCGCTCAGTCGGGTGGCCGTAGTTGGGGCACAACGCCACCGCGTTGCCGGTGGCCTCCAAGACAGCTTCGGCGGCCCGCAACATGTCCAGTAGTTCCGGGCGGGCCAGCCGATACACCGAGGCGCGGCCCTGCGGCCGGAAATCCACCAGCCCGCAGTCGCGCAGGCACGCCAGATGCGCCGACACCGTCGACTGCGCCAACCCCAACTCGCCGGTCAGATCCACCACCCGCGCCTCACCGACCGCCAGCCGGCGCAGGATCGCCAACCGGGTGCCATCCGAGAGGCTGTGAAACAACGCCGTCGCCGCATCCACATTCCCGCACATCGCGGGATCGACCGAACCACTTTTCATCGCCACACGACGATGATAGCGTCCAACACTATTGATCGGTCAACCCCGCCAACATCGATACAACCCGATGGATGAGGACGCAGGGCGGGGACGGGCCGACCGGGAAGGAGCAGGCGATGGCACTGACTGCACTGGGCCTGTTCGCGATGTTGATGCTGGTGATCGGGGCCTGTCGGCGCCGGATCCAGCTGGCCCGCATCGGCGACAGCGGCAACCGGCGGGGTTGGCGGCCCGACGGCACCCTGGAATGGTGGGCGCGCGCGCTCGCCGACGTGGGCTATCTGCTGGTCGGCGTCGGCGCCCCAGCGGCGGCCCTGGCCGGGCTCGCCCCACTGCGTTTCGCCGACCATCTGCTGGTTCATGCGACTGGGATCGCGGTTGCGGTGGTGGGCATCGGGCTGACCTTGCAGGCCCAGCTGGGGTTGGGGGCCTCGTGGCGGATCGGGGTTGATGAGACCGAACGCACCGAGCTGGTCACCGGCGGCCCGTTCGCGATTGTGCGCAACCCGATCTTCACCACACTGCTGCTCACCCTGACCGGCCTGACGCTGATGGTGCCCAACCCGATAGCGATCGCCGGCCTGCTGATCGCGATCGCCGGCATCCAGCTGCAGGTGCGCGAAGTGGAAGAGCCCTACCTGCGCCGCGTCCACGGCCACACCTACCGCGACTACACCACCCGAGTGGGGCGCTTCCTACCGTGGCTCGGCCGCACCAGAGATGAGACCAATGATGCTGCCCGACACTACACCTGACTTCGACACGGTCGAGGCGACGGCGGCGTTTGTCGACCTGGCCGGCTACAGCATCCTCACCGAAATCTGCGGCGACCACGAAGCCGCCCAGCTCGCCGCGCGGCTTGCCGACCTGGCACAGGCTGCACTACAACCGGGCGTGAGGCTGGTGAAGACGATCGGGGACGCGGTCATGTTGACCGCCGACACACCCACCCAGATGCTGGCCACCCTCACCGACCTGGCAGAGCAGGTCGCCGGCGAGGACGGGTTCCTGGCGCTGCGCGCCGGAATCCATCACGGACCCGTCATCGCCCGCGGCGGCGACGTGTTCGGCCACACCGTCAACATCGCCGCCCGCATCACCGCACTCGCCGGGGCCGGCCACGCCGTGATCACCGACCCGATCGCGGCTGCCGCTACCCGACAAGGCCTGTCCACCCCAGCGATCGGTGCTCCGCCGCTGCGCAGCATCACCACCCCGATTCCGCTACACACGCTGGCCCTGACCGAGGCCCGCTACCCCCGCGACCCGGTCTGCGGCATGCGGATCAACCCGGAAACCGCCCGGGCGCGACGCCGCTACCAGGACCGGGATTGGTGGTTCTGCTCGACCGACTGCGCCCACCAATTCACCACCACCCCAAGCACTTACACATCGACACTCCCGGTCACCGCCAGTGAACGGCAGCCGACATGAGCCGCCCCTGGGGCCGCAACCGGCTCAAATTCGCCCTGGCCGGACCGCTGTTCGAAGCCGGCAACCGGTTCATCCCCGGCCGACCCCATGACCGGCTCGCCCAGCTCGTCGCCGACCAGAAACCGAAACGAGTGCTCGAACTGTGCGGCGGCACCGGCTACGCCGCCCGCCTGCTCGCCCGCAAATCCCCGAGCACACGAGTGGATTGCCTCGACATCTCCCCGGAAATGCTGGCCGTCGGCCGCCGCTACCTCACCCGCGCCGGGATCGGTACCGTGGCGCTGCATGAAGGTGACGCCGCCGCACTGCCGTTCGGCAATGACACCTTCGACGTGGTGATGAGCGTGTTCGGCTGGCACGAACTGCCCACCGACATCCGCCACCGCGCCATCGACGAAGCCATCCGCGTTCTACGTCTCGCCGGCCAGGTCATCGCCATCGACCTCGACCCACCACCCACCGCCCGCACCATCTTCGAGACCTACATGCGGCTCGCCGAACGACCCCACGCCCGCGACGTCCTGGGCACCGGCCTGGCCGACGCATTCACCGCACACGGACTGGCCGTCACCACCCATCTGCCCGCGCGCAGCTGGGCCGCCCCGTTCCAGATCGTCCACGCCCACAAAAGAGGTATCTGAATGGCGCGCACCAGCCGCATCCTGCTCACCGCGTTCGTCATCGCCGCCATGGCGATCGGGGCGCTGGTCTACCTGTCAGTGCGCGACCGCGACTCGACCACCACGGCACAGCCCGATACCGGCGAGGCCGGGCAGGTGGTGCGCGAGAACAGCCACCGACTCAACACGGTGCCCGACAGCACGGTGACGTTCGTGGAGTTTCTCGACTTCGAATGCGAGGGCTGCCGCGCGGTCTACCCAGAGATCGAAAAAGCGCGGGCCGAATACGGCGACCGGGTGAATTTCGTGATCCGCTACTTCCCGCTGCAAGCCCACGTCAACGCCGAGCGGGCCGCCCGCGCGGTGGAAGCCGCCGCCCAGCAAGGCCAACTGGAGGCGATGTATCGCAAAATGTATGACACCCAAGCCCAGTGGGGTGAAAAGCAAACCCCAGCCGATGACGTATTCCGCGGATTCGCAACAGAACTCGGCCTGGACATGGCCGAGTTCGACGCGGCCTACGCCAATCCCGCCACCCTCGAACGCATCCAACTCGACATGGCCGACGGCCGCGCCTTGGGCGTGCAGGGCACCCCGACCTTCTTCCTCAACGACACCCGCATCCAGCCACACAGCTATGAAGACCTAGCCCAGGCCTTCGATCAAGCGCTCGCCGAGAACTAGGCGCGGCCTGCCGCATCCATCGGCTTGACCGCCCCTCTCCACATCGACACTCATCTCAGTCCGGCCAGGAGGTTCACCCATGCCCGCCACCGCGCTCGTTCTCTACCTGGTCTTTGCCGTCTTAGGGTTCGGCTGGCGCAGCTGGACCCAGCACCGCCGCACCGGCTCGACCGGGTTTCGCGGCATCCACGGCCGGCCTGGCTCGCTGGAATGGTTCGCCGGCGCCGGATTCATCGCTGCCATCCTCGCCGGGGCGGCCGCACCGCTGCTGCAACTGCTCGGCATCCTCACCCCGATCGCGCTCCTGCAGGCGCCGTGGATTCAGGTGGGCGGGACGGTGCTGGCGGTGGCGGGTATCGCGGCCACCCTCTACGCCCAGCGCGACATGGGCGAGTCCTGGCGGATTGGCGTCGACCCCAGTGAGACCACCACATTGGTGCTCCGTGGTGTGTTCGGGCTGGTGCGCAACCCCATCTTCACCGCGATGCTGATCTTCGCCGCCGGCATCACCCTGATGACCCCCAACCCGCTCGCCCTGGTCGCGTTCGTCGTGCTGCTGGCCACCATCGAGCTGCAGGTCCGCGTCGTCGAAGAGCCCTATCTCAACGCTATCCACGGCCAGGCCTACCGGGACTACTGTGAGACGGTCGGCCGGTTTGTTCCCCACATCGGACGCACCCGAATCGTCTGACTGGCCGACTCGAATCGAGGTGAACCATGGCCACCGGTGATCGCACCGCCCGATGGAACCGATACTGGGACAAGAAATCCCGTACCTACGACCGCGAAATCGGATTCTTTGACCGCCACCTGTTCGGCGACTCCCGCCAATGGGTCTGCAGCCAAGCGGCCGGCACCACCCTGGAAGTCGCCGTCGGCACCGGCCTCAACCTCGAGTTCTACCCCGACACCGTCACGCTGACCGGGATCGACTGGAGCGAACAGATGCTCGACCTGGCTCGTCAACGTGCCGCCGACCTCGGCCACCCCGCCACGCTGCAACAAGCCGACGCCCACCACCTACCGTTCGACGACGCCACCTTCGACACCGTCGTCTGCACCTTCGGGCTCTGCGCCATCCCCGACCACACCAAAGCCCTCAACGAAATGACCCGCGTCCTGCGCCCCGGCGGACAACTCATCCTGGTCGATCACATCCGCAGCAGCGTCGCCCCCGCCCGAGCCGTGCAACGCTTCCTCGAACTGTTCACCGTTCCCCTCGGCGGCGAACACTTCCTGCGCCGCCCCCTCAACCACATCCGCAACGACCCCAACCTCGACATCGAACGCGTCGAACGCTTCAAACTCGGCCTCGTCGAACGCCTCACCGCCCGCAAACCCACGTAACCCGAGGCGAACTCACCGACCATCCAGCTAGAGCTGTCCCACATCAACAGCTCAGCCGCGCCCTCGAAGGCTCCAAAGACTCCGACTGATGACCGGCCCCGGTGAACGGATTGACTAGTGCAGATAAGTCCGCCCGTAGCGGTCGCGTGCATCCTGACTGGCGTCTCCAAGCACCGCGACGCGCCGGTTCATCAGCGTCGCCGTCGCGAACTCTGTCGCCTGGCGGCCCCAGCACTCCTCGGTGCCTTTCGTCTCGGGGGTGTCGATGCCGAGAACACGCACCCGCAAGCGTCCACGAGCGTCGTCGACAACATCCACAGTGTCACCATCGACCACGCGCAGCACCGTCGCCGTTGCCGGCGCGGCGTCCACCGGAGCCGCACACGCCGTCGCCGGGATCGCGACCGCAGCAGTGGCGGCGACCGTCAGCGCTGTCGCTAAACAGATTCTCATGCATCCATTTTCGAGCCTGCTTCGATGTCTTCCTGCACCAAATTCGAAGACGATCCTCAAGGACCGGACAGCTCGGCAATCAGTGCTTGCACCCTCGCGGCATCTTCGGCGCCAAGCGGCGCGCCCGCCTCGGCTTCCTCCACCAGCTGCACCGCAAGTCCGCCCACGGCGGCGGCTTCACCCGCGCTCAGATTCGCCCCACGTCGCGCCGCGTACAACCGCTGGCCCAGCGTGGCGTCCGGATGAGCCGCGGCCTTGAGCATGAGTTCGTCGTAGCGGCCCCGAATATGACCGAGTGATTTGACCACCTCAGCTGGAGAGCCCTCGCTATGGCGCACCGCGCGAATTGCCAACGCCTCCAGCTTGCGCAGGTCAGCCAGAATGGTCGATGCCCGGCTAGGGAAGTCCGGGTACGTCGCCGCGGGGAGGTCGTCGATAGCGGTGTCGAAACGATCCAGGGCCAGTTTCAGCGCCTCGACCACTAGAACAGCGCCGCCCGACCCGCTGGGTGGCGCGAGCGTTTCGTCGGCGGCCGCGCCGGGCGTGGGTGGCGCTAACGTTTCTGCGGGCGGATCGCCGCCGTCACGAATGCGCGCTAAGGTTCCCGCCGGCCACTGCAAACACTGCTCTAGTGCGTGTCTGCTGCGCTCCCTGGGCCACGAGCGGCCTTTCTCAAGGCGGATCAACGACGGGGCGGTGATCACCTTCTGGCGCGCCAACTCGCGCTGCGATATGCCCAATTTGAGGCGTCGAGCTGCGACGGCGGCGCCCGCGCGGGCAATCCCGTCGTCGATCTCGTCGTCCTCCACCGCGCCAGTGTAGCCAGCGGTTATCACGATTTCGGAACAACGGCGGGCGCGTCACGGGGTGACTCCAGCGATGAAAAGCGCTAACTCTTGCAGTCCCTCAGCACCCCGCGTCGGGACCTACATTTAGCACTAGATTTAGCAGCAAGTGTGTGCGGTGCTAAATGTTGGTGCTAAAGTTCGGGTCAGTCGATAGCTCAGTGGGAGGAGCGACGGTGACCGTGACACTCCAACAACCATCGGTGCGCAGCAGCACCCAGCCATGCATTTCCGACCCCGACAGGTGGGCCGCCGGCGGGGAGGACCCGGAGCTCAAGGCGCTCTGCCGAGGCTGCCCTCGGCGCTGGCAGTGCGCCAAGGACGCACTCGACACCCCTGGCGCCGAAGGCATGTGGTCGGGGGTGCACATCCCCAAAGAAGGTCGGGGGCGCAACTTCGCGCTACGCCAGCTTCGATCGCTGGCCACTCATGGCGGACTTGTCGGTAAAGGCGCGCCTGGCGACGACGCCAGCTAGCGACGCTGGCCGCGGCCAGGCGTCGGAGAACCAGAGTGATCAGTGCGAAAGATGGTGCGGCGTGTCCTACCCGCCGCTGCGGAGCCCGTGGGGCATGCTCAGACTGGCGCGGATATCCGCGCCCGGGTCGGCGCGGATATCCGCGCCGTGGGAAGGCTAGTTGCGCCACACCGAGCGCCACTGAGACGGAAAGGAGGCATCCGACCAACCACACCGCCGGCGCGTAAACCCTGGCGGCACAAGTGAAAACCTCACAGCGAAGCGCCTAACGGACAAACCCCCGGTCCTGAGACCGAGGGTCGTCACGTCCGAGTTGCCGCTCGAACCTTGGTGTCTTCGCGCGTCCCCTCCCTGAAGGGAATCGTCATGAACGACGCATCCCACGGTAGCGCATGTCCGCCCGGCGGTCTACCTGCAGCGCACCGTGACACCGCAACTCTACTGACGCACCGCTACCACGGGTCGAGCGCTCTGCTGCGCCGGCGCGGCACCGCCCGCACCACACCCGAATGGATCCGCCGGGCCGGGGGCGAGTGCTTCGACCGACTCCCCCGCATCGTCCTTGAAATCGAGCCGGTGGCGGCTATCCCCTGCTGGAGCGGTCGCGCTCGGAAGTGGGTGCACGAGACCGTGCCTACGGCCTACCGCAACCGCTACGACAGTCATGTCCGCCCTGCCATGCCCGGTAACCCCGTGAGCCTGAAATCGGTGATGGCAGTGGCCGAGGCGCGGGCATCGTTCGCAGATCACCGCACGGGCCGTAATTGCCGTCCAACGAACGACCGTCTCGCCGAAATCACCGGCCTCTCGATCCGCACTGTACAACGGGCCTCGACCGCACTACGGCTGCTCGGCGTCGCGACCGAAGTAATGCGCGGCCGGCAGCGCACCCGTGACGAGAGGTTCGCCAGCTGGCGCGTCGGCGACCGTGGACGCGGATGGGCTTCAGTGTGGGCTCTGCACGACAGTCGGTTCCGATCGCTGTCACCCCATCCCGGAGGGTCTTCTTTTAACCCCTTCAACTCCCGTAATAAATCACTCACTACCACCACCCGGCGCAAAAGCGCCGGTCGCAGCGCCGCTTCGCGTCGCCCTCGCCCGGACAACCGGGCGCTCCTGCTGGCAAATCACTGGATAGCCGATCCGCAAACTCCGGCCTGGGCCCGCCGGTATCGCACCGGCGGACCGTGGGCGGCGATGTTGACCACAGTCGCTCAACACGGCTGGACACCTCGGGACCTCAACCAGCTGATCACCGATTGGGTCGGCACCGGCCACTGGATCCCGGAAAGCCCGTACAAACCGATCGGGCTGCTCGGCAAGATCCTCGCCAGTCACGGCAACCCCGCCGAACGGCCCGCAGCCCTAGACGAAGCCCGTGAGCAGGCCGAACTGCTCGCCGTCAGACAACGCATCGACGCCCAGATCGAGAACCGCGAAACCCAGCGCCGGGCCCGCGAGGCCGGACGTGCTGCCCTGCAGGGTCCAGGGCACCGGGCCGCGCGGGCGATCCTCGACGAGATCGCGCAGCGGCGGAAAGGGCGCGGCAGCGGTGCCGCGGCGACACCATGAACCATCCAGCCGAACCGGACTGCGTGGCAGCGACTGTGCCGCTGCCCTGCCACGCCGACCCCGATCAGTGGTTCGATCCCGCCGCGCGGACACAGTCGTTGGCCGCCTGCCTGCGATGCCCGCGCCGCCGGTGGTGCGCGCGCCGCGCGCTGACATGCCGGCCTTCGTGGGGAATGTGGGCGGGTGTGTGGATCGACGGCCGCTTCACCCCCGTGGCGCATCGACTGAGCTCCATCGCCGCGGATACTCCTCCCCCACGCGCCACCGGGGCCGTCGCCGCGAGCCACCGGCCGCTTGTGCGTTCCCCTGTGCGGCCGGAGTCCCCTCCCCCCGCCGGCGTTCGTTGTTCCACGCCGGCACCCGCGGCCGCGCTGGTGTGGGCACGGGCCAGCGGGCACTGCGAGATCATGGCGCCAGACTGCCGCTTGACGGCGGACTCTCTTGAGTCTCGTCTCGGCGAGCCCCCCGGCAAGGACACCGCGTCGACCCTGTTCGCCGCTTGCGTACGCTGCGCCAATTCGATCGCGAGCCTTGACCCAAAACTGGCCCGCCGGCTCGGCTACCGTGTCTGCTCCCGAGATCGAGCTCCCGACGCGCCCTTTCTCTGGCGCCAACAGCATTGGGTCATCCTGAATACCGACGGCGCCTGTGGTGACGCTTCCCCACCAGGACCCCGCCGCGCTGGGCGAGACCGACCAAACCTGGTTCCCGGTGCGCCCCCGGACCATCGGCTGCGGCATTGCATGGGATGAAGGCTCACCCCGAGCCCGGCAGTGACCCGCACCGGCGTCGCCGATGCAGCGCTGACCTGCAATATACGGGCTAATGACGGAACAACACCGGATGATTGACGCGTCTGAAGACGCATAGAGGCCGTATAACCAAACGGACCTCACTCGGAACTACGCCGGGCGTGAAACGTCCGTACGACCGGACGTACTGACGCTTGACCCTCGTACAGATGACGCGTCGAACGCCGATTGACCTGCCGTGCCTGAGACGTCCGGTGCACCGGACGTCGGTACTGGCGTATTTCGGGCGCAACCCCGGGCAGTGCACCCAGACTGACGGTGTCGCGGACACACGGCCGGACGATGGAGCGAACACTCCGCCGCCTACACGGCCCGTAGTTCAGCCGTCCACCCCCACCGCCACCCGCCGGCCGAGTCGTCCGTGCCGCACCCCAATCACACAAACGACAACTAGCCCCAACAGCCACTCCAGTAACGGTTCGATCACACAGTGGTGCGGCGCCACGGGAATCCGCGCGTCGGGACTTAGGTTGGCCGCCATGACGATGAGCGGACCGGCCCGAACAATCCTCGTGGCCAATCAGAAGGGCGGCGTCGGGAAATCCACCACGGTTGCCGCGGTGGCGGAAATGATTGCCGCGGCGGGTAAGCGGGGACGACGGGTGCTCGTCGTCGATGGGGACCCGCAGGCCAATGTCACCGTCGAGGATCTCGGCGTCACCGGCGACCGCGGCCAGTCACTGTCGCAAACCCTGCAATACGGGGCCCCACTGGTACCAGTGCGCAACGTACGGCCCAACCTCGACGTCGTGGCCGGGGGACCCCAACTGGCCGTCGTCGGCGCCGCAGCGCATCTGATGTCCGAGAACGGCATCAACATGGCGATCAACCTGGAGACCGCGCTGTCAGCGCTGTGCGAATCCGAGGGGTACGACCTGGTCGTCATCGACTCCGGACCCGGAGACGTCCCACTGCTGGACACCTACCTGGCCGTCGCCAACTACCTCCTCATACCCACCCGCGACGATCAGGCAAGCCTGGGCGGCGTCGAACGCCTCGCCCGCCGGTTCTGGCGTGCCCGCAAACACGGCGCATCAATTCAGCTGCTCGGCGTGCTGCTCTTCGACGTCAACCCGCGCGCCGTCAAACGCAATCAGGAGGTGTTCGCCCAGGTCCGCGAGATGCTCGAGGGAAGCGGGACCACGCCCTTCGACATCACCATCCGCTCGGCGCCAGCCGCCGCCGTCGACATGCGCACCCTGCACAGGACCGCAGGCGAGCTGGTCGCGCTGGCCCACGACGACCGCCGGAGCCGTCTGGCCCGGCTGCGCGACAAACAAAGTCCCGAACGAGGACTGTGGACCAGCGACCCCAGCGGTCTCGCCGCCGACTACCAGGAACTGGTCCGCGAGATCATCGGCCGCCTCGTCCGCTTCGAATCCACACCCATGGAGGTGAGCGCCGGATGACCCCGACCCGCCAGAAAGCCAAACCGGTCTTCGATCCCTCCGCGCTCGACCAAGACCTCGACGACCTGTGGCCGGCCCCGAAGACACACCAGACACCGCAGCCGGTCGCGCCACCGTCGGCACCAGCGGCGCCTTCGACCCCGCACAGAACTCCGACGCCACCCCCGCCGGCGACGACGACTTCTCCTGCCCAACCCGCCTCGCCCGCAACCCCTTCGCCGACCGCCGTTCCGCAGACCGCCGTTCTGCTGACAACCCCAGCAGCGCAGCCCACCAACCACACCGGCGATGCACAGCAGCCGAACAAGGCGCGGATTCGCCCGCCGGAGGTCCTGCTGTCATCGGAGGTCTACGACGAGCTCTACCGAGTTCAGCTCGCGGAAAAGAAAGTTCGCCGCGGTCTCGCGCGCACCATGGGCGCCATCGTTCTCGACGCCATCGAAGCCCACGCCACGCGCCTGGCCACCACCTGGGCCAACCAACAGGACGCGGTAGGGGAGGGGCAGCTCTTCGAGCGACCCTCCTCGAACGCAGTGCCGCGCCGCCGCAGGCACGCCACCGCGCCACGCACCGTGGTGCTCTCCGGCGTCACCGCCGCCAACGGGCAGCGACTCGACAACCTGGTCCTGGCGTGGGGGGCCGGGACACGCAGTGCGCTCGTAGAACAAGCCCTCCGCTACGAGTTCGACCTACTACCGCACCGCTGAGACCCACCGCAGCCCCAGGCCGCAAAACGGTAGCCGCGGGCGCGACGGTGACATCACACCGATCACGACCGCGCCGAGGCACCGGATGCATCGCCGACACCGACCCACACCCAGCGTCACGTGACGGATCGGCCGACGTATGGCGAGGTGGCCCGCTGCAACATCGAAGAGCACCCCAGCCGACCCTCCGGCGCAGTCACGGACTGGCGTCTGACCCCGGGCCCAGTGCGAACCCAATTAACCGCGGTTAATTGCGGCCGAACGGCGTCTGCGCCCGGACGTCCGACGCAAGCCGGGGCAGCCAGCGCCGGGGGAGGAGAGGGGGGCCGAGAGTGTCCGGGGGGACCTCCTCAGCTCAACCAAACCCAGACACTGAGGCGAGGCCCGGACATTACCTCCAACCACCCCGTAGAGCCCATCGCCGCCGCCCGCCAAGGGCCCGCCCCCGCCCGTGATCGCGGCTACCGAATTAACCGCGGTTAATCGGCAAACACTCCTCTCCGGTGCGCCACGATGACGGCACCGCCCTTCCAAGCGACCATTCACGACGCGCGGGATCCCTACCGCACGCGGGCCTGGCGAGCGACCGGAGCGGTTGCCAGCCGACGCCGCCCCGCGCACGGAGGAGCGCCCCGCGCACCGGGCGCAACACAGTCCCCGCGCCTGAGCTTCAGTCGAGCCGTCACAACGATGTACGACCCCGCGTGTCGGGTCGCCGCCAAACCCCTTGCACCGTAGGGTAAGTCCGTCTGGTCCGAAGTACCCCGCTACTGCGGGGGAAGCAAACGGGAGGCCCTCACGTGGCGATTCATGTTGTGCTCAATCAAAAGGGCGGTGTCGGCAAGAGCACGATCTCGGTCAACCTGGCCGCCGTCACCGCCGACGTCCTCAACCGCGACGACGACCCCGACGCCACCTCTCCGGTGCTGGCGCTGTCAGTCGATCCGCAAGGATCCGCAGTATGGTGGGCCTCGCGCATGAACGACCTGCCGTTCCACATCGCGCAAGCTCACGACGATCTGGCTGGACTGGCCGCGCTCAAAGAACTTCCAGGAATCCAGCATGTCTACGTCGACACTCCAGGATGGATCGACCTCGACGGCGACGGCAGTGGATCAGATCCACTCGGGCGCGGGCCCGCCGCAGATGTGCTGCGCACCGTCCTGGACATGGCCGACCAAGTCATCGTCCCCATCGAGACCGAGCCGCTCAGCTTCGATCCGACCGCCCGGACCATCACCAAAGTCATTGAGCCACGCGGACTTCGGTACATCGTGGTGATCAACAACTGGGACCCGCGCGACGGAACCTACGATCTCAACCAGACCAAGGATTTCGTCAAGGCCAACGGGTGGCCGCTGGCCAACACCGTGATCAGGCACTACAAGCTGCACGCCAGAGCCAGCGCCGACGGTCAGGTCGTCACCGAGTACCCGCTCAACCGGGTGGCGCTGCAAGCCCGAGAAGACTTCTACAAGTTCGCCCTCGAACTCAACGTCGCGGCGGTGCGCTGATGGCACGGGGACAGCGCACCAACCTCGCCGACCTCGCCGCATCCGTGGGCCACAAATCACCGGTGGACCGCAGCGCACAGGGTCCAGACGGTATCCAGGGCCACGCCATCGTGTTGAGCGACCTCACCGCCAATCCACGCAATCCGCGCGAAGACGTCGGGGACCTCGCGGATCTGGAATCGATCGCCGACATCCAACTCCAACCCGCGCTGGCAGTCACCAGCGCCGCATACCTCAAACTGTTTCCCGAGGACCAGATCTCGGCACGCTACGTCGTGATCAACGGGTGCCGCCGACTCGCCGCAGCCCACAAGTACGGCCGCAGCGACCTCGCCGTCGTCATCAACGACGAGATCGCCCGCGACCGAATCACCCTCATCTCAGCGTGCATCGCCGAAAACGTCGACCGCCAGGACTTCGACGTCATCGAAGAAGCGCGCGCTGTGGAGGCGCTCGTCGCCGAGTGCGGACGCGCCGACGAAGCCGCTGCACGGCTACATAGAACCGCGGCGTGGGTCTCCCAGCGACGCGCCCTACTGAAGCTGGCGCCAGAACTGCAAAGCGCGCTACGGCGCGGCGAACTGGCCATCCGCGAGGCGCGGCAACTGGCCAAAGTGCCGCTCGCCGAACAGGTCGCGCGGTGGCAGGCCACCCTCGACCGCAACAACGACCCAGACCAGGACAGCGGCAAACGCCGCCCCCCGAGCCGCTCCCGCGTCATCGCCTCGGCGCTGGCCGATTTCGACAACCAACCCGAACAGCTCGCCCACGCCCTACGCACCTACCTCGGCGCCGACGGGATAAGCAAGCTGCTCAAACTGCTCGGTGAACTCAGCCGGCTGAACGGCCCTACTGATCGACCAGGTCGCCCAGATGACCCGGCGTCATGAACTGCCCTAACGCATCCAGATAGCGCCGCGCCGCAGCGCGGTACTTCGCCGCCGAACCCTGATCGGCATCGCCGGCATCAAGAAGATCCTGCTGAGCGGCGATCAACAACCGGTTCGCCTCAGCAAGCGACACCACCTGCGAACGCAGATCCTCCACCAGAGCATCCGCGGGGGAGTAGACCGCAACCGCCGCCCCGCGGCAGCAGGCAGTTCGTCGGCGTAGACGTACCACCGCAGCCGTTCCGGCCGCGGCAGAGCGCCACCGCGAAGCCGGCCCGCCGTGATCGCCTTGATCAGCGTGCGCGGATCCTTACCCAGCCGGGACGCAGCCTCCTTCAACGGCACCACTGGACCCTGTGGTTCCGTCTCGACCCCGGCGGGTGGTGTCTTAGGCTCGCTCATCCCTGCTTACGTCGGCTGTTCGGTTCTCGTCGTCCCGTCTAGAACATTATGCTCCTAGATAAGGACACTCGTAGCGACATGCGGAAGCCACCTGACGAGCAATGTCGCTAATTAACGACATGGATGTCCTACACTAGGACCATCTTCGTGCACCGCGAAAGGGAACGGCGATGAGTGGCAAAGGGACCGAGACTCGACAACTCACCGAGGGTGTGTTCGTACGCTTCACGGCTGACCAAATGGAACGACTGCGCGGCGAGGCGCAGACCCAAGGCGTCAGCCTTCCCTTTCTTCTGCGCGAACGCTCATTGGGCATCGAACGCGCCGCGTCGTAAGGCCGAACCCCAACGCCCACGCCGACGAGCGGTCTTGCCTACCTGGCCGCGGTGCTGGTCTCGGCCAGCTGCTCGGCGGCGGAGAGAATTCGATTCACGGTGGTGTGATGAACCTCGTGGCGGCGTCCGATCGTGCTCGGTGGGGTACCGGCGGCATTGTCGGCGAGAATCTTGGCGATCAGATCTGGCTCTTTCGTGGTGATCCCCTCGCGCACCAGCGACTCCGCCATCGGGCGCCAACTCTCAACGGTGGACTCCACGCCCGTCTCAGTGCACAACTCAGACGCGGGCAGCGCTGATGTGACCGCGCGGGCAGGTACGGCCCTCAATGCCCGTCCCAGTGGGCGCTGCCCATCGGCGCCGCTGTCGGTTGGCGGGTGTCCGTGGCGCACAGCGGCCGGCGCGAAAGCGGATGCGTAGGTGCTGCTCGACTCACGTTTGGGCATGGGCCCGGCTTGCGTCTCGCTAGTCCGCGCACGCGCCGAGCTTCGCATCGGGTTCGGCAGCAGAGATTGCGGTCGATCCTCAACCATCTGCTCGGTCTCGCCCTGCGCGATATAGCCGCCGGTGTGCGCCGAAGTCGACGAAGGTGTTGCTTCCGGCTTCGCTTCGACCGCGTGCGACGTCTTGGCCCGCTTGGGCCTGGTCAGCGACAGCAAGCACAGCGTCGCGTGTGCGATCGCGACATCGATGACCGCAGGCCAGATCCACGACATGGACTCTCGAATCCCCAGCATGACCGCGAAGGAACGCAGCGCGTCGAACGACAGAGCGAATGATCCGAGAGCCAACGCGGCGGTAAGGGCCAGCGCCACCCAGTACACCCAGCCAACCGATCGAGCGCGGACGAGCCAGGTCGCCGAATGTGTTGCTGCCAGAAGAACCGTCGGCGGCACCAGAGCCGCGAGGGCGGCCAGCCAACGGGTTTCCGATGGCGCGATCAGCAGAGCATGACCGACATTGCCGGAAAGCGACATCGCCGCCGCCAGGATCAACCAGCCGAGAAAGAAGGTGCCAGCGCGGCGGCAATCGTCGACGGCCGAGGCGGTCTCGGTGGCGGCTTCCGAAGACTCCAGTCCTGCTACGTCGTGCTGGTGCAGAGTCATGCATCGAGCCTAAAGTCGCCCGGCGGGTCCCTCCTGCACAAAATCATCGGGTCGAACATCGCAAAGACATAGCCTACCCCGGTGATGGGCCGTCATCGGAAAAGGGGTAGCCGATGAAGCAACCGAAGTGAAGCTCTTGGACTGGGGTTTCGCCAAGGGGCAACGGCTTGAGATTACTACCGAGCAGATGCTGTCGCTGGTCGACCGATCCGCGCGACGAACTCAGAACGAAACTGGCGCGACGGCCCGAGATCCGGAGGAAAAACGTTCCTGGCAGTGTCGATGCGGTTCTCCTTGAGGCGTTCCTAGCGAAGGCCGTTGAGTTAAGCCTGGACAAAAACGACGCAATTGCCAGAGGCACTCGGTCAGCGGTTGCGTTCGAAGCCGTGATCCTCACTCTGCTTCGAACCCGGACTGCTCGAACTTCAGTGTCTGGGCGTTCTCCCTGATCGTCCGAATCTTGGCTTCGTCGAACCCGTTGTTTGCGACGGCCGTGATCTCAAGCCTGACCTCCAGCTGCACACCGTCAACGGCGGCCAGGTGCTGGATCACCTCGCTGGTGATCTTGCCGAAGTCCCGTGCGTAGAAGTCGGGGTTCAGCTTGACTGTGCCGAAATACCGCGTCTGCTCCGGTCGTGGTGGCGCAGGCGGTGGCGCCGCAGGCCCGGGGGGATACGGCCCCGGCGGATGCGGCCCAGGACCGGGTGGCGGCCCCGGAGGCTCCGGTGCTCCGGGCGGAACCTCATGAGCGCGTTGATCTTCCGCGCGTCGCGGCTTCACTAGAAGAAGGCTGTCGACCGTGGCCCGCTGCTCGCCGGCAGGGTCGGTGGGCAGGACCAGTCCGGTGTACTTCTGTCCGTCCCAGCCGTCGGCTAGGGCGAATCCTTGGTTCTGCCAGTCGATGGGCGTGTCGAGTGAGGACAGGACCCCGTCTTCCAGGACTTTGCGATTGCGCAGGCGGGCGAGGTACGGGTAGGTCGTGTAGTAGGCCCAAAGGGTTCCCAGGCTGATGTGGCCGTCGCGGTCGAAGACCGCGGCCAAGGTCGTGTCCAGATCGAGGCGGATCGCGGCCGATGCCCGGCGAAGGACGAGTTCGGACTTCTCGATCAGCCGTGCGGCGGTGCGCTTGGCCAGGTTGTCCGGGCTGCCTTCGGCCTTGATCGCCTCAAGTTGCATTGGCCGGGCCGGATCAGGTTGCGATGGGACCAAGGCCCAGTGATAGGCGCCGAGCAGCCTGTCCTTCGCCGTGCGGTCGGCGCGTTCGAGGCGCTCGACGGCTTGCTGGCGCTGCTGGGCCGTCAGGTTGAGCGCGCCATCTGCGTTGTCCCGCACGTACTTCCAGGCAAGGTATTCGCGAATCGAGAACTGCAGTTCGTCGTAGCGAGCAGCGTCGGCCCCCAGGAACACCAACATGTTGCGGTGGGTCCGCGCCCCGGACCCGCGGCGCTCCAGCACCTGAGTTGCCCACTGATAGGCTGGCGAGTCGGCGCCCTGGCGGCGGTCGTGGACGTGAGCCGGTGGCACGATGACCAGCCGGGCTTCCTGCCCGTCGGGAACATCAGCGGAGCTCTCCGGTGCGACGTGGACGGCGGCGAACCCATCCGCAGATGGGCTGCGGTGGTCCTGCAGCCGCCGGATGACTTCGACCCACACATCCTCGGGGTGAAGCCGTTCGGCGTAGTCGCGGGCGGTGCGGGTGGTGTTGGCCTGGGTATCGAACCAGTACTGTTCCCCCGAAGAGTAGAAGTAGGTCGCTTTGTCCGCGAGTTGGTTAAGGGCGGAGTAGAAGTTGCCGGGCACGTCGCCGGGGAGTGCGGTTCCCAGGAATGCCCGCTGCTTATGGATGCCCTTGTGGGCGCTGTTCAGGGTGGGGGTTGCCCCAACGAACACGGTGCGGGCCAGCCGCTGGGTGACAAAGCGCTTACCGAGGAGATCTGGGTTGTCTCGATCGACCTGCGTTGGCGCTGCATTGGTTCCATCGACGTCGGTGTCGATGATGACCTTCCACTGGTCCTCGAGGTACTGGCTTATCTCGGTCATCACGTCCGCGTCCCGAAGAGGCACGGAGCCGGGCATGATCAGTGGCGCGGTGTCGTTGCTGCGCCAGAGCGAGCCGACGATGGTGTTCATCAACCGCAGCACGCCGCGGGTGCGTTGGAACCGCTCCAGGGTCGACCACTCCTGGTAGAGCCGGTCGAACAGTTCCGGGTGAATCGGGTAGGTAGCGCGGATACGGTCGGTGTAGGCGTTCTCGGTGACCTCGCTGGGGAACTCGGAGTGATGCTGGCGGTAGAACTTCACGACAGCGTTGGCCGTGGCGTTGATCCGTGCCAGAGCTTCCCCGTCGGGTGCGGTGAACAGCCGCCGTTTGACGATCTCGAAGGACTCTTCGGGATTGGCGGCCTTCCACTGGTCGGCAACCCGTCGCACGATGTTCTGCAACCGGCGCAGTGCTTCGCGGCCGTTCTCGCCGCCGACTTCTTCCTCGCTGATGTTGTCGTCGCCGTCGGTGTCCCGGGCTGAGGCCGGGATTGAGATGACCACCAGTGCCCCGGGGACGGCTTTGGCTGTCTCGGTGAGGGTTTGGGCGAAGGTGAACTGGGTGTCGAAGCTGCCGCCGGCGAGGTCGTCTCGGCCGTAGAGCTGGCGGGCGTAGGCCACCCATTCATCGATCAGGATGACCGCCGGAGCGTATTTGGTGAGTAGTTCGCGCAGGCTGTCGCCGGGGTTGGTGGAGGTGCGGTCGGCTTCGGCGACGATCTCGTAGGCTTCACGACCGCCGAGTTGCCAGGCCAGCTCGCCCCACAGCGTGTTGATCTTGGTGCCGTCCGGTTTGGGTTTCAGGCCCGACGGTTCCAGATGGTTACCAACCAGTGCGACCCGCCCGATGGGCCGGCCGAGCTTGGCTGCCCCTAGCAGGTCCTCGATCTCCTGTGGGTACTCGGTGATCGGCCGGCCGGATGCCAAGTGCCACAGGGCCAGCATGGAATGGGTCTTGCCGCCGCCGAAGTTGGTCTGCAGGTTGATCACTGGAGAGGCGTTCATATCCCCGGAGAGCCGTTTGACCGCGCGGGTGATCAGGTCGCGCAGGCCCCCTGTGAGGAAGGTGCGGCGGAAGAACTCGACAGGGTCGGTGTATTCGGGATCTCCTTCGCCGCGGGCGACCATCGCCAGGTCTGCGGCGAACTCCGCGGCCCGGAAGTTGCCCCTGGCCACATCATCGTGGGGCCGTAGGACTTCTCTCCAGGGTGGAAGTCCAACCGAGCCGACCTCCGTAGCACCGGCGATCCCGACCACGCGGCGGTCTTCCTGCTCGGAGGACACCCGCCGCAGGTCGATCCGCGAGCGTTTGACTTCGTCAGCCGATTCAGGCGCACCGATGGCCCGCAGCAGCCGTTCTGCGGTGTCCAGGGCCCGGTAAGCGTCATCAGCAGTGAAGGGCTCATGGTGGGCCTCGCGGTCGCGGACTTCCCGCATCTCACTGGCCAGGCTCTGCTCCGCGCGAGACAGCAAGTCCCCGAACGGATACCAGCCCGGAATCGCCCGAGCGGTGACGTTCTCGGTCAGCATCCGCAACCCGTTCTGTGGGTCGACCGAGTTGTACTTCTTGTCGCCGCCGGCGCCCTTGCTGGCATCTTTGGCGGCGAGCAGCATCGTCCAGTTCTTGTCGGCGGGGATCTTGTCGCGGGTAGCGCCGGTGATGAACGTGTCCAGCGATTCGCCGAGCAGTTCCAACGCCCGGCGGATGCGTTCGCGGTTACTGGTCGCCATCTAGCTATTCCCCCTCGAAGTCGATCGTTGATTGAACGGGTCGAGACGCTGCTGTTGCGGCTCCTGCGGCGATTTCGTTCCACGCTGTGCCCAATGCGTTGAAGTCCACGGCCAGCTTGGTTTCCTTGCGCCGCTCCGAGACCGAGAACAACAAAAAGGCCAACTCTTTGCACAGATCGGGCTCGATGGATGCTGGGACACGTCCCAGCATCGCGGCGGCGGCGGGGATGCCCTCAGCTGCTAGAAGTCGGGTGAGGTGCATGACGACCTCCCAGACGCTGATTGAAGGGTCAGTCGCGGGGTCGTAAGTGGGGTCGAGATTGCCGGGGGCTAGGAGTGTGACTTTACTGGCCCGACTGGTCAGGATTCCTGCATGATCGAGGTGGTCGATCGAGGCGTTTCGTGCCCTAGCGATGTTGTCCGCGTCTCCGTACGGCCCGGGCTCAAATCCGTACTGACGAAACCACACAATCGCAAACCGAGTGTCGGAGTCGAAGTCACCTTCTTGCTCGACCAAGACCTCATCGAGAACTTCGTTGATCCGGGCCAGCGCAGATCGCACTGGCATCGTTGATCCGTCATCCTCCAGCACCGCCGAATATCGCGAGAACACTGCCATGCCCGGCCCGATGGCGGCCTGCGGAAGATCTACCGGTGCAATTGCCCCCTGCTGCAAGTCCCTCAACGCCGATGGAAGTTCCGCTTTCAGAGTTGCGATGAAACGGCGGCGATCAGTCCGCGGTGCATCCTCCGGACGCGGGCGAAGAGCCAACACGATCGACGACGCGAGGGCGTTTGTCCCTACGCTTATCAACCGGCCTCCGCGCTCGCTTCGCATTGGCCAAGTCGCAGTGACGGTCCATCCGGCTTGGATCATGGCTTCAAGCAGGGTTTCCCAACCGGTCGAGACTTCCCCGCCTTCAGTCGTCTCGGACTGCTTGAAGGCGTAATAGACGGTGATGGGAAAGTTCGGCAATGCTGATTTACGTGCTTGCCGGAAAACTTCTCCGAAGCCAGCCTCAAAGAACTCTCGGGCGCCGTCGCTGCCCCCGTGACGGTACGGGTTAGCCACAAGCTCGTCAGCTTTCGGAACCAGAACTGTGCTGAGAAGAGTTGGAAAAACCGAACCCAGTGACCGGCGAAGCCAAACGTAGAAAAAGTCAGACAGGTCCGAATAACCGATGTTGTCGTAATACGGCGGATCAGTTGACACCAAGTAGCCGCCTGTGAATGCGGACTTAGCATCAAGCTGGCTCACATGGCCAACAGGACCGGTCGGCAGATACTCGATGACCTTGGATACGGCTTCGACCATTCGAATAAACGTGCCTGATGAATCTCCAAATGGATTGCCTTCAGCGAAATCCCAAGCCATTGCGATTGCTTGACGCGCAAACAGGTTTCGAAGAATCTCCATTTGCGGGTTGCTCGCCCAGGTTGTGAGTGAGGAGTGGTAGTCGGTCAGCCGCGACACGATTAGTCCGAGATACAAGGCAATGCTGTCGGCATATGCGACAGCCTCACCGCCGCCGTTTTCGAGGCAGTCGCCTTCAGGTAGGCCGGCGGCTAACGCACTCTCAAGCACATGTTTGCGGGCCTCACCGATCAACTCGGTAAAGATGTCGAATGCCGTCAATTGCCTAGCAGTGAACAAGTCCGAAAATATCGTCATGCCATAAGGGGGGGCAGATACGTCCCTTGGGTGGTAGCCAAGCTCCTGATCTGGCATACCGCTCGGGCGCGCCACCTTCGCAACCGTTTCGTCTTCCGGCGTCGGATCGAGGTAAATCCGAGACCGGTTTCCTTGGGCAACAGTGGCCATCAACTGATGCCCGATGAGCCCCGCTTGGCCCTGGACTCGCAGATAATCGCGATCAGCCGCGGCGCCACAACCTATACACACGGCTCCCGCACGCTTGAGGGTGCCGTCGTCTTCGCCCCTTGGTGCCGTTCGCGCGTCGTGACCAATGCTGAAGACAACCTTTCCGTTGACAACGACTGGGACAGAGTAGGCCTCCTTGCCCTTTTTCTTACCAAGCCACCATGATCGAGCCAGGGGCATCGTGATGCCGCAAGCAGGGTTAGGGCACTTAACGGTCCGAGCCCAGATCCAAGCAATGACAGTCGCTTTCGAGCCATCGGGCAGTATGGCTTTGGGGTAGAGATGGCCGATGCGTTTCTCGGCTTCGACACGAATCCAATTGCTGTAGCGGCGGACATCCTCGGCTAGCCCAGTGGCGCGCGGCCAGGGATGGGCAAGTTGATCTCGGCCAACTTCGGGAGAAACCGGCGGCCGCCCGGCGAATTTCGGAGGGATCTCGATAAGTGCCTTGTTGATCAGAACAGCGACTGGATTGAGATCAGATGCGTGGGCTTCCAGGCCGAGACGCTGCGCTTCGAGAGGTATGGTGCCGCCGCCGGCGAAGGGATCGAGTATGGGTGGAGGGTTGCCGCCCGTTGATGCCAAGATCTCTTTGTGGGCTTGATCGAGTAGCTCCGCGTTGTTCGCGTTGCTCCAGGCGGCGAGTTCTTCCATCAGTTGGTGGAGGCGCTTTCGTTCCACTGCGATGTCTTCATCGGTGGGGAACTTCTCCGGATGGGAGGAGGGGTCATCGACGAGTTGCGCGAACAGAACTGCCCGAGCAGCGGCCAGGGGGCGGCGCGCCCACCACAGGTGCAGCGTGGAGGGATGGCCGAGTCGTATGTATTTCTCTCCAGCGGACTCCTCGTTAATCGTCTTGAGCGGGATGCCGACTTCAATCAGCTTGCGCTTCGGGGTGTCTGTCACCGGTGTTGTCCTCTGGCTGGTCGATCGGGCTGGGCGGCGAAGGTCAGCATGGTGGTGTTCCTCGGTCCCAGGTCTTGGCCCAGTTGAGTCGGACGTCGGTAGCGGCGAGGTCACCGAGGTTGATGCTTCGGAAGTGCTCGGCGACGTAGCGGAGCTGGTCGTGTTCAGGTCCGTCGGGGCTGACTTCCACCATCACGAGACGATGCGCAGCGGGAACATTCTTGCCGAGCAGGACTTCGTTGAGGGTGATGGTGAAGTCCTCGGCTCCGGCGATACGCCCCTTGACTTCGATGAACACCGAATCGCCTTCGGGGGTGGTGGAGTGGATGTCGTAGCCGGTGTTGTTGTGCGGCATCTCGATTGGCTCTCGGCCCAGTGCGCGTTCGGCGGCCAGTGCGGCGTCGACCGCACGGCGCTCGACTCCAGCCGTCTCCTTGGCGTACATCGCGATCGGGCCGGGGATGAGGCCGGCGGGGATGACGAGTGCGGCACCGACCACGTTTGGTGGCCGTGCTGCGAGTTGCGCTTCGGCATCGAGTTGGGAGGTGCGCCGTTCGAGGCGGGCTTCGAGTTCGCGGGCGCGGACTTCCAGTCGGTCGGGGCTTTGCCGGTTCTTGCGGGACCGCCCGGCCTTGCCGGCGCTCTGGGCGTCTCGGATCCGGGCGGCTTCAGCGTCGAGGTAGTTGATCTGCTGCACCAGTCTCTGGCGCACAGCGGATTTCGTCTTCGCGATCAACGGCAGGAGTTGATCGCGAACCTGTTGGAGGTGTTGTGGTTGGGCGTGGGTCACCGCCCATGAGGTGGCCAGCTGTTCCACACCGGTGGTCAGCCAGGCGCTGGTGAGCGCTGATTGGGCTGCGGGGCGGGCCTGTTCGGGCAGTGGGTGTAGGTCGAGGTAGGGGGCCGGACCGGTCGTCATAGCCTCGCCCGTGGAGGTGAGGGTGACGAACTCGAAGTGTTTGGACACCACTGTGCCTGTGCCGTCGACGATCTCGGCGTTCAGCGCCACGATGAGCCGCGGTTCGGTGCCAGGGTCGGTGGGATCGAACAGCAGTGTCCCGGCTTCCAGGACGCCGCGGTGGGATTCGATGGTGGCGTCCAGAACGGTGTCCATCAGCGGGTGCCCGGGGGCGAGGAGTTCGGCGCGGCGGGCATCATCGGCGTCGACGCAGCCGGGTTCGAAGGTGGCGCGTTCGTAGCGAGTGGCGATCGGCAGAGCCGCACCGGGGCGTTGCCGGGAGCGGATGGTGGCCGGCACGTTGGCGATCTCGTAGCGGCCCTGCTCGCGTCGGCTGATCCGTCCGCCGAGTCGTTTGAAGGCGTCGCGGAAGAACAGCTCGATGTAGTAGGGCTGCAGGCGCCGGGCGCGGGCTTCGTCCATCTGACGGCGCAGCATGCTGAGTTGGTGTGGGGTCAGCGACTCGCGGGCCAGTGCGCGTTCCCGCAAGAGGTCTTCGGTGCCCTTGGACACCTCGGCGTCCAGGACGCGTTCTAGTTCGGCTTGGCGTGCCGGATCATCCCCGTAGCGGACCGCCTCCATCAGAAGCTTGCTCAGCGGCTGGTCTTTGAACGCTTCGCCGAGGACGTCGAACAGCCGGCCGCCGTAGGCGGCGCGTTGGGCTTCCATCTTCTCCAGCAGCCGTGCGAACACCTGGCCCTCGCGGGTTTCGTCCGCCACCAGATTCCACAACCGACAGACCTGTTTCTGGCCGATGCGGTGGATGCGCCCGAACCGCTGCTCGATCCGGTTATTAGCGACTGTCGAACGCATGACGACACCGTTCCTGCACCAAGATCTGTCACGAACGCGTTCGCGACACGCCGGGCTGAATTCCCAGACTTGTCGGTGGCGGGCGGCATAGTAGTGACGGGTGAGCAACGGCGCGGCCATGCGCCGGGGCGCGGTTGCGCGTAGGAGGGTCGCATGGATTCGTCGACCTGCCCGTTCTGCGCCATCGTCAGCGGAGTGGCCGAGGCGAATATCGTGGCGAGGTTCGACTCCGCGATCGCCTTTTTTCCGAAGAGTCCCGCTTCTCTTGGTCACACCCTGGTTGTTCCGACTGATCACTTCGAGGACATCTGGTCGTTGGACGTGGCAACCGCTTCGAAACTGAGCGAGGCGACGTTGAAGCTCGCCCGCGCCGTAAAGGACGCGGTGGCCCCTGAGGGGCTGAACATCATCCAGTCCAATGGGGAAGCGGCGACGCAGACGATTCCGCATCTGCACATACACGTCCTGCCGCGCTGGAACGGCGATGGTATCGGCCCAATCTGGCCGGAAGATTCCGCCGAAGACCCGGGATTGCTGGCGCACATCTTGGCAAGGCTCCGATCGACACTTGGTGGACGCGGGTGAGCGGCTACGACTTGACCAATGCGCTAGATCGAGACGACCGCCGCAAGCACCTCGATCTCATCGCAGCAGTCGTTGGGCGCATGGGAACCTCGTCGGCGCAAGCGAAGGGCTGGTCAATAACCCTTGCAGGCGCGGCATTTGGAGTTGCTGTGCTCCGCGACAACAACTGGCCTCTGATCGTGCTCGGCATCGTCGGCCTCGTGGCCTTCGCCAAGATCGACGCCCACTATCTCCATGTTGAGAAGACTTACCGAGACCTGCACGATGCGGTCGTTGTTGAGAACAATGTTGTTCCGTTATCGATGGATACCGCAAATCTGCCTGCACGATCGAGGAACGAGTCGTACGCCTCGTGGTCGATCAAGTGGTTCTATGCCCCGCTGATCTTCGCCGGTGTCCTACTGCTCATCTATTCGTTCGTTCACTCACGTAGTCCGGAACCGCAGGCCAACATCACCGTGAACGTCCCGAGCCAGTCGCCTAGCACTCCGTCGATTTCTCCATTGCCTCCACCTCCGCCTCCCAGCCCGCGAGCCGTCACCCCACCAACACACTCGCCGAACACGACTGCCTCTCCGCCTGTTCCGGACGCGCAAGGTTGACTTCGGACGCATCACCATCACTGAAGGGAAATCCGTTGGCGCATAGAACTTTTTTCAGCTTCCACTACGAACGCGATGTCCAGCGGGCTAGCGTGGTGCGCAAGAGTTCGCAGTTCAAGGACAACATCACGCCCGAGTGGATTGACGCCTCACTTTGGGAAGCGACGAAGCCGAGCGACTCCGCCATCAGAACCCTGATCGGGAACGCGTTGGACAGAACCACTGTTACTGCTGTTCTGATCGGGAGCAGCACAGCCAACAGGCGATGGGTCCAGTACGAAATCGAACAGAGCATCAGCAGAGGAAACGGACTTTTCGGCATATATATTCACAACATTCGTGGGTTCAACGGGATGACCGACGCGAGGGGCGCAAACCCTCTCCCGACATGGGCCGCGACCTACGACTGGGTGTATGACAACGGCCACGACAACCTGGGCCGCTGGGTAGATCTTGCTTACGCCCGGCGTTCTGCGTAATCGGCCGAGTATGGAAGGGGCTATTCTGGATGGCCTTTTATAGGGCTTCAGACCTGCGCAATGACGGCTTGAGAGTCGCGGCAAGGAATCTCACCACAGCAGAGGCGGGATTGGATCGCCGAACTGCCAGCATCTCGGAGCGAGAAGTCTTCGATATCTTTCTAAGCCATAGCTTTCGAGACGCGCGGATCATCCTGGGAATCGCCGAAGTCCTAGAATCTCAAGGGGTCAGGGTCTATGTTGACTGGTTGGTCGACAGCCAACTCAATCGCTCCGAAGTGAACGCGGCAACGGCTCGGCTGCTGCGTAAGCGTATGGGGCAATGCAAGTCTCTCATCTTCGCAACATCCACATCCTCTCCATCATCCAAGTGGATGCCTTGGGAACTAGGCTATTTCGACGGTCTGAACGGTTCGAACATCTCGATCATGCCCATCGAAGAGCACGACACTCCCGGTAAGTACGGTCAGGAGTATCTCGAACTCTATCCTGCGATCGAGAAGCTCCCTGTCAAAGGTGCAGGATCGATCGCAGCTGCAGTCAGAACGGACGGCAGGGCATATATGGGTTTGCGTGACTTTGCGCAGGGATCGAATCGGTACATCGCCTTCGCCTGAACCACGACGCTCATCATGCCAGCCAGCCTCACGGGCTCTGTCGCGGCTCTTCATGGATGTTGGTAACCCCGAACACAACGACTTGGGTCGGTATGACGAAGTGAAGGCAGTTTTCGCTCAAGCCGGTGAGCCTTCGCCTCCCCTGGAGTCTGATGGACTAGCACCTTGCGTTGCCCAAACGATGACCTCATCTACGACCTGGCGGACCGACGGCAACGGCACGTTCGCAAGATCCAGTGCTCGGACGACGTGGCGTACCCCTGCCGCTGTCGCGATTGGCAGGCCGTAGCGTTCTTGGGCGTAGGCCTTCCAGTTCACGGAGTCAGACGGGCCTTTACCGAGGGCCTTACGGCATTCGGCTACAAGTTCCGCCCATTCGGGGAATGGGCCCTGAAGGTAATCACGGATACCTTCTGTCGGAAGCGCGAACAAAAGATCCGCCTCAGACACGCCGAACACCGCCGGTTCCGGCAGACCCTTCTCGCGGGCGATCTGCAAGACCCTCAGGACTTTTCGTTCTTCTGACGATCGCTTTCTACCCGACCGCTCCGCCATTGTTGAGGGATCCGTCGCATCGGTCATCACTCCCATTTTGATGCCGAGTTCGGTCACAAGTTCGACAGCGACCAAACCTTCGAGGTTCTTTGTGCCATGAATTGGTACCACCTTGACGCCCGCGGCATCGAGTTCTAGCTCGGCGTACTCGAGTAGTACCGCTTCATCGAGGGGCCCTTCGACGAACAGCACCCCACGGTGAAACGACAAGGCTGCGGCTGGGTTGATGCCGACGTCTGTTGCAAGCTCTAACAACCTGGTTGTCCGATGCGTTGGCAATGAACGCGCTTCGGTGTGGCCTTTCCCGTCGTCGCGCATTATGTGTACCAGGGTGACGTCATCGCCATTTGCCCTGAGGAACTCATCGTGATGGGAGGCGACGATAACGGTGAAGCCCAGGTCAACCATGCGGCGGCACCAACGCACGGTGCTCGCCACCGCGGCCGAGTGTAGGTGAGCTTCGGGTTCGTCGATCAGTAGAACCGTTCCGGAGAAGTGATTGGGTGTGAGATCTCGCAGGTTCTTCAGGTCCGGATAACGGGCCATCAGCTTTAGGGCGATCTGTATGGCGGCCGCGAGCCATCTCGCGGTCCCTTGGCCATGCACATCGACTAGATCGTTTCTCCTGGCTTCACCGCGCTCACGGTAGGTGATGACAGTCTGCCCGCTGATGTGCCAGATGAAAGGCGGCTGGATATCGACGTCGATTGCGCCGTCCAGGAAGTCCGGAAGCAAGTCGCTCGCCAGGGAGGTCAACCGTTCTGCGCACTCGACCATCTCTGGCCGCACTCGCCACGTGCCGTCGCCGGCGGACTCCAACCAGATCGCTCCCCATAGGTGCTTTCCAGAAGCCTTCTGTCCTTCCGGCGTTTCAAAGAGGTAGTCATCGGCCAGTTCTGAAATCGCCTTATTGACTGTCTCGTACAACTCGGTCGACGCCCAGTCGACGGCAATAGCTGACAGCCTCGGTCCCTCAGCGGTCACGGCGGAGATCTGGTTCCAGATTTCGTTCGCCCTGTCCTCTGCTGCGTGCTCTGTCACCAACGCGTGGCATCCGAGGTACAAATCTGTCGGGTCAGTGGCGAGGAGCCGGTGGCTTTGTGACGAGTCGAGGAAGGCAACCGATGGCTTATTACTAGAGAGCTGTACGACTTCACTTACGGCAGACCGCACTTCATCATCGAAGCGCACGTCTTCATCCAATTGGCAGAAGAGGGACCCTTTGTCGGCCAGCAATTGGTGCTCGCTAGCATTGTCGCGCGCGGATTCTGGCTCCAGCACCTCGTAGATGGCGCTCATAATGTTGGATTTACCCACGTTGTTCTTGCCGAACAGCACCGTCAGCGGCCCTGCTTCGAATGCAAGGGCGTCTATCGTCTTGTAGTCGAGCAGGACGACTTTGCTCAGCCGCATAGCTCCGGACCCTCCGCGTGCATGTAGTTACTCGGCTGCACTCTCTGCGAATTCAACGCCCTCGGTGAGGCCGATCTCGCTATCTGCAGGAGCGAATGCGTAGTAATCGATGCCGTTCCAGTCAGTATCTACGACCAGCAGGATTGCTCCGTCGATGTCGAGGCTCTCGGCGACTTCATCGGGCTCCAGGTTGTCAATAAACCTTGTGAGCTCGCTTGGAAGACGTGGGCTGACGTAGGCCCATTCGGAGACCCCTCCGCAGTAGACGAACAATAGTGTGGGGTCTGCGTGGTTTACGCCTTCATCATCCAACCCGGCAGGGATGCCGCTGAAGGGGGAATGGATCTGGTCAAGGTATCTGAATTCAATCGTGGGCAGCGGCATTTGGCGTCCTTCACTGGGTTGCGATTACGAGCACGGATACGGAGCGGTTCAAGTCATGAGCCGGGCTCCCGGATGTAGGTCACTCCGAACGCGACGACTTGCCGGAACTCCTGGCGTCGGGAGCCGATGTCGAACTGGCTGCCGGACCCCTTCTGGAAGATGTCGAGCCCCCGGCCGAGGAGAATTTTCCAGCCGTTGTCTGCCCGGATCGAACGGTCATGGATGGTCTCGTCCCACTGGACGTTGAATTTGATCCCGACCGATTCCGCCCCGTCCTGAATGGCTTTGAGCATCAACAACTGCTGCTGTTGATACTCGGGTTTGTCTTCCTTGGTCACCAGCATCACGGAGATCTCATCGGCGGGATCCTTCGCCGAAGCCAGTAAGCCGAGAAGGTCAACGAGGTTGCGGCCCTGGTGCGGTGCGCGAATGTACGGGTCGACGACGGTGATCTCGCTGGCGCCGCGCAGGTACGGAAGCAACAGCGTTTCGTAGGAGACGCCGCGCTGGTTCTCCTGGAACTCACGGTGGCCCTCAAATAGCGGCGGAGGCTTCGGGGTTGTATCCGCGACCTGCGTAGAGGGACCCTGCGCGCTCTCGGTGTCCGCCGGTCCTCCGGTCTTGCCGTCCTCGCGGCGCTGGTGGTAGTAAGACGGGTACTCGTCTTCCTCCAGTGTTGTGACTTCGTGCCATTCGCCGGCTTTGTCGAGGTAGCCGAACTTCACGTCCGCCATCGTGGTGTCGATGCGGAGGATCTGGTCCTTGACTCGCTTGCGGCCCTCGATGGCGAATCGGAGGATCTCCTCGATCTCCTCCTTCGTCGCTTCCCCTTGTGGGTAGAGAATCTTCATCAGCCCGGAGAACGTCTTGTGGATGCCGTCGCGGTCACGGGTAGAGATGTCGGAGCTGAGGGTCAAGTACTGCTGGTAGCGGTCTGAGTAGTCCGTGTTGCGCATCGACTTGAGGACTTCGGCAATGTAGTCGACGACGAATCCGTAACCGTTGGAGAACATCTCGCCGCGGATGGTGTCGACTTCCCAGCCAGGGATGTAGAAGTGAAGGCGGTCGAGGTAGGCCGAGTCGTGGTAGCTCTCGGGCAGCTCATCGAAGAGGTCTGAGTGTTTGAGCATGTAGGGCACGTTGTGCGAGGTGTTGCCGACGAACACCATCGACGCCTCTGCGCCAAGTGTCTCAACACCGCGCGAAAACGACTTGTTCGCCATGTAGTTCTTCATGATGTCCACGAGCGCCTTGTCGGTGCGCTTTTTCTTTCCCGCGAACTCGTCGAAGGCCACAACGTCCCAGTAGCCGACCAGGCCGATGCGGCCGTTGGAGTTGTTGACAAAGAGTTTGGGGACAGTGACTTCGCCGCCGGAGATGAGCATGCCGTGAGGTGAAAACTCCGAGAAGATATGCGACTTGCCGGTCCCTTTCGGTCCGAGTTCGACGAGGTTGTAGTTGCGCTCGACGAACGGGATGAGGCGAACGAGTTGGATGAGCTTCGCGCGACGGCCGAACAGCTCCGGGTTGAAGCCGATCGACTGGATCAACAGATCGATCCACTCATCGGTAGTGAACTCACGGCGCGCAGTGACATAGCCGTCGAAGTCGAAGTGGGACAGCTGAATCGGTTTGATCGAACCGAGGATCCACGGCACGGTGCGCGGGTTGTCGGTGTGGAAGTACTCGATGTCGCAGATGCACCACACACCGCCGACGAGGAGCTTCGGGTGGGCCGTGATCGTGGCCGGTTCGACGACAACCTGCTTGATGCCGAGGTTGGCGAAGGTGGCCTCGTAGACGTCGTCCTTGTCGTTGAGGGTGACGGTGACTTTGTCGATGATCTTGTACCGTCCGCGCTCGCGGATCGTCGACTTGACCAGCTCGGACTCGTTGCGGTGAACGT
Organism: Ahrensia sp.; assembly: GCA_002698425.1. The sequence continues at coordinate 25,367 of NZXU01000036.1, read as the reverse complement.
AGTGGTCGGCGAGGATTTTCCGGACCGTGTCGATGCCGGCCTGGATGGTGGATTCGTCGTCGGAGGCGGCGTACTGGCCAAGCAGATACTCCAAAACATACGACGGCACGATCGCATTGCCCTTGACGGCCTTGACCAGGTCCTTGCGGACGACGAGGCCAGCGAAATGCTGGTTGATCTTCATGTCGAGTGCGCTCTGCTCGGTCGTCTGGTCGGTCGCCTCCTCGTCGGCAACGCCTCCTGGGAAGTCGTCGTCGATCACTTGCAGGTCAAGGTCTTCGGTCATCTCGGCCGCCTTAGAAGTCGAAGTCCGATGTAAAGGACCGCTTGAGCGTGTACATCGCCTTTTCGTACACGCGCCACTGGCTGGTGTTCGGGATGCGCTCTTCGAGACGCAGCTCGACAGCGCGGTTGTTGTAATCTTTGGCGTCCTGGTTGAGGAGCAGTTGCACACTCTGGTAACGGTCGCGCTGCTCAGGCGAGGCCGAGTCGAAGGTTCGCTCAGGCGGCGGGTCCGTGGAGATCAATGTTTCTCCGACATAGAGGCCGGCCCGCAGCGTACGCGGCTGGACCTTGTCGCTGACGGGTTCGGCTTGGAACAGCTTGACGACGAGCTGGCCGGTGGTGATCTTGTCGGTGTCGGGCAGCACCTTGACATTGACGAGACGGGTATCGCTTTTGCGTTTCTTATTGACCGAAAGCACGGGCACGACGACCTCCTGCAGGGTCGCTCCGCCGTGAACGAAACGCGAGCCACCGCCGGGCAGGCGGAGCCGGTGGATTGACTTGGGGATCTGCACTTCCAGATCGCTGTCGAGTCCGAGTTGCGCGGCGTTGAAGGTCGTGAAGGCGGAGTCGACCTTCAGTCCGTGGCCGAGGACGTAGCGGCGGTTGGTGACCAGGAGGCTGTCGCCCTGCGGTTTCTCGGAGAGGTAGAACTGGTCGGGCAGGTCCCCGTTCTGGAATAAGAACCCGTGGTCGGCTGTGACGAAGATGTTGGTGGCGTTGGCGTTTGCGGCCTTCTTCACCAGATCGACCAATTCGCTTAGAGCTTGCTCCGCGGCTTCGAACACGCTGCGTTCGGTGCCCGGCTTGTCGCCGATTGCGTCGATCACGTCGTGGTAGAGGTACAGCACCCGGTTGTTCTTGAAGAGCTCGCGGCGCTCGTCCGGGCTCAGGGCCTTGAAATCCTCCGCCCCGATGGCGGACCCGCCGACCGATGCCAGGATCTTCGAGCGCAGACCTGTGCCGTTTGTTGGTTGGTCGTCTGCGAGGACGACCTTGGCGTCAGCTGAGTGTGTGAGTGCGCGGTGCGGGAGGAGCGCCGCCATGCCGAGTTGTGTGTAGCTGGGCAGCACACCGAGGACAGCTTCGAGGTCGGCGTCGAATCGGTCCTCTTGTCGGATCCGTGAGCTGAGCTCCTCGGCCACCTCGTAGCGCAGCGCGTCGGAGATGATGACGACGGCCTTCTTACCGTCACGGAGGAGGCCGTCGACGTAGTCGCGGTAGAACGACCGTTGCGAGCCCAACACCGATGACGCCCACCGGGCCGATGTGTCGACGATCTGCTGCCATGCGTTACCCAGCTCGTAAACGAACTTGTTGGTGTAGCGCTTGTCCACCTGTTCCCGCAGCGGGCCGAGTGGGTGGGGACCCTCGAAAGTGCGGTGGGCGTAGGTGAACTGGCGGTAGAGCTGGTCGATGCGAAACCATTCAGTGCGGTAGCGCTCCAGGGCGCTGTCGAACGATGTCATCGTGAAGTCCACGCCGGCGAGCGCGGAAAGCAGCTCCGCCGCGGCCCCGATTGCCGCATAGAGCTGCCGATAGCCGTCGATCCACACGCTGCTCTGCCGTACCCGGACAACGTCAGAGACCTCGCGTGCCGAGATGGTCTGCTCGGTCACCCCGCGAGCTAAAGCGCTGATGATCTTCTGGTCGGCCTCCTCGAAGATGTCGACGGACACCAGGTCGCGGAAGCTGACGTCAGCGATGGACGAGGCGTAGTCGAGGTCGTGGGCCGCGCGCCTGGCGAGCGTGACGAAAGCGTCCTGACTGCGCCTGTCGTTGCGCAGGCTCGCGAAGTCCAGCTGAATGTTCTGCAGGCCGCCTGGTCGATCCGATTTAAATCCCTCGATCGCTTTCCGGAAGATCCACAGCACAAGGTCATCGATACTTGGAGACGAAGACTTGTATCCGTAGATGGAAGCCGCACCGCGCCAATAGAAGTCGTCTAGCCCGTAGTCGACGAGTGCGTCATACTTGGTTCGCTTTCCCTTGGCGTTCTCGACCAGCAGTGCGCGAGTGATTTCCAGGAGACTGTGTTCGGGTTGGCCGAGAACGACGGCGGTGATCTTCGCTCGAAGCTTGGCCGCGTCGTCCTCGGGATTCAGGAGAGCCTTGAGGCTCTCAACGCGCTTGGCGGCATTGAAGAACTTCTCGTGCGCCTGGACCACCTCGTCGATGCCCTCGGCAGTGAGTCCGAGATCCTGAGCGACCAGCGCGCTGCGGTCCGCGGTGAAGACGCCGTAGGCCAACTCTAGATCCAGCAGCCAGTTGCCGATTCCCGCGGGCACGTGTCCGGAGCGGTACACGAGGAACTTGCTCTTGGGCTCATCGTGCAGTAGTCGGTTCTTGATGCCGTACTCGTTGTTGGCAATACAGATCGTCTCGACATCGGGCAGGTCGAGACGATCCAGGCCCGTAGCATATTGGCCCTCCGCGTCGTGCCAAAAGACGACGCGAAACTTCTCGAAGCGACGCTCCAGATGCGGTCGGACTGTGGCGACTTCGCTCATTCGCTCGCCTCAAGACCGGGAATCTTCTTCAGAGCGGCACCGAACTTCGAGTAGTTCGCCTTCACCCCGTCGTCCAGATCGATATCGATCTGCTGGGACGCCAACGGGTAAAGAACATCGTGCTCGTACTCTTCAAGCTCTACCAGCACCTTTCGGAGCCGGTCCGCTTCCTTTTGCGCTGCTGCCTGCTGCCGCGCAGTCCCACCGCCGGCCGCGAGGCGCTCGTGATGGTGAAGGCTGGACTCCAGCTTGGCCCTGTACTCGCGCAGGTACTCGTTCAGTACCGTTGACACCGTCGACGACGTGTAGCGGTGCATGTAGATGAGCGCGTTGAACGAGCCCTTGGGGCTGGAGAAGAGCCAGTAGATTGGGCGCTTCTTGTATCGCTGGACATGGTCGTCGTAGAACTGGCTTGAGGTCGCTCTAGCACCGCGCTTTGCAAAGTAATCACTGAGATCCTTCACGCCGAGCGACTCGGTGACAAACCGCAGGTTCTCCTCGAAGTGCTGCCCGCCGAAAGCAACTCGGAGGAACTGCCGGAAGCGCGCGACGATGTCGTCCTCAAACCAGTCGCCGTCAACGATCGGGATGACGTTGTCGGCATCTGGCGCAAAGGTCGGGATAGGAATCTGCTTGAGGTAATCGTCGAGAGTTGCGCCCTGGTCGGCGAGAATCAGCCCGGGTTCGTCAAGACTGTAGCGGCCAAACATGCAACCGACAGCAAAAGAGACTAGGTCCTGTGCAGTCGACTTCCGGTCGAATGTCGCACGCAGCATCGATATGCCCTCGCGCGAGGGCCGGTGCGAAGCGCCGTCAACGAGACCGTAAGCTTCTCGGAATAGTCTGTTATTTTCATTCTCTAAATCCCGCGCTTCGTCGCAGAGCGACAGCCAAGAATCTCGAACCTTCTCCCAATGCGCCCTCAAGGAAATGGATCCTCCATCGAGCACGAGGATGTCCCGCTTATAGCCCCACGATGTTTCCATCGAGTCCCAATCCTCAATGTGAATCTGAATCTGGCGATCAACAATAGGGACAACCTGCGCCCGGATGCCCCGCATTGCATCAGCTAAAATCGGAAGAGACTTAATATTCCCCACTTGGAAGTTCATGGTCGGATTTAGGGCACTTAAGAATTCCGCGGTCAAATCCGAGCACATGAATCCCAGCAGAAGCTTCGGATCGTCCGGAAACAGTGATGATCCAGCAACGTCAAATATTCCGCCCTTCGGACTATATCGACATGCAAAATTTGCGCTCGAGACGAACGTCCAAGTAATCCCCTCTTTGAAGTAATGCGATTTCCCATCGTGTCGATGTCCACTGAAGGTCGACATCAATTCGCGGCCATACTTGTCGTACCGAAGGACATGCTCGTGATTCCCGTACCACCGACGATATTCGCCACCCTTGTTATAGGGAAACCATTTACACCCACTGGCATCCGCCTCGGCGGCGGTTCCGAATTCTCTGCCGAAATCAGAGAGCGAAACCTCCCACCATAGCCGGACAACCGCGGCGTTCTTCCCTGTGGAAAGACCATGCTTAACATCGGCAATTTCGGACAGCGGCGCAGCCTGAGCAAATACGTCATACATTCGGCGCGATAGCCAATAGGCTATCGCGCCCCCTGGAATCTTTTCTAGTGTCGAACCGTTCACGCGATACACATCGTGGCTCGAACGATCCGCTGCAGCATTTCGCAGGCATCCGGCCTTCGCGGCTTCGCCGCTCTTGCCAACGAGCCTTATGTAGGTACCAACGATATTTGTCCGCGACTGGGGCACGAGAACAAATGCCGTTGTGGATACGACCTCGCCGCCGATCGTATCGAAAGCGTCGGCACCAAGGTGCGCCATCGATTCAAGCGTGTGATCGCGTGAGATGACTTTCCTGAGCTTTTCGAACGAGGATAGGAACAACCAGGATTGCATCGTAATCATCGCTACCCTGCCTGCCGGGCGGCAGAGTTCGAGACACCGCAGGATAAAGCAAGAAAACAGATCGGATTTCCCTTCGGGAAACGTACTCTTGATGTACCTAGTCAACCCGTCGTTCATATTGGCCGCACCCATGTAGGGCGGATTGGCAACGACTACGGAATAGTGACGATCAAGGGATTTAAACTGGCTGATAACCCGGCCTGCCCTCTCTAGAGCTGATGCCTTGATCATGTCTCCGCCGTCGTGGAGCGTCTCCAAGTGATGTTCCAGAAGCGTGGTCACACCAGTGCGTGAACGGATTAGCGACCCGCGTGTGTCTGCGTGATCGAAACTGTTCCAGAAGGCGATTTCCTCGTCTCTATCGCCACCTGGCCTCAATAGGAAATCGAGGTCTTCCGGAGCAAACTTGATCGGCTCAATGACAGAAATATGTGGATCGACCCGTTTGTCGAAGAACGTTCTCTGCTTTGCCCGCGCTTTCATCTTCAACGCAAACGCCGCTAAAACGCCAGCGCGTTCGTCGATCTCGGCGCCGAACAAGTTGTTGGTTAGAATCAAGCTCGGGATTTCCGATGGCGCGTACCCCTCCTCCTCGTAAATTGCATACAGCAGATCGAAGGCATAGGTGAGCATGTGGCCCGACCCGCAGGCCGGGTCCATGATCGTGAGTTCTTCAGGGCTGTTGATCTTAAGGAAGTCGGTTTCCTCGTCGACTGGGGCGATGTAGTAGTCCATCTGGTCGACCAGGCGAGAGTTCGGGCGGTTAAGCATCCAGAGCCGCCCGAGAGAGTTCTCGACAAGGTAGCGGACAATCCAGTGGGGCGTGAAAAGCTGTGTAACAGCTGGGATATCTTCTGGACCCGCCTTCTTGTTCTTCTTGAATCCAGCGAAGACTTCGTCCTTCCGCTCGGAGATATAGAACTGGTAGAGCCAGCCGATCACCTCTACGTCCCGGCAGACGTCTTTGTTGAGGACCTTGGCTGCCCGGTTGAGAACGGAGTCGTCCGCGAGGAGGTTAGCCGGAATGAGCAGCTCGGTGAAGTCGCCCTCGCGCTCGAACATGAAGGGCATGGCGCGGTTCCAGTGGCGGCAATACTCGGTGAGCAGCAGCGCGTAGGCCTCGCCTTGCGGGTCGTCACTGCGACGCGTTGCGTTCAACAGTCCCATTACCGTCTCGCGGACTCTCTGGCTGACCACCTCAGAGTCAATGTTGCCGCGCTTGGCCTCGGCGAGGATCTCTGGCTGGCCACCGTCAACCCCTGCTTGGGGCGAGACGACTCCAATTCCGGTGTAGCCGTTGGCGTCCATGAAACGCAGTGCGATGATCCGGTTGAACCAGGTGTAGGCGACCCGATCTGCCACCGCGGCACGTCCCTTGTCGCCACCGCCTGCCGCGGTGCCCGCCTGCTCCAGGGCTGCAACAGCTTTGGGCTGCTCGACTCGCTCCGGTGATGCCGGCGCCAGCACCACGGCGATGCGCGCGGTGACTTCGCGAATCAGCGCGGTGCGCGCCCACGTCGCGAACGATTTCAGCGGTGCGGTTTCCATCAGAGTGAGATTCGCTTTCCGGCGTTCAGGGTCTGGATCAACGCAGCGCGGAGGGCTGTGAGGTACTTGTCGACGTCCTCCTCGGTTTCGAGGACGCCAGATGCTCCGGGCACCGCGACTGACTTAACGGAGACTGTCTGCTTCGGCGGGGGTGCATCCACGTCGCCCTGCTGCGAGTCGGCGAGTTGATCGAGCAGCGCCGGGTACACGTTGTCTTCGAATTCGGCCCCAATCTGCAGAATGAGGGCGACCTGACCCTGTTCGCCGACTCGCGCGAGTACCCGGTCGATCTTCTGAACCACACCCTGTTGAGCCTCGGCTGTGGCCCTCTCGTAGTAGGCGCTGGCCATGAGTCCGGCCTTGCGGTCCTCGATCGCGGCGGTGACAGCCGCCCTGTGGGCCGCGACTACGTCGTCGATCTGGCTTCGCAGCTGATCGGTCGCCTGTTTGAGCTGCGCCATCCTGTTGCCCCGAAAGGCATTCGGGTCGGCAAGCCCGTTCCTCACGGCCGCGTCGCTGCTGGCCGGCAGGTAGCCGAGGTTGCTGCTGTGAGTGGCCAGCAGTGATGCGGCCTTGTCGTAGATCGTTCGTTGCGCGCCGTTGAGGAACGACTGGATCGGATCGATGACGTTCTCCTTGCCTTCGAGCAGGTCGTCGCCAAGGTTGAAGTCGGTGAGGTACCAGTCGTCGGGCTTGCCTACTGTCTGTTCAAGCAGGCTGATGGGGCCGGAGAGTTGCTCAACGAACGGGTACTTCGAACCGCTGACGGTGGCTTTGAGTTCGTCGAGCTTGCCGCTGAGCTTGTCGGCGCCGTGGCGGGCCAACTCCATCGGGTCCTTGGGCGCACTGGACTCGTCGAAGAAGTCGGTGCAGAACTTCCGGAAGGCGCTGACCTTCCGCTCGTCGAATGTCTTCTGGGGTGCAACGACGGCGTGCGCATGCTTCTGCGTATTACGCAGTGCGGCAGGGACCTCACTTCGTTTCAGGACGTTGCCGTCCACTGTCAGAGTGACCTTCGAGGCACCGATCAGGTAGGCCACGAACACCTCGATAGAGGCAAGGTCCCAGCCGTAGGGCTTTTTCTGGAATTCGTCGACGATCGTCTTGACGGTGACCTGTTCACCCTGCCTCTGTTTGCGGAGAATGAACGACAGCACCTCTTCGCCTGGGCCGGCAAGCTTCGTCCACGCCTCGGGATCAAAGAGCCCATTCTCGGGGTTCGCGGCCCCGGCCACCTGCTGCTCGCTGTAGATGACGCCGCCGAGCAGCTTAAGTTGGGTGTACGTGCGGCTGACGAGATCCTGGAACCCGTCGGTCACCCGCGCGAGCGCCTCCTGCGAGTTGGAGGACACGTCTGCGGCGTTGATGATTAACTTCGCTTTGCCCGCGTTGCGGCGGATGCGCTCGATGAGTTCCTTCTCGCGGTCGACGTTCTGCGCGGCCTTGGACCGAAGGATCTGATCCTCGATCGCCGAGAGCGAGGTGGTCTGCTTGCGCTTGGTGTACTTCTCGGTCTTGATGAGCAGGCGCAGATCCGACAGCACGCGCGCGTCGGGTTCGAGGATGACGCGCAGTTCGTCCTTCCCTGCGCTGTGCATGCGGATCTCATCCAACGAGTATGGGTACTCCGGGGTGATGAAATGGATCGAGAGTTCGCGCTGGGGTCCGTGGACCTGGTCGTCGAGCTTAAACCCGAACGGGAAGTCCTGGCCGTTCTTGGCGTAGCGGAGCTTGTTGGTCGTGATGACGTTGCCGGACAGGACCTTGAACAGTCGTGCGCTCACTTCCGAGGCATCGATGTCGACGTTCTTGATCTCTTCTTCGATTACCTGCTCTTCGTTGGTCAGGTACTCGTAGATGTTGCCGTTGCGCTGGACGTAGGTCTGCGTCTCCAGCAGGATCAGCGCCTCCTTGACCTCCTCGGACAAGGCGGGCAGGTCGAGACCGAAACGGTCGTAGACCAGCACGGTCAGGTTGCGTGGTGTGGCCTTGAAACTTTCGACGTACTTCACCAGGAACAGCGCCTTGAGCAGCCTGATCGCGAGCGGGTTGTCCAGGTTCCGCTCGGCGACGTCAATCGAGCGCTGAGCGGCGGACTTCAACGACGCCCTGATACCGGCAAACATGCGGTCGAAACTCGCCAGGCAGCCGACCTCCACGTCACCGATGTCCTTGGCGACCTGCTGGACCACACCGAGCATCGACCGTTCACCGACCGAGCTGTTGCGGCCCTCGAACACGTTGTGGTCCGAGACGCCTTCGATGGCCGCTTGGAACAGCGGAAACTGGTAGCTGACAAAGGGATAGGTGCCCACGAAGTGCGCTTCGTCGGTGTAGTTGCGATAGGTCTTGGCGCCGTCGACAAAGTCGAACAGCGTCTTGAAATTCGCCGACTCCTTCGCGTAGATCGCACTGAGCGCGGCGGCGCCGACCTCGTTCTTTTCCAGCAGGCGCTTGCGGATGACCTCTTCGACATCGGCGCTGGTGAGCTTCACCCTGGTGCTGAAGCGGGCCTGAATCTTGGAGAAGTCGTGGCCCTGCTCCTTGGTGCGGTCACCGACCACTTTGTCCATATCCTCCTGCGAGGTCACGAACACCCACGATCGGCCCTGGCATTTGGTGTTCAGGCTCTCAGCGATCGTTTGCAGGTTCAGCATCAGGTGAGAGTTCGTGCCGATGAACTGGCCGACCTCGTCGACGAAGAAGTTCAGCCGAAAACCTTTGTCCTGCTTGTCCAACCAGGATTTGACCTCGTCAGCGAAATCCTCGATGGACACCGCGTATGAGGCGCTGTACTGCTTGATAATGCCGTCGGTCGTGCCACCGTTAACCTCGTTGAACGCGATATCGATGCTTGGCCCTTCAAGAGCGCTCTGCTCGCGACCCTTCGACCACGGGATACCTGCGATGCGCTCGAACGCGGCCTTGAACGCCTCGTACTGGCCACGGTAGTCGAGGTCGCGCTCGAACCGTGCAACATGGCCCTGGTTACCGTAATAGCCACGGCTTTCGTCGAAGACCTTGACGAACACCTTCAGCAGCGCGTCAGTCTGGTCCTTGGTGATGAGGGTGGCCTTCTGGTCGATGTTGAACAGCAGGCTCTTGGCCGAGATATGCTCGGCCTTCGTCAGCAAGGCGGGCAAGAAGGCACCAGTTGACTTGGCGCGGAAGCTCTTTACCACGGCTGCACGGTCGAACGCCTGGCCCTCGACGTCGCCAAGTAGATGGGCGAGCATCTTCAACAGGTGCGACTTACCGGAGCCGAAGAAGCCGGAGATCCACACACCGTTGGCGTTGGTGTAGTTCGTGTAGGACTCGAGAAGCAGCTCAAGGCCTTTGGCCGCCTCATTGGTCAGGACGTACTCGTCGACCTCGGTGCCGAGGTGCACCGCGTCGTCGGCCTTGATGACGCCCTCGATCGGGCGTTGCACGTCCTTGGCGAAAATCTCGTTGAGCTGCATCGGTTCACGGTTCCTGTTCGAGGATGTTCTTGGCTCGGTAGTACTGGTCGTCCTTCAGCTGCCCGAACAGCACGAGCGAGGAGCCGAGGGTGTCGGACTGTTCGTAGCGGCCGGGGAAGAACATGAGCATGGGCTTGCCGGTCACGACGCTCTGCAGGTTGTTCAACACGTTGTGCGACCGGATGAAGGGGAATACCTCGCCGATGCCGGTGAGGAAGAAGATGTCGAACTCGCCGTCGGCGATCCTGGAGCGGATCGCTGGCGCGATGTGAAGCTGCGGATCCAGCATGCCTTGGAGGAGCTCGCGGAAATCGTCCTTGTCCTGGCCGGGTTCGGCGGCCAGGACACGCTCCCAGACGCCGCGCTCCTTGAGGATCTCGACGGACAGATCGTAGAGGTTGACCTCGCGAACGCTGATGCCCTTCTGACTCAGCCTGTTCTTGATCCGCTTCTTGGTATCCGCCACCGTGAGGGCGTCCTCCGGCGCGTATGGGTAGATGAAGAACGGAACCTCGTTGCTGAGGCCCTCCATCTGGAGGAACCGCTTCCCGCTGAGCACCGCGAAGAGATGCTCTTCCTGCTTGGTCAGGTCTTTACCGTTCACCGCACCCCACCTCCCGTCGGGAAGAACCGGATGGCGCTTGGCGTGCGGGCGGCCAACGCGTCGGCGACGCGGGTCGACAGGACTGGTTGCAGGATGCGGCCGTCCTCGGATAGGAGGCCCGCTTCGATCAGCATGCGGAAGACGTTGGCGCGGAGCTTGCGAAGGGTGGTGTCTTTGAGGTCAGCGACTTCTTCGTGCCAGAGCGCTTTGCTCCGCACGAAGCTGTCGAAGTCGTCGTGATCGAGTGTCGGTGTCAGCAGGAGGTAGTGCTCACGAAGCACCTCCTCGGCGAACTCGCCGATCAGGTCGTAGCGCCGGCACGCGGCAGCCCACAGCAAGTGACCGCGCTCGGACGCCGTCGCGTCGACCAGCAACTCAAGTTCGTCGTCGGTCAAGACAGCGAGACGCTGGGCGACCTCACGTGCACGCCTCTGTCCCGTCGCGACGGTGCGGGCCTGGAGCAGGTTGTCCTCCTCGATGAGTTGGCGGACCTTCGGCCAGTCGTGCTCGCGGAGATAGATCGAGGCGGCGATGAGAGCTTCCCGCATGAGGAGGGCGCCGCTGGTGAAGGACAGCGCGTACCGCGGCTTGTCGTCCATCGTGTGCACCTCCTTCCGGCCGAGCGAAGTCGATCAGGGTATCGCCACCGTCAGACATATCCGCCTACCAGTGACTAGCAGCGCGTCACTCGGGTATGAGCGGCTCATCAGAGACGGCAGCTCCGCCGTTGCGGACCCACGCGTCGACCTCGCTGGCCTGGCACTTCCAGAGGCGACCGACCTTGTGGGCGGGCATTGCCTTGTCCGAGATCCATGAGTAGACCGTGTCCTTCGTGACGCCTAGATGGGCGGCGATGTCGTCGGCAGACAACCAAGGCTCGGACATGGCGATGCAGATCCTCCGCTCTGGCGAAACCCGATCTAACCGGGGATGACCGAGCCTAGCGGAGGATGATGCCGGTTTTGTGGGTTATTGACATAAATGTCGCGAACGCTCCAGCAAGGAGTGGTGGGCACGGCATGGAAGAGCAGTGAACGCATCGAGAACAGGTTTGCCGGCCTCTGCAGCAATGAGCTGCTGCTGCGCCACCAGCTTGGAGTCCGAGTGGGAGCCGAATCGGCGGGAGCATGGCGTTAGGTTCTCGGCTGCGGTGAACCGGTGGCCTGCTGGACGCGCTGGCGGCACAGATCCAGCTTGGCGCCGGCCAACGCCACGACAGACCTCGACCTGATCGCTGAAAGCTGCCGTGCTCGCTGACAGCCAGGAGGTCAGGGCTGCCGCTGACCGCCTTGCCACAGGTCGAGCAGGCGGGCCCGGCCGGTGCCGTTGAGCACGGGCATATCGAAAGCTTCGGCCGATCCGGGGTGGCCTGAGCTGGAACAATTGCTGAATGACCTCATACCTGCTCATCATTGCTAATCGTGAAGCGTTGGGCTGGATCCTGACCGAGGGGCGGATGGCATTCCCTAACGAGCGTCGTGCGGAAGTACGATCTCTCAAGGCTGGCGACGAGCTGTTTCTGTACACAACGCGCGGCGCATTTAAGAAGCCGGCTCGCGACCGCGGTCGCATAATCGGTACTGCCAGAGTAGCGAGTCAGGTGGTTCGACTCGAAGAAGCGGTCGCTTTTGACAACCGCGAATATCCCGTCGGTTGCAAACTTGAGATTGGTCCGCTTGCCCCCTTCGGCCATGGGGTCGAGCTTGCGCCGCTCATCCCGCAGCTCAGCACGTTCGATGGCGTTGGCAAAGTGTGGTCTATCAAGCTTCGAAGGCCACTAGTTCGAATCACCGCAGATGACTCGGCGCTCTTGCATCGAGCGCTCGACAAGGTGGGCATGATCGGCGACGGGGGAGTCGACCGCGTGCGTGCTTATGCCCGCTGGTTCCTCTCTTGAGGCCTACTTTCTCGCTAAAGCTACGACTTCCAGGCAAGCTCGCTGCCTTCACATTTCGGTTCGACGTGCCCGGGTGACGCTGGATCGCAACGTGAAAGGCTCCCCCAGCCGTCATCGATAGATCGGACCCGAAGGTGCCATTCGATCATCTCATCGCGTCGCTGATGACAGGCTTGTCGATCATGCCTGCCCTTCCCTTCCTACCCGGCACGGGGTTGACCACCCGAACAGCATGAGCAGCCATAGGGCCACGGACACCGCCCCGGCCAGCAACGCCTCCAATTGGGTTGCGCAGCTGTGGATGTCGCCGATGAGGTCGTAGCCCTCGACCGCGGAATTCGTCATCGCTCGGCGGGCCCCGGCTCGGGGTGCAACCGCCGCAGCGCCGAAGCGCTGTGCGGTCACAAGTTCATCGACCCCCATAACTGTCGGGGACAACGATCGGCCTAGTGAGGTGTGCCCCGCCTGCGTCGCTCGCGTAGAGGCCGTCGATCTTGAGATGAGAACACGATAGCGCCCGTACGGCGACCATGATGATGTAGTCGACGCAACCGAGGCTCGTCTCACGCCCGCCCGGCGGTGTAGCGCCGAGTAGCACATCGACTGCCAATCGACGGACAGGTCAGCGGTGGCCGTCATCCAAAGACACGGTCACTGCTCAAGCGCGGGAGCCACACCCACCTGGCCCCCGAGCACCATCGGACAGCCAGGCCCGGTTTCTTGAACTTCGCGGTCACCCGCGCCTTGCCGCTGGCCGCCTACCAATCACCATCGGTGACAACTGTGCCGGGCGCCCCTTTCAGGGTGACCACGCTTGTGGGATCGACGGGAACGAACGGCTTTTCGTGATGCCCGAGTACGTCGCCGACACTCTTGACGTTCGTCAGCTCCTGGGCCGCGGCCAGGTCCCGGGCGTCGGCGTCGTAGTAGTCGAACCAAGGCAGCCCGGCCTCCACGTAGGCGTCCCGGTCGACCGGGGTCGGGGGTGGCACCTCTCCGGTGATGGCGGTCCACTGCGCGGCCGAGCACAAGTGGACGAACAGCCGCCGGGCACCGCTTTCGTCGTAATCGGCGAGCTGGCGATCGTCGGCGTACACCTCCTGGCGCATCCGCCCGCCGGCTCCCAGCCCCATGCTGGCCGAGGGCGCCGGGAGCGGGCCCCCGTCCGACATCGCGTCCGCGCAGTACGCCGTCCGCGCTGCCTGCGCGGCGTGCCACGCCGCAAGCGCCTGTTCGGTCAGACCGACGGCCCGTAACTGGACACCGCCATGGGTCTCCTCACCGGTGACCTGCCCTTCGACTGTGGCGCCCGAACCGAGCGGCACGGCAACGAACTGGCGGATGAACCCGTCGCCTGCGTTGATACCGTCCAGCCACGGCTGACGGGGCAGCGCAACGTAATTCTGCGGGTCTTTGACCAGGTGCTCGATCCACGGCAAGCCGCTGACCGCGCATACCTTGCCCACGCCAACGTGCAAAGCAGTGGGTTCGGAGGCATTGAACGACAGCCACATTGCCTCGCGCTGGTAGATCGGCAGCATGACCCCGCCACGAGACAGCCACTCGGCTGGTGCGGTGTCGGGCTAGTCAGCGACCCGCCGCAACGGAAACCGGCCCAGACCCGGCGGCAGCGGGTGCAAACCCGTCTCGGGGATTCGCAGCGTCCGCTGAAAATTCACCGTCACCGGACCCAGCACCAGCTGGTCCCTGACGATCTCGACCGGCGCGCTGTCCGTCATGACTACCTCCATCTCGGCGTGTTGCCTGTATCTGTAGCACCAGGCACCGACACGTCGGGGTCGCGCCGTGGTCGGGAGCCTCTGACCGACCGCCGCCGCGGTGCGACGACTTCACACCCGAGGTCGGCGAGACAATCCATCACGATCACAGACTCACTCCCACCAAAGGCGGGGTGATTCAACGAAAACGGTCTCCGGATTCGGCGGGACGGGTCGGCGGGAGGTGTACACATAACGATGGCGACGATGGAAGCAACACATACCGTCGAAGGCCTTTTGGCTGTCGAAGTCGCACCTCGGGCGTTCGTGGTCGAGAGCGGGCAGATACTTACCCGGACATCTGCCACTAAATGCGGAGGCTGGGAAGGTCTGGAGATCGGCGAGTACTCCGGATCCGGTACCGTCGAGGTGAGTGACGAGCAGTTGGCTGCGGCTGAGCGGGTAAGTGCTCTGGAGGTAGCGAGCATCGCGGAGTCGGCCGAGGAGTCAGCCGGGCCGGCTCACGTGGACGGGATGTGCCGCCACCCCTGGCGAGTCCCCGACCTGGGCCGCGGTGGCATACGTCTGCTTCATCACCGACGCGTTGAGTCGGAGGATCGTCGGCTGGTGGGGCCCGTCGAACATCCGGACCACATTGTTGTTCGACGCGATTGAGATGGCCCGCTGGTCACGCGGAAATGCGTTGCCGGGCTTACATGTCACTCCGATGCCCGATCTCAGTTCACGTCCGTTCGCTACGGACGAGGGCGATTGGGGGCGTCGCTGCGCACTCCGCGAGATGGGTGGCGGTTATGTACGCTGCACCAATGTGATGTTGCGTTCACGCTCGTGTCGGACGTTGGCGCGTGAGGCGTCAAGAGATCGTCGGAGCCTGCGGGTTTCCATCTCGGCGTCTAGGAGGCTCTGATTCAGGTTTTGCACGAGCTTACGGAGTTCGGCGTTCTGGTCTGCGAGGTGACTGCCTTCCGGGTCATAGAGTTGACCGGTGAGCTCGGCGATGCGAGCATCGCGTTCCTTCACGACAGCACGAAGTTCTTTGGCGAGCGCTTCTGCATTCGTGGCTCTTTCTCGCCATGAGGCAGTCTTGGTGTCAATGTCCTCTTCGGCCGTCGTAATGGCGCTTCGTTGTGATGCGTCTCGGGCTGCGAGGACTGCGTTGGTCAATTCAGCGCGGCGCTTGTCGTAGATGAAAGTCTTTCCGACGCATGCCAAGTTGCAGACATCCTCGACCGTGAAGGGTGCTCCGGTTTTCACGAGTTTGGTCAGTGCCTTGCGAACTCGTCGCTCGAGTTCCGCGCTGACCTTGGTCCGGTGCTGAATGGCTTCGACAGGTCTGCGACCTTTTGCTGGTTGTGTTATCACTACTGCTGCTCCGCTGTGGTTTCTGGACTGTTCGTCGTCTCGTTCAGGAATTTGACGGGCCAGCCTGTTGCGAACACGGGATCGAAGTAGTCGTGTACTGGAGCGCGGAGGTCGAGTTTCTCCGCCTCTTCGAGAAGGCCTAGTTCGTCTAAAGCTTCGCGTAGCGCGGTGAGCACGGCTTCCCAGGGATGCCATTGGCTCAGAATGTAATTGCGTGCCTCGTCGTTGGGGGCGCCCTCGGCGAAGTGATAGGCGGCGTCCCGTTTGCGTTCCCAGTAGGCAAGGTCTGCGCCCGTGAGCACGAAATGCTCGCAGGTTCCTCGGATCCCGTTGGTGCAGTTCTTACCGAAAGGGCAATTCGCTCCACCGACTACAGGCCCGTAGCTGCAAAGGCCGTGCTCTACCGGTATCACAGTCAAGTCGATGCGTGCTTCTGCAGCAGCTCCGTTGTCGGCTTTGAAGTCGGTGGGGCGCAGGAGAATCGTGCCGGGCTTGTCCATCCCGGGCCCTGCCGCCCATACCTGATGGAGGTGCTGGAGCACTGTTCCGTTGTTGTATTGAGCGTAATGGGCAAGGGACTCCATCGACACGTGTCCAAGCAGTTGCCGAACGAGTGCCGGCGGCGCACCGTTGTTCAGCAATGAAGTTGCCAGCGTCGCACGCGTCTGGTGAGTGGTAATACCCTGCAGCCCAAGGCTCTTGAACCACTCCGTCCAATGTTGGAGGAATGCGCTCCGCGTTAACGGCAAGGCGAGGTCCGGGTTGAGTGCGTAACGCGGGAACAATGGCATCTCTCGATTCCATTTGTCTTCGAGGTGAGCACGTTCACCGTCGGCAAGACCGTCAAGTGCATCGGCGTAGCGAACGCGCAGTTTCCGGCGCGTAATTTCTTGGCGGCGCAACAGTCGCTCGTAGACGGGCAAGTAGCACGGCATGCCGTAGTCAACGACTCCAACCTTGCTCATGTCACGCCAGATGTAGGGTTGCGCATTACCGACGAGCCCAATGCACCCCAGCTTCAAGGACACGGTCTCGCTGATCCGGCCACCTTGGAACGCCTGGGTCACCCAGATGTCGGCTAATCCAACATCTTCTTTGTCCTTTGCTTCAAGGGCGCGAAGGTTGTTCGGATCAACGAGCAACTGGAAATCCCCGTATGACAACGGCCGGGGACGGGGATTCTTCGCCGGCGGGGGATACTCCGGCAGGCTCAGAATGAAGCTATCCATCCTAGGAGGGGTCCTGCCTTTGGATCGGCTGTGCAGCAAGACGGCACGGATGCAGGACATCAGCCGATGGCGGTTGGACTCCGTGAGGAACGACTCCTTCGGCTTGCCTGGTACGTGGCTTTGAGTAGGGATAGGGATCTGCTCCCGATACCAAAGGTCCCATGTGTCTTTGACCATCTTCGCGTCGCTCATATCCAGCGCAGTGGGATTGTTTCCGCTGTCGCTTCGGTTCTGCCGCAGGATGTATGACAGGAGCCCAGTCCCTCGAATCCGTTCATTTATTGACCCAGCGCCCAACCGTTTGCCTTGCGCGATGAGCGACTCATCTCGCAAGTAATCCCACAAGAGATCGCGAAGCCAAATCTGAGTAATGTCAGTAAGATTCCAGAAGTTGCGACGGTTCTCTGCCAATCCTGCGTCGCGGAACGGCGACGCCCCGACGATCACCGGATCGAACCAACCAGCGGACTTAGCGACGTCTTCCGTGAGAGCCAGACTGCGCGCTGCATACGTCAAGCCGAGCAAGTAGCGCCGCTCGATGCTTTTGCGCGGTCGTCCGATGGTATCAGCCAGTTCGAAGATCGCCGGGTCGGTTAGTGTGGTAAATCCTTTGTCCGCGAGGATGTTTACAACAAGTTGAAGACGACCGGGGTGCCAGCGTGCCCTATAAGTCGTGTTTGAATGTCTGTGGATGGCATACCGAATCTCTCGCTGCAACCCGCTGGGTAGATGCTGTAATCGCAAGAGGCCATGCGCCGAGGGATGCGTGACAGATTCGATGGTCAATGATGCCGCGAGCCAGTCGCCAAACGATGCGGTGCTGTCTGGGGATGATCGGCACCAACTCTTCCACTGTCGCCAGTGTCCACGACAAATTCGGCGATCATCGTCGGCATCAACCGATTTCAGATAGAACTCCGCGTCCTTTAGGCAGCCGGCTACGACGCACGCCACCGCGTATGCATCAAGCGCGGATTGCTTTTTGCGCCAGTCGGATTCATTCTCGCCCTTAGAGCGGGCATAATGCCACGAGCTGTAGTGATTGGTACAGTACCCGTATCCGCGGATTCCTTCTCGTTTGCACCCGCAGAGGCAGTCCGGGTGACGGATGAGGGCCCAGTACGTTCTACGCTCCTCTACTGGTTTGGCATCACGAATGAAGTCCTCCATGCTGGTCGTATCCCTCACCTTGCGGTACGCCTTGATGTGCTGGATGCACAGCATGTGAGTCTGAGACCATCCCTGTGGGCACAAACAGCCTTCCACGATGCATGCCCATCCAAAGGTCGGGTGGTGGGGAGGAAACTCGACGGGCTCCTTGAGAAGCCAATCTGGAAACTTTTGGCTCGCCAGCCCATACCTTTGCTCAGGTGTGAGGCCCAGGTAGTCGGTGGCGACTTCAAGAGGCGGAATCTCGACTTCGACAGCTGGCGCAGTGGTCATTTCATCCTCTCCGCCGGCTTCAGATGCGGCTCGGAATTTGGCCGTGCAGTAGCCTCCCACGCCCCTTGGAGATGAGTCATTGCCTCGCGGTTAGCAGACCTCCCGTATACATCACGGACCATCGCCGGGTTGGACCAACCAAACTCTTGGGCGACGAGCTCGGCATTGAAGTCACTTGACGCATAGAGAGCCGCAGCTGCTTTGTGCCGGAAGGCATGCGGAGTTACGTAAGCCCCCAACTCAGCCCTGCCGCATGCCCTTCTCAGCATCTTGCGGACCCCAGCGGTGGTGAGTGCCGCCCCGGGTGTTGGGCCCTCACCGTGAATGAGGATCTGCTCATGGTCCACCAGATGCTGGACGGGGTGATACTCGTCGAGCATGTAAGCGTAGAAGGTGCTAATCATGTCCGGGCTGACCGCGCGAATCACGCCGTCGATGACATAACCGTCCTTGCTTTCCGTGACGCGCCCCCCGTAAGACTTGGCCCGAGCTCCATTGGGGTTATCGTCGCGGCCGACAATGTGAATGTGGGGGTCGGCCCTCTGCCCGCAGGGGTGATGCCGAATCAAGTGCAGGTCACGAAACCGAAGTCCGCACAACCCGCCAACTCGCAGCCCACCATCGTGCAGCCAGGTAACGATCATGACATCACGGACCCTGGTCAACACACCCGGCTGAAACAAGGCCTCCACCACCTGATCCGGAAGGAATCTCGGCCGTCGCGTTGCTTTTCGCGGAGCCAGCGGATTCGGCTGCTGCGGTCGCCTCGACCGTCGCCTCCCAATAGTGGCGGGCTCTGTTGTGAGCTCATCGATCAGCTTGTCATTAGCGTGGTCGCGAAGAACTGCGACGTAGTACGCCTTGACAATTGCGGCGACATTGCAGGCTGCGGAAGGACCAATAGCGCCCTGATCCTTTGTGCGCCATGCGATTCCGAGAACACCAGCTGCCTCACCGGTGATGGCCTTCATATACCGCTGAAGGTCCTCAATCGTCACCGTGCTGGGTGTCTTGCCGTTCCGAAGGGCCCAGTTGTGGTGATCAACCAAGCTGTAGGCGTAGGTCTGCTGAGACGACGGCCCGTACTTCTTGAGCACTTCCAGAGATGGAAGGTGAAGCTCTCCGGTCGGGGTGAAGATCCAATAGGAATAGCGGCCGCTCCCATGAGGCACCTTCCGAACCGTGAACCGATTCATGTCGTCGAGAGCGTCTTCGCAACCCAAGACCGGTGACCTCAATCCAAGCGTTGCCCCAATGTCGCGAACGCAGATGTATCACGTATCCGCGACATACGTGGAGAGGCACGCCGCGAACGTCACGAACGGGATTCTTGTAGGTCGCTAAGGCGGTTGGGGTTCCAGGGCAGGTCATAGTTGATCATCAGATGCGCCGCCTGGAGGTTGAGGCCTTCCCCGGCGGCGTCGGTGGCCACCAACACCCGGACGTCGGGGTCGTGGGTGAAGGCCTCGCGGATGACGCGGCGATCGCCGCGCTGGGTGCCGCCGTGGATAGTGACGACCGCATCAGCGCGGCCCAGGACGTTGCGGATCTGCTGGGTCAGGTAGTTCAGGGTGTCACGGTGCTCGGTGAAGATGATCAGCTTGCGGGGGCCGTGGTAGCTGTCGAGCACGTGTTTGTCGTCGAGTAGCAAACGCCGCAGTTCGGTCCATTTGCGGTCCTCGCCGCTGTCGCTGACCGATCGTGCCAGGTCAACCAGCTTGTCGAGTTGGGCGATTTCGAACTCCAACTCGGCCACCGTCTGGGCGGCCGTGGCCGCGTCGACGACCGCCTCTTCGAGATTCTCGGTCTCCTCGGCGTCGAGTTCGTCGGGATCCTCCAGCCGCGTCCACGGCAGGTTGGCCATCGCGTCTTCCATCGGGGAGAAGCGGGGGTTGAGCATCTCCTGGCGTTTGGCTTCCAGGCGTTCGCGGCGGCGTTGCAGGGAGCGCAGAATCGCGTGTGTGCTGGAGGCCAAGCGGCGCTGCAGCACGGTCAGAGCGAAGCCGACGGTGCGGGCGCGGGGGTTGTCGCTGCCGAGCCGTTCAGCGCGGTTCATTTCTTCCCGGACGTAGCGGGTGACTTCGTCGTAGAGGTGCTTCTCGCCGTCGGAGAGTTGATAGGGCACGGTTTCAGCGATGCGTTCGGGGAACAGCGGTTTGCCTTCGAAGGTCAGCAGCTCCTCTTTGACCATGCGGCGCATCAGCCCTGTGGTATCAGTGGTGTGGGCACCGGAGCGGTATTCGCCTTCGAAGCGGTCCGGGTCGAGTAGTGCCAGGAAGGCTTGGAAGCTGGACTCGCTGCCCGCGTGGGGGGTGGCAGTCATCAGCAGCAGATGGCGGGTGATTTCGCCGAGGCGTTGGCCGAGTTGATAGCGGCGGGTGGTGTCCAGTTCCCCGCTGTAGTAGTTCGCCGACATCCGGTGCGCTTCGTCGACCACGATCAAGTCCCAGTCGCTGGCGTCCAGCAAGGCCAGCAGGTCGTCGCTGCGGGCAAGCTGGTCCATGCGGGCGATGAGGATCGGGTAGCGGGTGAAGGGGTTGCTGTCGACGAGGTTGGTGATCATTTCCCGGGACAGCAGTTCGGCGGTTATGCCGAACTTGGTGGCCAGTTCGTCTTGCCACTGCTCGACCAGGCTGCCGGGAGCGATGATGAGCATCCGGTTCAGATCGCCGCGGAGCATGAGCTCCTTGGCGTACAGACCGGCCATGATCGTCTTGCCAGCACCGGGATCATCGGCGAGAAGGAATCTGAGCGGGGTGCGTGGCAGCAGCTCTCCATACACCGCCTTGATCTGGTGGGGAAGCGGGTCCACGGCGCTGGAGGACACCGCGACCATCGGATCGTGCAGGCCGGCCATGCGGATGCGCAGGGCCTCGGCCACTAGGCGGAACTCTGCCGGGTCGGCGCCGAACTGCCAGCGACTGGTGGGGGCTTCGATTGATAGCGAAGGTTCGTCGGTGCGGTAGAGCAGGCGCTGGCCCAGACCACCGTCACCGTCCTGGTAGGTCACCGTGACCGCGTCGGAGCCGTGTGGAAGCACGGCCAGGATCGTCACGGGGTGCGGGAGCAATCCTGATAGCCGTAGGCCCGCCTGGAGCTCCTCCAGACGGGCTGCTTGCGCGCAGCCCGTCACTTTCCCCCCGCCCCACCACCGCGCACCCAGGCGTCGACCTCAGTGGCCTGGAACTTCCACAGCCGTCCGACCTTGTGGGCGGGCATCGCCTTGTCGGCGATCCAGACGTAGACGGTGTCCTTCGTGACGCCGAGATGCGCGGCGATCTCCTCCGCCGAGAGCCAAGGCTCAGACATCGCGACGCCACCCTCCCCGTGTGCAGCCCGGTTTGACCGGGTCTGGACGAGCCTAGTCGGCGGTTTGTCCGTTCTGTCGTGGAACGGAATCCCAGGCAAAACTCCAGGCGACCGCGCGGGACGCGTCGTCGACGATCCAGTACAGCAGCTCGTCGGCGTCGACAGTTTGACGCGTGCCTGGCTGGCCGGTCAGTACATCCATGCACCGGTAGTGGAGGCAGTTGTCGGCGTCGAGGGTATAGGCGGCGCCGGGGGCATCGACTGCGGGAGATTCTTGGAACTGGGGGCGGGGGAGGGTCCGCCTTGCCGCAATCCTGGCGACCGCGCTCAGTTGCGCTAGGGCGTGCTCAATGCGCTGTTCTAGGCCCTAGTGGGGTGGTGGGCCGCCGGCGGTGCGGATGTCTGGTTCGAGGTCCTCCAGGTCTGGCCATGAAGGCAGCGGTGTGGGGGAGTGCTGTGCGGAATGGTTTAGGAGCGCGGTGGCGACCCACACCATCTTCGTGGCGTCGAGAACGTCAGCCTGGCCGATGCTGGGGTCGAGGATGTAGGAGACGTCGATGGGGAGATCGAGGGCAGGCTTGGCAAGGTCGGTCCCGGGCACGCGGGAATGCAAAGCCGCGTAGTAGATCCACAGGAATGGCCCGTGTGCGTCTCGGCCGAGTTGGCCCGGCGGGTAGTCGGCGTCCGACGCGGTCGCAGGGAGGCGGTGCTTAACGGGTGTCGCCAGCTGAACGCATAGCTGGGCGGCGCCGTCAGGGCCGGGCAGGCTGGCCAGCACTGTGGCCGGTGTCGGGGCGCTGTTGAGCAGTTGCACGGGGCCGCACTCGACGTGGTGAAGAAATACCTCGCTTGTTGTTACTGACCTTTCCGACTTGCTTCGAGCCGTTCGAGGGGACTGCCGGGGAGGGCTGCGGGGGTGGGGGTCTCCATGACGGCGCTTTCGATGGCGCCAGCGATGGTGCTACTGGAGTACGTCGTCGGTGCGTGCTTGTCGAAGTCCTCGTGAGCCCAGGTCTCGGGGGCAAGGGTGACGGTGATCGACAGCGGAACCGTCAGCTCTAGGGCTGCGAGCTGCGCGTGGATGGCCTCGGTGAGCCGGGTCGCGTACTCGGTGTATTCGCGTTTCTGCTGCTCATTGAGCGCGTCGACCAGGGCAGCGATCGACTGCATGGCCTGCTCATAGGCGATCTCGCCGGGGGTTGGATCGCGGGAGGCCTCGGCCTCCGCTGAGAGCTCGGAGAGCAGAGCCACGTCGTCAGCGTCGCCGGTCCAGCCATCGTGGGTGATGATCAGGTAGCCGTTGTCGTCCACGTCCACCCAGTCCACGGCTGCGATGCGAGGGTCGTTGGGGGAGAAGGGGCCTGGCGGCAGGTCGGTGGGCTCAGGAATGGCGTCGGCGCGGGCATCGAGTTCGAGTTGTGCGTCGGCATAGGCGTCGTCGCTGCCGTCGTCGAGCTGGGCAAGAATGCTTTCCACCCAGAGATCGACCACGACCGGCTCGGTGCGATGGCGCAGTAGGTCTTTGTCGTCGAAGACCGTGGCTTGTAGTGTGCGCCGCACCATTTCGGCCTCCCACGAGCCTGGCCGGCCTGCCAAAGCTTCCTCGATACTCCCAACGTTGGCCGCCGCGCCCGCCAGGGCCAGCGTTACGAAGGCGGCCCAGTCGATGCGCAGCGCGGCGCGTGGATCGGGATCGACCTCCCATTGGCCTGACGTCGCTTGCCGCATCGGTTGGTTGGTCAGCCGGGTTGCCTCGGTAAGCACGCTGATCGTGTCGTGGAGGACCTCATCGTGAGGCCTCGGTGTGGACGCCTGGTCGTCGGTGAGGTACCCGGTGTCGAAGAGAGCCGCGGAAACGACCTCGCGATAGGGCTTGCCGATCACGCGCGCGACGGCCGCCAGATTCTCGCGGTCCGGGAGGCGGCTGACACCGTTGATCCGCCACTTGCGCAGATTCTCCCGAGACATGCCGATCCGGCGGGCCACCTCGGATTCGCTGACGCCGTGGGCGGTCCGATACCTGTCGATCAACTCGACGAGGCGGGGGATTGCCATACCGCCAAGTATTCTGCGACAGTATCCGTACGTCAAGTGTCGGTCCGCACATGTGCCAATTGTGAGTTGACATAATCGCTATTATCGGCGAAATGCGGTGTGGCACAACATTATTCACGGCTGTGTTCTTAAGCAGCTGCCAGAGTTGCCAACAGGGTGTGTGAGCCGGACAAGCAGTGTCCGGGGTCGGCCCGGTAGCGTCACGGCGGTGATCAGCTCGGTCGATAGCGTGCGTCAAGAGCGCGCCGGCCGCGGAATGGGCCTGCGGCCACCGACAGTGCATCCGCCCGGCACGAATGATGCCCGGCAGCGATCGAGTGAAATTTTAGGCGTTCTCTACTGGGGTGCCCGTCACGTCCCCCGTCAACCGCACTACATCTACTGCGGGCCAGTAGCGTTATTTCGTCACTGTGACGAATTGAGGATGCCGACCACTGCCACGGACTGTGCAACCAGATGAGCGCACCAGCTGCTATCGACCTCGACGAGTACCTACGCCGGCCGCACGTGGCGTGGCGGGGCGCCGCGGAGCTGAGCCTGCCGGTGCTGCACTTCGAAAGCCTCGACGCCGCCACGGTCAGTTGGTGTCGCGATTGGCGAGCAGAGATACGAATGACCGATCTGGCCGCCGAGGTGGCTGCCTCCCCCGCGGTGACGGTTGGCGCGGTGGACTTCGTGCTGGTGCAGCTCGGACAGAGCCGCCAGCCGGTCGCTGACCGTCTCGCCCAGTTGGGCACTCGGGAGGCCCGTTTCGGAGAGCTGTTCAACGGCGGAGAACTTGAGGCGGCGCTCGACGAGCACATCGAATTCTTCGACGGCATGCCAATATTCACCGTTCTGCCGGTGGTGGCCGCGACCGTCGACGACCTCATGCCAGTCTCGCGACTACGCGCCTGGGCGGTGGCCGAGGTCATCCATACGATGCTGCCGACGAATTCAGGCATGGCGGTCGCTTCTGCCCTCGACGGCGCCGGCCGGCCTGGTCGTCAATTGGTGTCGGCCGACCGGCTCGACCGCGACTGGCTCGACGTCGGCCTCACGGGAATCCCCGGTCATCCGGCCCTCGTCGGGCGGGCGACGATGTTCACCTATCTCGACGATGCCCGCGCCGCCCTAGCGGGCGTCGCCGATGAGGTGTTCACTGTTCGAGCTGGTGGTTAACCTGGGTCTCAGTTCTGCTGCGCTGCAGGATATTTCAGTGTTCCGGCCAGCACGCTAGCTAGAAGTGCAGTGTCATCGTCACTCACGCTGCGCGACCACCCAGGGGATCGCTCGGAGGGCGCCGAACACGAAGATGGACCAGAGGCACAGGACTCCGACCCATAGCGCCATCTCGTCGTCGCGCAGCCACGCCGCACGGTGAAGGGCGCCTTCGACGAGGGCGCCGATACCAACGAACGCGAACAGGATGGCGCTGAGCCCAACGACCGCGCCCAGCCCAAGGGTGCTGCGAGATGGCCATCGGCGCTTCACGTACGTCTCAACAGCCAACGCCGCGAAGAGAAACAATCCGGCCCACGCGGTAACCCAGAAACCAAGCATGGCGCTGATGCTAAGGCGCGTCTGCGACACCGTGGTCAATCTCTTGGTCAGCACGCCCCCCGAGCGCGTCACCACACGACCCACCGTCTTGCGTAGCGCGGTAGCGGGTGCGCAGCGAAAATTGTTGCTCAGCAACCTATTGAGGTGCCCTTACGATCTTCCGGTGAGGGTTTCAGCGAGCAGTCTTGCCTTGCTCGATGCGCGCGCCGATGATGTCGGATCGCGCATTCACTGGGAGATGCATGTACGTGCCGGTGGTGATCCGGAGACTGTCGGACTGACCGCCGGCGCCGGTCATGTTTTCATCTACGGGCCCGTCCGCCTCGACGACCGCGCCGTCGCGCACATCAACGCCCTTCTGGACGCGCTACTGCGCCGCGAACGCTGCATCGTCGAGGACCACCAGGGCCGACCGCGATTGATCTGACACTACGAACCCG
>NZXU01000035.1 GCA_002698425.1 Ahrensia sp. | reverse complement strand
GGTTGCCGGGTCCTTTGAGGGGCGCCCGGCGGCCGGGTCGGCCTGTCGGCTTCAGCTCCTCTCCCAAACCTTTACAAGCCAATTCGATTGCCCCAAGAGGGCTTCGCCTCGCCCGCCATCCCCGGAGACGCGCGAGACGCGAACAGGACGAGAGAAGAACGACGAGATGACTGTTCACGCCGAACCCAAAGCCGCCGGCACCATGCGCGGCATGCCTGAAGCCTCCACCAAATACCGACCCTATCCGCCGGTCGATCTGCCCGACCGGACATGGCCGTCGAAAACGATCGACAAGGCGCCGATCTGGTGCTCGGTCGACCTGCGCGACGGCAACCAGGCGCTGATCGACCCGATGGGGCCGGAGCGCAAGACGCGCATGTTCCGGCTGTTGCTCGAAATGGGCTTCAAGGAGATCGAGATCGGTTTCCCGTCGGCCTCGCAGACCGATTTCGACTTCGCGCGCTGGTGCGTCGAGGAAGGCAATGTTCCCGACGACGTGTCGCTGCAGGTCCTGGTGCAGTGCCGTCCGGAACTGATCACGCGGACTTTCGAGGCGCTGGAGGGGACCAACCGGCCGATCGTGCATTTCTACAATTCGACCAGCGAATTGCAGCGGCGCGTGGTCTTCAACAAGGATGTCGAGGGGATCAAGACGATCGCCACGGACGCCGCCAAGATGATCATGGACATGGCGGCAAAGGCGGGCGGCGGCTACCGGTTCCAGTATTCGCCGGAGAGTTTTACCGGCACGGAACTGCCGGTGGCGCTGGAGATCTGCAACGCGGTCATCGACATCGTGAAGCCGACGCCCGACAACAAGCTGATCATCAACCTGCCGGCGACTGTGGAGATGTCGACGCCGAACATCCATGCCGACCAGATCGAGTGGATGTGCCGCAATCTCGACAACCGCGAGAATTTGATCGTCTCGCTGCATCCGCACAATGACCGCGGCACCGGCATTGCGGCGACGGAACTGGGCCTGATGGCCGGCGCGGACCGGGTGGAAGGCACGCTGTTCGGTAATGGCGAGCGGACCGGCAATGTCGACGTGGTGACGCTGGCGCTCAACATGTTCACGCAGGGGCTGGACCCGCAGCTCGACGTGCATGACATCAACCATATCCGCGACGTCTACGAGCACTGCAACCAGCTGGCGATCCCCGAGCGGCATCCCTATGTCGGCGAACTCGTCTATACGGCGTTTTCCGGCTCGCACCAGGACGCGATCAACAAGGGCATGAAGGCGATCCGCGAGCACAAGCAGGATCTGTGGGAAGTGCCCTATCTGCCGATCGACCCGGAAGATGTCGGCCGCAGCTACGAGGCGATCATTCGCATCAACTCGCAGTCGGGCAAGGGCGGCATCGCCTATATCCTCGAGGCCGATCACGGGCTGCATCTGCCGCGCGCGCTGCAGGTGGAATTCCGCGACGTGATCCAGAAGATCACCGACCGGGAGGGCAAGGAGCTGAGCTCGGAGCGCATCCACAAGGAGTTCCTCGCCACCTATGTCGACATTCCGAACCGGCGCTTGCGTTTCGTCAGCCACAGCAGCGCGGCGGAAGGCGAGGACGGCGCGATGCGGACCGTCTCGGCGGTCATCGTCGACGGCAACGAGAAGATCACCATCGAGGGGCGCGGCACGGGACCCGTCGACGGCTTTCTCGACGCGCTGTCGAAACATCTCGGCCAGAAGGTGTCGGTGATCGACTATGCCGAGCATTCCCTGCAGCGCGGCTCGGATGCTGCGGCGATTTGTTACATGGAGATCGACATCGACGGCGAGCGCGTGTTCGGCGCGGCGATCAACAAGAATATCGTCGCGGCTTCGCTCGATGCGATCATCTCTGCGGTGAACCGGAAACTCGCCGCAGGCTAAGGCGTCTGGCGGCCGGCGGGCGGGCTTTTTCAAGCGCCTGCCGGTTCGCCTTGCCGCGTCGGCGGGACGAAAAGTCCGGGTTACTCGTGAATTGAACCGCGACACGGATAGACTTTGCGGCCAGATTGAAGTGTCATTCACCTGTGAAATGTTGTAGTCGATAACTTCCGTACGGTCACCGCACGACGACAAGGCCCATGAAGAACGACGATGCCCGGCTGCAGATCCCGGGCAGCCTGGAACCGGAACGTTTCGAACCCGCTGTCATTCGCGCGGAACTCGACCGGATTCTTCACAGCGACACCTTCGCCCGCTCGGAGCGGTCGCGCGCGCTTCTGAGCTATGTCATCGAACGCGATCTGCAGGGCGAGGCCGACCGGCTGAAGGGCTTCGCGATCGCCCTCGACGTGTTCGACCGTGAGGACAGTTTCGATCCCTCAACCGATGCCGTGGTGCGCGTTCAAGCCGGACGGCTGCGAGACCTGCTGGATAGTTATTATGCGAGTGAGGGTGCGCAGGACGAGGTCCGCATCTCGATCCCGCGCGGTTCCTATGTGCCGGCCTATGACTGCATGCGGACGCTGGCCGAAGCCCCCGCCGACGAGCAGGAGAGGCCGCTTGCCGGCCCGGTCGCCGAGGCGTCCGTCCAGAATGCGGCCCGGGGGCTGATCGGCCAGATCGTGACGCAGGGCCGGACCGGTTTACGGCGCAAGCTCTATCTCGACATGCGGCTGATCTGGCTGGCGTTTTCGCTGGTCGTCGCCCTGCTCGGCGTCAATATCTGGCTGCTTGTCGGCGAGAAGGCCGACGCGCCGGGCACGGTGGAGATCGCCTCGATGACGGCGCAACCTGAAACCGAGCCGGTCAAGGTTTCGCCAAGCGCCTATCTGCCTTCGGTCTCGATCCTGTCCGACATCGGCGGCCCGCTGCGTTCGGCGCTGGAGGACGCGATCCCTCGATTCGGCAGCGTCGTCTACAGGACCGACCGGTCGGCGACCGTGAACGAGCCGCTGGCCGATTTCTACCTGCGAGCGGTGCCGGCCGGGCTGAGCTCGATGAACATCCAACTCTATCACCGCGAAAGCGGTATCCTGATCGCCACGGACCAGGTTCCCGGCGGGCTCGATGCGCAGGCGATGGACCAGCACATTTCGCGCATCGCCAGCCGGTTCCTGCCGGTCGGCGGGGTTATCTACGCCTTCCTGGAAACCGAGAACCGGCTCAACCCGCTCACGCGGTGCCTGGTTCTGGCGTCGGCCTATTTCAACAAGCAGGACGCGGGGCGCCATCGCGACGCCTATCAGTGCAACGAGGCGCTGCTGGCGAAGGGGATGAATTCGGCGCTGGTCTACGCCAACCTGGCCTCGCTCACCGCCGAGGTGGTGACCGACCATTACAGCTATCCGCCTGGCGCCGATTTCGAAAAGGCGATCGCCTATGGCCGGAGATCCGTCGAACTCGCGCCAGCGTCCTCGCAGGCGCACCGTTCGCTGGCCTGGGCGCTGCAAGCGGCCGGCGAGACGGAACCGGCTCTGGATGTGATCCGCGAGGCCCATGCGCTCAATCCCTACGATCTGAGCATCGCCGCGAGCTACGCCAACACGCTGATCGCCACGGGCGATTTCGAGACCGCTGTCACGATCATGGAGCGGACGACGCAGGCATCGCCGGTGCATCCGACATGGTGGGATTTCGCCACCTTCGTCGCGGCTTTCGAGACGGAGCGATACGATCTCGTGTCGCTCAGCAGCCGCAACCTGGTCGGGCACGAGCGTTCGCATTATTGCGCGGCGCGGCTGATCGCCGCCGATCTCGAGGGCGACAATGCGTTGCGCGACGAGATGCTTACGACGATCACCAGGAGCGGCGATCATTTCTTCCGCGATCCGCTGGCCTTCTATCGTCGCATCATGCCCGAGGCCGCGGCGGAAAAGCTCGTTTCTGCCCTGCGCGACGCCGGGCTGCCCATCGCGCCGCCGCATGAAGGCTGAACCGGAACCGCCCGCGCGCGCCGCCTTGCTGGCTTACCGGGAAGCAGGGCCGCCGGACGGCGATCCGCTGGTGCTGCTGCACGGTTTCGGCGGGTCGGGGCATACATTCGACCCGCTCCTCGACGGCCTCGGCGACAGGCGGGTCATCTTGCCGGACCTGCCGGGGCACGGACGGTCTTTCGATGTCTCCGGATCGCGTCATCCGAAGGCGGGCGCCGAGGCGGTGCTGGCGACGCTCGATGCGATCGGCTGCCGGGAATTCCATCTCGGCGGGTTCTCGATGGGCGGGGCGGTTGCCTGTCTCATCGCCCTGAAGGCGCCGGAGCGGGTGAAATCGCTGACTTTGCTCGCGCCGGGCGGTTTCGGCAGCGATATCGCCGCCGAGACGCTGCGGGCCTTCGGCGCGGCCCGCGAGGAGACGGCGGTCAGCGCCGCGCTGTCGCGGATGGTCGCGCCGGGCACGGAGCCTCCGGCGGACGACGTCGCGGCGCTGGCGCGCGAGCGGAGAAATGACGTTCTGGTCTCAGAACTCACCGCCATCGCGGAGATGATCACGCGCGATGGAAAGCAGGGCGAAATCCCGCGCGCCATGCTCGCCCGCATCGCCTGCCCCACGCATGTGCTTTGGGGAACTGCCGACCCGGTGCTGCCGGTTTCGCAAAGCCGTGGCCTGCCGCCGCATTTCACGGTCCGGCTGGTCGGAGGGGCCGGCCACATGCTGATCCACGAGGCGACCGACGCGGTGCTGGAAACGCTCGCCGCGGCGCAATCCGCCACGCAACCCCGCTGACGCAAGAACGCCGTGGGTGCGATGCGAAAAGAGTGGCCTCGCGCCGCGATTATTGTTAACAAATCATGAACACGACCCCTTTCGGAGCAGTGCATGAGTCACGATCGGGACACACCGGACCATCCGGTCACCAGCAGACTGGTCGATGCCGTGCGGCAAATGCGGATCGCCGCCGCCGACCGCGGCGACGTGGTGGTCGAACTGCGCGAGGCGACGCGCACAAGGCTGCAATTGCTGGCGGAGGACCTTCAGGAGGTCATCGCCGACGTGCCGGCCGATGACGAGCGCTTCGATTTCGCGCTGACCTCGGGCCTGCAGCCGCGTTTCTGGATCGACGCCACCGCGCATGTGATGATGGCGCCGGACCGGCGCACCTACCGCTTCGTGCGCGACACGCAACTCGGCCGCACGGTGCTGGCGGAATCCGATGACCGTTCCGTCATCGCCGACCGGATCGTCGCCTATGTGGCGATGCGGATCCACGAGCGCGAGATCGCGCTGGCGGGCGAGGTGACCTCCTATCGCGACACCGAGGCGCGGCGGCCGGCCGCGCCGCAGCGCAGCGAAGAGCCGGCGCGGCGCGACGACGGCCCGCTGGAGCGGATCAGCGAGGCGCTTGAAGCGTTGCGGCAGGAAGCCGCGCAGCGCGGCCATGCCGAGGGCCGGCCCCAGCCTGCCGCGCCGGAGCCTGCGAAACGCAAGGAAGAAGAGACGCCGGCAAAACCCACACCCGTTGCGGAGCGGCCCGCGGCCGTGCCGGCACAGGTCGTGGCACCGTCGCCAGCGCCGGTCGCGGCCCCGAAGTCGGCGATGGGGCAGGCGCAGTCGATCGCCAATGCGGTCGTCTGGGTGCTGCTCGGCATGGTGATCGGCGCGGGGGCGCTGCTGCTCGCCTTCCAGAACCTGCTGCTTCAGCAATAGCTTTCTGACCGGCTCAAACGGCCATGGCGTCGTAGACGATCCAGCCGATCAGGGCGGCCGCCGCGATCCAGATCAATATGACCGCAGCCGCAGCTTTCCGGCTTGACGGGTTTTCCGTCAGATGCGCGGCGCGATCGCGGCAATCCGCTATTACCTCGGGCGGGATCAGGCGCATGGCGATCCACAGGCCGAGCGGGACGAGCAGAACATCATCGAGGTACCCGATGACCGGAATGAAATCCGGGATGAGGTCGATGGGCGAAAGCGCGTAGGCAACGACTGCGGCTGCGAACAGCTTTGCGTAGAACGGCGTCCGCGGATCGCGCGCGGCGAGATAGAGCGCGAGCGTGTCCCGCTTCAGTGACCGTGCCCATTGTTTCGCGCGATCCAGCATGTGTCGAAAGCCCGGGCGGACCGGCTTCAGCCGAAAAGCTCCCGGCAATCGGTGACGGCGACACCGCCGATCTTGCCGGTCAGGGACTGCTCCTCCAGCCGGCAGCGCCAGCGCCCTTTCTCGCCCTCGACCGTGAACAGGTTGAACGCTGCGGCCGGTTTGCGTCCGCCCGGCGCCTCGCCCGCCGCCGGCACGCCGATGACCGGTACGGTCGCTCCGCCCGGGCCGGCGATCTCGTTTCGCTGCGGCAGGTGGGTATGGCCGTGCAGGACCAGTTCGGCGCCGTGCTCGCGAATGACCGACTGGAACAGGCGGATACCGTAGAGACGTTTTTGCGGCGTCGTCGCGTTGCGCACGGGCGGGTGATGGATCAGCACGACGCGAAACAGGCCGTCTTCCTCCGCCTGGCGCAGGACCGCGGCCAATCCGTTGGCCTGGCGGCGCGAGAAGATGCCCGATGCGAAGAAGGGGGCCGTGGCGACGGCGCTGTTGACGCCGATCACGGCAAGCGGCCCGCGTCGCCTGAGATAGGGAAAGCCGTTGCCCGTCACCGGGGCGTCGGGCGCTTCTGTGCTCATATTGTCGCGCCATGCCGCCGCGGCCTTGGATAGCGCGCCGGGCACATAGGCGTCGTGATTGCCGGGGACGACGCTGACATCGCTGTCGGGCCCGAGGCTTCGGAGCCAGAGTGCCGCATTGGCGATCTCGGCATCGAGGGCGAGATTGGTCAGGTCGCCGGTGACGGCGATATGGTCGGGCGTCTGCGCCTTCATCGCGTTGACGAGGCGGACGATCGTCTCGCTGTCCATATGGGCGGCGCGGTTGCGCTTCCAGTTGATGTAGCCGGTGATGCGCTTCGACAGCAGGTCAATCGAGCGCACGTCGGGAAGCGGGCTCATGTGAATGTCGGAAATGTGAGCCAGTTTGTAAGTCATCGCTCTTTCGTAAGGCAGGTGCCGCGGATTACAACTCCCCGGGGGAAACGGACGGATCAATGCCCGACCTGAAAACGCGCCTGTTCCACACATGGTTCCTGCTGACAAGGCCGATGACGCTCGGCGTGCGCGCGCTGGCCTTCGACGCGGAGGGGCGGATCCTGCTCGTCCGGCACACCTATATCCGCGGCTGGCACCTGCCGGGCGGCGGCGTCGAGAGAGGGCAGACCGTTCTCGACGCGCTGGCGCGGGAACTGCGCGAGGAGGCCAATGTGGAATTCGGCCATCCGCCCCGATTGCAGTCGGTCCATCTGAACACCCGCGTCACCAAACGCGACCATGTGGTCGTCTATCTGTGCGAGAATGTGCGCCAGGCCGCGCCGAAGGAGCGCGACATGGAGATCGAGGAAGCGAGGTTCTTCGCGCTCGACAATTTGCCCGAGGCGGTCGCCGCCTCAACGGCGACGCGCATCGGCGAGTTCAACGACAGTCGCGCCGCCGACCCGTTCTGGTGAGGTGTCGAACCGGTCGCGGTCATGCAGCGCGGCATAGTCGAGGTCGGGCCCGGCGGGGACGATGCGGGTCGGGTTGATGGATTCGTGGCTGCGATAATAATGCTGCTTGATGTGGTCCAGATCGACCGTCTCCGCGACGCCCGGGACCTGGTAGAGATCGCGGGTGTAGTTGGAGAGGTTCGGATAGTCGGCGATGCGGCGGATATTGCATTTGAAGTGGCCGACATAGACCGGATCGAAGCGGACCAGCGTGGTGAACAGCCGCCAGTCGGCCTCGGTCAGCCGGTCGCCGGCGAGATAGCGCTGCCGCGACAGCCGGTCCTCGATCTTGTCCAGCGCGGAGAAGACGTCGGCGACGGCCTCGTCATAGGCCTCCTGCGTGGTCGCGAAGCCAGAGCGATAAACGCCGTTATTAACGTTGGGATAGACCAGATCGTTGATCGCATCGATCTCGCCGCGCAATTCCTCGGGATAGAAATCGGTCTCGTCGCCGGTCAGGCCGTTGAAGGCCGTGTTGAACATGCGGATGATTTCCGAGGATTCGTTGGAGACGATGGTCTCGCGCTTCTTGTCCCAGAGCACCGGGACGGTGACGCGGCCCGTGTAATCCGCAAGCGCGCGAACATAGATATCGCGCAGGAAGTCGGCGCCGAAGAGCGTGTCGCCCGTCGAGCCGGAGGACTGGTCGAAGGTCCAGCCGTCTTCGCCCATGAAGTGGGAGACCACGGAGACGGGGATGATGTCCTCAAGCTTCTTCAGCTTGCGGACGATCAGGGTGCGGTGCGCCCATGGGCAGGCGAGAGACACGTAGAGGTGGTAACGGTCCCGCTCCGCCTCGAAACCGCCTTCGCCAGACGGACCGGCCGAGCCATCGGCGGTGATCCAGTTGCGGAAGCTCGATTCCTTGCGTTCGAAGCGGCCGCCGGTCGACTCCGTATCGTACCACTTGTCCTGCCATTTGCCGTCTACGAGAAGGCCCATTGATAATCTCCTGTCGTTTGCGTCTCACTTAAGCGAACGCGTGGCGGCGGGCAGGGTTCAATGCTTGAACAGTGCGTAACCGCCACACCTGCCGCACTTCACGCCTGGAGGCGCTGGCACACCCTGTCCGGCGTCGTTCCCGGGCTCGCGCTGCGAGAACCGGGAATCCAGCGGCGATCAAGTCCTTGATCGCAAGAGACTCTTTTCCGGTCCGGACATAGTTCTGAGAAGCCGCGGCTCTGGATGCCGGGTTGCGCTCGGGCGCCCCCGGCATGACGGAAGCAATGGGGGCTCTTCGGAAAGCCTGAAACCGTGTTCGCGAAAAAACCGATGGACCAGGGGGCGTGGTGGTGCTAGGCGGCAGGGATGAACACTGAAGGCAAGGCATTTTCGCTGCGACGATGAACCGGGACGGGTTGGCCGTGACCGGCCGTTTCCGCTTGATCCTCGTCTCATCTGCCTGGTGTTAACATGACCGCCTTCACCCTTGTGCCCGAAACGGGCATCCACGTATCCGCCATCGACGATCTTCATGCCGAAGCCTTCGGGCCGGGGCGCTATTCGCGTGCGGCGTTTCGCGTGCGCGAGCAGGGACCGCATGATCCGGCGCTCTCCTTCGTTGCGCTGGCCGAGGACGGCGAAACGCTGCTCGGCTCGGTGCGGCTGACTTGGGTCGAGACCGACGGGACGCATGAGCGTGGGCTGTTGCTCGGGCCTCTGGCCGTGCTGGAGCAATTGAAGGGCAAGGGGATCGGCAAGGCGCTGATGCGCAAGGCGGTGGATGCGGCGCGCGATAGCGGCGCGCCCTATATCGTGCTGGTCGGCGACAAGCCCTATTACTGGCCCTTCGGCTTCGAGACCGCACCGCGCGGACTGATCTCGATGCCGGGACCGGTCGACCCCGCGCGGCTGCTGGTTTGCTCGCTGGAGCCCGATGTCGTCGAGCGGATGGGCGGGATGGTGCGGTGGGCCGAAAAGCCCGGCGGCTAGTCCCAAGTCGCCGGGTCGAGCCTGAACAGCCCTGAAAGCTGTTCATAGACTTGCCCCTCTTCGCGTTTCAGCGCCGCCGGCTTTTCGAAGAAGACCTCGACCGCGACGGCGAAGAATTCGACATGGCTGGTCGCGCCATAGGCGTCGAAAAGGGTCTTGTGCCCATGGTCGACGTTGCGGACATGCCGGTCATAGGCGTCGATGAAGGCGCGTTCCCAGTCACGGAAATCCTGTCCCTTGCTGAGCACGGGGATGGCGTTGGTATGGCCCGACAGGTCGTCGACCTGATGGGCGAATTCGTGGAACACGACATTGTGGCCGTCGCGAGCGTCCGCGGCGCCGTCTTCCACGTCGGTCCAGGACAGGACGACGGGACCGCGCGACCAGCTTTCGCCGAGGCGCGCCGAGTCGCCTTCCGTGACCACGAAGCCGTTCTGCTCCTTGCGGCGCGACGTGAAGGCGTCCGGATAGACAAGGACGGTGTAGAGGTTCCTGTACCAGGTGTCGGTGTTCGCGACGAGGAGGCAGGCCTGCGCCGCGATCGACAGGCGCATTTCCTCGGTGACCTCAAGGCCATTGCAGCCGACGAATCTTATCTGGTCGAGGAAGAGGGCGATCTTGCCTTCGAGCTTGCGGCGCAAGTCCGTCGGGAGTTTCCGGATCAGCGGGACGGATTTTTCGATGAGGGCGCGCTGGTGCCCGGATAGTTCGGACGCCAGGAGCCGCTTGCGTCGCCGGCGTTTCGACCATGTCCTGAAGACGTAAGCGCTTGCGCCGAGGATAAGCAGCAGAAGCAGGATGATCTGGCCTGTCGACATGGAATTTCAGGCGTCTCGCAGGTCGTTCCGGTTATCCGGTATGTGGTCAGCCGGGGGCCGCCGCGCAAGGCGGCGTCGCGTCATGCCATGACGCCGGTCATCGAGCCTCAGGACTCGAATGTCAGGACGATCTCCGGGAGATCGCGGTTGTTGGGCATGTCCAGTTCGCAAGGATAGACCGCGACCTCCTCGCCGGGGACGGAGGACCGGCTGAAGGTCAATTCCATCGTCAGCGGCAGTCCGGTCTCACCGTCCACCGGAGACCAGTTGTTGGCGTGGATATGCACGATAGGCAGGGAGAAGCGGCTGACGAAATCCCGTATCGCGTCCAGACGGGCCGCGCATTCATGGAACTCGATCACCAGAGCCGTGATGCGATCCTGACAGGCGAGGATCGCTTCGAGCGCCATGTATTCGCTTTCCTCGATATCGATCTTGAGGAATATCCGGTCCGAGTCCGTCCCCGCCAGGACCTCTTCCATCGAAACTTTGTTGCCGACGGGATCCAGGGACACGAACTTGCCGACATGGCTGCGCCGAGGGCTGCCGAAGAACCGGACGAAGCCGAGGATGAGTTTCAAGTCTTTCATCCATCGCCGCGGTTTCGCGGGATGTCGGTAAAGGGTTCTGAAAAATGTCCGGACGAAGATTTCCGTGCCGACCGAACCATCATAGGCAATGATCGAAATGTCGTTTTTCGCCGCGAAGTCCCTCTCGAAAGACCAGTCGTCGGCGATGCCCAGGGTGATCAGTATATCTGCGGCCAGGACGTCCGCCTCCGAAACGACATATCCGCCGTCATGGTCACGGCCGAGGCGTATCAGCCCTCCGGTTTTTCCGTGTTGCAAAAATCGCGGCAGGGTCGCGATGACCATGAAAGACACTTTCCGGGCAAGGGGAGGCTCGCGCGGCGCG
This sequence comes from Ahrensia sp., assembly GCA_002698425.1. The sequence continues at coordinate 48,676 of NZXU01000035.1, read as the reverse complement.
CCTTCCCTGAATTGGTCGTGGCGCCCCATGGGCCAATACAGCGTGCGAGGCCAGTAACGGCCGTGTTTGTAACTGTTCGGCCGGTGATTTTCCAACGGAATGGAAAGCGAAACGCGACAGTGCGGCGCCGCTCTCATCCTTCTTGATCTCGCCATCCGGGTATCGAATATTCGACGCGAATGTTGGCAAGGCGTTGATCGACGGTTCTGTTTGCCGAGGAACCCGGTATTGATGCTCTCGCCAACGAGACAGTGTTCGAGTCTGGCGAGCCGCAATGCGATACTATTACCGAGCGCCATGCTCCATTCTGAAGCCCTATGCTGGGAGCTTCTACCTGATGGAGATGCCTCAGCCGATGTCCGGCCAGGTGCGGGTGGAAATTCCGCATATCAGGTTTCTCTGCCGCGGCGTGTCCACGCTGAGCGTTGGCGACAATCGGAGCGTGTTTCGGTCTCCCGAGGTGCTGATGTGCGGCCCGTCTTTCCGGACGGGCATGGTTTCCGTCACCGAGAATACGCTCATCCTGGGCGGTTCGCTGACGCCGGCCGGCTGGTGCGCCCTGACGGGGGTCTCCGCGGAAGGCTATGCCAACCGCAAGGTCAGTTTTGCCGATATTCGTCCGGAGCTGGATCCGTCTCCACTGCATGGCGTGATCGACAACGATGTATCGGACGACGTGCTGTTTTCCGCGATTGAACGTTTTCTGATCGACGCCCTCATCGAAAAACCGGCGCCGCGCTGGGATTTCATTAATGCAGCCATGGATTGGGCCACGGATCGGGCATCTCCCGGCATTAGCGAGTTGCACAGACGAACCGGTTTATCGCCGCGTCAGGTCGATCGATTGTGCCGATACCATTTCGGCGCTTCGCCAAAACAGGTGCATCGGGTTTTTCGCGCGCTCAACATCGCGTACCGGCTGACCGTGGAGGGCGCCGACAACTGGCGCGAGGTCGTCGACCCCTTTTACGACCAGAGCCATTTCGTCCGTGACTTCAAGGACCGGATCGGCTGCACACCGGGCGATTTCACCGGCGAGCGCCTCGCGATGATGCGCCACGATCTCGAACAAAAAGCCGCGGTTGCCGATACGCCGCGATATTGCCTCATCGGGTGATCAGCCACGCGTTCCGCGATGGCGAGTTTTTGCAATACCGCCTGCCAACTCCCGTCTAGACCTGACCACTCGAACAACGGGTTGGGTGTCGGCGACCGCCTCACGGGGCGGTCGCCCAGGAACAGGCAGAAACATGGAAAAAAGGGAAAAGGCGCGTCAACGCGTGGTTGGGGCGGCACTCGGGCTGGCAATTGCCTTCGTCGCGAGCGACGCGGGCGCTGTCACGATCTTCCGCGACAATTTCACCACCACGCCATACGGGAAATACAGCGACACGATTACCGACTCCGCGGCCGGACCGAGCTGGAAGGTCAATCACGGGACCGTGGCGGTCATCAATTGTTCGGGCAGTTTCGATCCTTGCCTCGCGATGGATTTTTACACTGTTCCCGCCGATGACACGACCGCGAAGGTCACGTCTTTTGCGCAGATCGGCTTCAATGCTGGCGAGACCTATGGCCTTTCGGTCGTGACTGCCCTGACGAGCGGGTCTGACAGCTGGACGATTTCTATCGGGGATTTCATCTCCAAGACTTACTCGCAAGCCGGCACGATCGCGGAAGTTCTCAGCTTTACGCCGACCAAAAGCGGCTACGCGCCGATCACGATCGACCTCTTCGGCACCGGAGGCGCAACCGAGGGGCCTTACATCACGGCTATCGCGGTTGAAGCCCCGAACGATTATGTCGCGCCGCCGGTATCCGCCGTGCCCCTGCCGGCCTCCGCGCCGCTGCTGATCGCCGGCCTGATCGGACTTGCGGGGTTGAAGCGCAGGCGGAGTTCAAAAGTCTGACAGACGCTTGCTCTCGTTGAGCGACGGTTCGGCTCGGTTATTCCCTATCGGCCCTCGCGGAGCCATGTTCCCGACAGGATCAGCAGCAACAGGGCCAGGCCGAGGAACCCGCTGAACAGCGAATAGCGAGTGACGCCCAGCAATTCGGTTTCGTCGGTGGTCCGCAGGCCGATCCAGTCGTTGCCGGAGGCGATGGCGTTGGCGCGGACGGGAAGAACACTCGGCATGCGGAGCGAACCGGCGGCGTCGACGACGCGGCGGATGGAGCCGCCGCTGGCCTCGGCGGCCGGTGCGAGCATTTCCATGGTGGAGATCATCGAGCGGAATTCCGGTGCGTCGACGGGTCCGGCATGGGCCAGCGTCGAGAACTCGCCCTGGGTGATCTCGTATAGACCGACCTCGTCGGCCTCGATCGTCGCCGAGAAGATGCCTTTGCCATTGTCGGTGAGTTCGACTTCGGATTCGACGCCGGTGGGCGAGCGCAGGCGGGCCGGGCCGACCTCGTCTTCCATGGTCTGGCGGCGGATGGTGAGCGTCTGGCCCTCGGTCGAGGCGGTCAGCGCTTCTTCTTCCAGCTCCGGCTCCTTCATCAGCCAGTGGGCCATGCGGCGGTAAAGACCGACATGCGGGCCGCCGCCCTCGAAGCCGCGCGCCCACAGCCAGCCCTGGTCGGAGAGGATCATGCCGACGCGGCCCTCGCCGAAGCGGTTTAGGACGAGGAGCGGCTGGTCGCTCGGGCCCTGCATGGCGATGACGCCCTCGGGCTGGGTGACGTTCACCGTGCGGAACCAGCGGCCCCAGTTCGGCGGCTCGGCCTGGCCGCCTTCAAGATCGCGGGTCACCGGATGGCGGCGGCCGAGATCGGAGATGCGCGGCAGATAGGCCTCGGCCGTGACGACGCCGGTCGGCTTGGCGGGGAGCGCGGTGACCAAAGGCGTGTTGGCGATCGAGTTCTCGCCGGCATATTCCGGCCCGGCAGCGACCAGCAGCGCGCCGCCTTGGCGCACATATTCGGCGATGTAGTCGTAATAGAGCGACGGTAGCACGTTGCGGTACTGGTAGCGGTCGAAAATGATCAGGTCGAAATCGTCGATCTTCTCGACGAAGAGCTCGCGCGTCGGGAACGCTATGAGCGACAATTCGTTGATCGGCGTGCCGTCCTGCTTTTCCGGCGGGCGCAGGATGGTGAAGTGGACGAGATCGACCGAGGCGTCGGATTTCAGCAGGTTGCGCCAGGTGCGTTCGCCGGAATGCGGCTCGCCGGAGACCAGCAGCACGCGAAGGTTCTCGCGGATGCCCTGCATCTGCGCGACGGCGCGGTTGTTGGTGGTCGTCAGCTCTCCCGGCAGTTCATCGACGGCAAGCTCGATGATGTTGGCGCCGGCGCGGTCGAGGGTGAGATCGAGCGGGGTCTCGACGCCGGGCGCGGTGGTGTCGGTGGCGACGAGCTCTCCGTTCAGGAAGACCTGGACGCTGACCGTGCCGGCTTCCCCTTCATTGCCCACATCGACGACGTGATAGGTCATCGGCACGGGCTGGCCGGTGATCGAGAAGCGCGGCGCCTGGACGAATTCGATCTTGCGGTCGAACTCGTCGGGCCGGCCGTCATTGAGGACATGGAGCGGCACGCCGGGCGGCAGGCCGCTCTCGTCGGCGGGCGCGTCGTGGACCTGTCCGTCGGTGATCATGACGGCACCGCCGAGGCGGGACGGGGGCACGTCGCGAATGGCGGTGTTGAGCGCCTCGAACAGGCGCGTCTCGGTCTGCGCGCCGGCGGCCTCGACAGCGCCGGCCTCGACCTCGCGCACCTCGAATTGCGGGAAGCGGGAGAGGCGGTCGCGCAGGGCTTCGAGCGCGGCGTCGGCTGTTTCGGTGCGGCCACCGATGTTCTGGCTTTGCGAGCGGTCGACAATGACGGGAACGACAGTCGAGAGCGGCGCGCGTTCCTCCTCGTTGATGACCGGGTTGGCGATGGCGAGGGCGAGCGCCGCTGCCGCGCCGGCGCGTACGACCGCGCCGCGGGTGCGCGAGACAACCGCCCATGCGATCAGCGCGACCGCCGGCAGGCAGACCAGGGCGAGCAGCCACCATGCGGTAAGCGGGGCGAAGTCGAGAGAAAACGAAACCATCTTCTATTGCCCCAGCCGTTCGAGCAGCGCGGGCACATGGACCTGGTCCGCCTTGTAGTTGCCGGTCAGCATATACATCATGATGTTCACCCCGGCGCGGAAGGCATAGATGCGCTGCAACGGGTCCGTCGACATGGTCGGGTAGATCGGCCGGCCGCTCTCGTCTAGCGCCCAAGCGGCGGCGAGGTCGTTGCCGGTGATCATGATCGGCGTCACGCCGTCGCCGGAGCGGACCGGGCGTCCCTCGGCCTCGTCGCTGGTGACGGAGGCCTCGACCCAGAGCGGCGAGCCGTCATAGCGGCCGGGGAAATGATCGAGGATGTAGAAGGCCTTGGTCAGTACATGATCCGGCGGGACCGGTTCCAGCGGCGGGATGTTGAGGCCGCTCAGAATGTCGCGCAGGCGCTGGTTCTCGGGCGAGGCGGCGGCGCCGGTAAACGAGGTGGTCAGCTGGTCACGCGTGTCGAACAGCACGGTGCCGCCATTCTGCATGAAGGCGTCGAGGCGCGAGATGGCCGCGTCGCTCGGCATCGGCATCGACGTGTCGATCGGGAAATAGATCAGCGGGTAGAAAGCGAGTTCGTCTTCTTCCAGATCGAGGCCGACCGGCTCGGCCGGCTCCAGCGCGGTGCGGCTCTGCAGGTAGCGGGTCAGACCCCAGAGGCCTGCGGCAGTGACGTCGTCGGTGCTTTCATTACCGGTGATCACATAGGCGAGCCGGGTCGTTTCCAGCAATTCGATGATCTCGTCGTCGCCGGGGCGTTCGTCCGATTGCGCGTCCTGCGCGAGGCCGGGTGTCGCGAAGATCAGAAGACCGCCAAGCGCGACCAGCGCGAGCATGGCCGAGATCGTGCCGGCGGCGCGTCCGCCGATGCGGCCCCTGCCAAACAGGTTGAGCCGGCCGTTGATCCAGAGAACGGCAAGCGTGTCGAGCGCCAGCAGGGCGAGCGCGAGCAGGAAGAGCGGGCCGCGCAGATCGCTTTCCTCGCCGCGCTCATAGCCGAAGACGGAACTCGCCGCGGCGAAGGCGGGACGGCCGAGCGGGGTCAGCGTGTCGTCTTCGCCCAGCACGTTGCGGGCGACGAAACCTTCGGCGGCGCCGTAGAGGCCGGCAGGATGCATGTAGCTGGCGGGTCCGCCGAAGGCGGCGGCGTCGAGCGGGCGGACATGGCTCGGCGGCGTGGTCAGTTCGCCGTCGGCGGTCAGGATGCGATAGGGCGGCAGCGCCTCGGCGGCGACGGCGGAATTGCCCGGCTGCAGCGCGCCGGTGTTCCGCGACAGGTTGGTGATGCGGCGGAGCATCTCGACGAAGGAGCCGGAGATCGGCAGGTTCGACCATGTCGCCTCGGCTGTGACGTGGAACAGGACGATGGCGCCGCTGCCGCGGCTGTCGCCAGTGACCAGCGGCGTGCCGTCGGCGAGATTGGCCCAAGTGTGGGCGACCAGTTCCAGATCCGGCTCGGCAAGCACCTGACGGTTGACGGAGACCTCGCGTGGCGCATCGAGGCCGCTAAAGGGACCGCTGTCGGGGAAGGGCGCGACAGGCTGCGGCTCGGTCCATGACAGCGAACCGCCAAGCGTGCGTTCGCCAAGGCGCAGATCGACGGGTAGCAGCGGATCGTCGCTGGCGGTCGCGGCCATGCGCGGGCCGGCGAAGCGGACCAGCGTGCCGCCTTCGTCCACCCATTCGGCCAGCTGGTTGGAGGCCTCGTCGGGCAGGACGCCTATATCGGCCATGACGATCATTGCCGGCCCCTGCGCGATCAGCGCCGGGATGTCGACGGAGAGGTCGCCCGACTGGCCTTCGACGAGGTCCGCATAGGGCGCGAGCGCGCGCTGGATATAGAAGAGCGGCGACAGCAGCGGCTGGTCGAGATCGCCGGCCTGGCCGGTCAGGAGGCCGACGCGGCGGCGGCGCGTGTTCTCGTCGACGAGCCAGACGCCGCCCGCCTGTTGCTGGCCGTCTATGCGCAGCGTGGCGAAATCGTTTCTGAGTTCGAAGGGCACGTCGAAGCTGGCGGTGGTCTCGGCGCTGCCGTCCTCGAAGAGCGCGGCGGATTCGGCGAGCAGACGGCCCTTCTCGTCATAGGCGGAGACGGACACCGGATCGGCGCCGGTGGCGAGGCCTTCGGGGCCCCGGACATGGACATCGAAGCTCGTCGGCGTGTTGTCGATGCCGCGAATGACGCGCAGGCCGGAAACGCCGCCGTCGAACAGCAGGACCTCGTTCAGCTCCATCGCATTGATCGCGGAAATCGTCTCGTCGTCGGAGCCGGCGGCGAGCCCGTCGGAGAGCCAGGCGAGCGAGGCAGGCGGCTGGTCGGCCAGCGCTTCGGACAACCGGTTCAGGGCCGCGACCCGGTCCGGCTTGGCGGCGATCGGCGTCGAGGCGGCGAGAACCGGCAGGAGATCGGCAGGATTGGCGAGCGCTACATCGGCATTGTCGGGCGCGACGGTGAAGGCGAGCGCGACCGGGCGGCCGGCGTCCTCGGCCTTTTCGACGAGTTGCGTCGCGGTGGCGATGCGGTCGGTCCAGTCGGCACCAGTCGACCAGCCATTGTCGACGAGCAGCGCCAACGGACCGTCGCCGCTGGCGACGTCGGCGACCGGATTGAGCACGGGGCGGGCAAGCGCGAGGATGATCAGCGTCGCCATCAGCAGGCGCAGGACCGTCAGCCACCAGGGGCTGCGGGCCGGCGTTTCCTCATGCTTCATCACCTTGGCAAGGAGGCGCAGCGGCGGGAAGACCTCGGTGCGCGGCTTCGGCGGGGTCAGGCGCAGCAGCCACCAGATCGCCGGCAGAGCGAGGAGGCCGAAGAGAATGGCCGGGGCGGCGAAGGTGAGCGGCAGACCGAGCATCAGGCAGCCCCTCGTACCGGTGTCGCCGGCTGGCCGGTCAGGCGGCCATGCAGGGCGACCAGCGCCTCGGAGGCGAGCCGGTCGGTACGGTTGGTCGCATAGCTCCAGTCAAGGCGGCGGGCATAGTCGCGCAGCGCCTCGCGGCGGGCATGGTAGATCGTCTTGTAAGCCTCGCCCCAGTTCTCGGCGCGGCCGGCGGTCAGGCGGACGCCGGTCTCGGGATCCTCGAACTCGGTGCGGCCGGCATAGGGGAAGACCTCCTCCGCCGGGTCGGCGACTTCGAGGAGATGCATGCGGGTGCCGCGCTTGGCGATGGTATCGAGGAAGGCCAGCGTTTCTTCGGGCGGATCGAGGAAGTCGCTGACGAGAACCACGTCGGAGTGGCGCTGGACCATGTCGAGGCGGGGCTTTTCCGGCAAGGTCAGGGCGTGCGGGCTGGCGAGCGCCATGGCGAGGCGTTCGGCGCCGTTGCGCGCCGCGACCGGCTTCAGCAGGCCCGGATAGCCGATGCGTTCGCCGGAGCGCGACAGGAGCTCGGCCAGCGCCAGGGTCAGGACGAGGGCGCGCGACTCTTTCGACACGGTGGCGGTGCGCGACTTGAACAGCATGGACTGGCTCGGATCGGCCCAGAGCCAGACGGTGTGGGCGGCTTCCCATTCCATGTCGCGGACATAGGTGTGGTCGTCGCGGGCCGAGCGCCGCCAGTCGATCTTGGCCAGCGTCTCGCCGGCGACATAGGGGCGGAATTGCCAGAAAGTCTCGCCGATACCGCGCTTGCGGCGGCCGTGCCAGCCGGCGATGACGGTGGAGACGATGCGGCGCGCCTCGATCAGCAGATCGGGCACGAGCGCGGCGCGCAAACGGGCGCGCGCCAGGGCATCACTTCGATCTTCCGGTGTGTGACGCGCGCCGACCGTCGCCATTCGGTCAGGCCTGGTCCAGCGACTTGACGAGGTCGGAGATCACGTCGCGGATGCTGACGCCTTCGGCGCGGGCGGCGAAGGTCAGCGCCATGCGATGTTGAAGCACCGGTTCGGCCAGCGCCTTGACGTCGTCGATGGAGGGCGCAAAGCGGCCTTCATAGAGCGCCCGGGCGCGCGAGCACAGCATCAGCGACTGGCTGGCGCGCGGGCCGGGACCCCATGCGACATGCGCGTCGGTGGCGGCATGGCCGGTGCCGGGGCGGGCCGAGCGGACGAGCTCGAGGATCGCGTTGACGACGCTTTCGGGAACCGGCATGCGGCGAACCAGCTGTTGCAGGCTCATCAGCTTCTCGCCGGTGAAGACCGGGCTGGCGTGCTGGTCCCTCGTGCCTGTGGTTTCCATGAGGATCTGGCGTTCGGCCTCGAGCGAGGGGTAGTCGACGTCGATCTGCAGCAGGAAGCGGTCGAGCTGGGCTTCGGGCAGCGGATAGGTGCCCTCCTGCTCAAGCGGATTCTGCGTCGCCAGCACGTGGAAGGGCGCGGGCAGATCGTGACGTTCGCCGCCGAAGGTGACGTGATATTCCTGCATCGCCTGCAGCAGCGCCGACTGGGTGCGCGGCGAGGCGCGGTTGATTTCGTCGGCCATCAGAAGCTGGGTGAAGATTGGACCCTTGACGAAGCGGAAGGATCGCTTGCCGTCCTCGGACTGCTCGAGCACCTCGGAGCCGAGGATGTCCGACGGCATGAGGTCGGGCGTGAACTGGATGCGGCCGGCGGAGATGCCGAGCACCGTGCCGAGCGTGTCGACAAGCTTGGTCTTTGCGAGCCCGGGAACGCCGACGAGCAGAGCGTGGCCGCCGGACAGGATCGCGACGATGGCGTTTTCTACCACCTGCTCCTGGCCGAAGATAACCTTGCCGATTTCGGCGCGCATCGCCTTGATGCCGTCGAGCGCCGCTTCGGCTTCGGCAATGACCTCGGATTCGTTGACGGTTTCGCCGGGACTGTCGATGCTCATGGGCGTCTCCAATATGTGTGCCGATTTTAAAGTAATTCAGCTGGGGGTGCTGACAAGCCGCCGGTGACTGACTAATTCGTGAGGGAAAGGGTTTATCCACGCCGATTTTCAACATGATGAAGAAAACGACAAAATCAGGCGAGGAAAAGGCGGCTGTGGCGGCGCCCAAGGATATTGCCGGGCTGCAGGCGCTTTTGTCGCGCGCGACCCAGGGCGGCAAGGGTCTGCCGCCGGTCGACAAATGGAATCCGCCCGATTGCGGCGCCATCGACATGAAGATCCGCGCCGACGGGACATGGTTCTATCTGGGCACGCCGATCGGCCGCATGCCGCTGGTGCGGCTGTTCTCGACTGTTCTGCGCAAGGACGAGGACGACAAGACCTATCTCGTCACGCCGGTCGAGAAGATCGAGATCGAGGTGGAGGACGCGCCGTTCCTTGCCGTGGAGATGCATGTCGACAATCGCGGGCCCGACCAGGTGCTGACGTTCCGCACCAATGTCGGCGATGTCGTCGAGGCCGGGCCGGAGCATGAATTGCGCTTCGAGCAGGAAGACGGCAGCGACGGGCTGAAGCCCTATCTGCATGTGCGCGGCAGGCTGGAAGCGCTGGTGACGCGGGCGCTGATGTACGATCTCGTCGAACTGGGCGAGACGCTGACGGTCGACGGAAGGGAAGTTTTCGCGGTGCGCTCCGGCGGGGCGGTGTTCTCCGTGATGCCGGCGGATCAGCTCGAAAGGTCCGTCACGTGACGGCGCCGGGGGAGACGATAGCGGCCGGCGATTTCACGGCGGAGGATTTTCGCGTCCGGGCGGCGGCGCGCGGCTGGCATCCCGAGGCCGACGATTTCGGCGATTATCACCTCAATCCCGACGTGACCGAGGATTTGCGGGCGATGGCGCTGCACGACGCCGCCGTGCTGGTGCCGGTGATCGACCGGCCCGACCAGCTTTCTGTCCTGCTGACCCAGCGCACCATGAACCTGCGCACCCACTCCGGACAGATCGCCTTTCCGGGCGGCCGTATCGATCCGGATGACGGGACGGCCGAGATCGCGGCCATTCGCGAATGCGGCGAGGAGACCGGGATCGGGCCAGAGCATATCGAGATCGTCGGGCGGCTGCCGGACTATATCGCCGGCTCGGGTTTCCGGATCTCGCCGGTTCTCTCTGTGGTGCAGCCCGGTTTCGAGATCCGGCCCAATCCGAGCGAGGTGGACGCGGTTTTCGAGGTGCCGCTGTCCTTCCTGATGGACGAGGCCAATCACGGGCGCGGCCGCCGCGTCGTTTCCGGACATATGCGCAACTATTTCGAGATGCCCTATGGCGACTGGTATATCTGGGGCGTCACGGCGGGGATCATCCGGCTGATGTATGAAAGGCTCTATTCTTGAGCGCCAGGAAAATCGAGGCGGATTGGCTGCGCGACGAACGGCTGCAGGCGATCCTGGCGGCGCTGTCCGCCGATGGCGAGGAGGCGCGGGTCGTCGGCGGAGCGGTGCGCAACCACCTGTTCAGCGAGCCGATCGGCGATGTCGATATCGCCACGACATGCCTGCCCGAGGAAACGGTGCGGCGCGCCGAGGCGGCGGGCCTCAAGACCGTACCGAGCGGCATCGAGCATGGCACGGTGATCATCGTCGCCGGCCATCACGGCTTCGAGACGACAACTTTGCGCGAGGATGTCGAGACGGACGGGCGGCGCGCCAAGGTGCGCTTCGGGCGCGACTGGGAGGCGGATGCGCGTCGGCGCGACTTCACCGTTAACGCGCTCTATTGCGAGGCGGACGGGACGATCATCGACCATGTCGGCGGGCTCGCCGATATCGAGAGCCGCGCGATTCGCTTCATCGGCGAGCCGGAGGAGCGCATCCGCGAGGATTATCTGCGCATTTTGAGGTTCTTCCGCTTCTTTGCCTGGTACGGGACCGGGCGGCCGGACACGCACGGGCTGCTCGCCTGCACGCGGCTGAAGGACGGGCTTTCTGGCCTGTCGGCGGAGCGGATCTGGACTGAGATGCGACGGCTCCTGGAAGCGCCGGACCCGTCGCGGGCGATCTTGTGGATGCGGCAGGCGGGCGTGTTGACCCGGGTTCTGCCCGAATCGGAAAAATGGGGCATCGACGCGATCCGCCCGCTGATCGATGCGGAAAAGGCGTTCAAATGGCAGCCGCAGGCGCTGCTGCGGCTGGCCGCGATCATCCCGCATATGCCGGACCGCGCGGCGGCTGTCGCCGAACGGTGGAAGCTCTCCAATGCGGAGCGCGACAGGCTGATCGACTGGGCCGAGGCGCCGGACGTCAAGCCGGAGCTGTCGGAGGCGGCATTCGCGAAGCTTCTCTACCGGTCGAAGGCGCATGCGGTGCAGGACCGCGTCAGGCTGGCGCTGGCCTCGGCGCGGGCGAAGGCGGATGCGAATCCCGAATGGCTGGAGGCGGTTGCCGGCTATGCGCGGCTGACGCGTTTCGCGGAAAGCTGGAAAAAGCCGAAATTCCCGCTGGCGGGCGCCGACATGATCGCGGCAGGCTTTTCGCAGGGCCCGCAAATGGGGCAGGCCCTGCGCGATCTGGAGGAGCGCTGGATCGAGAGCGGGTTCCGTCTCGACCGCGACACGCTTCTGAACTCACTCGCAGTTCCAAGAAACAGCGATTGAGCTCTATTCCCTATTATCGCGCTTCCGGACGGCGAACTGGCTTCCACTTCGCCTGGAAGCGCTTCTGAACGAGGCCAGGAGCCTGTTAGGATGAGGCTTCGGCCTCGTGGATCCGCGACTTGATCTGCTCGACCGTCGATTCGCGGACTTCCATGCCGTCATGGGCAGTGCGCATATGTTCGGATGCGCGGCGGACGATTTCGGCCTCTTCCTCGGCATGGGTCTGCCAGGAACAGCCCGGAACGAGGCATTCGTACTGTTTCATGGTGTTTCCTCCTCTGCGGGTTCGATTCCCCTAACCCGGAAGATTGTCGCCTTTGTGCCGGCCGTCCGCATTGTCCCATGTCAATGCGTCGCCGAGCTTGACGGTTCCGGGGTCAACGACCTCGGCGGTAATGCCGCCATGGCCGCGCATGGCGTTGTAACCGCCGGGACCGAGGATTTGTTCCATGCGGCTGCAGGGCGCGCAGACGCCGGTGCCGCGCAGCAGGGCCGTGCCCACGCGGAAGGTGCGATTGCGCAACGCGATGAGATTGATGCCGCCGATGACGATGTTGCGGCGGAGAAGAGCCGGATCGAGCGGATCCAGACCGGCGAGCGAGGCGATGACCGGCAGGTGCTCGGACTGGATCAGCGTGACGGTGCGCTTGCCGGGGCGGTTGCGATGATCGCCGGCGAGGCCGTTTGGCGTGATCTCGACAGAGGATACGGGGACCAGCGGCGCCTTGCGTTCCGGGCGGACGCCGATCCACGTGACCGTTCCCTGACGCGGGAACCGGCTGGTCAGTTCTGCGATCGTGTCGGTCAACGGACCGGGCCGCTTACGGCCACTTCACCGCGGGCGGCATGGACGACAGGATGGAGTCGACATTGCCGCCGGTCTTCAGGCCGAAAATCGTGCCGCGATCATAGAGCAGGTTGAACTCGACATAGCGGCCGCGGCGCACCAGCTGTTCCTCGCGGTCGTCGTCATTCCAGGGCTCGTTGAAATTCTTGCGCACCAGATAGGGATAGACGATCGCGAAGGTCCGGCCGACATCCTGGGTGAAGGCGAAATCCGCCTGCCAGCCGCCCTCGGCGTCGTCGGAATGCTGCCAGTCGTAGAATATGCCGCCGACGCCGCGCGGCTCCTTGCGGTGCGGCAGATAGAAGTAGTCGTCGCACCATTGCTTCATCTTCGGATAATCGGAAACCGGGTGTTTCGAGCAGGTCAGCTGGAAGGATTTGTGGAAGGCGACGGTGTCCGCGTCTTCCTGGGTGCGGCGCCGGTCGAGCACTGGCGTCAGGTCCGCGCCGCCGCCGAACCACCAGCTGGTGGTGACGACCATGCGCGTATTCATGTGAACGGCCGGCACATTCGGGTTCTGCGGGTGGGCGATCAGCGAGATGCCGGAGGCCCAGAAGCGCGGATCCTCCTCGGCGCCGGGGATCTGCTTGCGGAATTCCGGCGAGAATTCGCCATGCACCGTCGAGGTGTGGACGCCGACCTTCTCGAAAACGCGGCCGTAGAGCATCGACATGGTGCCGCCGCCGCCCGCGCCGTCGTCGCGCAGCCAGGGCTGGCGGTGAAAGCGCCCGGGGGCATATTCGGAGAACGGGCCGGAGAGATCGTCCTCGATCTTCTCGAAGGCCGCGCAGATATGGTCGCGCAACTCCTCGAACCATGCGCGCGCCGCCGCCTTCTTGTCCTCGATGTCCGCCGGCAGGCCGACAGGCAGGTTTGGGCGTTGCTGCATGGCAGGGACTCAGCTCCTCCGGGATCGGGTTTCGTCTCGGGTTAACGATTCGTGAATGCGATTCCAAGCCCGTCCCGGCGTCATACACGGTGGAATTGACAGCGGTGCGCCACCATCTAAACTCGGTTGCACTACGGGGGTCAGAATCATGCTTCCACCCAAGCCTCCCCGGTCGGCTGTCAGCCGGCAGCTCGACAAGAGCCGCGAGATCGCATCGGTCCGCAAGGACAGCTTCGTGCGCGAAACCTTCCGGCTCCAGCGGCCCGCCGCGCGGCGCAAGGCGCGCGAATGGTTCGACCAGTTTCCGAAAGCAGCCTACTGGACCCAGGTGGAAAGCTGGCGCGTGCTCGACGGCGACGTGATCGAGTTCACCATGAGACGGCTGCCCACCGCAGACTGAATACGGACCAACCATGCAATCCACTTCGCCCCTGTGCCGGCGCGTGACGACGCGCGACGAGATGACCGCCTGCCGGACGATCCGCGAAACTGTTTTCCAACAGGAGCAAGCGGTCGATCCGGCGATCGAGGCGGACGGGCGCGACGGCGAGGCGGTCCATTACATCGCCGAGATCGATGGCCGCGCCATCGCGACTGCGCGGGCACGCGTCCTGGACGACAAGATCAAGATCGAACGGGTCGCGGTGACGAGGGAAGCCCGGGGCCGGCGGATCGGCGAGGCGCTGATGCGCTTCATGATGGACGATCTTTCAGGCGAGGCGCGGGGACGGCCCTTCTTTCTTTCAAGCCAGGCGCAGGCGGTGCCGTTCTACGAGCGGCTGGGATTTACAGTGTGCTCCGAGGAGTATTTCGAGGCCGGCATCGCGCATCGGGAAATGCGGGCGGAGGCGGCTTCGCGTTAGGACGCTTCAAGCCGCGTTCGCGATACGGTTCCGGCCCTCTTCTTTGGCCTTGTAGAGCGCGATGTCGGCTCGTTTGAGCAGGTCGCGGAGTTCCGCGTCCTCGTGACAGCTGATGGCTGCGCCGATGCTGACGGTCATCCAGACCGTCTTGTCCTCGAAACGAAAAGGCGTCTTCTCGCAGGTCGACCGCAAATCCTCGGCTAGTCGCATCACATCGCGTATCGACATTCCCGACACGATCACCGCAAATTCCTCGCCGCCGATACGCGCCGCGGCGCCGTCGGCGATCCGGTCGCGGATCCGGCCGGCGATGTGGCAGATTGCCGTGTCTCCGCAATCGTGGCCATGGGTGTCGTTGATCGCCTTGAAGTGATCGACGTCGAGTATCAGGGCTGCGACCGGGTGGCCCGCCTCGCGCGCGGTGTCGATGATCTCGCCTGCCGATGTGTAGAAGCCGTGGCGGTTCAAAAGGCCGGTCAGGAAATCCGTCTGCGCCGCGCGCACAAGCTGGGCCTGTGTCTCTTCCAAAGTGTAAATGATCGACTGGAAGAACCAGGCGACGATTGGCGCGATGGTGGCGGGAATGAAGGCGCTCAGCAGCAGTCCGGTCCTGAGAACCGAGCGCGCGTCTTCCGCCGGGAGGGAATTCCGGTCGGAAATGAAATTCAAAGCGATCACCGTAATGGCGACCGAAAGCACGGTCGAGACGATGCCGGCCTTCGCCATGTTGCGCAAAACGCGCGGTGAGCGCAGCGTGCTGAGTTGCGGGAGGACCCGTGTGGATTTCATCAGGATGGTCCGACAGTGCTTCCTTGACCGGAGACGGAATCTAGAAGCGGAAACGCTAACATTTCTTGAACCACGGCCCGAAGGCTAGCGCTGCAACGCCCCGATCACGCGGGACATAGTCCTGATGAAGACCCGTCGCTCATCCTCCGACAGTCCTGACAGCGCGATGCCGTTCACTTCATTGGCGGCGGCTATTGCTTCGTTCTGCAGGCCGCGGGCCTTGTCGGTGATGCGGATGAGCTGGGCGCGGCGGTCTTTCGGGTTTTCCTGCTTCTCGATCAGGCCATCGCGTTCCATGCGCTTCAGCGTGTTGGCCATGGTCGCCTGCTCGATGTCGAGGCGGCGTACGAGGTCCTTCTGGGTCAGGCCGTCCTTCTCCCACAACTCGAGAAGCGTCATGAACTGGGCGGGGGCGAGGCCGAGCGGGCGGATGCGTTCGTGCAGCGCGTTGGCGAACAGGCGCGCCATGTGGTTGGCCAGATAACCGGCCGACTCGTCTTTTTTGAAATCCATGGGTCGAAATAGCATTGCATAGCGAGCTATACAAACTTATTTATATAGCATGCTATCTAAATAAGAGGTTGTCATGAAACTGCGTATCCATGCCATTTCGGGCGCGCTGGCGCTCGCGACCATCGCGACATTCTGGATCTCGACGGTCATTTCCGAGCTGTTCGGCACACCTGATCAGATCGCCGCCGTGAAGACGGGCGTTCTTTACGGGCTGGCTGTGCTGGTTCCCGCCATGGCGGCGGCCGGCGGCACCGGCTTCTTGCTCGGCGCGAAATGGAGGAGCCCGGTCGTCAATGCCAAGAAGGCGCGCATGAGGATCATCGCGGCGACGGGGATCCTCGTTCTCGTGCCAAGCGCCGTGTTTCTTGCCGTGAAGGCGGGGCAGGGCGCGTTCGACACATCCTTCATGGTCGTGCAGGGGATCGAACTGGTCGCCGGGGCGTCGAATTTCGTGCTGCTGGGACTGAACATGCGCGATGGGCTGGCGATGCGGCGGAAGAAGCCGAAGCCGGCCTGACCGGGTCATGGCCGCCAGGCGCGCTGCCGCATGGCCTCGCCGGCGACCATGGCGACGGAGAGGGCGAGGTTGATCGAGCGCGCGCCGGCCGCCATCGGGATCGTCAGGCGCGTCTCGGCGGCCTCGTGCACCGTTTCGGGGACGCCAGCCGACTCGCGGCCGAAGAGGAGGATGTCGCCGGACGCAAAGCCGTGCGCGGTGTAGGGCGTTTCGGCCTTGGTGGTCAGCAGGACGAGGCGCTTGCCCTCCGTCCTCCGCCAGGTCTCGAAGTCCCTCCACCCGACATGGCGGCGGAGCGCCGCCATCTCCAGGTAGTCCATGCCGGCGCGTTTCAGGGCGCGGTCGGAGAGGTCGAAACCGGCCGGCTCGATCACATGCACGAGCGCGCCGAGGCAGGCGGCAAGACGCAGGATCGTGCCGGTATTTCCGGGAATATCCGGCTGATAAAGCGCAATTTCGATGGTTTTCGGTTCCGTCACGGCAGCGTCAGTTCATGGCAGGAGAGTTAAACTGTGGCCGATTGGCACTAGTTCCGGCGGACCGGTCGGTATATGAAGCACCGGTCAACCGCAATCCAAGGAGGCGACAATGGAAGTCATTTGCATTCCGATGCGCGTCGCGCTCCCCGCAGGCGTTCTGATGCTCCCACGAGCGGATTTTCCAGTTCTCGCCTGACAAACCAGCGGTTCGAATAAAACCAGTCTTTTTCTCGTGACCGCCGGTTTTGGTTTCACCAAGACGGATTACGGTCATGTTCCTTTCGCCTGAGTTCATTGTTGTTGCATCCGCATTTCCGGCCGTGCCGGACCCGGATTCGTCCAATCGCTTCGCGCCGCTGCGCAACCCGTCATCTCGCCGATCCCCGATCGGACACCATATTGACCGCCAAGAGGTAAGCCATGCTTTCGTGGTTTGAAAAACGTATCGATCCCTTTCCCGCGGAGGTGCCCGAACAGCCTCCGACGACCCTGTTCGCCTTCTGCTGGCACTATACGAAGGGCATCTGGCCCTGGCTGGCGATAACGTCGGTGCTGATCGCGGCGATCTCGGCGCTGCAGGTGGCGCTGTTCGGCTTCCTCGGCAACATCATCGACTGGCTGGCCGGGGCCGACCGCGCGACCTTCCTCGCCGACGAGGGCTGGACGCTCGCCGGGATGGGCTTCGTCATACTCGTTCTGCTGCCGGGGCTTTCGCTGCTCCACACGATGGTGATGCACCAGACGATCTTCGGCAATTACCCGATGCTGATCCGCTGGAAGGCGCATCGCTACCTGCTCGGCCAAAGCTTTGGTTTCTACCAGGACGAATTTGCGGGCCGCGTGGCGACCAAGATGATGCAGACGGCGCTCGGCGTGCGCGAGACGGTGGTGAAGATCCTCGATGTTCTCATCTATGTCGTCGTCTATTTCATCGGCACGCTGGTGCTGGTCGCGGCGCTGGATTTCCGGCTGATGCTGCCGTTCCTCGTCTGGCTGGTCTTTTATGCCGGCATGCTGCGCTACTTCCTGCCACGCATGCGGCGGATCTCGGAAGAACAGTCGAATGCGCGCTCGACCATGACGGGCCGCGTGGTCGACAGTTACACCAATATCATGACGGTGAAGCTGTTCGCCCATTCCGGCCGCGAGGAGGCCTATGCGCGCGAGGCGATGGACGACTTTCTGAAGACCGTCCATCCGCAGATGCGGCTGACGACGAAGCTGAATTTCGGCCTCGATACGTCGAATTCGGTGCTTTTGTTCATGGTCGGGGCGATCGGCATCTGGTCGTGGACCACCGGATCGGCCAGCATCGGCGCGATCGCGGTGGCGGTCGGGCTGGTGTTGCGGCTTGAAGGCATGGCGCACTGGGTGCTGTGGGAACTGGCCGGGCTGTTCGAGCATATCGGCATGGCGATCGACGGCATGGGCACGATCGCGCGGCCGCGTGCCGTGCGCGATGCGCCCAACGCGGGGACGCTGACCGTGCCCGACGGCAAGATCGAGTTCCAGGCCATCCGCTTCCATTACGGCAAGGAGGGCGGCGTGATCGAGGATCTGACCCTGACGGTGGCGCCGGGCGAGAAGGTCGGCCTCGTCGGACGCTCCGGCGCCGGCAAGTCGACCCTGATGAACGTGCTGCTGAGGCTCTACGATCTCGAGGTCGGGCGCATCCTGATCGACGGGCAGGACATTGCTTCCGTCACGCAGGATTCGCTGCGCTCGCAGATCGGCGTCGTCACCCAGGACACGTCGCTACTGCACCGGTCGGTGCGCGACAACATCGCCTATGGCAAGCCGGATGCGAGCGAAGAGGAGATCGTGGCGGCGGCCAAGCGCGCCAATGCGCATGACTACATTCTCGGTCTCGCCGATCCGCAGGGCCGTACCGGCTATGACGCGCATGTCGGCGAACGCGGCGTGAAACTGTCGGGCGGCCAGCGCCAGCGCATAGCGATTGCGCGCGTCTTCCTGAAGAACGCGCCGATCCTGGTGCTGGACGAGGCGACCTCCGCGCTCGATTCGGAAGTCGAGGCGGCGATCCAGGAAAACCTCAATGCGCTGATGGAGGGCAAGACCGTGATCGCCATCGCGCACCGGCTGTCGACGATCTCGTCGCTCGACCGGCTGGTCGTGCTCGACAAGGGCGCGATCGTCGAGGAAGGTACGCATGCCGAACTCGCCGAGTCGGACGGGCTCTATGCCCAGCTCTGGGCGCGCCAGTCAGGCGGTTTCATCGATGCCGGGGAGGCAGTCGCAGCGGAATGAGCACTCGCTTCAGGCCCGGACAGGAGCCGGAAACGCGCTATCGGAACATGGACCACCCGGTTTGGAACCGGGTGGAGCGATTCGTCGAACCGTTCTCGGACACCGACCGGGCGATCCTGCCGAAGACGGCCTGGGGCTTCATCTTCTATTTCGCGAAACAGGCGCGCTGGCCGTTCATCATCCTGCTGTTCGTCGGCGGGATGGTCGGCTCCATCGACGCGGTGCTCTACTGGTCGGTCGGCTGGCTGATCGACATTCTGGAGAGTTCCACGCCGGCGACGCTGATCGCCGATCACTGGCATCAGC
This sequence comes from Ahrensia sp., assembly GCA_002698425.1. The sequence goes on along the minus strand of NZXU01000035.1, from coordinate 29,714 downwards.
TCATCGGGCTGGCGGTCCTGTTGCTCGTCATCCGTGCGGTCGTGATGGTCGGCGCGGCGGTGATCGAACAGCAGGTGATCGTGCCGCGCTTCTACACGATGATCCGCTGGCAATCGTTTCGTCGGGTGATCGAGCAGCCCTACACCTTCTACCAGAACGATTTCGCCGGGCGGATCGCCACGAAGATCATGCAGGCGGGCGAATCGACGGGCGATTTCATCGTCACTTCGCTGCAGGCGCTGTGGTCCTTCCTGACCTTCGTCGTGCTCACGGCGACCATTCTCTCGACGCTGGACTGGCGCATGGGCGCGGTCGTCGCGCTGTGGGGCGCCGGCTATGCGGTGATCATCCGCTTCCTGTTGCCGCGGCTCCGGCGCGCCGGCAAGGAAAACGCCAATGAGCGGGCGGTACTGAACGGGCGGCTGGTCGACATCTTCACCAACATCCTGTCCGTGAAGCTGTTCGACAGCGGCCAGCGCGAGCATGGCGGCATCCGCCAGGCGCTGACCAACTATATGAGCGCGGTCACCCATCTGACGCGGATGATCACAACGGTGCGCGCCTCGGTGGCGATGCTGAACGGCATCATGATGACGGCGATCGGGGCGCTGGCCGTCATGGCGTGGATGAACGGCTCCGCCTCGACCGGCGCGATCGCCGCGACGATGGGGCTCGTCTTCCGGCTCAACCAGATGTCCGGATGGATGATGTTCAACATCAACGGGCTGATCCGCGCCTATTCGACCGTGCAGGACGCGACCGAGACGATTTCGGTCGAGCCGGCGATTCGCGACCGCGAGGATGCGACGGTCATGCCGCGCGCCTCCGGCCATATCCGCTTCGACAATGTCCTGTTCCGATACGGCAAGAAGACCGGCGAGTTGTTCGACGGGCTCGATATCGAGATAAAGCCCGGCGAGCGGGTCGGGCTGGTCGGCCCCTCGGGCGCCGGCAAGTCGACCTTCGTCAATCTGCTGCTCCGGTTGTTCGACGTCGAGGGCGGGCGCATCCTGCTCGACGGGCGCGACATTCGCGACGTGACGCAGGCCTCGCTGCGCGACCAGTTCGGCGTGGTCAGCCAGGAGCCGTCGCTTATGCACAGGTCATTGCGCGACAACATCGCCTATGGCCGCCCGGACGCCAGTCTCGATCAGGTCATCGAGGCGGCAAGAAAGGCGCATGCGCATGATTTCATCACCGGCGTCGAAGATCCGCGCGGACGGCACGGCTATGACGCGCATGTCGGCGAGCGCGGCATCAAGCTTTCGGGCGGACAGCGCCAGCGCGTGGCGATCGCCCGGGTGATGCTGAAGGACGCGCCGGTGCTGATTCTCGACGAGGCGACCTCGGCGCTCGATTCCGATATCGAGGCGGCGATACAGGAGAATCTGCAGGGGCTGATGGCCGGCAAGACGGTCATCGCCATCGCGCATCGGCTGTCGACAATCGCCGCCATGGACCGGCTGATCGTGATGGATCGGGGCAAGGTCGTCGAGACGGGAACCCACGCCGAACTGGTCAAGAAACCGAACGGCCTCTACGCGCGGTTGTGGGCGCGACAGTCCGGCGGATTTCTCGCGCTCGGCGAGGCGGCGGAATAGTACCGAATTTCCACGGATTTTCAGCGCGACAAGTTGCCATCATCCGATGGTCGAGACTGGACAAGCGCGGACTTCCGAAATAAGGGATCGCGGGGGACGTGGCTGCGGGCGCGGGCACTTGCCCGTGCCTGTTCCTGACCGCCCGCAGACACAGTGACTGTACCGGAAAGGAATGCTCCTGTGAGCGAAGAAACAATCACCGCTGATGAGACAACGCGCCGCGACTTTATCTACGTCGCCTCCGGCATGCTCGGTGTGGTCGGCGTGGCGGGTCTTGCCTGGCCATTTATCGACCAGATGCGCCCGGACGCGGCTGTCCGCGCCGCCGGCCAGCCTGTCGACATCGATATTTCGTCCATTGAGCCCGGTGCGGCCATCATCGTGACCTGGCGCGGCAAGCCGTATTTCGTGCGCCGCCTGACCGAAACGGAAATCGGCGCGGTCACCGAGCTGACCGACAGCGATTTGAAGGATCCGGCACCGGCCGAACCGCGCATCGGCGGCCCGGCCGACGAGGCGACCAAGGACTGGGTCGTCGTTGCCGCGAACTGCACACATCTGGGCTGCATTCCCAAGGTCGTCGACTCCGGCGCCGACGGATGGAACTGCCCCTGCCACGGCTCGGTGTTCGATTTCACCGGCCGCATCCTGCGCGGACCTGCGCCGATCAACCTGCCACAGCCGCCGCACGTCTTCGCCGACGCTTCGACGCTGACCATCGGCACCGATACCGTATAGGAGCCCGAGCATGAGCACTCACGAAGCACACGGCACCTACACGCCGACCTCCGGCATCGGCAAATGGATCGATGCCCGCATGCCGCTGCCGCGGATGATGTACGATTCCTTCGTCGCCTATCCGGTGCCGCGCAACCTCAATTACGCCTACACATTCGGCGGCATCCTGTCGCTTATGCTGGTTGCACAGATCCTGACCGGCGTCGTCCTGGCGATGCACTATGTCGCCTCGACCGGCATGGCGTTCACCAGCGTCGAGAGCATCATGCGCGACGTGAACCACGGCTGGCTGCTGCGCTACATGCACGCCAACGGCGCCTCCTTCTTCTTCGTCGCGGTCTATCTGCACATGTTCCGCGGCATGTATTACGGCTCCTACAAGGCGCCGCGCGAGTTGCTGTGGATCCTCGGCTGCATCATCTATCTGCTGATGATGGCGACCGGCTTCATGGGCTACGTGCTGCCCTGGGGCCAGATGTCCTTCTGGGGCGCAACCGTCATCACCGGCTTCTTCACCGCCTTCCCGCTGATCGGTGAGTGGGTCCAGGAACTGCTGCTCGGCGGCTACGCGGTCGGCGATCCGACGCTCAACCGCTTCTTCTCGCTGCATTACCTGCTGCCCTTCATGATCGCGGGCGTCGTCGTCCTGCATGTCTGGGCGCTGCATGTGACCGGCCAGACGAACCCGACAGGGATCGAAGTGAAATCGAAGACCGACACGGTGGCCTTCACGCCCTACGCGACCATCAAGGACGCGTTCGCAATGATGGTCTTCTTCGCCGTCTTCGCCTATTTCATCTTCTACCTGCCGAACTTCCTCGGCCACCCGGACAACTATATCGAAGCCGATCCTCTGGTGACGCCGGCGCATATCGTGCCCGAATGGTACTTCCTGCCGTTCTACGCGATGCTGCGCGCCATCACCTTCAATATCGGCCCGATCGACTCCAAGCTCGGCGGCGTCCTAGTGATGTTCGGCTCGATCGCGCTGCTGTTCATCATGCCATGGCTCGACACGTCGAAGGTTCGTTCGGCGGTCTACCGTCCCTGGTACAAGCTGTTCTTCTGGATCTTCGCGGCCGACGCGATTTTCCTGGGATGGCTCGGGGCCAAGCCGGCCGAAGGCATCTACACCATGCTGGCGCAGATCGCGACGCTGTACTACTTCGCTTTCTTCCTCATCATCCTGCCGGTCCTCGGCCTGATCGAAACGCCGCGCAGGCTGCCGAATTCGATCACCGAAGCCGTGCTGGCGCGCAGCAAGAAGAGCGGCGCCCAGCAGGTGACGAACGGCGCCGCCGCTTCGCCGGAAACCAGAGGATGAGCCGCGTGGCGCAGAATTACGGGAACAGAACAATGAAACACATCATTGCCACGATCGGCGCCGCGGCCGTCGCCATGACGCTCGTCATGCCTGGCGCCAAAGCGGCGGAAGAGGGCGGCGAAGAGCACACGGTCCATTATCCGCTGCAAAAGCCGGTCGAGCAGGACTGGAGCTTTGCCGGGCCGTTCGGCAAATACGACAAGGGCCAGCTTCAGCGCGGCTTCAAAGTCTATGCCAATGTCTGCGCGGCCTGCCATTCGCTCAAGCGCGTGGCGTTCCGCGACTTCCACGAACTCGGCTATTCAGAAGAGGAAGTGGATGCGATCGCTGCCGGCTACGAGGTCCAAGACGGTCCGAATGCGGATGGGGAGATGTTCACCCGTCCGGCGCTTCCGACGGATTACTTCCCGGGACCCTATGAGAACACCGAACAAGCGAAGCTCGCGAACAACGGTGCGGTGCCTCCGGATTTCTCGCTGATCGCCAAGGCGCGTGGCGTCGAGCGCGGTTTCCCGCTGTTCGTCTTCGACGTTTTCACGCAATATGCGGAAGGCGGGCCGGACTATATCTACTCGCTGCTGACCGGTTACGGCGAAGAGCCGCCGGCCCATATCGAGGTTCCGGACGGTCTGTATTACAACCCGCATTTCGTATCGGGTTCGGCGCTCGCCATGGCGCAGCCGCTTTACGGCGAGGATGTCGAGTTCGACGATGGCACACCGGCCACGATCGAGCAGGAGGCCAAGGACGTCGCGGCCTTTCTCATGTGGGCAGCCGAGCCGCATCTGACAGAGCGCAAGGAAATGGGCTTCCGCGTGATGGTCTTCCTCGTGCTGTTCTCGGTGTTCCTCTATCTCGCCAAGAAGCAGGTCTGGTCGCGCGTCGAGCACTGACCGACTCTGAACCTATGCATTCCTGGAAAGGGCGCTCTCGCGCCCTTTTCTTTTGACCCCGATGGCGACATGATCCGGCCCTGTCCAGGGCCGACGGAAAGGCAGACCATGAGCTTGCGCGACACTCTTGAGGCATCGATCCGAACCATTCCCGACTATCCGAAGCCGGGGGTCATGTTTCGCGACATCACGACCCTGCTCGGCGACGCGCGCGCATTTCGCCGCTCGATCGACGAACTCGTCCACCCCTATGCGGGCACCAAGATCGACAAGATCGCCGGCGTCGAGGCGCGCGGCTTTATCCTTGGCGGGGCGATGTCGCACCAGTTGTCGGCCGGTTTCGTACCGATCCGCAAGAAGGGCAAGCTGCCCTATGAGACGGTGCGCGTCGCCTACAGCCTGGAATACGGCATCGACGAGATGGAGATGCACAAGGACGCGGTGAAGACCGGCGAGCGCGTCATCCTGGTCGACGATCTGATCGCCACCGGCGGCACGGCGGAAGGCGCGGTGAAGCTGCTGCAGCAGATGGGCGCGGAAGTCGTGGCGGCCTGTTTCGTCATCGACCTGCCCGATCTCGGCGGCCGCAAGAAGATCGAGGCGCTCGGCGTGCCGGTGCGCACGCTGATCGAGTTCGAAGGAGACTGACGCTCTGCCCCGGGCGCGGAGGCGGGAGGAGAGGATCAAGGCGACCGTGACATCCTGGATAACCGGCACGCCCTATGCCGCCATACTCGACCCCGCAACGCGCGGCGCGCTGGAGCCGCTCAAGCCGCAACTGATCCCGGCGGGCACGGTGCTGTTCCGTCCCGGCGACGTACCGTTCGGCTTCGTGCTGACGATTTCGGGGCGGGTCAATGTCTATCTGAACAGCCGCACCGGGCGCGAATTGCTGCTCTATTCCATCGATCCCGGGCAGACCTGCGTGCAGACCACGCTGGGCATGCTCGGGTCGCAGCCCTATAGCGGCGAGGCGATCGCCGAGAGCGACGTTGTCGCGGCGGTCGTCCCGCCGGCGACATTCGACAGGCTGGTGCGCGAGTCGGGCGATTTCCGCCGTTTCGTCTTCAAGGCCTTCGGCGACCGGCTCGGCGAGATGACGCATCTGCTGGAAATGGTCGCCTTCGTGAAGGTTGAACTCAGGCTTGCGCAATGGCTTCTCGCCCAGGCGGACGCAGACGGGCTGGTCAGGGCGACGCATGCCGAGATCGCCTCGGTGATCGGCTCGGCGCGCGAGGTCGTCTCGCGGCGGCTGGAGGCCCTTTCCGGGCGCGGGATCGTATCGCTCGACCGCGGCGTCGTGCGGATCGTTGCGCGAAACGAGTTGCAGCGTATTGCCGGCGGGGCGGATTAGAAAGTCCCGGTTTCGGTGACATGGTCACTGAAGCGGTCGTTCGACCTGCTATCCTGTCTCCATCGAAACACCATCGAAAGGACAGGGACATGTTCAAGACCAATATGGGCGGTATGGACCGCGGAATTCGCGCCATCGTCGGGATCATCCTGCTGGCGCTCTATTTCATGGGCACGGTGACAGGCGCGCTCGGCTGGGTGGTGCTGATCGTCGGCATCGTGATGCTGGCGACCGCCGTGATCGGCTGGTGCCCGGCCTATATGCCGTTCGGCATCAAGACCTGCAGGACCAGGTAATTTCCCATAGTCAAAGACTGGCGGCGACGAAGAGATCCGCCGCCGCCGGGCTGCAGGCGATGGGGATATCGTGCTGGATCGCGAGGCGCATCAGCGCCAGCAGGTCGAAGTCGAGCGAGGCCGGCCCGTGCGGGTCGGCAAAGAAGATGACGGCGTCGAGCTCGCCGGTCGCGACCAGCGCGCCCAGTTGCTGGTCGCCGCCATGCGAGCCGCGCTGAAGGCGGCGGATCGACAAAGACGGCTCCTCCTTGCCGAGCATGGTGCCCGTCCCGCCGGTCGCGACGATGGAATGGCAGGCCAGCGTTTCGCGGTGGCGGCGCACCCAGGCGAGCAGTTGGGTCTTGCGATTGTTGTGGGCGACGAGCGCGATCTTGCGCGGCGCGGATGAGCGCTGGCGGGCGCGTCCGGTCATGGCGAGGATCGCCTGCACCTGCGCGACCAGCCCTTCGCCTGCCGCCGGAAACGCGCCGCGAAAGGCGGCGGTGCCAACCGTGAAGCCGGCGGCGCCGGCTTCGGCCACGGCGACGATGCGCTCCTCCGTATCGATCGAGCCGGCGACGATGACGGGTTTTGCCGTTGCCGCGCAGACCGCCTTCATCAGTTCGGGCACGTCGCCGTCGAAGCGATAGGCGAGGAGATCGAGGCCGTGCACGGTTTCGAGATCGGCGAGGCGGCGGGCGCTGTCGGCGATCGTCTCGACGGTGCCCTTCAGGATGCTCGGATGGGAGACGATCTCGCCGGGAAAGGGAAAATAGCGCACCGGATGGGCGCGCAACATCGGCGCGACCGTTTCCGCGCGGGTACCGCCGAGCAAGCAGTCGACCTCAAGATCGATCGCGGCGCGGGCCGAGCGCAACTCGCTATCTGCGTCGAGGCTGACGACTTCCAGATAGGCGCGCCCGCCCGCGGCGCGGATTTCGGAGGCAAGCCCTTTCAGATCCTCGAAGGGCAGGCCGACATCCTTGAAGCCGATATGGCGGGCGCCGCCGGCCAGCACATCCTGCAGCCGTGCGCGGGCGTCCGGAATCGTGCGATCGTCTTCCGTCAGCATGAAGATGAAGTCGAATGCCATGCGGCGATCGTATCACCGTTCGGCGGCGGCGCCAGTGCCGTCAGACGTTGAACTTGAACAGCATCACGTCGCCGTCATGGACGACATATTCCTTGCCTTCGTCGCGCGCCTTGCCGGCTTCCTTGGCCGCGGCCTCGCCGCCGAGCGTGACATAGTCGTCATAGGCGATGGTCTGGGCGCGGATGAAGCCCTTCTCGAAATCCGTGTGGATCTCGCCGGCGGCCTGCGGGGCCTTCGATCCCTTGCGCACCGTCCAGGCGCGGGTTTCCTTCGGGCCGGCGGTGAAGAAGGTCAGCAGATTCAGTAAGGCGTAGCCTTCGCGGATCAGCCGGTCGAGGCCCGGTTCATTAAGGCCCATCGCCTCCATGTATTCGCGGGCTTCCTCGTCCTCCAGCTGCGCGATCTCCGCCTCGATCGCCGCCGAAATGACGACGGTGCGCGCGCCCTGTTCGGCGGCCATCGCGTCGACGGCGGCTGAATGGGCGTTGCCGGTTGCGGCGTCCGCCTCGGCGACGTTGCAGACGTAGAGCACCGGCTTGGAGGTCAGCAGGTTCAGGCTTTTCAGGATGGCGAGGTCTTCCGCCGCGATGCCGTCCAGCATCATGCGCACGGGCTTGGAATCCTGCAGCAGCGCCAGCGCCTGTTCCATCACGGGAAGGATGGTCGTCGCTTCCTTGTCCTTGCCGGTGGCGCGTTTGCGGATCTGGACAATGCGGCGCTCCAGGCTTTCCAGATCGGCGAGCATAAGCTCGGTCTCGACGGTCTCGGCGTCGTCGACGGGATCGATGCGGCCCTCGACATGGGTGATGTCGTCATCCTCGAAGCAGCGCAGCACATGCACGATGGCGTCGACCTCGCGGATATTGGCGAGGAACTGGTTGCCGAGGCCTTCGCCCTTGGAAGCGCCGCGCACGAGGCCGGCGATATCGACGAAGTTGATACGGGTCGGGATGATTTCCTTCGAACCGGCGGCCGCCGCGATCTTCTTCAAGCGCTCGTCCGGCACCGCGACCTCGCCGGTGTTCGGCTCGATGGTGCAGAAGGGATAGTTGGCAGCCTGCGCGGCCGCCGTCTTGGTCAGCGCGTTGAAGAGCGTCGACTTGCCGACATTGGGCAAGCCGACGATGCCGCATTTGAAACCCATCAGGTCAGTCCTTTTTTCCGAGTAGCTTTTTCAGCATCTCCGCCATCGGTCCGCTCGTCGGAACCTGCGGGCCGCCCTGGCGGGCCTGGCGGATATGGCTCTGCTGTTTGCGCACAGGCGCGGGGTTGGCGGCGGATTTCTTCTTCGAGGCGGCCATGTCGGATTCTCCCACGGCAAGCGCGATCTTGTTCATGAAGGACGAGTCCTCGCCCTTGACCAGAAGTCCGGCATTGTCGGCGATCGTGTCGAGAAGCGGATCCAGCCAGGCCTGATCGGCCTTGGCGAAATCGCCCAGCACATGGCCGTGGACCCGTTCCTTCGCGCCCGGATGGCCGATGCCGAGACGGACGCGGCGGTAGTCCTTGCCGCAATGGGCGTCGATCGACTTGATGCCGTTATGACCGCCCGATCCGCCGCCCGTCTTGATGCGCAGCTTGCCGGGGGCAAGGTCCAGTTCGTCATAGAGAACGACCAGATCCTCCGGCCCGAGCTTGTAGAAGCGCAACGCCTCGCCGACGGCCTGTCCGGAACTGTTCATGAAGGTCAGCGGCTTGATGACGAGGACCTTGTCGCCCTCGAGCCGGCCTTCGCTGATCTCGGCGTTGAACTTGTTTTGCCAAGGGCCGAAAGACGAATGGCGGCGGACGATCGCGTCCGCCGCCATGAAGCCGATATTGTGGCGGTTGGCGGCATATTTCGGACCGGGATTGCCGAGGCCTGCAATGACAAGCATGGCGCTGCCGTCTCCAATACGCCGGGGCGGGCGTTACTCCTCGCCGCCTTCCGCTTCGGTTGCTTCTTCCTCGCCGATGACTTCGACCTCGTCGGCCGCCGTCTCTTCGGCTTCGCTTTCTTCGCTCTTCAGGCCGGCCGGAGCGGCGATCGTCGCGATGGTGAAGTCGCGATCGGTGATCGTCGGGTGGACGTTCTCCGGAAGCGTGATGGAGGAAATCTTGATGGCGTCGCCGAGCTCAAGGCCGGCGAGATCCGCGGTGAAGTATTCCGGGATCGCATTGGCCGGGCAGTGAACCTCGACTTCGTGGCGCACCGTGTTGAGCACGCCGCCTTTGCGGATGCCGGGGCATTCTTCTTCGTTGACGAAGTGGACCGGGATGTTGACGGTCACTTCCGTCTTGGCCGACACGCGCAGGAAATCGACGTGGATCACGAAATCCTTGACCGGATCGAGGTCGTAGGACTTCGGCAGGACGCTGTGCTTCTTGCCGTCGATCTCGATCTCGGCGACCGTGGTCATGAACCCGCCGCCGTGAATCTTCATCGTCACTTCCTTGGCGGGAAGCGTGATGGAAAGGGGAGGCTTGTTGTCACCATAGATGACAGCCGGAATATTGCCGTTGCGCCGAATAGCCCGGGCGGACCCCTTACCGACCCGTTCGCGCGCCTCGGCCGTGAGCACGTATGCTTCGCTCATGGCGTTTCCTTTCGAGGACGTATCTGGAGTGTTTTTGCTGTTCCCAGAAAAACCAAAGCCGGTCGCCCGGCTTCGCCCGCGCAGCCTCCAAGGGTGTCTTGCGCGGATGGGCGTGCCTATAGCCTAACATTCGGGCCCGCGCAACCGGGCATGGGCGGCGCGTCGGCGGATGAAGACGCTCAGTCGAACAGGCTGGAGACAGACTGTTCGTGCGAGGTGCGGGCGATGGCCTCACCGATCAGGTCGGTGACGGAAACCACGCGGATGTTGGGCGCGGATTCGACGGAGGCGGTGGGCTGGATGGAATCGGTGATCACCAGTTCGGTGAGCTGGGAGGACATGATGCGATTGACCGCGCCGCCGGACAGGACCCCGTGGGTAATATAGGCGGTGACGCTTTTCGCGCCCTTGGCGAGCAGCGCGTCGGCCGCGTTGCACAAGGTACCGCCGGAATCGATGATGTCGTCGATCAGGAAGCAGTTCTTGCCTTCGATGTCGCCGATGACGTTCATGACTTCCGATTCGCCGGGCCGCTCGCGGCGCTTGTCGACGATGGCGAGCAGCGTGTCGTCGAGCCGTTTCGACAAGGCGCGGGCGCGCACGACGCCGCCGACATCCGGCGATACGACCATCACGCTCGACAGGTTCTTGTAGCGGGCGCGGATGTCGCGCGCCATCACCGGCACGGCGTAGAGATTGTCGGTCGGGATATCGAAGAAGCCCTGGATCTGGCCGGCATGCAGGTCGAGCGTCAGGACACGGTCTGCGCCGGCGCGGGTGATCAGGTTGGCGACCAGCTTGGCGGAGATCGGCGTGCGCCCGGATGTGCGGCGATCCTGTCGGGCATAGCCGAAATAGGGGAGGACCGCGGTGATGCGGCGGGCCGACGACCGGCGGAACGCATCGATCATGATGAGCAGTTCCATCAGGTGATCATTGGCCGGATAGGAGGTCGACTGGAGGATGAAAACATCCTCGCCGCGTACGTTTTCCTGGATTTCGACGAAGATCTCCTCGTCTGCGAAACGGCGGACACTGGCCCGGCCGACGCCTATTCCGAGATATTTGGCAACATTCTCAGCGAGTTGGCGATTGGAATTGCCGGAGAACAGTTTCATTGCGCCGTGCCAGTGCGTGCTGTGGATAACTTGGCGCGGGTTTTACAGCCATGGCCTTGCTTTTCAAGGCGTCTCGTCGGTTTCGCACCGCAAAACTGTGGGGGAAATGTTTCCCGCCCGTTCATGCGGGGTTTTGCGGGGCCGGCGAGGGGGCGCTTCTGAGCCAGAGAATGTACTGGCTCATTACCTTGTCGGCGATCGAATCCATGGTCTCCGGCGTTACGGACGCCCAAGGATCGGCGGTCGCGCCGGGGACGACTTCCTGGCCCTGGATGCGGTGGACGCGCTGGCCGCTGGGCGAGACGACATCCCAGACATGGATCACCGAGGTCGAGCCGTTTTCCGTGAAGGCGGAGAAGTAGCCCTTGATCTCGTTGGTCATGCCGGACGTGCCCTGCGGCACCAGGGTGACGCCATTGGCGCTGCCGACGGCGCCAAGCCGCTTCGACAGGGCGGCGACCAATTGAACAGGCGCGCCGACCACGGGGGCGAAATAGACGCGCGCAAGTTCCTGCCCGTTGGCCGGCGGGCCGGCCGCGGCGACCCCGCCCGGCTGAGCCGTTCCGTCAACGGAGGGGAACTGGGCATTGGCGGCTGCGTTCGACCGGTCCTGTTTCTTGCCGAGGCCGAAAGTACTGTCCGCTCCGGTGCAGGATGCGACGAGGAGCAGCAGACACGCCATGCCTGCCAGTCGAGACAGAATTTGCGTCATGCAGCCCCTTCCCGTCGCGCTTTCGCGCCGTTCTCCCATTCCTGTCAAACCTTTAACCTAACCGACAATCAAATCAAGTTTGTGGCGGGACAGGCATTCGGGCCCGTTCTCGGTCGTCAGATAGGTCTGCCCCAACGTCATGGCGGTGCCGCTCTCGGAATCCGCGATGATCATGTGGGCGAAGAGAACCATGTTGGGGACGATCTCCCTTGGATTGCCGGCAAAGAACATCGGCTTGTCCATCCAGCACGGGGTGAAATGCGCGCCGAGCGAATAGCCGCAGGCATTGAGACGGTGGCGGGTCAGGTCGGCGGCGGCCATCGCCCTGGCATGAGCGTCGAAAACGTCGCCGAATGTGTGGCCGACAGTCATCGCCTCCTCGCAGGCGAGCAGCGCGTCCTTGGCCGCCTCGTAGAGTTCGAGGTGGCGGGGCGTCGGGGTGCCGGTCAGCACGGTGCGCATCATGGCGACATGATAGCGGCGGTAGACGCCGGCCCATTCGAGGGTCAGCTGGTCGTCCTTGTCGAGCTTGCGGCGGCCGGATTTGTAGCGGCAGAGCAGCGCGTCCTGGCCGGAACCGATGATGAATTCATTGCCGGCATAGTCGCCGCCGCCCTCGAACACGGCGCCCTGCATGGCGGCGAGGATGGCGCTTTCGTCTGTGCCGGCCTTGATCAGCGGGATGGCGGCGGTCAGCGCGTCGTCGGCGAGTTTGCCGGCCTCGCGGACATAGGCGATCTCGGCGTCCGACTTGACGGCGCGCAGCCGCGGAACGATCAGCGAGGCGTCTTCCAGTGTGGCGAAGGTGTTCAGCGCCTCGTCGAGGCGGCGGCCGTTGAAGGCGGTGAGACCGGGCGTGTCGTATTCGATGCCGATGCGGGAGCCGAGAAGGTCGCGGTCCGAAAGCAGGTCGCGCAATTCGCGGGTCGGATTGGCCTGGGCGCGGTCCTCCCAGATGACGATGGTCTCGACATTCGAGGTGTGGCGGGCCTGGCGCAAATCGGCGGAACGCGTCAGCAGGGCGATGTCGCCCGACTTCTCGACGATCATGCACTGGAAGAAACAGAAGCCGAACGTGTCGTAGCCGGTCAGCCAGTACATGCTCTCCTGCGCGAAGAGCAGCATGGCGTCGAGCTTGGCTTCCTTCATCTCCGCAAGAAGGCGGTTCTTGCGGGTCTCGAATTCCTGCGCATCAAAATGCAAAGCCATCTCGCATCTCCTTCATCACGGAAGCGGGGTCTCAGTCGGTCAGAACGATCGCCGAAATCTGGCGGCCGTAATCCGGTTCGCGCCGGTGTGTCGTGCGGCGGTAGGAAAAGAAGCTGGTCTCGTCCGCATAGGTGCAATGCCCCGTATGGGCCGCATCGACGCCGGCGCGTTCAAGCCGCGCGACGATGTAGGAGGGCAGGTCGAACATGAAATGCCCCTCGCGCGCGGACGGGGAAAAGAAACGGCGATTGTCCGGATCGGCTTCGGCGAAACGGGCCTCGAATTCGGGGCCGACCTCGTAATTCTCCGGGCCGATGGAGGGGCCGAGCACGGCGCGGATCGCGCCGCGGCGAGCGCCGGCATCGACCATCGCATCGACGGTGTTCTCGATCACGCCGGTAAAGGCGCCTTTCCAGCCGGCATGGGCGGCGCCGATGACACCGCCGGCCTCGTCGGCGAAGAGGATCGGTCCGCAATCGGCCGCCAGCACGCCTATGATCACGCCAGGGGTCGTGGTGACCACCGCGTCGACCTTCGGGCGGTCGCCTTCGGGAAAGGGTTCGGAAATGGTGACGACATCGGGAGAATGGACCTGGTGCGGCGTCGAAAGCGGCTTGTCGGGCCAGCCGAGTGCGGCCGCGACGCGGCCGCGATTCTGCCGGACGAGATCCGGATCGTCGTCGGAGCCGAGCCCGACATTCAGCCCCGCATAGATGCCCGACGAAACGCCGCCCTGACGGGTGAAGAAACCGTGCCGGACATTCCCGATGCCGGACAGGCCTTCAGAAAGGATCGGATCGACCGCGTCCCGGATTTCGATATTCATGTGATCTGCTTGCTCCGCCGGATGCACCCTGTTTCAGCTTCGTGACCATGTCAACAAGCCGGGTTTTGCCATTCAGGCGAATGGCGGCAGCGCCAGCGGAGCGCCGGTCAGGCACAAGACCTTGAACAATCCGCCCATTTCGGCCTTGCCGGTTCCGGCCAGCCTCTCGGCGGCGGCGCGGATCTCCGCCTGCGTCTTTTCGTCCTTTCCGTGACCGAGCGCGCCGGCGCGCTGGGCGAGGCCCAAGGAAAGCAGGAAATCGCCCTGCGTCATCGGCGGAAGCGCGGTGGCGCCCGCCGATTCGGCCGCTCTTGCGAGCGACTCGAAGTCCACATGGCTGGTCAGATCGGCCGAACCCGGCTCTTCCAACACGGAGACGAAACGATGGCCGCGAAGCGCCTGTAGCGTATCGGCGAAACCAGAGTGCAGGTGTCCATAATCTATGACGAGCGCGGCGCCGCCATGGGCCACCAGCCTTTCGCCGAGCGTTGCGGCGATGGCTTCGCGCGCCGGCGCATATTCGAAGACCGCGCCTTCGGGGGCCGCGCCGGCGCCGGCCGGCAGAAGCGAGGGATCGGAGACGGGGAGGCCGGGCACGAAGGCAAGGTTGCCGTCGGCATCGAGCCCGACACGGCGTTCGCGCCAGCCATCCGGCGTCTGCTCGAACTGGCGGACCGGGACGGCGTCGAACAGTTCGTTGGCGACGAACAGCATCGGCAAAGCCGGCAGGGTCGAGAGCTCGCCATGCCATTCGACCGCATGTGGGACGAGTTTCTCGGCCTGGACGCCGCGCAGTCTCTCGCTTGTTTCGACGAGATGGATTTGCGCTGCGGCGAGGAAAGACGGGTCGATGCGGGCGGTACGGATGAGGTCGTGCATCAGCGTGCCGCGGCCGGGGCCCATCTCGACCAGCGCGAAGGGAGCCGGGCGGCCGAGTGCGCGCCATGCATGGACGAGCCATGCGCCGACCATCTCGCCGAACATCTGGCTGATTTCCGGGGCCGTCGTGAAGTCACCGCCTTCGCCGAAGGGTTCGCGCGTCGTGTAATAGCCGTCCGAGGGATCGAACAGGCACGTTGCCATGTAATCGGATATCGGCAGCGGGCCGGCCGTCTCGATCAGCCGGCGGATGCGGTCTTCAAGGCTCATCAGGCGGGCCGGCGTCTCGCCGAGACGACGAGGGCGACGCCGAGCAGGACCATCGGGACGGACAATACCATGCCCATGGTCAGCCAGCCGCCGTAAAGATAGCCGAGTTGCACGTCCGGTTCGCGGAAGAACTCGACGAAAATGCGGGCGAGCCCATAGCCGGCGATGAAGACGCCGGTGGCGAAGCGCGGCGTCTGCAGCTTCAGGAGGTTGTGGGTGCAGAATCGGAGCACGAGGAACAGGACAAGGCCTTCCAGCGCCGCTTCGTAAAGCTGGCTCGGATGGCGGGCGATGTCGCCGCCCGTCGGAAAGACAACCGCCCACGGTACGTCGGAGGCGCGGCCCCAGAGTTCGGAATTGATGAAATTGGCGAGGCGGCCGAAGAACAGGCCGATCGGCACGACGACCGAGACGATGTCGATCAGGCTCCAGACGGGCAGCTTGCGCCGCCAGGCGAAGGCGAACATGGCGATGGTCGTGCCGATCAGTCCGCCGTGGAAGGACATGCCGCCCTGCCATGTCTTGAAAATGCGCGCGGGGTCGTCGAGATAGACCGGCAGGTCGTAGAAGAGGACGAAGCCGAGCCGTCCGCCGACGATGATCCCGATCGTCGCCCAGAGGATGAAATCGTCCAGATCCGCTTCGGTGACCGGCGCCTTGCCGCCCCAGAGACGGTTGTTGCGCACCATGCGCCGCGCATAGAGCCAGCCGAGCACGATGCCGCCGATATAGGCGAGCGAATACCAGCGGATGGCGACCGGGCCTATCTGGAAAAGGATCGGGTCGATGTTGGGGAAGGGCAGGGCGAGCTGGGTGAGGGCGGCGGGAAACATGGATCGGGTCCTCGGGAGGCCGCGTCACCTTGCAATGCGGACGGCGCGGCAATAGCTATGTCTTGAACACGGGAGTAGCCGCAATGACAACTGGCCCCAACAAGATTATGGACGATTTCGCCCGCCTTATGACCGACATGGCGGGGACCGCGCAGGGCATGCGCCAGGAGGTCGAAACGGCCTTCCAGCACCAGATCGAGAGGATGCTTTCGGGCATGGACCTCGTCAAGCGCGAGGAATTCGAGGCGGTGCGCGAAATGGCGATCAAGGCGCGCGACGAGAACGAGGCGCTGGCCAAGCGACTCGAGGAACTCGAAAAGAAACTCGCCGCAGGCTCCTGATCGGACCGCAATCCAACTTTTAACAAAAAGTTCACAGCGATTTTTCGCGGGGAGTCTTGCCGCGAAAAATCGAGCTTTCAGAGTCGCTTAAGACTCGCCTGCCGGGCGTCGCCGATCTCTATCCACATCTGAATTTAGCGCTTTTTTAACCAAGGGGCTTTTCCGCGAGTCACGGATCAATAGACTGAAATTATTGAGTGATTCGTACCCAGCGAATGAAAGTTAAGCGCAGCCGCGTCAGTCCGTTGCAGCACTCGTTCGCCTTCATCGTAACCGTGTCGCTTACCTGAACCGGTTTTGAAAGCGCCGCCTTTCGGGGCGGAAAACGAAAATAGGATTGGCAATGAGCCTGATTGAGCTGGATTATTACCGCGCCGCGCATCCCGTCGATGTGATCGAGCAGGTTGCTCACGTGAATGACTGGAATTTCGAACGCACCGGCGATGACGAGATCGCGGTGGCGGTGCAGGGGCACTGGACCAACTACCATGTCTCCTATGCCTGGATGGAGGACTTCGAGTCGCTGCATTTCGCCTGCGGCTTCGACGTCAAGGTGCATGACAGCCGCTTCGTGGAGTTGATGCGTCTCCTCTCGCTGATCAACGAGCAGCTGCTGATGGGCCATTTCGACCTGTGGGAGCAGGAGGGCGCGGTGATGTTCCGTCACTCGCTGCTGCTGGCCGGCGGAGCCGAACCGACCGAGGCGCAGGTCGAGGTGATGCTGTCGAGCGCCATCGAAACCTGCGAGGCCTATTACCAAGCCTTCCAGTTCGTGCTGTGGTCCGGAGCAACCGCGAAGGAAGCGCTGGAAAGCACGATGTTCGAAACCCAGGGCGAAGCCTGAGGAGACAAAGCATGGCAACCGATCTCGAGGCGCTGGCGCCTGAGATAGGCTTTGACGACTATCTGCGCGTCGACATCCGGACCGGCACGATCGTTGAGGCCGAGCCGTTTCCGGAGGCGCGCAAGCCGGCGATCAAGATGATGATCGATTTCGGCCCGGAGATCGGCGTGAAGAAATCCTCGGCGCAGATCACCGAGCACTACAGGCCCGAAGAGCTTGTCGGGCGGCAGGTCATGGCGGTGGTGAATTTCCCGCCACGCCAGATCGGGCCGATCCGTTCGGAAGTGCTGACGCTCGGCTTCCACGATGAGAACGGCGCGGTCGTGCTCGCCGGACCGGGCCACACGGTGCCGAACGGCAAACGGCTTCTCTGACTTTTTAAACCGGCAAGCGCAGTTCGGCTCGCAGGCCGCCCATGGGGCTGTCGTCGAGCCTGATATCGCCGCCATGGCTGCGGGCTATGTCGCGGGCGATCGACAGGCCGAGCCCGGTGCCGCTTTCATTCAGGTTGCGGGCCTCGTCGAGGCGGAAGAAGGGTCGGAACACGTCCTCGCGCTGGTCTTCGGGAATGCCCGGCCCGTCATCGTCGATGGTCAGCGTCAGCCAGCCCTTGGAGTTGCGCGCGACGATCTCGACGCTGTCGGCATAGCGGAAGGCGTTCGAGGTGAGGTTGGTGACCAGCCGGCGGAAGGCGCCGGGCCGCACGACGATGTCCGGCCGTCCGATCAGGCTGGTGCGGACCGTCTTGCCGGACAGCTTGCCGTCGGCGCGGACATGGTCGAGCATGTCCTGAAGGTTCAGTTCGGCCGTTTCTTCCTTGGCGTCGCTCTTGGCGAAAGACAGGTAGCCTTCCAGCATGGACTGCATGTCGGCGACGTCCTTTTCGAGCGCCTCGTTGACCTTCTTGTCGCTGGAGAGCGCCAGCTGCAGCTTGAAGCGGGTCAGGATGGTGCGCAGGTCGTGGCTGACGCCCGACAGCATGGTGGTGCGCTGTTCGATCTGTTTTTCGATACGTTCGCGCATCTGGATGAAGGCGAGACTGGCGCGGCGGACCTCGATGGCGCCGCGCGGGCGGAAATCGGTCGGCAGCGGCCGGCCCTTGCCGAAACTCTCCGCCGCCTCGGCGAGCTTTTGGATCGGCCGGATCTGGTTGCGCAGGAACAGGATGGCGATGAACAGCAGCACGAGCGACGTGCCGACCATCCACAGAAGAAAGATATGCGTGTTGGACGCATAGGCTGAGCTGCGCAGCGCGAGGACGCGCAACACCTTGTTCTCCATCTGGATGCGGATCTCGACCAGATTGGAATTGCCGACAGTGTCGATCCAGAAGGGACGGCCGATCTGCCGGGTAATCTCCTCTGAGAGGATGCGGTCGAGGATCGAAAAAAACGGTTTTGGCGCTGGCGCCGGCAGCGGATCGGGCGGCAGGATGGCGATATTGAGGTTGAGCCGGTCGCGCGCCATGCGGATGACCTGCTCGTATTCGGCGTCCTGGGGATAGGTCTCGATGATGTCGATGACGGCGGCGATGTCGCGGGTGACCGCCGTCGACAGGCGCTGGGTGACCGTCTGCCAGTGGCGCTCCATGAAGACGAAGGCGACGACCGATTGCAGCAGGACCATCGGCGCGATGATGATGATCAGCGAGCGCGCATAAAGGCCGCGCGGCATTGCGTCGGTGAAATAGCCGGTCAGCCGCCGAAGCTGGACGGAGGAGGTGCGCATGATGCGGCGCAGGCGCAGTGCCAGCGTCCGCCTGCGCGTTCTCTGTGCCCGGTTCCCGCCGAGGTCTGTCGTGGCCATGCCGCCCCTTGAGCGCGCCGGACGGGAGATGATCCCGTCTTGCGCCTGTCTATTCGATCGAGAGACGGTAGCCTATTCCGCGGACCGTTTGAAGATAACGGGGATTGGCCGGATCCGCCTCGATCTTGCGGCGCAGACGGTTGATCTGGACGTCGATTGTGCGTTCGCCGATGCCGGAGCCTTCCGCGAACATTTCGTGGCGGGGGATGGTGTCGCCGGCATTTTCGGCGAAACGGACCATGATCTCCTGTTCGCGATCGGTCAGATGCACCGGCTCGCCGCTACGCTTCAATTCGCGACGCGCGATCACGAAGGTGAAGGGCCCGAAGACGATCTGCTCGATCTTGGGAGCGGGGGCCGCGGCGCCGCGCTTGACGATGTTGCCGACGCGCAGCAGCAGTTCGCGCGGATCGAAGGGCTTGGGCAGGTAATCGTCGGCGCCGGCTTCGAGTCCCTCGATGCGCTCCTCCGTCTCGGACCGGGCGGTCAGCATGAGGATCGGCACATGGCGCTCGTCGCCGCGTAGGCTGCGGGCCAGCGATATGCCGCTTTCGCCCGGCATCATCACGTCGAGGATCAAGAGATCGAATTCCAGCCCGGCGATCTTGCGGCGTGCTTCCTCCGCCGTCGCGGCGCTGGTGACGCGAAAGCCGTTCTGGCACAGATATTCGGTCAGGAGCGTCCGGATGCGGGTGTCGTCGTCGACGATCAGGATGTGGGGCGCGTCGTCCAGAACGCCGTTGAGGACGGTCTCAGTCATGGCGCCGCGTCCTGTTTGCCGGCCGCCGGTGTGGCGCCGGAGCGCGATTTGCGCTGCGCGGCATTGAGCATTGCGATCTGTTCGTTTGCATTATCAGTCACCATCGCCAGCAGGAATCTCGCGATATCCTCCTCCGCACAGCCGGAGCGTTCCAATGCCGCCACTATGCGGCGAGACTGTGGCTCGCGCAGGTCGCGGATCAGCGCCTGGCCCTTGCCGGTCAGATAGAGTTCGCGCTGGCGACGGTCCTCGGGACCCGGCTTCTGTTCGATATAGCCGGCATCGACGAGCTGTTTGAGAACGCGGGCGAGGCTCTGCTTGGTGATCTTGAGCAGGTCCAGCAGTTCCGCGACGGTCAGGCCCGGCTTACGGTCGACAAAGTGCATGACGCGGTGATGGGCGCGGCCGAAACCGATCTCGCCGAGGATCGTATCGGGATCCGAAATGAAATCGCGATAGGCGAAGAACAGCAGTTCGATCAGTTCGGAGGCGGGGAGTGTGTCGGTCTTGGGGCTCATCGAAGGAGGAAACGTCCGGTCGCGGGAGGGAGAAAGTTTATGTCAGTCATGTTGACATAATTTGCACCGCCCGATAATTTCTTTCAAGGGTATGCGTGCGCCGCGCAGCATTTGAAAAGATCCGCGATGCGGAAATTCATGGTTGTTGCGCCCCAAAGGGTTCATACTGTCCCTCACATAACAAGACGCAAATAAAAGATCACGGCGGAAGATACGGAGTTTCCCATGGCTGGAGTCCCTTTTGATCAGTTAGACGGCCATATCTGGATGAATGGCGAGTTCGTGCCGTGGAAGGATGCGAAGGTCCATGTCCTGACCCACGGCCTGCACTACGCCAGCGCGGTCTTCGAGGGCGAGCGGGCCTATGGCGGCGAGATCTTCAAGCTGACCGAACATACCGAGCGGTTGCACGAATCCGCGCGGATCCTCGGTTTCGAAATCCCCTATTCGGTGCAGGAAATCGACGATGCCTGCGTCGCGCTTCTTCACAAGCAGGGCTTTACGGACGCCTATGTCCGTCCGATCGCCTGGCGCGGATCGGAGATGATGGGCGTATCCGCGCAGGCCAACAAGATCAATCTCGCCATCGCGATCTGGCAGTGGCCGAGCTATTTCGACCCGGAACAGCGGCTGAAGGGCATCCGCCTCGATCTTGCCGAATACCGCCGTCCCGACCCGTGCACCGCACCGTCGAAGTCGAAGGCCGCAGGCCTCTACATGATCTGCACGATCTCCAAGCACGCCGCCGAAGCCAAGGGCTATGCGGACGCGCTGATGCTGGACTGGCGCGGCCAGGTGGCGGAGGCGACCGGCGCGAATGTGTTCTTCGTCAAGGACGGCGTCATCCATACGCCGACGCCGGACTGTTTCCTGGACGGCATCACGCGGCGCACCGTCATCGATCTTGCGAAGAAGCGCGGTTACGAGCTCGTCGAGCGGGTGATCATGCCGGAGGAGATGGAAGACTTCGAACAGTGTTTTCTGACCGGCACCGCCGCGGAAGTGACGCCGGTCTCCGAGGTCGGACCGTACAAGTTCGAGGTCGGTGAGATCACGACAAACCTGATGAACGACTATACCGCTGCGGTGACGCCTGCGCACCAGGCCGCGGCGGAATAGCAAGAACCTGCCGAAAAACGACGAAGGCCCGGTCAGACCGGGCCTTTTTTGTCTTTGGTGCTTCCGGACCGCTAGGTTCAGGTTCATCCTGTGGAAGGTTGGCATAAGCCGGCCGGAGACAGGAGGATAATCATGGAAAGTCTCGTTCCAATCATCGTGCAGATCGTTACCGGCATCATCGGCGGACAGGCGGTGGGCGCTGCCCTCAAGCAGGCGGCGATGTCGCAATTGCCCAAAATACTGAGCGGCGCCATCGGTGGCGTCGGTGGCGGCGCGCTTCTCGGCTCACTGATGAGCAATCCGGCGGCTGCCGGCGCGCTGAACGGCCTGCTCGGCGATGCCGTTGGCGGCGCGGCAGGGGGCGCCGTTCTGACCGGCATCGTTGGCGCCGTCATGGGTGCAATGAAGAAGGGCTGAAAAGCAGGCAGAATTCGAAAGGACGGCTCCGTGAGGGCCGTCCTTGTTTCTTCGGGGTTGCGAAACCGATCGACAAACTGGCAGGAAGCGGGCCGGAAAGATCAACGATACAAGGAAAGTTCATGGCGGCGACGCTCAATGCGCTGATCATCCCCGTGACACCGTTCCAGCAGAATTGCACGGTGATGTTCGATACGGAAACCAAACACGGGGTCGTCGTCGATCCGGGCGGTGATGTCGACCAGATCCAGGAGGCGCTGGAGAAAAACGGCGTCATCGTCGAGGCGATCTGGCTGACGCATGGCCACATCGACCACGCCGGCGGGGCGATGGAATTGAAGGAAGCGCTGGGCGTCGACATCATCGGCCCGCACAAGGCCGACAAGATGCTGCTCGACAAGCTGGAGGATCAGGCGAAGATGTTCGGCCTGCCGGGGACTGTGCGCAACGTGACGCCGGATCGCTGGCTGGAAGAGGGCGAGACGCTGTCGTTTGCCGGCCACGACTTCGAGGTGCTGCACTGCCCCGGCCATGCGCCGGGCCACGTCGTCTTTTACAATCGCGAAGCCAGTTTCGCCCATGTCGGCGACGTGCTTTTCCGCGGCTCGATCGGGCGGACCGACCTTCCGGGCGGCGACCACGCGACGCTGATCGCCTCGATCAAGGAGAAGCTTTTCCCGCTCGGCGACGATATCGGCTTTATCTGCGGGCACGGACCCGGCGGCCGGATCGGCGAGGAGAGGCGGACCAATCCCTTCCTCGCATAGTACCCACCGGTAGTCGCAGGTTGCCCGGACAAACGACAAGGCCCGGAGGCTATGCCGTCCGGGCCTTGTCGCATTAAGTGCCGGAGGTCATTTCGGCACGCAGAAATGGTCGCGGTTGTCATAGCCGCGATAGGTGCCGGTTTCCGGATTGAACGAGCGGTAGCGATCGTCGCACCATTCGTACCAGCCGCGGGTCCAGGGCTCGAGGGTCGATCCGTAGGTGATGACCTTCGGGCCGCGGGAGGGCGCCGGCGGATAGGGGTTCGGGGCCGGGTAGGTCTCGTAGACCGTCGACGGGTTGGAATTGGAGAGCGCGCCAGCGATGATCGCCGCGCCGGTGATGCCGAGAATGATGGCGGCCGCGGCGCTGCCGTCGTCATGATGGCGGCGCTCGACGCGGGGCGGGTAGTAGCCGCCGCGACGCTTCTTGAAGTGCTTCGTGTGGAACCTGCCGTCGCCGCCGCGGACTCCGCCGCCACAGTTCGGGTTGTCGCGCAAGTCACAGTGTCCGCCGACATGGCGGATGCCCTCGCGATGGCCCCAGCCATCGGCGGCGGCCGACACGGTGGAAAGCGGGGTCATCGCGGTGCCGGCGACGGCAAGCGCGGCGACGAAGGTCTTCAGCGACCTGGCGTTGATTTTCTGTTTCATATTCGTGCTCCGTTCGCGTTGTTCCCGTATTCCGAGGGCACGCCGGCCCTAACGCGTGGGCCCATGTTGCCGTTTCCAAGCTGAACGCAGCCTGAACGGCTCTTCACATTGCCTTCCGGTGCGAAATCCTTGCACGGAAAACGCGAAAGGCGCGAACCGGTTCCGGTTCGCGCCTTCAGTCTGCATAACAATAACGGCGACAATTCGCCGAAAGCTTTGCCTTAGTCGGCGATGGCGAGGTTGACCGCTTTCGGGCCCTTGCCGCGACGGTCCGGCTCGGTCTCGTAGGAGACCTTCTGGTTTTCGTCGAGGGTGGCGAGGCCGGACGCCTGCAGGGCGGAGATATGGACGAAGATGTCCGCGCCGCCATTGTCCGGCTTGATGAAGCCGTAGCCCTTGTCCGCGTTGAAGAATTTGACAGTACCTGTCTCAGACATGTTACCGGATCCTTTTCCGTATCTTGCGGCTGCCCAGAGAGTCTGCCGCGCTTCAGTTGCCGATCGCACCATGCGACCGGTCGAGGGCAGGCAGTTCTCGAATGCAGGGAAAGGGACCAGTTCTCGCGTCGCCCGAAGGTCTGACGCCCGGCTTGTTCTTTGGCGTGCCGGCGCGCGGTATTTCCAACTTCCGTTGTTCGCAAATTGCCCGAACGGCAAAATCGTTGCGCGAAATACGGGCGGAAGTAAAGCGAAACTTTTGTGAAGTGCGCCCGCAAGATCCTGCAATTGCGGCAAATGTGCCACGTGACAGCGGTCCGGAAGCCGCCTAGACTCAAGCCCGAATCCTCTACAGGCGGGCAGGCGCATGGCGGCACGGCACTGGCATTACGGGCTTATCGGCATCGGCTTTGCACTCGCCGCGGCGGCGCTTTCGGGTTGCGAGGCGACCGTCAATCCGCCGCCGGCCGACCCGCAATACTGCCCGCAAGTCTATCAGCCGGTCTGCGCCCGCACCGAGACGGGCGGCAGGACCTTCCCGAATGCCTGCGTGGCGCGGGCGTCGGGCTATGAAGGCTATGCGCCCGGCGCCTGCGAGCCGCGCAAGCCGGACCGGGTCTGCCCGGAGATCTACCAGCCGGTCTGCGCCCGGATCGGCAATCAGTACCGGACCTACTCGAATGACTGCGTAGCCGGCGCGGAAGGCGCGCGCACGGTCTATCAGGGGACTTGCAAGGGAGGATAGCATGTATCGGATCATTCTTTTCACGATGGCGGCCATGGTCGTCGGCTTTTCGGCGCGCGGCCATGCGGAGGAGTTGAAGGTCGGTATTGCGCGCGACATGCCGAGCGTCACCGTCGAAACCGGGAGCGGTCCGGTGGAGATTCGCCGTATCCAGGATACCGAGCATGAAATTACCGGGGAGTTTGCGAAAACGTCCCGCGCGTGCCCGCCCTTTTGCATCCAGCCGATGGCGCCGGCCGAGGGCGTCACGACGATCGGCGAACTGGAACTGATCGGCATGCTGAAGGACCCCGAGGCCGTGGTGGTCGATAGCCGGACCGTCGACTGGTACCAGGGCGGCTCGATTCCCGGCGCGATCAGCCTGCCTTACACGCAGGTCGGAGACCGGCTGACCGAGCTCGGCTGCGAACCGGATTTCGACGGCTGGGACTGCGAAAACGCCAAGCGCGTCGCACTGTTCTGCAACGGGCTATGGTGCGGCCAGTCGCCGACGGCCATCCGCGCGATGGTCGCCGCCGGTTATCCGGCCGAGCGGATTTTCTACTATCGCGGCGGCATGCAGAGCTGGCGAGTGCTCGGGCTGACCGTGACGGGTGAAGACTAGGAAAGCGTACGTCCCGCCACCAGGCTCGCTTGCTGCGAGAATCCCTGTCCCGTCCTCAAATGTCGCCTACGCGCTCACTGACGGGCCCCTAGCGGATCAGATCGGCAATCAATTGGCGGATGTTGCCGCCAATCGCCATTTCCGACTGTTCGAAGGCTCTGTTTTTCGCCTTGTAGCGGGCATAGGCCGCTTTCAGCGGCGCCTGGATCGCGTCGCGGATCGCCTTGCATGCGGGATCGTTTTCCTGCCGGAAGCCAACCGTGCTGTCGTAGATCTCCTGCGCCATTTCCTCGACATAGCGGCCATGCACCGCCTCGTGGGCGCGGATGCCGGCGATGAAAACACGCCAGCGCGCGGCGGTCCCGGCCGGCAGAGGTTCCGCCGGTTCGGGCAGCGTGTAGGTCACGGTCAGGAACGGCCGCGCCGCCTTCAGCACACAGGCATTGCCCTCGCGAACATAGTCGCGGCCCCATCTCAGGTCGAAATCGGTCTTGGCGACCGCGCTCGACGCGCCGCCCCTGAGCCGCGGACCGCGCTGGCCGATAGACGCGTAAAGCGCCTTGCCGGTGTTTCCGGAAATCGCATAGGTCGTCTCGACGATCTTCGCGCGGATTCCGGCATGTGCCGGAGCCGAGAGAAAACTGAGGGCGAGGATGGCGATCAGTCTACGCAAGCGGTTTCCCGTGGTTGGCCGCATTTACCCAACTCGCGGCCATCATGTCACGCGGCGTCTGCAGGCGCGCCCGGATTTCTAACCGTTCAGCAGGGCAGCATGACGCAGGCGCAGGTCCATTCGATGCGCATGAAGCCGTCGCGCTCCTCGCGTTTCAGCGCGACGAGGCGGCATTCCATGCCTTCCTTGCAGCCGAGCGTGAAACAGTCGATGAACTGCCGGCCGCGCGCATCGGTCGAGATGTAGATGTTGCAAGTGCGCTCGCCATCCTCACAGCCGCACCATTCGATGACGGTGTCGTGATCGTCCTTTTCGCGGCGCTTGTCGCATTTGCCCTTGTCGCAGTCGCCATGGCATTCGAGCTCGTAGGTCGACTTGCCGTCCTTGCGGGTCTCGACGACGATGCCGTGGCACGGGCACTTCTTTTCAGTTTCCATGGGGGCCTCCTCCGGTTTGCGCCCCACTGAAAGGTACCATTTTCGCAAGGCCGGCCCCATTGCCACATCTTGCCGGGAGATGTCTGCCCCGCCCTCAAGCTTCTTTTTGTTCGCTGGCGGGCTGTCCTTTTCCCGCCCTTAAGCTTCGGACTGCGTCCTCGCTGGCGGGTCCCTGTAACCCCTTCGCCATTTGCCGATCGCGCGCTATAATCCCTCCCATGATGCACTCGATCTCCTCCCACACGATCCGCGCGGCGGGTCCGGACACCGGCAACGCCCCGCCCAAGGGCAAGACGGTCACGAAACCGAAGGTCGAACGGCCGAAGTTGCACAAGGTCATCCTGATCAATGACGACTACACGCCGCGCGACTTCGTCACCCAGGTCCTGAAGGCCGAGTTCGGCATGGGCGAGGACCGCGCCTACCAGGTAATGATGACGGCGCATCGCAAGGGCGTCTGCGTGATTGCGGTCTATCAGCGCGACGTCGCCGAGACCAAGGCGACGCGGGCCACCGATTACGGCAAGAAATTCGGCTTCCCGCTCATGTTCACGACCGAGCCTGAAGAGTAGCCGTCGCCGCCTCTTCCTACTGGCCGCGACTTCCCTGCGGCCTTGGCGGCTGCGGCGCGCCGATCTGCCTTGAAAACCCCCGGATTACCCGTCTCGCGGAAGTCTTCGCATGCGAGATTTTGTGCAGTGCGGAATCATCTTCTTAAGGATTTTCAGCTTTGCTTCGGCGAGCGCCTTGGTTCGAGGCGGGGTATTACTGGGGACATCGATGAAATTCACGATTTCGAGGAAACTCATTTCGCTCGTGGCGATCAGCCTTGCCGTCTGCGCGGCATTGATCACGCTGGCCTTGTTTTCGCAAAACCGCCTGCTGCTCAATGAGCGCAAGAGCCTGGTCGAGACGCAGGTCGAATCCGCGATCGGCGTGACGCGGCACCTGATCTCTCTGGCCGAAAGCGGCGCGCTGACCGAGGAACAGGCCAAGCGGGCCGCGCTCGATACGATCGGCGCGATGAAATACGGCAATGGCGACTATATCTTCGTCAATGCGGTCGATGGCGTGTCGCTGCAGCACCCCAATCCGAAGGTCGTCGGCCAGAACCTGTCCGGCATGAAGGACGCGAATGGCGTCTTCTTCACCGCCGACATGACCAAGGCGGCCAAGGCCGGCGGCGGCTTCGTCTCCTACCAGTGGCCGCGCGTCGCCGACGGGCCGGCGCTCGACAAGATCTCCTATGCCGACCTCGTGCCGGAATGGGGCTGGGTCATCGGCACCGGCGTGTTCATGGACGACCTGCGGCAGATCTCGTGGAATTCCGGCATGCAGCTGATCGGCTGGTCCGCGGTGCTGCTGGCCGGCCTGATCGTGGCGGCCGTATTCATCGCCCGCTCGATTTCGCGACCGATCACCGACATGACGCAGGCCATGCGGCACCTCGCGGATGGCGACAAGGATGTCGACGTGCCGGCGCTCGGCCGCGGCGACGAGATCGGCGACATGGCCGAGGCCGTGCAGGTGTTCAAGGAAGCGGCCATCGAACGCGACCGGCTGAGCGAGGAGGCCGAGGCCGCGCGCATCGACCGCGAACAGGCGAAGGAACGCCAGGCCGCGCTCGACACCGCCAAGGCGGAAGACCTGCGCGCCTTCGTCGCCACAGTGCAGGTGGGCTTCGAGCGGCTGTCGAAGGGCGACCTGACCGTGCGCATGGCCGACAAGGTGGCGCAGGAATTCGAACCGATCCGCGCCATGTTCAACGAGAGCGTCGGCAAGCTGGAGGACGCGATCGGCTCGGTCGTCACCTCGGTCGGCTCGATCCGCAACGGCTTGCAGGAAATCTCGACCGCTTCGTCCGACCTCGCCAAGCGCACCGAACAGCAGGCCGCGAGCCTTGAGGAAACGGTCGCCGCGATCACCCAGGTCACGGCCGGCGTCAACGAGACCGCCAAGGGCGCCAACAGCGCCCACAAGGCGGCCGGCGACGCCCGCCAGAAGGCGCAGAACGGCGGCGAGATCGTGCGCCGCACGGTCGACGCGATGACCGGCATCAAGGCTTCGTCCGAGCAGATCAGCGAGATCATCGGCGTGATCGACGAGATCGCGTTCCAGACCAACCTGCTGGCGCTGAATGCCGGCGTCGAGGCGGCGCGCGCCGGCGAGGCGGGCCAGGGCTTCGCGGTCGTGGCGCAGGAAGTGCGCGAGCTGGCGCAGCGTTCGGCGAGCGCGGCCAAGGAGATCAAGGCGCTGATCCTGAAGTCGCAGGGCCAGGTGGAAGGCGGCGTCGAGCTGGTGACCTCGTCCGGCCAGTCGCTCGACGAGATCGTCGAGGCGGTGGAGACCATGGCGAGCGTGATCGGCCAGATCGCGTCCAGCGCCGGCGAACAGGCGGAAAGCCTGAAGGAGGTCTCGATCGCCGCCGACGAGATGGACAAGGTTACGCAGCAGAACGCGGCGATGGTCGAGGAAGCGACGGCGGCGAGCGTGTCGCTGTCCGACGAGACCGATACGCTGTCGCGCACCGTGGCGCAGTTCAAGACCAAGGGCTTCGCCGCCCGCACCCCGGACGCGGCTCCGCGCCCGGCAGCCGCGAAGACCGCGCAGAGACCCGTCGCGCAGATGAAGAGCTACGGCGGCAACGCCGCGGTCGCGGAAGACTGGGAAGAGTTCTGAGCTTAACCCTCTGCGGGAGAACAGAGCCCCGGCGTTCGCGCCGGGGTTTTTTGTGGCGATTAGCCCGAACGCGACCCCCACCCTCCGTCATCCTCGGGTCAAGCCCGAGGATGACGACCTTGTTAGACAGCCCGGCTAGTCTCTGAACGCTCCTCACCCTCTTCATCCGCCGGCATTCCGATCTCGATGCGGTCGGGGGCGTTGCCGAGGAGGGCGAGCAGGAGGTCGCTCATCGTGTCGGCGGGGGCGGTGCCGAAATCGGCCTCGAAGGCGTAGCCGGCCTCGGTCTTTTCCGGCGTGGTGGCCGTGTGGATGACGTTCTGCAGGCGGATATTGTCCTCGGCCTGCTCGTCGCCGAAGGCGCGGCGGTGCCAGTCGGCGAAGAGCCGCGCGGCGAGCTCGTCCCACTCACCGGCGACATGCACCGACGCGTAGTCCCAGGCAAAGGGCGCGACGACGATCACCGTGCCGCCGAGCGTGAAGGAGAAGGTGTCGAAGCGCAGTTCGCGCGGCGCGGTGAAGCTTTCCAGCTTGCCGGATTCCAGCGAGGCGTAGTCGGCGCGGAACGGCAGCCGCATCGGGCCCTCGGTCGCGACATCGCCCTCGGAATCGAGCAGCACCGGCTCGACCACATGCGTCTCCTCGGAGAAGCCGGCGACCGTGTCGGCGAACTGCGTGACGTAAAGCTCGCGCACGGCCTCGACGATCTCGACGAATTGCGGGGGGATGGTGTCCATGGGAGGCAAGTAGGTGAGGCGAAGGCGGGGTGCAAGGTGGGGGATCGCGACCGATCTCCAACATCGCGACCCCCTCTCTTGTGATTTCCAAGGACTTAGCAAGCTAAGCCCAGGAAATCACTTTCTCCCCCACGAGGGTGGAGAGTGGGCGCACGTCGCTTCGCCCCGTACTAATCTCCAACATCAGCGATTTCAAAGATCCGGGCGAAGCAGGTTTTCTGTCCCACCCGTAAGCTTCGGGCTTCGCCCTCGCTGGCGGGCCCCTAAAAGCGCGACCGCGCGTCGGCGACTTTTCGCCGCCCATGCGGAGGCGTTCCCGCGCAGCGGGAACTGCCGTGAGCACGTAAAGATGGAAGACGGGCGGTCGAAGGATCGCTCTGTCTATTGTGTATATGCGGTCTTTCGACCGCCCCTCGGCTGCTTCCGGCTCCGGCCGCTCTACGCCCGGGACCCGCAAGGTCCCGACTGGCCGCCTCAT
>NZXU01000034.1 GCA_002698425.1 Ahrensia sp. | reverse complement strand
ATTCCAGCGCGAAATCGCGGTCGGACACCGTGTCGATGGAATTGCGCGTCGGCGCGGCAAAGCCGAGCGCCTTCGCCGTCTGGTGACGGTCGATGGGAAAGCCAGTGCCGGCCAGCGCCGCCGCGCCAAGCGGACACTCGTTCATGCGTTCGAGGCAATCCGCCATCCGCGACCGGTCGCGCGAGAACATCTCGACATAGGCCATCAGGTGATGGCCGAAGGTGACCGGCTGCGCCGTCTGGAGATGGGTGAAGCCCGGCATCACGGTCGCGCGGTGTTCCTCGGCGCGGGTCAAAAGCGTCTCGACAAGGCTCTTGAGAAGCCCGGCCGCCTTTTCGGCCTCGCCGCGCACCCACATGCGGAAGTCGAGCGCCACCTGGTCGTTGCGCGAGCGCGCCGTGTGCAGCCGCCCGGCGGCCGGACCGATCAGTTCCGACAGCCGCGCCTCGATGTTCATGTGAATGTCTTCGAGCTTGCGCGAGAAAGTGAACTCGCCCTTTTCGATCTCTGACCGGATCGTGTTCAGCCCGTGAACGATCTTGTCGCGGTCCTCTCCCGAAATTATGTCACAGTCGGCAAGCATGGTGGCGTGCGCGATCGATCCCTCGATGTCCTGGGCATAGAGTTTGCGGTCGTAACCGATGGAAGCGTTGATCTCCTCCATGATCGCCGCGGGGCCGGAAGCGAAGCGTCCGCCCCACATCTTGTTGGAATCGTTTTGATTGGTATCGTCGGACATGAATGAGAAGACCCCGGAAACAGGTGACGGGAAGTCGGCCGCTGGCCGTCTGTCCGCCGGAAAAATCGTGGCCATCGCGATTGGCATCGCCATCGTCGCGGGCGCGGCCGGGATATACGCCAGGGGCATGCTTTCTGGCAATGCCACCTTCCTGGCTTCTGGTTCGGGCGGCCAATGCGCCGCCGCGATCGAGGCCGGCAAGGCGCTGAAGCCGCTTCTGACCGGCGAGATCGCCGCCATGGCGAACCGCACCGAGGCGAACGACCTCTCGGCGCTTGCCTTCAACGACGGCGACGGCAATCCGATCACCCTCGCCGATACCGGCGGCAAGCCGCGCCTCGTCAATCTCTGGGCGACATGGTGCGCGCCCTGCCGCGAGGAGATGCCGGCGCTCGACCGGCTGCAGGCCGAAAAGGGCGGCGAAGGCTTCGAGGTCGTCGCCATATCCGTCGACGGCGGCTCGGACGAGAAACCGCGCGGCTTTTTCGACGAGATCGGTCTGGAGCATCTCGGCTTCTATCACGACCCGACGATCGGCGCGTTCAACACGATGAAGAAGGCCGGTCTCGCCTTCGGCCTGCCGGTAACCGTGCTGGTCGACGAGAACAATTGCGTCATCGCAAACATGAACGGGCCCGCCGAGTGGGACAGCGAGGACGCGTACCGGCTGATCGACGCGGTCTCGAAACCGGGCAGCTGAGACAGGCGTGGCGGCCGCGAATATTAACGGTTTCGCGCCAAATCCCGCTGAGCGACCGGAATGAATCGTTAAAGTTGTGCTTGCAAGCCGCGGCAAGACGCTAGATGTGGTGAGAACAAAACCGGAAACCGGCGGAATCAGCGATTCGTCGCCGATTCGTTCCGCCTCGGTTCCATTCGTAAACGAAATCCCCTGATTTCCTGCCCGGGCATGGTTAACGAAAGATTGCAAAAATAAAGAGGATTCAAGCCGTTAACGATTCGGAAACCATTGGGTGAAGCCGTCATTGCGGGAGGTTAACGAATCCGCCTGTCAAGCAGAACATGGACTCGACGATGATTCACGAACTGGTACAAAGGCGTCATCCGGACACCACATCTGGTGGGGAACAAAGCTGCAACCTATGAGAGTCAGCGATTCGTCGCCGATTTGTTCCAGACTCGTTCCAGTTGTAAACAGATTCAACCTTCGGGCGGTAAAAGCAGCCGGAATTCGCGTATTTTTCGCCCTGTAATTGCCGAATCGACGTGTTAAAGGCGGTTATGGCCTGCAATCGGGCCCGCCGCCGCCGGAACGCTCCGGATTCGAACTCCATGAAAGAGTCAATGCCCTCCGACATTTTCACCGGCCACACCGTCAAGGCGGTCCTCGGGCCGACGAATACAGGCAAGACCCATTATGCGATCGAGCGGATGGTGGCGCATTCGAGCGGCGTTATCGGCCTGCCGTTGCGGCTGCTCGCGCGCGAGGTCTATGGCCGCGTCGCCGAAAAGGTCGGCAGCGCCAATGTGGCGCTGATCACCGGCGAGGAGAAGATCGTTCCGCCGAAGGCGCAATATTCGGTCTGTACGGTCGAAGCGATGCCGTCGGAGACCAACGCCGCCTTCGTCGCCATCGACGAGGTGCAGATCGCCGGTGATCTCGAACGTGGCCACATCTTCACCGACCGCATCCTCAATGTCCGCGGCCGCGAGGAGACGCTGCTGCTCGGCGCCGGCACGATGACGGGCATCCTGCGCTCGCTGATGCCCGGTATCGACATCGTCTCGCGGCCGCGCCTGTCGCATCTCGCCTATGCCGGTTCCAAGAAGCTCCCCCGCCTGCCCCGGCGCACGGCCATCGTCGCCTTCTCCGCCGACGAGGTCTACGGCATCGCCGAACTGATCCGCCGCCAGCGCGGCGGCGCGGCGGTGGTCATGGGCGCACTCAGCCCGCGTACCCGCAACGCCCAGGTCGAGCTCTACCAGAACGGCGACGTCGAATATCTCGTCGCCACCGACGCCATCGGCATGGGGCTCAATCTCGATGTCGACCACGTCGCCTTCGCGCAACTGCGCAAATTCGACGGTTACGCCTTTCGGGACCTGACGCCGGCCGAGATGGGCCAGATCGCCGGTCGCGCCGGACGCCACATGCGCGACGGCACCTTCGGCGTTTCCGGCTATGCGCACCCGCTCGACGACGAGACGGTCGAGCGCATCGAGGCGCATGAATTCGATCCGGTGAAAGTGCTGCAATGGCGCTCGCGGGCGCTCGATTTTTCCTCCATCGCCGATCTGCGTCACTCGCTGGAAACGCCGCCTCAGATCCCGGGCCTGACCAAGGCGCTGCCCGCGGTCGACCAGCGCGCGCTGGAATTCCTGTCCCGCGACCTGGCGGTCGTCGACATCTGCGGCGGCCGCGAACAGGTCTCGCTGCTCTGGGAAGCCTGCATGCTGCCGGACTATCGCAAGATCGCGCCGGCCCAGCATGCCGACATCATATCGCAGATCTTTTTCGACCTGGTGCGGCGCGGCCATGTCGACGAGGATTACATGGCCGAGCAGGTCCTGCGGGCCGACCGGGCCGATGGCGAGATCGACACGCTGTCGGCGCGCATCGCCCAGATTCGCACCTGGACCTACGTGGCGAACCGGCCCGGATGGCTTGCCGATCCGCTACACTGGCAGGAAAAGACGCGCGCAATCGAGGACAAGCTGTCCGATGCCCTGCATGACAGGTTGACGAAACGCTTCGTAGACCGCAGGACATCCGTGCTCATGAAGCGCCTGCGAGAGAACGTTAACATGGAAGCAGAAATCAGCCCGGGCGGCGATGTATCGGTGGAAGGCCACCATGTCGGCCAGCTCGACGGATTCCGGTTCTCGGCGGACAAATCCGCCGAGGGCGAGGACGCCAAGGCGGTGAAGGCCGCGGCCGCGAAAGCGCTGGCCACGGAATTCGAAACGCGTGCCGACCGGTTCGCCGCCGCCCCCAATGGCGACTTCGCGCTCGGTACGGACGGCGTCCTGCGCTGGCTCGGCCAGCCGGTGGCGACGCTGTCCTCGACCGAGGAATGGCTGAAGCCGCGCGTCATCCTGCTCGCCGACGAACAGCTGACCGGCCCGGCCCGCGACAGGGTCGCCGCGCGCGCCGAGCGTTTCGTCGCCCATCACATCGAAACGCATCTGAAGCCGCTGGTCGATCTCGGCCTCGCCGATGAATTGTCGGGCATTGCGCGCGGCATCGGTTTCCGGCTGATCGAGAATTTCGGCATCGTGCCGCGCCGCGATATCGCCGACGAGATCAAGTCGCTCGACCAGGACGGCCGCGCCGCGCTGCGCCGCTATGGCGCCCGCTTCGGCTTCTACCACATTTTCGTGCCCGCCCTGATCAAGCCGGCGCCCGCGGGCCTGCTGACGCTGCTGTGGTCTTTGCAGAATGATGGCAAGGACAAGCCGGGTTATGGCGACGTCGTGCAATTGCTGTCGACCGGCCGCACCTCGCTGGTGCCCGATCCGGCTTTCGACACCGCGTTCTACAAGCTCGCCGGCTATCGCCACCTGGGATCGCGCGCCGTGCGCGTCGACATCCTCGAACGGCTTGCCGACCTGATCCGCCCGGCCTTGCAGTGGCGCGAAGGCTCCGGCGCTTTGCCCGAAGGCGCCGCCGGCGGCGGCCGTTTCTTCGTCACGCCGGCGATGATGTCGATCCTCGGCGCGACCGCCGAGGACATGGAAGCCGTGCTGGGCAGCCTCGGCTACCGCCACGACAAGGTGGAACCGGCCGAGTTCGAGGCGAAACTCGCCGAACTGAAGGCCGCCAATGCGCCAACGGAAACGCCGCCCGCCGAAGCGGCTGCACCGGCTGAAGCCGAGGCCACGCCGGCGGCGACAGAAGAGGCGACAGCGGAACCGATCACGGTCGCGGAACCCCCCGCGCCCGAAGCCTCGGAAGAGCCCGCGCCTGAAGTTACCCCGCCGGCTGAAGCCGCTGCCGCGGAAGCGGCAGAACCTGCCGCTGTCGAACAGGAAGCGTCCGAGCCGGAGACAGAGTCTGCCGCCAAGCCGGAAGACGCCGAGGAGCCGAAGCCCGTGATGGTCTGGTACCAGGTACGCGGCGACCGCAACCGGCGCGGCAACCGCCCGCAAGGTCAGCGCCAGGACGGGCAGCGCCAGGAAGGCCGGCGCCATGGCGGCGGTCAGCGGCCGGACGGCGACCAGAAGGGCCGGGACGACCGGAACAAGGGCGGCAAAGGCAAGTTCCGCGGCAAGCGCGACGACCGCCAGCGCGGCAAGGGAGAGGCTTTCGCCTCGGCCAAGCCGCCGCGCCGCGAAAAGCCGATGGATCCGGATTCGCCCTTCGCCAAGCTCGCGGCCCTCAAGGACCAGATGAAGAAGTGACGCTGAAGCGGAATGAGCGCTGACCGCCAGCGCATCGACAAGTGGCTCTTCTTCGCGCGGGTCGCGAAATCCCGCACGCTCGCCGCGAAACTCGCCCAGGGCGGCCATGTCCGGGTCAACGGCGCCAAGATCGCCCAGGCAAGCCATGACGTGAAGCCGGGCGACGTGCTGACCGTGACGCTCGAGCGCCGGGTTCTCGTCTACAAGATCGTCGATTGCGGCACCCGGCGCGGGCCGGCCCCGGAGGCGCGCCTGCTCTACGAGGATCTTTCGCCGCCTCCCCCGTCGAAGCCCGACAGCGCGCTCGACAGGATCGCCGGCAAGCGCGAAGCCGGCGCCGGCCGGCCGACGAAAAAGGAACGCCGCGCCATCGACAAGCTTCACGGCGACGACGATTGACCTCGCCCGACGGGCCGCGTTAAGCCAACTGCAACGTTACAGTTGACCTTCCAAGGCTTCCTCTATGGCATTTTCCTTCCGCCGTTCCGATTTTCCCGACGATTTCATCTTCGGCGCCGCGACCGCGGCCTACCAGATCGAGGGATCGTCTTTCGGCGGCGCCGGCCTGTCGCATTGGGACACCTTCGCCGCAACGCCCGGCAATGTCGCCAACGCCGAGACCGGCGCGGTCGCCTGCGATCATTATCACCGCTACGAGGAAGACCTGGACCTGCTGCGATCGGGCGGCTTCGACGCCTATCGCTTCTCCACCTCCTGGGCGCGGGTGATGCCGGACGGCAGAAACGTCAATCCCGAAGGCCTCGACTTCTACGACCGGCTTGCCGACGCCGTGCAGGAGCGCGGCATGCAGCCCTATCTGACGCTCTATCACTGGGATTTGCCGGCTGCGCTCTCGGATCTCGGCGGCTGGCGCAACCGCGACGTCGCGTCCTGGTTCGCGGACTACACGAAAACCGTCATGGACCGGATCGGCGACCGCATGGCGGCGGTCGCGACCATCAACGAGCCGTGGTGCGTCACCTGGCTCAGCCATTTCTGGGGCATCCATGCGCCGGGCCTCCGCGACATCCGCGCCGCCGCGCGATCGATGCATCACGTTCTGCTCGCCCATGCCCGCGCAGTCGAGGCGATGCGCGCGGCGGGCCACGGCAATCTCGGCATCGTGCTCAATTTCGAACACGCCAACCCGGCCAGCGACGCCGCCGCGGATGTGGCGGCGGCCGCTCGCTATGACGGCTTCTACAATCGCTGGTTCATCGAAGCGATCACGCGAAAGGCCTATCCGGAAATCATCCTCGACGGCTTCGCCGGCCACATGCCCAACGGCTTTGAGAAGGACATGGAGGCAATCGGCGCGCCGCTCGACTGGATCGGCGTCAATTACTACACGCGATCAAATGTCGCAGCCGACCCCGAGGCGGCCTGGCCGTCGTTGAAAACGGTGCCGGGCCCGCTGCCGAAGACGGATATGGGCTGGGAGATCTACCCGGACGGCCTGCACGGCTTCCTGACGCGGCTTCATCGCGATTACACCAGCGACACGCCGATCATCGTCACCGAGAACGGCATGGCCTGGGACGACCATCTCGTCGACGGCCGCATCGACGACCGCGAGCGCATCGCCTATTTCGACGCGCATCTGGCCGCGGTTCGCGGCGCTATCGCCGACGGCGCGCCGGTGAAGGGCTATTTCGGCTGGTCGCTGCTCGACAATTACGAATGGGCGCTCGGTTACGGCAAGCGTTTCGGCATGGTCCATGTCGACTACGATACCCAGAAGCGCACCCCGAAAGCCTCCTTCGAGGCGTTCCGCCACGCGATCGGCGGCAATTAGAGCGCTATTCCAAACAAAGCGCATTCGGCGCGAAATCCTTTCCCCGCCGCGCCGCTTTGCCCTCTTGCACGCTTTCGGCAAAGTGAGTACCCATCCGCCGAACTTCGCGAACGGCCGCCCGGGCCGGACGCCCGATGTCTGGAGCCCCGCCCGTGACCTATATCGTCATCGACAACTGCATCCGCTGCAAATACATGGATTGCGTGGAGGTCTGCCCAGTCGACTGCTTCTATGAAGGCGAGAACATGCTCGTCATTCATCCCGACGAATGCATCGACTGCGGCGTCTGCGAGCCCGAATGTCCGGCCGACGCCATCCGGCCCGACACCGAGCCGGGTCTCGAGAAGTGGCTGCAGATCAACACCGAATATGCCGACAAATGGCCGAATATCACGGTCAAGCGCGACTCGCCCTCCGACGCCAAGGAAATGGACGGTGTCGAGAACAAATACGAGAAGTATTTCTCGCCCGAGCCCGGCCAGGGCGACTGACGGATCGGCACACCGACGCCCGCCCCGCGCGGCGACGCCAAACATCTTGAAAATCGCATGTCGGATTAGCACTTACGTAAAGGTAATTCCGCGAAGGTGAACGCGTCGCAGCCCTAATTTTATGCAACGCATTGAAAAACGCGCATTTTTGTGCTAGACATACAAGAATGTCATTGCACGTCACGCTTCTGGGCTGTCTGACGCTCCCTCGATGAAGGAACGCCTCTGTAACCGGTAGTCAATCGGGTAGGTCTTGTCGACCGAATTCCGGCTCCGGTCACAGCGCTTGTGCGCGTGTTGACATGGCGAAAACAAGAAAGCCGGCTGGCCTCTCGGGTTTCGGCCGGCTACCCGACTGGGAGTAAGCAAAGCATGGCGACTGCCTCTAAGAAAACGTCTCAACGGCAGGGTTTCAAGACCAATGAGTTCATCGTGTATCCGGCGCATGGCGTAGGCCAGATTGCCGCGATCGAGGAACAGGAAGTTGCGGGCCACAAGCTCGAACTCTTCGTGGTCGAGTTCCAGAAAGACAAGATGCGCCTCAAGGTTCCGGTCGCCAAGGCGCTGTCGATCGGCATGCGCAAACTGTCCGAACCGGATTTCGTCGAGCGCGCGCTGAAGATCCTGCAGGGCCGTGCCCGCATCAAGCGCACCATGTGGTCGCGCCGCGCCCAGGAATATGACGCCAAGATCAATTCCGGAGACCTGATCTCGATCGCCGAGGTCGTGCGCGATCTCTATCGTGCCGACAACCAGCCGGAACAGTCTTACTCCGAGCGTCAGCTTTACGAAGCCGCGCTCGACCGGATGGCCCGCGAGATCGCGGCCGTCAACAAGATCTCCGACACCGAGGCCGTCCGCCTGATCGAGACCAACCTGAACAAGGGTCCGAAGCGCGGCGCCAAGGCCGAGAACGACGAATCCGACGCGCAGGAAGAAGCCGCCTGACGCTTCTCGCTTCTCACAAAATCGTGAAACCCGGCCCTTGCGGCCGGGTTTTTTGTTTTCGGACAGGACTTTAGCCCCGCTGCACGATGACGTTCACCCGGCGTTGACGGGCCGTGCATCGGAAAGGTGATCCAAATGCCATAAAAAGGCGTATCTTGGATTAACAATTGCAACTCCCAGCGAACAGGAGAGCGGCATGGGCTATGAGCTGACGAGACGTTCCATGGTGAAGGCGGCGATGAGCGCGCCCTATCTCGAACGCGAGGAAGAACACGAGCTTGCCGTCCTGTGGAAGGAGAAGCAGGACCAGGAAGCCCTCCACAAGATCACCACGGCCCATATGCGCCTCGTCATCTCGATGGCCTCGAAATTCCGCAATTTCGGCCTGCCGATGAACGATCTGATCCAGGAAGGCCATGTCGGCCTGCTCGAGGCGGCCGCCCGGTTCGAGCCGGCGCGCGAAGTGCGCTTCTCGACCTATGCCACCTGGTGGATCCGCGCCTCCATGCAGGATTATATCCTGCGCAACTGGTCGATCGTGCGCGGCGGCACGTCATCGGCGCAAAAGGCGCTGTTCTTCAATCTGCGTCGCCTGCGCGCCCGCCTGGCACAATCCGGAGCGACACCGACCCAATCGGCGATCCACCGCCAGATCTCGGATGCGCTCGGCGTTTCGGAAAAGGATGTCGCCCTGATGGACGCCCGCCTGTCCGGGCCCGACACATCGCTCAGCGCACCCGTCTCCGACGAGGAAGGCGGCTCCGCGCGGATGGATTTCCTGGTCGACGATCACCCGCTGCAAGACGAGATTGTCGAGGAGATCATCGACGAGAAGCGCCGCTCCGACTGGCTTCTCGAAGCGCTCGAAATTCTCAACGATCGCGAGAAGCGGATCATCAATCGCCGCCGCCTGTCCGAGGACGGCGCGACGCTGGAATCGCTCGGCGTCGAGCTGGGCATTTCAAAGGAGCGTGTCCGCCAGATCGAAAACCGCGCCCTTGAAAAACTGCGCGGCGCGCTGGAGCGCGGCAATCCCGACATGGCGGCGCTTCAAACGGTCTGACCGGTCAGTCGACGACGATCTTGTAGGACTGGCCCGTCACCACCGTCTGGCTGCCTTCCAGTCCGTTCAGCACCCGGAACAATTCGCGCGGGCGGGAAACGCCCTGCATGCGCGTCGCCAGCGATTGTTCGGTCTGGCCGGGAACCGCCTTCACGACTTGCAGCGTCAGCGGCTTGAGAGCCCTTTTCTCGGCCGAGGACAGGCGCCGGAAGCTGCCGCGCACCTCCTGCGCAAGCTGCCCCAGTTCGACCGAGCCCCGCGGCATCGCCGTCAGGAGACGGTAAACGGACCGCCCGGCGCGCACGACGGTGATGTCGAAATCCCATTGGTCGGCCGATGCCCGGGCCGTCGCGGCCTGCATGCCGTTGACGGTGGTCATGCGGATCGAGGTCGGATCGAGACCCTCGACCCAGCCGCTGGCGATGTAGGAGGCGAGCGACTGGCTCACCGGCACATCCGCGCCGTCGAAGCGGACGGCCGCATTGTCCGTCACGCGCGATCCGAGCACCGCCTCGGCGCGATTGTCGATCTCGAAACCCTGCGGGAAGGTGAAGGTGATCCCAAGCGCGGCATGCGAATACGCCTGGCCACGCACATAGCCTTCCTCCGGAGAATCGCCGAACAGCATGCCGTCGATCCCCGCCAGATAGGCGTCGCGGTTGCGCTCGCCCTGCCCGCGCCCGCCGAACTTGCGCGCATGGCCGACGGCCAGTTCGATGCGCTGCGGTGTCGAGGGATGCGTGGCGAGGAAATCGAGGCTGGTGTCGGTGTCGCCGGACTTGTTCCGGAACTCCATATAGGCGGCCATGGTCTTCTGGAAGTCGGCGGCGGCATAGGGATCGAAACCGGCCTCGCCGATCGTCTGGATGCCGATCGCGTCGGCCTGCAGTTCCTGGTTGCGCGAGAACTGCGCGAGACGCAGCTTGCCGCGCACCAGTGCGCGCCGGCCCGCGTCCTTGTCGGACAGCACATCGGAAACGACGCGGCTCGCGAGTTCGACCTCGGCCTCCTTCTGCTGCCGCAGAATGCCGTGATTGGCCGTCACATGCCCCATCTCGTGGGCGATCACCGCCGCCAGTTCCGCCGTGTCGTTGGCGAGCGCCAGAAGTCCGCGGGTGATGTAGAGATATCCGCCCGGAAGCGCGAAGGCATTGACGTTCGGCGAGTTCAAAATGGTGATCTGATAGACTTCGGTCGGATTGTCGGAGACCGTGACCAGCTTGCCGACAATGCCGGCGACCATGCGCTCCAGCTTGGGATTGGAATATTCGCCGCCATAGGTGGCGAGGATCTTCGGATGCTGCGCGGCGCCGACCTTGGCCAGTTTGCCGCTGCGCACGTTCTCGGCGATGACCGGGCTGTTCGACGGCTTGATCGCCGCGTCGCCGAAAATATCGGTCATGCTTTCGCAGGACATGACGGTAAGCGACAGCGCCGCCGCAAGCGCGAGCTTCGCTCGGCGCATCACGGCGTCGCGGCGGCTCGCCGCCGTTGCAAATGTGACCATCCTGCCCATCATCGGATTATCGCTATCCGTCGCTCGAATCGACTCGGGCGCCCCCGTACCCGCGACCGGCTTACAAGCAACACCATGCCAGCCACAAGTCCATTGCCGGAGGAAGACGCCCGGACACCTTTCGTTCCGTTTCGCTTGCCAGCCAATTTTGGCGAAACCGCGTCGTGATTACCCTGCCTGTTTGGCCTTTCTGCCCAGATAGGACCGGACAGCCTCGGGCGCGGTGTCATGGTCGAGCAGCGTTCCGGTCGGCCCCTCGGCGACGACCGCCCCGTCGGCGAGGAACACGGTCCGCGCCGCGATCCGCCGGGCATCCTCGGGAAAATGCGTCACCATGACGGTCGTCATGCGCCTCTCGTCATGGATCGAGGAAAGCAGATCGAGCATCTCGTGACGCAAGGCCGGGCCGAGCGATGCGAAGGCCTCGTCGAGCAGCAGGATCGGCTTGCGCCGCACGATAACCCGCGCCAAAGCGACGCGCTGGCGTTCGCCGCCCGACAACTCGCCGGGCAGGCGCGCGCCATAGCCCGCCAGGCCGACGGAAGCGAGCGCCGCCTCGACACTGTCGCGCTGCTCCCCGGTCAGCCGGAGCGACGGCGCCACGCCGAGCGCGACATTGTCGAAGATCCGCATATGGGAAAAGAGGTTGTTCTCCTGGAACACCATCGAGACCGGACGCTCGGAGACCGGCGCCCGGGTGATGTCGCTATCGCCGAAACGGATCACGCCCGACGCCGCGATCTCGAACCCGGCGATCAGGTTGATCAGGGTCGATTTTCCCGACCCGCTCGGCCCGACCAGCGCCGTGATCTCGCCCTCGGCGAATGCGCAGTCGAAGCGCATTTCGGCGCTGTCGCCGCCATAGCGGAACCGCAGGTCCTCGCAGGCAAGCGCTGTTTGCATTGCGTTCATGACCGGCTCGTCCTTTCCGCGACATTGGGCCCGCTGCCGCGATCCGCGATCATCATCAGAACCATCGTCATGACGCAAAGCAGCAGCGCCAGCCCCGCCGCATCCTGCGTGCGGTAACTGCCCATGCGCTGCAGGATGAGATAGGGCAGCGTCTGCACATCCTGCGACCCGAAGATGGTGATCACGCCGAGGTCGCCGAGCGACAGCGCCAGCGAGAAGGCAAAGGCGAGGAAGATCGCCCGGCGCAGCAAGGGCCAGGTGACGAGGCGCAAGCGGACAAGCCCGACAAGCCCAAGTTGCCGGCAAAGGCGATCGTAGCGCTCTGCCGCGCTCAACGCCGCCGGCTGCAGAAGGCGAATGGCAAAGGGCACCGCCATCGCCGCGTTGATCGTCACCACCATGACCGGAGCCGCGGCATAGACATCGGCGAAACGGCGGATGACCATGAACCAGCCCGCCGCGATCACGACCGGCGGCACGACGAGGATCAGGCTCGACATCTGCCCGAACAGGCGCTCGGCGCCGGTCTGCGGCCCCGAAAACCGCCGGGCGGCGGCGCGGCGCGTCACGCCCGCGGCGAAGGCGAGGCCCAGCATGACCGCGAGAACCGCCGACAGCGTTCCGAGCACCAGGCTGGTGGTCACGGCCCGGCGCACGCTGGCCTGCTGGACAAGGCCCATGAGATCCGCCGACAGCCCGCGCCAGACGATGATGACGAACGGCGTCAGCACGAACAGAACGCCGAACGAGACGACAAGGGCCGCGGCCAGATAGCCGGCCGCCGTGTGGCGCACCGCGAAGGGCCTGAGCGCGCCGACGGTGAAGCCGGACGAGACGGAACCGCCGGCCCGCGTCAGCAGCGAAAAGGCAAAGGCCGTCACGACGACCTGCACCAGCGCCAGCAGGATCGCCCGGACGACATCGAAATCGAAGGTCAGCGCCTGGTAGATCGCCACCTCCAGCGTCGTCGCCCGCGGCCCGCCGCCAAGCGTCAGCACCACGGCAAAGGAAGTGACGCAGAGCATGAAGATCAACGACGCCGACGACAACAACGCCGGCCGCATAAACGGCCACAGCACATGACGGAACCGGGCGGCGAAGCCCATGCCGAGCTGATGCGCCAGCCGGTCATATTCCGCCGGCATGGAGGCCATGCCGCCAAGCGCGATCCGGACCGCGAGCGGCATGTTGAAGAAAACATGCGCGATCAGGATGCCCGTCAGGCCGTAGATCGAGGGAAAATCGAACCCGACGCTTTCAGCCAGTCGCGACCAGACACCGCGCTCGCCATAGAGACCGACGATCGCCAGTACCGCCACGATCTGCGGCAGCGCCAGCGGCAACGCGAAAAGCCGCAGGATGAGATCGCGGCCGGGAAAGCCCCGAAACTCATGCAGGGCAGCGGCGACGGGAACCGCCAGCACTAGCGAGATGCCGGTGGAAAGCGCGGCCTGAACGAGCGTGAAGCGCAGGCTGCGCCAGATCACCGGGTCGCCCAACGCGTCGGCCAGTCGGCCGCCTGCGCCGGGCAGCGCCGTCAGCACAAGCGGCAGGAACGCCCCGCCTGCCAGCAACACGAGGAACAGGGCGGCCAGCGAGGCCGCCATGTCCGCCCCGGTCCGCTTGCGCATCATCGGCGCCATGTCGGGCCTAACGGCTCATCACGTCGAGCCATTCCTCCACCCAGGCCTTGCGATTCTCGGCGACTTCCTCGGGCGTGAACAGCAACGACGTCTCCGGCTGGACCATCTTGTCGAAAACCGGGTCGAGCGGTTCGGATGTTGCGGCGGCTGGCAACATCCAATTGGTCTCCGGAATGATGTCCTGGAAGGCCGGGCTCATCATGAAGTCGAGGAATTTCGCCGCGAGCGGATTGTCAGCGCCCTTCGTCGTCATGCCCGCGACCTCGACCTGCATGTAGTGGCCCTCGGAAAATTCCGCCGCCTGGTAGCGATCCGTCTCCTCGGCGATCATGTGATAGGCCGGCGAGGTGGTGTAGGAGAGCACCATCGGCACCTCGCCGGAGGTGAACAGCGCATAGGATTCCGACCAGCCCGGCGTGACCGTCAGGACGCGTTTTTGCAGTTCCTCGTAGGCCTCGGGCGCAAGGTCGCCATAGATCTTGCGGATCCACAGCATCAGGCCGAGACCCGGCGTCGAGGTGCGCGGATCCTGAATGGCGATCCTGCCTTCCCGGCCTTTCAGGAAGTCATGCATGCTGGTCGGCGGGTTCTCGATCGCCCTGGTGTCGTAGATAACAGCGAAATAGCCGTAGTCGAAGGGGATGAAAGTGTCGTCTGTCCATCCGCCCGGAATGTCGATCGCGTCGGTCGAAAGGCCATGCGGGGCGAAGAACCCGCTGTCCTTCGCCTCGGCGGTCAGGTTCGTGTCGAGACCGAGCACGACATCGGCGTCGGTGCGCCCGCCCTCCAGCCGCAGCCGGTTGAGCAACGCGACGCCGTCCGCCACCGAGACGAAATCGACTTCGCAGGCGCAGGTCGCCTCGAAAGCTTCCTTCACCTTCGGTCCCGGCCCCCATTCGGCCGTGAAGCTCTCATAGGTGTAGACGGTCAGTTTGTCCTGTGCCTCGGCGGCATGGGAAAATCCCGCCAGGACGACGGTGGACAGGGCGATTAGTGTCAGTCTGTGCATGACGCACCTCCTTCGTTCGAGTTGGGATAGAGGCGCGTAGTCCGTCAAAGCGGAAAATGGCGTCTAATCCCTACGCCGGTGCAAACCGGATCAGGT
Source organism: Ahrensia sp. (assembly GCA_002698425.1). The sequence goes on along the minus strand of NZXU01000034.1, from coordinate 107,616 downwards.
TCGACGGGTTAGCTTTCGCCTCTCAGCTGCTATCGCAGCACCCCGTTAGAGCAAGACCTTTGTAGAAGGCCGGCGCGCGCACTTCAAGAGGTCAACATGCGAAGCGGGCAAACGATCCCGGCGCAAACGAACCTTTGAGCAAACGAATCTTGGCGATTGCATAATCGCGCGCTACTGCTTGGCGATGTCCGCCGCTCCGCAATCCCGCTTCGCAATCCTGCTCGACGGCGCCCTGACGCCGACCGACCGGCTCCGGGCGCAGCTCGATGGATGCCGCGTGCTCGCCGCCGATGGCGGCATCCGCCATGCCGAAACGCTCGGGCTTGAGCCGGAATTGTGGCTCGGCGATTTCGATTCCGCGGGCGATACGCTGGAGCAGCGTTTCGGCGCGATACACCGCCAGAGCTACCCGAGCGAAAAGGCGGTTTCCGACGGCGAGATCTCCATCCGCCACGCTCTGGACGAAGGCGCCGACGATCTGGTTCTGGTCGGCGCTTTGGGGGGCGAACGCAGCGACCACGCCTTCTTCAATCTCGCCGGAGCGGCGAGCCTCGCCATCGAAAGACCCGCCTTGCGCGTCATGCTGACATCCGGGCTCGAAGAGGCCTTGCCGCTGCTTCCGGGCCGGCTTTTGCGCCCGGACTGGCCGGACGGGACGCTCTTTTCCGTTCCGGGTTTCACCGCCATGTCGGGACTGACCGTCAGGAACGCCAAATGGCCGCTCGACGATGTCGAAGTACCGTTCGGATCGACCCTCACGCTGTCCAATGTCGCTGGAAACGGCCTGGAAATATTGTTGCGGGAAGGAACCGCCATGGCGATTTGCCAGTTTGACAATATGGCGGGTCCGGTGTGACACTTGTCACAATTGGGCTTTTATTTGTTGCCTATTGTCGAAACGGGAGAAAAGGAGATCGCCCCATGAAACTTACGAAAACCATTGCCGTGCTTACAGTTGTCGGTGCTTTGGCCGGCTGCACGACTGCTGAACAGACCGCCACTGGCGGCGCCGTTCTCGGCGGCGCGATCGGCGCAGCGGCCACCGGAGACCTCGGCGGCGCCGCGATCGGCGCATTCATCGGCGGTGTCGGCGGCTACCTGCTCGGCAAATCGGCGGACGGCAACTGCCGCTACCGCCGTCCGGATGGCACCGTCTTCATCGCGAAGTGCCCGTAAGCATGGCCTGAAAGCCTAAAGGAGCCGCGGCAGGTCTGACGACCTGCCGCGGCTCTTGCATTTTGCGTCCGCCCGTCGGAGAAGGCCCCGGTTCGATCAGAAACCGCCATGGCCATATCTCCTCCACTTCTTCGCGCCGAAAACCTGTCGCTGACATTCGGCGGCGCGCCGCTCTTTTCCGAAGTTTCCTTCTCCGTCCATGCAAATGACCGGATCGCCCTGGTCGGCCGCAACGGATCGGGAAAATCGACGCTGTTGCGCATTGCCGCCGGACTGGCGGAGCCGACCGGCGGCGAGGTGATCACGGAAAAGAACGCAACGATCCGCTATTTGCCGCAGGATCCGGACCTCGCCGGTTTCGACACGATCGGCGCCTATGCCCGCGCCGAACTCGGGCCGCTCGACGATCCGTTCCGCGCCGACTACCTGCTCGGCGAACTGGGGCTCGATCCCGACCGCGTGCCGAATGGCCTTTCCGGCGGGGAAACGCGCCGCGCCGCGCTTGCCCGCACGCTCGCTCCGGAACCCGACATCCTGTTTCTCGACGAGCCGACCAACCATCTCGACCTGCCCGCGATCGAATGGCTGGAAGGGGAACTCGCCCGGACGCGCTCGGCGCTCGTGTTGATCTCGCATGACCGGCGTTTCCTCGAAAAACTGTCGCGACGCACGCTGTGGCTCGACCGCGGCACGCTGCGCGAGAACAATGCGAGCTTCGCCGAATTCGAGGACTGGCGCGACAAGGTCCACGAGGAAGAGGAGCGCGAGCACCACAAGCTCGGCCGCAAGATCATCCGCGAGGAACACTGGGTAACGCATGGCGTCTCCGGCCGGCGCAAGCGCAACATGCGCCGCCTTGGCGAACTGGCCGAACTGCGCAAGGCTTTCGGCGAGCATCAGAAGCCGGAAGGAACGGCGAAACTCGCCGCCGCCGACGCACGCGAAAGCGGCAAGTTGGTTATCGAGGCGAAGCATATTTCCAAAACGCTCGGCGGAAGGAAACTGGTCGATGACCTCTCGCTGCGCATCCATCGCGGCGACCGCATCGGCCTCGTCGGGCCGAACGGCGCCGGCAAGACGACCCTGGTCAAGCTCCTGACCGGCGCATTGCCGCCGGATGAAGGCAGCGTCCGCCTCGGCGCCAATCTCGACCTCGCCATGCTCGACCAGCGCCGCGATGCGCTGGATCCCGACGAGTCGCTGGAGCATTTTCTGACCGACGGGCGCGGCCAGTCGCTGATCGTGAATGGCGAGCAGAAGCACGTCGTCTCCTACATGAAGGACTTCCTGTTCAGGCCGGAGCAAGCCCGCACGCCCGTGCGCGAATTGTCGGGCGGTGAGAAGGCGCGCCTGATCCTGGCGCGCACGCTGGCGCGGCCCGCCAATCTGCTTGTGCTCGACGAACCGACCAACGATCTCGACATCGAGACGCTGGACCTGTTGCAGGAACTGGTCGCCGGCTTCGCCGGCACGGTGCTGCTCGTCAGCCACGACCGCGATTTCCTCGACCGCACGGTCTCCGCCGTCATCGCTCCGGACGAGACCAGGCCCGGGGAAGGCCGCTGGATTGCCTATGCGGGCGGATACTCGGACATGCTGGCCCAACGCGGCGCAACAGGGGCGGCTCCGAAGTCCAAGGCGAAGCCCGCGCCGCCAAAACCGGTCCCTGAACCGGCGGCGAAGGTGCCGCAACCCAGCAAGGGCAAACTCTCCTACAAGCAGAAATATGCGCTCGAGACGCTGCCCGCGGAGATCGAGAAACTGTCCGGAGAGATCGCGGCGCTGGAAACCAAACTCGCCGATCCGGCCCTGTTCGCCAAGGATGCGGACCAGTTCAACCGCATTGCCGGCGAATTGGAAGAAAAGCGCTCACGACACGCCGCGATGGAAGAGGATTGGCTGGAACTGGAAATGCTGCGCGAGGAAATAGAGGGCGGCTAGACCGGTTCCCGATCATGTTTTCTCATGATCGGAAGGATACCGGTCCACCAATAAAGCTGGCGCGGCAAGTTTACCGATCTGATTGTTTCAATCAGATCGGACGCCGCCAGACCCTCAGACGATCGGCTCGCAGCGCCGCCATACTTCTTCGGGCTGCTCGACGCCGTCAATGAAGCGTTTGATCGTTAACACGTCCCCGCCGTTCAGGAACATGCGGATGTCGTGCCCGGACTCGGGTCCGTCCGCCGGCCCGACATAGCGGAATACATGGCGCGAATACTCGCCCTGGACATGCGCGCCCGACGGGATGGTCACCGTGGGTCCCTCGATCATCAGCGACCGACCGTCGCCGGAACACCAACTGCCGTCGACGGCGTCGGCGCGCGCCGGCACCGCCAAGAGTATCAGCGCCACGAAAAGAAACAGAGCCGCGTTGATCATGATTCGCCTGCCGCGTCGCGGGATACACCCTGTCCCGCTGCCGCCATCACAAATGGCGGCAGAGTATTCGATGTCAAGCGCGACACCGGCAAACCGCAAGGATTTGCCGGTGTTTCAACGGATGATCAGGCGAAATACTGTCCGCCATTGGCGGAAAGCGTCGAACCGGTGATGAAACCGGACTCATCGGAGGCAAGGAAGACGACGCAGCGAGCGATTTCCTCCGGTTCGCCAAGCCGGCCGACCGGGATCAGCGGCAGGATGCGTGTCTTCAAGACATCCTCGTCGATGGCGCGCACCATTTCCGTGCCGATATAGCCGGGGCAGATGGCGTTGACCGTGATACCGGCCCGCGCGCCCTCCTGCGCCAGCGCCTTGGTGAAGCCGAGATCGCCGGCCTTGGAGGCCGAATAGTTGACCTGGCCCGCCTGGCCTTTCTGGCCGTTGATCGAGGAGATGTTGATGATGCGGCCGAACTTGCGCTCGCGCATGCCCGGCCAGACCGGATGCGTCATGTTGAAAAGGCCGGACAGGTTGGTGTTGATGACCGCGTCCCAGTTTTCCTTGGTCATCTTGTGGAACATCCCGTCGCGCGTGATGCCCGCATTGTTGACCAGCACGTCGACCGGGCCGAGATCGGCCTCGACCTGCTTGATGCCCTCGACACAGGCGTCGTAATCGGCCACCGACCATTTGTAGACCGGGATGCCGGTCTCGTCCTTGAACCTGGCCGCGGCCTCGTCATTGCCGGCATAGTTTGCCGCGACCGAATAGCCAGCCTCTTTCAGCGCGATCGAAATCGCCGCACCGATGCCGCGCGATCCGCCGGTGACAATTGCAACTCTGCTCATGGAATACTCCTCCCCTTCGGTAGAATCCGGACGGGTTTCTTCGGCCCGTCCGGCTGACTTTGGACGACCAGACCGGACTTACATCCGCTCCAGGCACATGGCGACGCCCATGCCGCCGCCGATGCACAGCGTGGCCAGGCCCTTGTTCTTGCCGCTACGCTTCATCTCGAACAGCAGCGTGTTCAGGATGCGCGCGCCCGACGCGCCGACCGGGTGGCCGATCGCGATCGCGCCGCCATTGACATTGACGATGCCCGTATCCCAGCCGAGATCCTTGTTGACCGCGCAAGCCTGCGCGGCAAAGGCTTCGTTCGCCTCGACGATATCGAGATCGGCGACCGACCAGCCGGCCTTTTCGAGCGCCTTGCGCGAAGCCGGGATCGGTCCCGTGCCCATGATCGACGGATCGACGCCGGCGGTCGCCCAGGAAACGATGCGCGCGAGCGGCGTGATGCCGCGGCGAGAGGCTTCCTCCTCGCTCATCAGCACGGCGGCGGCGCCGCCGTCATTGATGCCCGATGCGTTGGCCGCGGTCACGGTGCCTTCCTTGTCGAAGGCGGGGCGAAGCTTGCCTACGCTATCCATGGTCACGCCATGCTTGATGTACTCGTCGTCCTCGACGATCGTTTCGCCCTTGCGGGTCTTCACCGTGAAGGGGACGATCTCGTCCTTGAACTTGCCGGCCTTCTGCGCGGCTTCCGCCTTGTTCTGCGAGGCGACGGCGAAAGCGTCCTGCTCGTCGCGAGAGAGCTGCCACTGGCGCGCGACATTCTCGGCCGTGTTGCCCATGTGATAGCCGTTGAAGGCATCCATCAGGGCGTCCTTGAGCATGGTGTCGACAAGCTTCCAGTCGCCCATCTTCACGCCAGCGCGCAGATGCGCGCAATGGGGCGCCATGGACATGGATTCCTGTCCGCCGGCAACGATGATCTTCGCGTCGCCGGTCATGATCTGCTGCATGCCGATGGCGACAGTGCGCAGGCCGGAGCCGCACAACTGGTTGAGGCCCCAGGCGGTCGTTTCCTTCGGGCAGCCGGCGGCCATGGACGCCTGGCGGGCCGGGTTCTGGCCTTCGCCGGCGGCGAGGATCTGCCCCATGATCACCTCGTCGACTTCGCCCGCCTCGACGCCTGCGCGTTCCAGCGCGCCCTTGATCGCGGTTGCGCCCAGTTCATGGGCGGGGATGTTCGCGAAAGCGCCGTTGAACGATCCGACGGGTGTGCGCGCAGCACTGGCGATTACCACTGAAGTCATGAAGGAAACTCCCTTTTTCCTGTTCGGCGAATGCCGTGTCGTTGCGTTATCTTATCGCGCGGCGCGCAACACACAATGGCGGCATTAATCCTCCGCCCGCGCCAACGCCAGTTAGCTCTTGTTCCTACGCCTTTGGCTGCAGTGCAACAAACGCTTTGATATGTCGAGATTTTGTCACTAGTATTTCGCAGATGCGGAACGCGCAGGAAAAGCGCGCCGAAACGGGAGAGAAGTGACATGGCAGAAAACGGCGAGCCGACCGTCATAAAGAAATACGCAAACCGCCGTCTCTACAACACAGGCACAAGTACTTATGTGACGCTCGAAGATCTCGCCAAGATGGTGAAGGACGGGGAGGATTTCATCGTCCAGGACGCCAAGAGCGGCGAAGATCTGACACATGCGGTCCTGACCCAGATCATTTTCGAGCAGGAAGGAAAGACCGGCCAGGCGATGCTTCCCATTTCGGTGCTGCGCCAGCTGATTTCCTTTTACGGCGACCAGATGCAGATGGTCCTGCCGAGCTATCTGGAACATTCCATGGCGCTTTTCGCCAAGGAGCAGGAGCGCATCCGCGAACAGATGACCTCGATGGTCGGCAAGACGCCGATGGACATCATGGCCTCCAGCCAGCAGATGCTCGAGGAACAGACGCGCCGCAACATGGAGATGTTCCGCGACGCGATGCAGATGTTCTCGCCCTTCGCCGCCGGAGCAACCGAAGCGGGCGGCACCGAGACCGAACCGGCACCGGAGAAGAAGTCCTCGCCCGACGAGCTGAAGTCGATGCGCGAACAAATTGCCGCAATGCAGCGCAAGCTGGATTCACTGGATAAGTAAACACTCTCTTACCAAATAGCTGCGCATATACGCATTGCAGCATGCGGACGCTTTCGAGGCGTCTCGCTGCCCCGGCAGCCGGTCGGTGCGAAGGCGAGGGAAAAACACTTTTCTCACTATCGGCAGTTGATCCGCGCCGGGCTTCGGCGCAGTTCAAATCCAATCCGAAACCGAAAAAACCGAGAGAACCGGAACCATGACGACACTGCCCCTCGCAAAGGCTAATGCGATTATCGAGGCGACGCTCGCCAAGGGCGCGGAAATGGGGATCAAGCCGCTATCCGCCGCCGTACTCGACGCAGGCGGGCACCTGATCGCCTTCCAGCGCTCGGACAACTCCTCCTTCATGCGGTTCGAGATCGCCGCGGGCAAGGCCTATGGCGCGCTGGCGGTCGGCGTCGGCTCGCGCTGGCTGCACAACCAGGCGGAGAGCCGGCCGCATTTCCTCGAGGGCCTGTCCAATGTCTCAGGCGGCAAGATCGTCGCGGTGCCGGGCGGTGTGCTCATCAAGGACGGAGACGATATCATTGGCGCCATCGGCGTTACCGGTGACAGTTCCGACAATGACGAAATCTGCGCCATCGCCGGGATCGAGGCGGCGGGCTTCTCCGCGGATGCGGGCTAGTTGAACGAGACGTCGCGGCCGGCCGACCGGATCGACACCGAGAAGCCGGCCATAAGGTCGATGGCCGCCATCACCATCAACAGGAAGAACACCGAGGTCGACGCGCCCGCGACGACCAGGAATTCGATCAGATAGGCGACGAAGACGAAGGTCGACAGCAGATGATCGAGCACCGAGGCATTCGAGGTGCGGGTCGATTTCAGGATCTCGAAGAACATGAAGATCAGGCCGAGCGCGATCAGCGCATCGCCCAGATCCATGCGCCAGGCGCCGCCGGACAGCATTGTCACGCTCAGGATGCCGGTTGCCCAGGGATCCGCGCCTGAAAAGCCGGCAAGCCCTGCAATCACCAGATTGTAGAGAATGAACGGGACGATCATCAGGGGAATATTCGACACGGACGGACCCTTTCCGGCTGCGGTTGCGCGACGGTGTACCTAGAGCGTTTCACGCCCGAACGGAAGCCGGTTCAGATGTTGGGGCGCAAACCCGACACCCCCGCCGCCGGCTCGAAGGCGTCCTTGTCCGGATCGTAGATCCACAGCACCCCCTCCGAAATATCGAACCACGCGCCATGCAAGGTCAGCCGGCCATCCTCCTCGCGCTCGCGCACATAGGGGAAGGTCCGCAGGTTCTCGATGGATTTTCTGACCGACATGCATTCCACCGCGGTCTGGCGCGGATCGTGGCCGGGATGCGCATGCGCGTCTTCCGGATGGTCGATATGGACATGCCGGATCGGATCCTTTCCGTCGCCGCCGGCCACCGCGTCGATGGCCGGATCGAGCAGGCTGATCCAGTGGCCGATCGCGTCGCCCTGGTCGAGCGCATCGCGCCGCTCGTCCAACGCCGCCGCGACGCCGCCGCAGCGCCCGTGCCCCATGACGACGATATGCTGGACGCCAAGGCTGACCACCGAGAACTCGATCGAGGCGACCGAGGAACGGTAGCGGCCCTCGGCATTATACGGCGGCACGAGATTGGCGACATTGCGTAGAACGAAGATTTCGCCCGGCCCGGAATCGAAGATGATCTCCGGCGCGGCGCGCGAGTCGCAGCAGGCGATGACAAGCGCCTCCGGCTTCTGGCCGGCTGCGGCGAGTTCGCGATAGGACTCGGAACGCTTGCGATAGGTCGAATGCAGGAAGCCCTGGTAGCCGTCGAGGAGTTTTTGCGGGAATGTCGTCATGGATGTGCAATACCGTGAGGGAAATTCGCATTCAAGATATTGCAGCGCATCGCAACTTCAAGCTCGTCTTGGCGGAGAAGACGCCAACGCCAGCTGGCGCAACTGCACCATGGCCATCGGCCGCGACAGGCTTGCCTGATCGGTCTCCAGCATCAGTTCGTCGGCGCCGCGCTTGCAGGCGCGGGCAACCAGCTCGAAGACCGAGGCCGTCGCCAGCTGCAGCGCCTTTTGCGCCGGCGCGCCGGACATCAGGCGCGCCAGGAACAGTGCCGAAATCAGATCGCCCGGTCCGTTCGGCGGATTGTCGATCTGGCGATGCTCAGCGAGTTGCGCCGCGCCGCCGCTGACCAGCAGATTGCCCGTGCCGCCGGCGAGCAGCGCATGGGCGCTCGTTACCATGACATGCCGGGTGGGCAAATCCGCGGCGGCAGTGCAAATCTCGGCGTTGCTGTCGGCGCGCGTGCCCGTCAGCCAGGCGAATTCATAGCGGTTCGGCGTGACGATATCGGCGCCCGAAAACAGCCTGTCGCGAATCTCCGCAGCCACCGCCTCAGGGACATAGAGCCCTCCCTTGTCTCCGATCACCGGATCGCACAGATGCAGTACCTCCGGGTTAACCCGGCGTAATTCGGCGATGAACTCCGCGATCGGTCCGGCCTGTTCCGCCGCGCCGAGATAGCCGGTCACCACCGCGCCGACTTCGCCGAGATGTTTCGAGGCGGACAGCGCCTCCATGAAGGCGGAGAACTCGGCCGCCGGCGGCACGATACGCGGCGCGGGACCGTGGCCTGGATGCCAGGGCAACGTCACCGTCGGCACCGACCAGACCGGAAATCCGAGCGATTCGAGCGCGAAGACGATGGCGCGATTGCCGACGGATCCGCGCGCGACATGGCTCGATATGACGACCACGGCGGGCCGCACGGAGGGAGCCGCGTCGCTCATCGCCTGAGATAACCGACGAGCCAGACAGCGAGAATCAGGAAAGCGATCAACGACAGGCCGCGGCCCACGCGCCGGCCCCAGAGCTCGACCTTGTCTTCGGGGTCGGCATCGTCGGCGGCCATGTGCGAGCGGGCCCGGTTGACCGTGCGCGCAAGCGTCGACTGGCCGATCACCTCGGAATCGACCGCGACGCGTTCCAGCGTCTTGCGGGCCTCTTCTTCGCGCGCCAGATCGTCGGGATGTTTGTTGGCCATGGGTTGATCGCCGAATTGCCGGAACCGCGCGGACACTATCCCGCGTCTTCTTTCGCGGCAACAGGCGCGACGAAATCCGCGAAACGGGCGCAAAAAAGAAATGTGCTGCAACGAGCAGTCGCTTTGTTATGGTAACGCCAAACATGAGCGGTAGAGAGCCATGAACCGGACGGGAGGGGACAATGGCCAAGAACGCGAGCGACACGGCGAAGAAATATATCGACGCCGTCATCGGGTACCTCGATTCCCCGGACGAGCGAACCACGAAACTTGTGCATGCGCTGATTTCGGAGGCGCATGAGGACGATCTGGCCCTCGTCGATCCGTCCTGCACGGCCAAGGCGCTGCTCCATACCGCCGATGCGCTGGCGAGCCACGCACGCGGCGGTTCCGTTGTCCGCGTCGCGCCGGCCTGCGCGCCCAATTGCTGCGTCGTCTCGGTCGTCAACGAGAACATGCCCTTCCTGTTCGATTCGGTGATGGGGGAGATCAACGACATGTCGCACCATGTCCGGCTCGTCGTGCACCCGATTTTCGATGTGAAGCATCACGGCCCGGACTTCGAGCTGGTCGAGCGCGACGCCGCGGGCGTGGCAGAAGAGGGCACGATCCGCACCAGCATCATCCACGTCATGCTGGAAGACCTGACCAGCGAAACGGCAAGGGACCTGCAGGAAAGCCTGACCAACATCATCGAACAGGTGAAGGCGGCAGTGCGCGACTGGCGGGCCATGCTGACGCGGCTCGACGCGGTGATGGATGAGCTCAGGACCCGCGTCCTGCCCGTCTCGCAGGCCGATGCCAACGAGGCGCTGGCCTTCCTAGAATGGCTGCGCGACGACAATTTCACCTTTCTGGGCATCCGCGAATACGACTATGTCGGCGGCGAGAAGAGCGGCCAGCTCGAGCGTGCCGAAATGGACGGCCTCGGCATCCTGTCCGACCCGACGGTGCGCGTCATGCGGCGCGGCGACGAGCCGGTGACGACCACACCGCAGATCCGCGAATTCCTGAACTCGAAGCACATCCTCATCGTCGCCAAGGCGAACATCAAATCGAAGGTGCACCGCCGATCCTACATGGATTATGTCGGCATCAAGAAATATGACGAGGATGGCAAGCTCAGCGGCGAATTGCGACTTGTCGGCCTGTTCACCTCGACGGCCTATACGCGCTCGGTCACGCGCATCCCCTATCTGCGCTCCAAGATCGACGGCGTCATGAAGCGCTCCCATTTCGATCCCGGCAGCCATTCCGGCAAGGCGCTTATGAATGTGCTGGAATCCTATCCGCGCGATGAGCTGTTCCAGATCGACGTTCCGACGCTGACCGACAATGTTCTCGCCATCGTGGCGCTGGCCGACCGGCCCCGTGTGCGGGTTCTGTCGCGCATCGATCCGTTCGACCGCTTCGTCTCGGTCATCGTCTTCGTGCCGCGCGACCGTTACGATTCCGAAGCGCGCGAGAGCATCGCGGCCTATCTCGCCGAACAATATCAGGGGCACATTTCGGCCTTCTACCCGGCCTTCCCCGAGGGGACGCTGGCGCGCGTGCATTTCATCATCGGACGCCGCGAGGGGAAGACGCCGACCCCGGCCCAGGCCATGCTCGAAGCCGACATCGATTCGATGACGCAGACCTGGCGCGACCACTTCTTCGAGGAACTTGCGGCGGACGGCGTCAGCCCGGCGGCAAGGGCACTGCGCGACGCGAATTTCCCGGAGACCTATCGCGACACGGTGCTGCCCGCCCAGGCCGTCCAGGACCTGCAGCGCATCGCGCGGCTGTCGGCATCATCGCCCATCGATGTCGACTTCTTCCGCCCGACTGGCAAATCGCACAAGGAAGCGGGGTTGCGCATCTATCACTACGGCTCGCCCGTCGCCTTGTCGGAACGCGTGCCGCTTCTGGAGAACATGGGCTTCCGGGTCATCAGCGAACTGACATACGCCATCGATGTGTCCGCAAAGCTTGGCAATATCGTCTGGCTGCACGAGATGCAGATCGAGAGCCAGTCCGGCAAGTCCATCTCACTCGACGATGACGGCGTCATCTTCGAGGACGCCTTCCTGTCGGTCTGGAACAAGGAAAGCGACAACGATCCCTATAACGGGCTCGTGCTCGCCGCCGGACTGACCTGCCGGCAGGTCACCGTGCTACGCGCCTATGGCCGTTATCTGCGCCAGGCCGGCACGCCCTATGGCCAGGGCTATATCGCCGATGCGTTGATCCGCCACCCGCTGCTCGCGCGCCAACTCTACGACCTGTTCGAAACGCTGTTCGATCCGGCCCGCCACGACGATCCGAAGGAAGACACGGAGGTCACGTCCAAGCATATTCGCGCCGCGATCGCCGACCAGCTTGCCGACGTGCCGTCGATCGACGACGACCGCATCCTGCGCTCGATCCTCACCGTGATCGACGCGACCTTGCGCAGCAACTATTTCAGCCCGGACCCGGCCGGAAAGCTCCGCACCTCGCTTGCCTTCAAGCTGGATTCGCGCGCGATCCCCGACCTGCCGGATCCCAAGCCCTTCCGCGAAATCTTCGTCTTCGGGCCGCAGGTCGAAGGCGTGCATCTGCGCTTCGGCCCTGTCGCGCGCGGCGGATTGCGCTGGTCTGACCGGCCGCAGGATTACCGCACCGAGGTGCTCGGCCTCGTCAAGGCGCAGCAGGTCAAGAACGCCGTCATCGTGCCGGTCGGCGCGAAGGGCGGCTTCTTTCCGAAACGCCTGCCCGCCGGCGGCAGCCGCGACGAGATTTTCGAAGCGGGCCGCGACGCCTACATCACCTTCATCGCGACGCTCCTGTCGGTGACGGACAATCTCGAGGGCGATACGGTCGTGCCGCCGGAGCTGACGGTGCGCCGCGACGGCGACGACCCCTATTTCGTCGTCGCCGCCGACAAGGGCACGGCGACCTTCTCCGACACCGCCAACGCGATTTCGCAGGAAATGGGCTTCTGGCTCGACGACGCCTTCGCTTCTGGCGGATCCGCGGGCTACGACCACAAGAAGATGGGCATCACGGCGCGCGGCGCCTGGGAGGCGGTCAAGCGGCATTTCCGCGAGATGAACAAGGACATCCAGTCCGAGCCCTTCACCGTGGTCGGCGTCGGCGACATGTCAGGCGACGTCTTCGGCAACGGCATGCTGCTGTCGGAACAGATTCGGCTGGTCGCCGCCTTCGATCACCGCGACATCTTCATCGACCCCGATCCCGATCCAAAGACCAGCTATGCCGAACGCCAGCGCATGTTTGCGCTCGGGCGGTCCAGCTGGCAGGACTACGACGTCAAGACATTGTCGAAGGGCGGCGGCGTCTTCCCGCGCTCGCAGAAGTCGATCACCCTATCTAAGGAGGCGGCCGACGCGATCGGTCTCGACAAGACCAAGGCCTCTCCGAACGAAATCCTCACCGCGATCCTGAAGGCCCCGGCCGAGCTTCTGTGGTTCGGCGGCATCGGCACCTACGTCCGCGCCTCGGGCGAGAGCAATCTCGACGCCGGCGACAAGGCCAATGACGCGATCCGTATCACCGCGCGCGAAGTCGGCGCCAAGGTCGTCGGCGAGGGCGCCAATCTCGGCATGACGCAACGCGCCCGCATCGAATACGGACTGCATGGCGGAAAGTGCAACTCCGACGCCATCGACAATTCCGCAGGCGTCAACTCCTCCGACGTCGAGGTCAATATCAAGATCGCGCTAAAACCAGCCATGGATGACGGCACGCTGCCGCGCCCGAAGCGCAACAAGCTGCTCGCCGAAATGACCGAGACGGTGGCCGCGCTGGTGCTGGAAAACAACTACCACCAGACACTGGCTATCTCGCTCGCCGAAAAGCGCGGCCTGGCGATCGTGTCGCTGCAGCAGCGCCTGATGGAGTATCTCGAGGAACGCGGCGCGCTCGACCGCGCGGTGGAGTTCCTGCCCGACAACGACGTGATCGCCGAACGCAAGAAATCCGGGAAAGGGCTGACGCGCGCCGAAATCGGCGTGCTGCTCTCCTACGCCAAGATCGTACTGTTCGACGACCTCGTCAAAAGCCACCTGCCGGACGATCCCTATCTGCATGCCGACCTGATGGCCTATTTCCCGCCGCGCATGGTCAAGAATTTCGCCGAGCGGATCGAAAGCCACAGGCTGCGCCGCGAAATCATCGCAACACAGCTCGCCAACGAGGCGATCAATCGCGGCGGCACCTCGCTGATCAGCCGCTTCGAAGACGCGACCGGCATGCTGCCGAGCGGCATCGTGCGCGCCCATGTCGCCGTGCGCGACGCCTATGGCTTTCCGCCGCTTTATGCCGCGGTCGATGCGCTGGACAACAAGATCCCGGGCGAACGACAGCTCGCCATCTACGAGGAACTCGGCAACGCGCTGCGCCAGGCAACGGGGCATTTCATCAAGACGGGCGAAAGCCATGCGCCGCTCGAAGGGTCCGTCGAAGCCCTGCGCAACGCAGCCAAGGCGCTGGAACCGAAACTCCTTTCAGTGATGCCCGCCTATCTCGTCGAATGGGTCGGAGAGCGCCAGCAATCGCTGAAGGAGGCCGGACTGACCGACGCCGTCGCGAAGCGGATCGCACTGATGCCGATTCTCGCCATGACGCCGGATATCCTCAGCGTCTCGAAGGCCACCGGGCGGTCCGTTCTGGATTCGGCGGAAGCAATGTTCGCCGTCACGGAGATGTTCCGCATCGGCCGCCTGGAACGGCTCGCCTATGATTTGTCGACCGAAGACTATTTCGACGGGCTGGCGCAGAACCGGGCGCTCGACAACATCTATGCGGCGCGTATCGCCATCACCAATGCGGCGCTTGCTGCGGCCGGCGCCAAGAAATCGGCCCGTGACGCGGCGGCCGAATGGCATGACGCCAACGAATTGCGCATCGCGCGCGTGCAGGACCGGATCGGCGACATGACAACCTCGGGAGGCCTGACCGTGTCGCGCCTGACCGTTGCGGCCGGCCTTCTCGCCGACCTCGTATCTTGATGACAGGAGTTGGGCGGCAATGACCGTGCTGGGTTCAGACGACACGCCGGCGGCGGGCACACCGGCCGTCAGCCGCAAGGGCATTCTCGGCTGGATGTTCTTCGACTGGGCGGCGCAGCCCTTCCACACCCTCATCATCACCTTCATTTTCGCGCCTTATTTCGCCGGACAGGTCGCGGCCAACCCCACGGACGGTCAGGCGGTGTGGGGTTTCGCCGCCGGGCTCGGCGGGCTCATCATCGCTGTCCTGTCGCCCATCCTCGGCGCGATCTCGGACGCGACCGGCCCCCGCAAGCCTTGGATCTTCGGCTTTTCCGTCCTCGCCGCCCTCGGCATCTTCGCGCTCTGGTACGTGCCGCCGGCAGCCGATCAGGCGACGATCACTTTCGGTCTCGCCGCCTTCGTCGTGGCGCTGATCGGCTTCGAATTTGCCGCCGTTTTCAACAATGCGATGATGCCCGGCCTCGTTAGCCGCGAGAAGCTCGGCGGTCTTTCCGGCAATGCCTGGGCGCTGGGCTATGCCGGCGGACTGATATGCCTGATCGCCATGCTGCTGCTGATGGTCGCCGATCCGGTCTCCGGCAAGACGCTGATCGGCATCACGCCGATCCTCGGCCTCGATCCCGCACAGTTCGAGGGCGACCGCGCATCCGGCCCGCTCACCGCCATCTGGTACGTCGTCTTCATCATTCCGCTGTTTCTGTTCACCCCGGACGCGCCGCGCCGCGAGCGCATCTCCGGCGCCATCCGGGATGGCCTGATCGATCTGTGGCAGACCATCCGCAACATCTCGAAGGAACGGAGCCTGTTCTCCTTCCTCGTCTCCAGCATGATCTATCGCGACGCCCTGAACGGGCTCTACACGTTCGGCGGCATCTATGCGGTCGGCGTGATCGGCTGGACGACGCTGCAACTGGGCGTCTTCGGAATCCTCGCAAGCATAACCGGCATAGGCGGCAGCATCCTCTCCGGCTGGCTGGATACGCGCCTCGGCACGAAGACCGTGGTCGTCGCCAATATCCTCGTGCTGATCGTCGCCAGCGCGCTGGTCATTTCGATCTCCGAGACGCAGATGCTGTTCATGCCGGTCGCTGAAGGATCGAGCCTTCCCGACATCGCCTTCTACATGGCCGGTGCGCTGATCGGCGCGGCCGGCGGCGGGCTGCAATCCTCGTCGCGCCCCCTGCTCGTCGACCAGTCGACGCCGGAGCGGGTCGGCGAGGCCTTCGGCCTCTACGCCCTGTCGGGCCGCGCCACGGCCTTTCTGGCCCCCTGGGCGATCGGCGTGTTCACGGTCGCCTTCGACAGCCAGCGCATCGGCATCACCCCGATCCTGATCCTGTTCGTCATCGGCATGCTGTTCCTGATCCCGGTCCGATCGCGGACCTGAGCGGGTATCAATGCCGGAAGTGCCGGACGCCGGTGAAGACCATGGCGATGCCGTGCTCGTCGGCGGCTGCGATCACCTCGTCGTCGCGCATCGAGCCGCCCGGCTGGATCACCGCTTTCGCGCCCGCCTCGACGGCAGACAGCAGCCCGTCGGCGAAGGGGAAGAAGGCGTCGGAGGCCACCACGCAGCCATTGGTCAGCGGTTCGGCGAGACCGAGCGCCTCGGCCGCGTCCTCCGCCTTGCGCGCGGCGATACGCGCCGAATCGACCCGGCTCATCTGGCCAGCGCCGACACCGACGGTCGCGCCGTCGCGGACATAGACAATGGCGTTCGACTTGACGTGCTTGGCAACGCGAAAGGCGAATTTCATGTCGGCGAGTTCCGCCTCGCTCGGCTGGCGCTTCGTCACGCATTTCAGGTCGAGATCGTCGACCACGGCATTATCGCGCTCCTGCTTCAGGAAGCCGCCCGCGACGGATTTGACCAGGACGCCCCTGGCGCGCGGATCGGCGAGCGTGCCCGCCGTCAGCAGGCGCAGATTCTTCTTCGCCGCGACGATCGCCGCCGCCTCGTCGGTGACCGACGGCGCGATGATCACCTCGGTGAAGATCTTGACGATCTCCTCCGCCGCTTCCGCGTCGAGCGTGCCGTTCAGCGCGACGATGCCGCCGAAGGCCGAGGTCTGGTCGCAGGAAAACGCCTTGCGATAGGCGTCGGCGAGCGTGTCGCCCGTCGCCACGCCGCAGGGATTGGCATGCTTGATGATGGCGACGGCAGGCTTCGCCGGGTCGAACTCGCTGACGAGTTCGTAGGCGGCGTCGGTGTCGTTGATGTTGTTGTAGGAGAGCGCCTTGCCCTGCAGCAGGGTCGCGGTGGCGACGCCGGGGCGCTTTTCGCCGGTAAGGTAGAGACCGGCCGCCTGATGCGGGTTCTCGCCATAGCGCATGGCAAGCGACAGCGTGCCGCCGGTGGCGTGATGCCGGCTGACCGGCGGCAGCGACAATTGCTCGGCCATGTAGGACGAGATCATCGCGTCATAGCTCGCGGTGCGCTGGAAGGCGCGCGCGGCGAAGACCTTGCGCTTCTCGAGCGTCGAACAGCTCTCGTTTTCCGCCATCATCGACAAAACGTCCGCGTAATCCGCCGGATCGGTGACGATGGTGACATAGGCATGGTTCTTCGCCGAGGCGCGCACCATGGCCGGCCCGCCGATATCGATGTTCTCGATGGTGGTCGGATAGTCGGAATCGGCGGCGACGACCTGTTCGAACGGGTAGAGATTGATGACGACGAGATCGAAAGGCTCGATCGCGTTCGCCTCCATCGCCGCGACATGCTCCGGATCGTCCCGCACGGCGAGCAGCCCGCCATGCACCGACGGATGCAGCGTCTTGACGCGCCCGTCCATGATCTCGGGAAAACCGGTCACGTCGGCGACGTCGATCACCGGCAGGCCCGCATCGGCGATCGCTTTCTTCGTGCCGCCCGTCGACACCATCTGGACATTGCGCGCCGCCAGCTCGCGGGCGAGGTCCAGCAGGCCTGTCTTGTCGGACACGGACAGCAACGCCCGGCGGATCGCGACCCGGTCGGGCGCGGGAATTTTCTTGGAAACGACAGCCATAAGCCGATCTCTCGATGCGTGAATAAGGGGATCGGGCCGCTGCTAGCATGCCGGTCGCCGCTTGCCTATCGGCGCGGCCCGTTTTTGCAACGAAAGATGGAGCCGCTCAGGTCTTTCGAAGGATCCATTCGACGCGGTCGATTTCCGGCCACATGGCGGAGATCACGATCTGGTGCGACCGGACCGGACCGGCGATGCCGGCGAAATGGATGGAGTCCTCCAGCACCACGTCGCCCCTGTTCGCCGTGAACAGCCAGCTTTCGCCCTGGTCGGTGGCGAGATGGATCGAGCGATGGTCCTCGCGCGTCGCGCGCACGACCGGGTGCAGATGGAACCGGATGTCGAATTGCCGCTGCGACGGATTGCCGGACTTGCCGTTGCGCACCAGCCGGTCGCGGCCCTCGATGCGCGTGCCATCGTCATGCAGCGAGATGGCGCGTTCGTGCCAAAGGCCGAACTGGCGCGCATAACCGTCATGCTGGGCGACGAAGCCGGGCGCGGATTCGTTGTCGCGGCGCTCGATACGCACCTTGGACGGCCCCGGCATGATCCTCTGGCGATTGTCATGCGAAGCCGAGCCGAAACCGGCAAAGCGCGCGGAGGAGGTATCGTCGAGCACCAGCGTCGAATGGGCGGCCGTCATCCGCGCCATCTCGCGGTAGCTCTCGCGATTGAGGCTGTCGACGCCGGAATTGACGATCAGCCGCTGCCGTCCGCTCGACATTTCAAAGGCGAGGCAGGAGGCGTGGCCCGTAAAACCGTGCGGCCCGCCGGGCGCAACGCCGGTATCGGCAATCAGCACCGTGCTGCCCCGCGCCAGACGCTGGTAGCCGGAATGCGGCATGTGGCCGAGAGGCCGGGCGCCGTTCTGGTCGTGCCGCAGCACCGCCGCCGTCAGATAGAGATTGCCGCTGCCGGCCCCGTGGAACAGGGCGATATGACCGTCGACATGGCGAAAGAAGCGCAGGGACGGGAACATCCGGTCGACGGCATGCACCAACTCCTGCGGCACCGGCTTGGAGGCGGAGACATAGCATTGCGCCAGCGGCAAGAGATCGGCGAGCAAGCCCGGAAGCACGTCCGGACAGCGGCTGGCATGGCCGCCATCGGGCAGAATCTGCGTCTTCAGCTGGTATTCGAGGTTCTTGACCGCGGAATTCTCGAAACGCTGCGACGTGGGCAGCACCTGCGACGCATAGGCGAGCGCGATGCGGACATTGAGCGCGTCGAGATCGTCGCTCATCGAACCGGCAAGGCCGCGCAGATAACGCACCTGACGCGCCAGCGATCCCATGAAACGGCGGTAGAAGACCGGATCGCTGTCGATCAGCAGCAACCGCGAATATTGCATCCACGCGATGACCCGCGCCGCCGTGACCTCCATCTTCCACGGATTGCCGTTGAGATTGCGGCCATGGCTGAGGATCCAGTCATTGACCAGCGCGCGCGCATTGGTGGAAGCGAGGTCGCTGCCGGCCCCCTTCATGTGGCGCAGCCAGCGGAACCGGTTGAGCGCGTCCTCCCAGGCGGGAGACGGCGGAACGACGGAGAAGGGCGACGCGCCGGCCGTATCGATGACCCGCCCGGCGAAGGAGTAGCGGCCTTCATAGATGTCGCGGGCGACGAGCGGGTCGTTCGGCCGCAGGTCCGGCGGGACCATAACCAGCCGTTCCGGCACCGGTCCTATGAACCGCCAGGCGAATACCGGCCCTTTTTGGACGCGTCGGCGCAGCCCGGACCAGAATATTCGAACGCCCGACACCCAATAAGCCGGGTCGTTCATCAATGTGGGTCGGCCCAAATGTTCTCCATCCCGCCGGTCGTGACGAATCGAAGGATATTGATTCGCACCCGCTTTACAATCAGAGACGGCTTTCGCCCACTAGGCAAGCCGCTGAAAACGGGCCGCAAAGAAGCCGTCGACACCGCTGAGCGCCGGATCGCCGAGATCGAGATGCGCCGGCGTGAGCCGCAGGAAACCGTCTTCGTCGATCGCGTCGCCAAATCCGGGCGCCTCTTCCGCCATGACCGGAGCAATCGCGAAATCCGGATGCGCGGCGGCAAAGCGCCGGGCGACCGCCTCTCCCTCCAGCGGATCGAGGGAGCAGTTGGAGAAGACGAGCACACCGCCGGGCCGGACCCATGAAGACGCCGTGTCGAGCATGCGCGCCTGTAGGCTCGCGAGTTTCTCGATATCGGCCGCGGACTTGGCGAAGGGCACGTCCGGGTGCCGGCGCACGGTCCCGGTCGAGGAACAGGGCGCATCGAGCAGCACTGCGTCGAACCCGTCTTCCGGCGCGAATTTGAACAGGTCCGTTGCGATCGTCTCGCAGGCGTCCGACAGGCCGAGCCGTTCGAGATTGCCCGCGAGGCGCTTCAGACGGTTGGCGGAGAGATCGAGCGCCGTGACCTTCGCCCCGGCATCTGCGAGCTGGGCGGTCTTGCCGCCCGGCGCGGCGCAGCAATCGAGCGCGGTCTTGCCCGCGAGGTCCCCGAACAGGCGCGCCGGCATCGCGGCGGCGGCGTCCTGCACCCACCACGCGCCATCGGCAAAACCGGGCAGTTCGGCAATGTCGCGCGACGGGCCGGTCAGCCGCAGCGAGCCGGTCGGCAAAACGACGGCGCCGAGCTTTTCGGCCCATTCGGCGGCTTCCGGCTGTTCCCCGGCCTTCAATGTCAGGTCGATCGGTGCTTCCAGCCGGTGGCAGGCATCGATGGCGGCGGCGGTTTCGACGCCGTAGATCGCATCGAGCCGGTCGGCGAACCATTGCGGCGCGCGCACGGGACGCGCCGCGAACTCCGCCAGCAGATCTTCCTTCTCGCGGGCGGCGCGCCGCAGCAAGGCGTTGACGAGATTGGCGAAACGCCGCGAACGCGGATCGGCCTGCGCGGCGGTGACGGCAAGGTCGACAGCGCTGTGATCGGGCACATCGAGGAACAGGATCTGGGCGAGGCCTGCCAGCAGGATATTGCGCAAGCCGGTCGCGCCGGCCGGAAGCGGCTTTTCCGTGAACCGCGAAATGGTCGCGTCGAGTTCGCCAAGGTTGCGGAGAGCCGTCAGCAGGATGGCGCGCACCAGCGCCCGGTCACGCGGTTCCAGCGCCAGATATTGCGGATGGCCGTGAACCTCGTCGGTCAGCCCGTCCATGGAGGAATTGGCGTCGAGGATCGCACCGAGAATACAGTGCGCCGCCTGACGCGCGGCCAGGCCCGGCTTGTCGGGGGAAGGAGCGGCGGCGGCGTGCCTGCGGCGTTTGTCCGGTCCGCGCTTGCGATGCGGTGCGCTCAACCCCAGGGGCCCTTCTTGCCGCCGCCGCCGTCGCGTCCCCATCGGGTCTGGCCGGTTTTCGGAATGCCCGACGAGCCGGTCTTCGCCGGACGGGAAACAGGCTCTTCCGCCGGCGCCGCCGCGGTTTCCGGGCGTTCTCGAACTTGCGTCTCCATCCGCGCCGGCCGGTCCATCTCGGCAGCCATCGCCATCAGTGCGCGGATGCGGTTTTCCGTGTCCGGATGGGTGGAAAAGAGGTTGTCGGCGCGCTGGCCGTTGAGCGGATTGATGATGAACATATGCGCGGTCGCCGGATTGCGCTCCGCCTGCACATTGACCGTGCGGCCCGCAGCGGCGGCGAGCTTGCCGAGCGCGCTCGCCAGCCATTCCGGATTTCCGCAAATCTCGGCGCCGCGCCTGTCGGCCGAATATTCGCGTGTCCGGCTGATCGCCATCTGCACGATCATCGCCGCAAGCGGGGCGACGATCATCGCGGCAAGCACGCCGATGAAGCCGAACGGATTGTTGTTGTCGCGCGATCCGCCGAAGAAGAAGGCGAAATTGCCGAGCATGGAAATCGCGCCGGCCAGCGTCGCGGTGATCGTCATGGTGAGCGTGTCGCGGTGCTGGATGTGGGCCAGCTCATGCGCCATCACGCCGGCAACCTCCTCGCGGCTCATCCGTTCCAGCAGCCCGGTAGTGGCGGCGACGGCGGCATTTTCCGGATTTCGCCCGGTCGCGAAAGCGTTCGGCTGGTCGTTCTTGATCAGGTAGACCTTCGGCATCGGCAGGTTGGCGCGCTCGGCGAGCGACTCGACAATGCCGTAATATTCCGGCGCGTTTGCCCGGTCGACCTCGACGGCATTGTACATGCGCAAAACCATCTTGTCGGAATTCCAGTAGGAGAACGCGTTCATCGCCAGAGCGATGACAAGGGCGATCATCATGCCGCCGCTGCCGCCGATCATGTAGCCGATCCCCATGAAAAGGGCGGTCATCGCGGCGATGAGCATGGCCGTTTTCATCATGTTCATCGACAGTCACTCCAATAGGGGCGCCATGCTGGATTCCGGCGCATCAGGCCTATAATAGTGTGTGCGCGCAAGCCTGTTTTCAACCGAGAACGCCGAAGCGGCGGCAAAGACGAAAAAACGATGAGCGACCCAAGCGAAACGCCTGAACCGGACGCCGGTTCGAAACCCAAGCAGCTTTCCCCGGCGGCCGAGCGCGCGCTGGCCGAAGCGGAGGCGCGGCGTGCCGAGCTCGCCGAGGCGGAAAAAAAGCGCCAGCGGGAAATCGGCGGGCGCGGCGGCAAGGATCCCGCCCGCTATGGCGACTGGGAGGTCAAGGGAATCGCGGTCGATTTCTAGGACTGTACGCGCTGTGCCAAATCGGCACGATCACCGCCTGCCAGTCCTGTTTCGGCACGCCGCCTGAAAGACCTTGCGGAAGTCCTGACCGGACGCAGAAAAATCGCCGAACCGCGTTAACCGGCCGTTCATCTCGTTTCGCGTTCGCGTGCCCGCAACGCCTGAAATTAGCCATCCGACAAGGATGCCGCACTAGTCTCCGCGCCCATGTGGCACGCGATATGCCGATCGAGCGGCATGATCGCGCCAGAAGGAGTGTGACAGTGCGTATCGCCTTAGACCGTATCAAGGATTTCGCCAGCGACCGTCGCGGCAATTTCGGCATCATGTTCGCAGTGCTGGGAACGACGCTTCTCATGGGATCGGCGCTCGCGATCGACGTGGCGCGCATGTTCGCCGTTCACAACAAGCTTACATTCGCCGTCGACGCCGCCGCGCTCGCGACGACCCAGGACCTGACGCTCGGGACCGTGTCGATCGACGACGCCGAGGCGACGGTACGCAAATATCTCGACGCCAATCTCGACAATCGCAACCTGACGGCCGCGACCGTGACGGTCGACAAGATCACGGTCGACAAGGTCAACCGGTCGGTGGACATCAAGGCGCATACGATGATGCCGATGACCTTCGCCGGCATCGTCGGATACAACAATCACCGCATTGACGCCGAATCCAAAGCCAAATTCTCCAACACGGAGATCGAGGTCGTCATGGCGCTCGACATCACCGGTTCGATGGGCGACAAGATCGGAGGCTGGAGCACGCCGACAAAGCTGTCGGCGCTCAAGGACGCCGCGAATCTCGGCCTGAACACGCTGTTCGACGGCGCAAGCGAAGGCGACCGCATCCGCGTCGGCCTCGTCCCCTATTCCGCGGCCGTGAACGCCGGACCCGTGATCGACGCGATCCAGACGACCGGCCTTACCAAGACCACCTGCAACAAGAAGGGCAAGAACTGCAAAACGGTGACGACTTATCCGGACTGCGTGGCCGAGCGGACCGGAACCGAGAAATATACCGATGCCTTCGCGACCAGTTCGGCGAAGATCACCTCGTCGGACTACAGTTGCCCGAGCGCGCAAATCGTGCCGCTCACCAAGGAAAAAGCCACGCTGAAATCCGAGATCGACGCTTTCAGCGCCGGCGGCTGCACGGCCGGCCATCTCGCCATTGCCTGGTCCTATTACATGCTGTCGCCCAAATGGGCCGCGGCATGGCCGGAAGGTTCCGACCCGGAAGCCTATGACAAGGCCGGCGTCTCCAAATATGCGATCATCATGACGGACGGCGAGTTCAACACATTCGAGACCGGCGGCTATTCCTGCTCCGGCTATTACGGCGCGAGCTGGTCGGGAACCTATGCCGAAAACCTCTGTTCCGCGATGAAAGCCAGCGGCATCAAGATCTACTCGATCGCCTTTGCCGCCGGTTCGAGCGCTGAAACGCTGATGAAGAAATGCGCGTCCACATCGGCCGGACAGCAGCTTTACTACAACGCCACCGACGAAGACGACCTCAAGGCAGCGTTCGTCGAGATCGCGCGAGACATCAAGGGTCTCAGGCTGGTCAACTGACCGGCCGCGACAGACCCGAGGGCCTTTCAGGGTTAGAAATGAAAAGGCCGCCCTTTCGGGCGGCCTTCGCAATTCCGGGAACCGGACGGTCGTCGGACCGTGACGCGTCTGCGTCAATCCGGTTGCGCGGGATGACTGTCCGTCAGAGGCTGCTCCGACGGAGTGAGACCCGCATAGACCGTCCCGGAACCATAGAATCACTCGACATCGGATCACCTCCTTTCAATTGTTGAAGACGTCACCAATGTGGAGCGCTATCCGCCCGAGTGCAAGGGGCGGCGCCAAAAAGGCTCCGCCGTTCCGCGAGGGCGGTATCAGGCGCAATTCGCCTTGAGCGGCGCCCAGTTCGACAGCGTGTAATCGCCCGCGCCCTTGGCGGCGATGCGATATTGCGTGTCGATCGCGGTTTCGATGACCATCGTCTGGGAGATCTCGGCCACGTAGAGGCCGTTGACCTTCTTCGTGTTCACCACCTTCGGGACGCTGGCGCCCTGGCCGTGACGGATCATCATATAGGTGACCGGGCCGGCCTTGTTCGTGTAGATCCAGGCCTTCAGTTTCGCTTGCGCCGGGCACAGGCCGCCGGCGGGCGACTTGATCGCGACCATCGCGGAATTCACCTTCAACGGGCCGGTTCCGCCGCCGCTCTGGATATCGCCGATGCCGGCCATGGCGCTCGTCGCCGTCGCGGCGGCGAGCAGGGCAAGAAGAATGCGTTTCATGTCTTTCTCCATCAGGAATGCCTTGGGCTGCGCCGAAGGCACGTTTCTGTTTGGGAAAGAAAATGGCACAGGCGGCATAGGCCGCCTGTGCCACAGGTCACACCGGACAGGAATGTGGCGGGCTGAACTCAGCCGCGCTTGTTCTGCCGGTTCTCGATCAGGTCGTCGACGACCGACGGATCGGCCAGCGTCGAGGTGTCGCCCAGCGCCGAGAAATCGTCCTCGGCGATCTTGCGCAGGATGCGGCGCATGATCTTGCCCGAGCGGGTCTTCGGCAGGCCCGGCGCGAACTGGATCTTGTCGGGCGAGGCGATCGGCCCGATCTCGGTGCGCACATGCTTGACCAGTTCCTTGCGCAGGTCGTCCGACCCTTCCTGGCCTTCCATCAGCGTCACATAGCAGTAGATGCCCTGGCCCTTGAGGTCGTGCGGATAGCCGACAACGGCCGCCTCGGAGACGGCGTCGTGGCTGACCAGGGCGGATTCCACCTCCGCCGTGCCCATGCGGTGGCCCGAGACGTTGATGACGTCGTCGACGCGCCCGGTGATCCAGTAATAACCGTCCGCGTCGCGGCGGCAGCCGTCGCCGGTGAAGTACTTGCCCTTGTAGGCGGAGAAGTAGGTCTGCACGAAACGGTCGTGATCGCCATAGACCGTGCGCATCTGGCCCGGCCAGGAATCGATGATGCACAGATTGCCGTCGGCCGTGCCTTCCAGCACGTCGCCATCCGCGTCGACCAGCTGCGGCTGCACGCCGAAGAAGGGCCGCGTCGCGGAACCGGGCTTGAGATTGGTCGCGCCCGGCAGCGGCGTGATCATGATGCCGCCGGTCTCGGTCTGCCACCAGGTGTCGACGATCGGGCAGCGCTTCTCGCCGACGATATTGTAGTACCACTCCCAGGCTTCGGGATTGATCGGCTCGCCGACCGAACCCAGCGTGCGCAGGCTCTTGCGCGACGTCTTCTTCACATGCTCGTCGCCGGCGCCCATCAGCGCGCGGATCGCGGTCGGCGCCGTGTAGAAGATGTTGACCTGGTGCTTGTCGATGACCTCCCAGAAGCGCGCCGGCGACGGATAGGTCGGAACACCCTCGAACATCAGCGTCGTCGCGCCATTGGCGAGCGGACCGTAGACGATATAGGAGTGGCCGGTCACCCAGCCGACATCGGCGCCGCACCAGTAGATGTCGCCGTCCTGGTAGTCGAAGACATACTGATGCGTCATCGACGCGTAGACGAGATAGCCGCCGGTCGTGTGCAGCACGCCCTTCGGCTTGCCGGTCGAACCTGACGTATAGAGGATGAAGAGCGGATCCTCGGCCTTCATCTTGGCCGGCGCGCAATCCGGCTTCGCCTTGGCGATCGCCTCGTGATACCAGACGTCGCGTTCCTCGAACCACTCGATCTTGCCGGCGGTGCGCTGGACGACGACAACCTTGTCGACGACGACGTCGTTGCGCTCGGCGATCTCGATGGCGAGGTCGGTATTGTGCTTGAGCGGGATCTTCTTGCCGCCGCGCAAACCCTCGTCGGCGGTGATGACGAAACTGGACTTGCAGTCGATGATGCGCCCGGCGAGCGCATCCGGCGAGAAGCCGCCGAAGACGATGGAATGGATCGCGCCGATGCGCGCGCAGGCCAGCATCGCAAAGGCGGCTTCCGGGATCATCGGCATGTAGATGGTGACGCGGTCGCCCTTCTTGACGCCGTTCGACTTCATCACATTGGCGAGCCGGCAGACCTTGTCGTAGAGCTCGTTATAGGTGATGTGCTTGTCATCATAAGGGTTGTCACCTTCCCAGATGATCGCCGTCTGGTTGCCGCGCTTCTTCAGGTGACGGTCGATGCAGTTATAGGCGACGTTGGTGACGCCGTCCTCGAACCACTTGATCGAGACCTTGCCCTTGAAGCTGGTGTTCTTGACCTTGGTATAGGGCTTGAACCAGTCGATGCGCTTGCCGTGCTTCGCCCAGAATTTTTCCGGCGACGAGATGCTCTGATTGTACCACTTCAGATATTTATCATCGTCGATCAACGCCCGTTTCTTGGCGTCGGGCAATACTCGATAGACTGGACTGGACATTCAAACCCTCCCGGAAATCGTCAAATTGTCTGTGTCGCGGGTGGCACGGAATACGCCTCCCCCATGCCCAAATACGCGTAATGTGTGCGGTTTATAACGATGTGTGTCCAGAGGTAAATTAGACCAACGGCGCTGATCGCCCGGCCGGTCCCGGCAGCGCCCGCGCCAAAACGCATCGCGGGTCTTTCCCGCGATGCGTCGCTGCAATCCAACGTGCCGCGATAAGGCCGCAGGGAATTCGGATCAGGCGGCAAGCGCCGGGCGCGTGTCGGACCGGCCCGCCCCGGCCGGCCGGTCGAGCTTCAGATCGGCGGTCGCCTGGGCGAGCGCCACGTCCAGCCTCGTATGAGGCTCGGGGCCGATCAGCGCTTCCAGCCGTGCATTGGCGAGCGAATGCGGAACGCGCCACAGATAGGACATCTTCACGATCTCGCGCAGGACCGGGTTGAACAGGCCGACGGCGCGCAGCACCAGCCACGGCGCGCCGGCCTTTTTCAGCGTCCGCCCGGCCGCCTTCTCCGCCGCGACATGGAATTCCTCGCCGGTCACCGCGTGACCGCGAAAATGCAGTGTCGTAAAAGGCGCCGTCTCGTCACGCTTCTCCGCGACGCGCACGAAGGCCTCGGCCAGATCCGGCAGATAGGCGAAGGCATGCACGGTCTGCCATCCGCCCGGCCATGTGAACCTGTCCTTCTTCAGATCCTTCAGGATCATCAGGTCGAGCCAGGTTTCCGGACGCGTCCCGCCGAAAAAATCGCCGGCCCGGATGACGATGGTGCGAACGCCCTTGTCCTGCGCCGCGCGCTCGTAGAGCGCTTCCATGGCGATGCGCAGCCGCGCCTTTTCTGTATCGCCGCTCATTGGCGCATCCTCGCCGGTGTCCGGGCGGATACCGTAGCCGTAATTATAGACATTGCCGGGGATCATCACCGTCGCGCCGGCGGCTTCGGCGGCCGCCAGCACGTTCTCGGCAAGCGGCATGACCGTGTTCGTCCAGTCGTCATAGGACGGGTTGAGCGTATGCACGATGACGTCCGCGCCGGCACAGGCGGCGGTGAGCGCGGCGCGATCATAAGCATCCGCCTTGACCGGTTCGATGCCCGGCGCGAGCGCCGCCGCCTTGGCGCCGCGCGCAATGCCTTTCACCCGCCAGCCGGCCTTGAGAAACGCCCTCGCCACCGCATCGCCATTGCGTCCGGCGGCTCCGAGAATGGCAACTGTCTGCATGATCTTTCTCTTTGTTCGAATGCATGCAGACGATTTAGAAAATTCACTCGTGGATGAATATGAAAGAGATTGGAGGCATGCTATTCATTTATGAATGGATAATAGCCATTTCGACTGGAACCTGATCAAGAGCTTCCTCGCCGTCCTCGACGCCGGCACGCTGTCTGCCGCCGCGGTCGCGACCGGCACCTCGCAGCCGACGCTCGGCCGACATATCGACGAGTTCGAGGCGTTGACCGGGCTGGTGCTGTTCGAGCGTGGCCGCGCCGGCATGAAACCGACGCAGAATGCGCTGGCGCTGGCCGAGGAAGCACGCGCCATGCAAGCCGGCGCAGACAGTCTCGCCATGGCCGCCGCCGGCCGCGAAACGACGGTCGAAGGCACGATCCGCATCACCGCTTCGGAGGTCGTCTCGACCTTTCTCCTGCCGGACATCCTCGTTGCGCTCGCCGACGAGGAACCGGCGCTGGAGATCGAACTCGTCGCCAGCGATTCCGTGCAGAACCTGCTGGCCCGGGACGCAGATATCGCCGTCCGCATGGTCCGCCCGGTCCAGAACGATTTGATCGTCCGCAAGGTGAACGACGCGGCGATGGGCGCCTTCGCCCATCGCGACTATCTGGAAAAGCACGGTACGCCGGCAGGGCTCGAAGACGTCTTCTCCCATCGCGTCATCGGACAGGACCGGGGCGACCTGATCCTGCGCGGCATGGCGGCCCTCGGCGTGGAAAGCGAGCGCGCGGCGTTCGTGTTCAGGACCGATCATCCGATCGCGTCGTGGGAATTGCTGCGGGCCGGCGCGGGGATCGGGTTCGCGCAGGTCGCGATCGCCGCCCGCGCGCCCGAACTCGTGCGCATCCTTCCGGAACTTCATATCGATCCGCTGCCCTATTGGCTCTGCTCGCATCGCGAACTGCGCCACAGCGCCAAGGTCCGGCGCGTCTATGACTTCCTCGCCGAACGGCTTGCCGCGCTCGCGCTCGGTTAGGGGCGAAGCGCGCGCAGGGACAGGGAAAGAAGCGCGGTCACCACAAGGACCACCGAGAATCCGGCGAAGATCGCTCCGAGCCCGGTATGTTCCGCAATGAAGCCCAACACCGCCGGAGCCGTCAGCGCGCCGGAATAGCCGAACGCGGTGACGACGCCGATGCCGATCGCAGGCTCGACGCCGGGAAAGCGGCCGCCGGCGGAAAAGATGATCGGCACCATGTTGGCGAGCCCGAGACCGCAGACCAGGAAGCCCGCAATCACCATCGGAAGGGCCGGGGCCAGGCCGGCAACCGCGAAACCGGCCGAGGCGACCAGCGCCGAGACAAAGAATGTTTTCCCGTCACCGAGCCGGTTGCGCAGCGCGTCGCCGAAAAAGCGCATCATCGCCATGGTCGCTGAAAAGGCGGCAAAGGCGTAACCCGCGATCGCCACGGG
This sequence comes from Ahrensia sp., assembly GCA_002698425.1. The sequence goes on along the minus strand of NZXU01000034.1, from coordinate 78,422 downwards.
CGCCGCATGGTCCTTGGCGAGATAGAGCGCGCTCCAATCGAGGATCGCGCCTTCCGGCACGAAGGACAGGAAGGCGCAAAAGCCGAGCATGTAGATGCCGATGCCTGCCGGGATCATCGCGAGCAGCCGTCCGGGCTTCCGTCCATCGCTCTCCCCGCCGTCCTCGACGGCGAGAAGCTTGCGGTCGTCCATGTAATAGAACTGCGCAATGATGACGAGGATGCCCGTCAGCACGAGCACGCCGAGCGAGTGGCCCAGTTCACCGTAGTGCGCCAGCATCCAGCCGCCGAGCGGCGCGCCGGTCAGCCCGCCCAGGCTCCAGAAACCGTGGCAGGACGACATGATCGCGGAGCCGCGCGCCTTTTCGACGCTGACGGCGTTGGCGTTCATCGCCCCGTCCATCGCACCCATGAAGACGCCGAGCCACAGCATGGAAAAGGCGGTCGCCAGGAGATTGGGCGACAGCGAAATGAACAGGAGCCCGGGCACCAGCAGATAGGATGTCCAGCGCACCACCGCGGCGGAGCCGTAACGTGTCGTCAGCACCGCTCCGGTCAGGAGCGCGATCAGCGCGCCAATACCGAACATGATGACCAGCGCGCCCAGCACCGATTCCGAAATCGCCAGCCGCTCGGCCAGCACCGGGATCTTCGGCGCCCAATGCCCGACCACGAAACCGTTGATGTAAAACGCCGCCGACACCGCCCAGCGGGCGGACGTGCGGTAACCCATGCCGCCAGGAAGCGGACCGAGAAGCTGTGCGTCGCTCATCGCGCGCACCGCCGGACATCGGCGCCCGCCTGCCGAAAAGCCTTGACCGCATCTTCGGGCGTATCGGCCTCGACGAGAATGGCGGTGCAATCGGCAAGTCCCATGACCCGAAACGGCGCGGCCGTCATGATCTTCTCCGTCGTCACGGGCGCGATGGTGATGGCGCTCGCTTCCGAAATCGCACGTTTGAAACTGGCGTCCTCGGCGTGGAACGCGGTGATCCCGGCCTGCGTATCCGCGCCGCAGGCGCCGAGGAAACAGATATCGGGCCGGACAGTGCTTGCCGCCCGCATCGCCTCCGCGCCGATGGCCGCGCCGACCGTCCGGTCGACCAACCCGCCGAGAACGACGACATCGCAATCGCCGCGCAGCGTCAGCGCGCTGGCGATCTGCGGCGCATTGGTGATGCAGGTCAGGCCGTAATCGCGCGGCAGCGCATCGGCGATGGCGAGATTGGTGGAGGCGGCATCGAGGAAGACGCAAGCGCCCTCGGTAACCCACTTCGCCGCCTCGCGGGCGAGAGCCGCCTTGGCCTCGACCGATTGACCGGCCCGTTCCGACAGGGTCGTCGCGGCGGTGGCAGGCAGCCGCAATGCGCCGCCATAGACGCGCTCGCAGACGCCGCGGGCCGAAAGATCGCGCAGATCGCGCCGGATCGTGTCTTCCGAAACGCCGAGTTCGCGCGCCAGATCCGCAGCGATCACCTTTCCCGTGTGCTGCAAGCGGCTGGCGATCAGGTCCAGCCTTTCGCCGGGGAGCAATGTCATGTGCGATTCCTCAATCATGCATAAACGTGCATAATTCGGCATAAACACGGAGTCAATCGCATTCGCGTCGTCAGCCGTCAGCAGGTTCCGGATACGCCTCCGGGAACCCGGCGATCATTGCGGCGTTGTCGATGCACACAGAGCGAAAGGAATGCACATGTCTGTCGGCACAATTCTTCTGATTATCCTGGTCCTGCTTCTGATCGGCGCCATCCCGACCCGCGCACGCTTCGGCTACGCGCCGATGGGCATCGTCGGCACGATCCTCGTGATTGTCCTGATCCTGGTGCTGCTTGGGCGGATATGAGGAAGCTATCGCAAAGCTTCGAACGGATTGACGACCCCGATTTCGAGAAGATTGAAATCGGGGACATTTCGTGTCGCAAGCGTCGCGCCATGGGCCGCGCAGATCGCAGCGATCATCGCGTCCATGACCGAAATCGGACGCCCTGACGATTCGCGCGCGGCGCGAATTTCGCCGAATTTTAGCGCCGCACCCTGATCGAACGGCAGAACGCGATTGTTGAACTGGCCGGCCAGCAGACCGTCGAGGGCCTCGAGAAACCGGCTGGAGCCGTCACGCAATCGAATGCGCTGTCCGCCATAGGCGAGCTCGGCGACGACCGGAGCGCAAAGATAGAGTTCCGCCGGGTCCGCACGCCGTAACCAGTCGGCGACATTCGCGTCAGGAACGGCCTTGGCGATCTCCGAGATGACGTTCGTGTCGATGACGATCATCGCGGATCCGGGACCGGGCGCCCCATATCCTCGCGTCCTTCCTCGACACTCCTGATCAGGTCGCCATGTTCCTCGTCGGAAAGGCTTACCCCGGCAAACGCCCGCCGGATCGCGTCATACGCCGTTTCGCCTGCGGGAGGCTGCTTTTCAAGATCGGCCAGAAGCCCCTTGCGCAGCAATTCCTTCACTTCGTCGGAAAGGCTACGGCCCGTCTCTTTAGCGCGGCGAGAGATGTCGTCCTTCAGGTGGTCCGGGATGTTACGGATTAGCAGGTCGCTCATGATCGCCCCTTTGCGATATCAATGATATCACACCGTTCGGAGACGTTAAAGTCCTCTCTACCCGTAAACCACCAGCAGGTCCTTGGCGTCGATCTGGTCGCCGGCCTTGACGAGGACTTCGGCGATCGTGCCGTCGCGTTCGGCGTGGATGGCGGTTTCCATCTTCATTGCCTCGATCGAGACAAGCACGTCGCCGGCCTTGACCTCCTGGCCGGCGGCCACGCCGATCGTCGAGATCACGCCGGGCATCGGTGCGCCGACATGCGCCTCGTCGCCCGGATCGGCCTTGCGGCGGACCGCTGCGCCACTCGCGCCATGCGCCCGGTCGGGCACCTTGACGCGGCGGGGCTGGCCGTTCAGCTCGAAGAACACCGTCACCATGCCCTTCTCGTCGGTATCGCCGACGGCGAGGCAGCGGATCACCAGCGTCTTCCCCTTCTCGATCTCGGCGTGAACCTCTTTTTCCTGCTCCATCCCGTAGAAATAGACAGGCGTCGGCAGGGATGAGACGGGACCGTATAGCGCCTGCGCATGGGCGAAATCGGTGAAGACCTTCGGATACATGAGATAGGAGGCGAACTCGAACTCCGTCAGTTCGCGCTCCAGCTTCTCCTCGATCTCTTTGCGCATCGCATCGAGATCGGCCGGCGGCAGCAGCGAACCGGGCACTTCCGTGTAGGGCTTTTCGCCTTTCAGCACCTTTTTCTGGATCGCTTCGGGCCAGCCGGAAGGCGGCTGCCCGAGATCGCCGCGCATCATCGACACGACGGAATCCGGGAAGGCGATATCCTTGTCCGGATTGGTCACGTCATCGACGGTCATGTCCTGGCTGACCATCATCAGCGCCATGTCGCCGACGACCTTCGACGACGGCGTCACCTTGACGATGTCTCCGAACATCATGTTGACGTCGTGATAGGCGCGCGCCACCTCGTGCCAGCGCGTTTCGAGGCCAAGCGAGCGCGCCTGCTCCTTCAGGTTGGTGAACTGGCCGCCGGGCATCTCGTGCAGATAGACCTCCGAGGCCGGAGACTGCGAGATATTCTCGAAGGCCGCGTATTGGGCGCGCACGGCTTCCCAGTAATAGGAAATCTTGCGGATCCAGTCGGAATCGAGTTCCGGATCGCGCTCCGTTCCCTTCAACGCCTCGACGATGGAACCGAGGCAGGGCTGCGACGTATTGCCGGACAGCGAATCCATCGCCGCATCGACCGCGTCGACGCCGCTTTCAACCGCCGCCAGCACGGTCGCGGCCGAGATGCCCGACGTGTCGTGGGTGTGGAAATGGATCGGCAGGTCGGTCGCCTCGCGCAGCGCCTTGAACAGCACCTTCGCAGCCGCCGGCTTCAACAGGCCGGCCATGTCCTTGACGGCCAGCATGTGCGCCCCGGCCTTTTCCAGTTCGCCGGCCAGGTCGACATAATATTTCAGGTCGTATTTCGGCCGCGCCGAATTGAGGATGTCGCCCGTGTAGCAGATCGTCGCCTCGCAGATCTTGTTCTCCTCGGCGACCGCGTCCATCGAGACGCGCATATTGTCGACCCAGTTGAGGCAGTCGAAGACGCGGAACAGATCGATACCGCCCGCCGCGGCCTGGCGGACGAAGTGCTTGACGACATTGTCCGGATAGTTGGTGTAGCCGACGCCGTTGGCGCCGCGCAGGAGCATTTGCAGGAGCAGGTTCGGCACCTGCTCGCGGATTTTCGCCAGCCGTTCCCACGGGTCTTCGGTCAGGAACCGCATGGCGACGTCGAAGGTCGCGCCGCCCCAGCATTCCAGCGACAGGAGCTGCGGCAGGACGCGCGCATAGCAGCCGGAGATCTTGACGATGTCGTCGGTGCGCACGCGCGTCGCGAGCAGGCTCTGGTGACCGTCGCGCATGGTCGTGTCGGTCAGATAGACCTGCTTTTCGGCGCGCAGCCATTTCGCGAAGCCTTCCGGCCCGAGTTCGTCGAGCTTGCGCTTGGTGCCGCCCTCCGGGATCTTGATGCCCGGCCACGGCACGATCGGCGGCGCGGCGTCTGCCGGCGGCAGCGGCCGGCCCTTGGTTTCCGGATGCCCGTTGACCGTGACATCGGCCAGATAGGTCAAAATCTTCGTCGCGCGGTCGGCGCGCTTGACCTGCTGGAACAGCTCCGGCGTCGTGTCGATGAACTTGGTCGTATAGATGTTGTTGCGGAATTTCTCGTGGCCGATGATCGCCTCGAGGAAGGTCAGGTTGGTCGCCACGCCGCGGATACGGAACTCGCGCAGCGCGCGGTCCATGCGCAGGATCGCCTCCTGCGGCGTCGGCGCCCAGGCTGTGACCTTTTCGAGCAGAGGATCGTAGAAACGGGTGATCACCGCGCCCGAATAGGCGGTGCCGCCGTCGAGGCGGATACCGAAGCCGGTCGCGCCGCGATAGGCGGTGATGCGGCCGTAATCCGGGATGAAGTTCTGTTCCGGATCCTCGGTGGTGATGCGGCACTGCAATGCGTGGCCGTTGAGCTTGATATCTTCCTGCGCCGGAACGCCGGATTCCGGCGTGCCGATGGCAAAGCCGTCGAGGATATGGATCTGCGCCTTGACGATGTCGATGCCGGTGACTTCCTCGGTCACCGTATGCTCGACCTGGATGCGCGGATTGACCTCGATGAAGTAGAATGCGCCGGTATCGGCATCCATCAGATACTCGACCGTGCCCGCGCCGATATAGCTCGTCGCATTGGCGATACGCAGCGAATAGCCGGCCAGTTCGGCCCGCTGCTCGGCGGAGAGATACGGCGCCGGCGCGCGTTCGACGACCTTCTGGTTGCGCCGCTGGATCGAGCAGTCGCGCTCGAACAGGTGAACCGCGTTGCCATGCGTGTCGCCGAGGATCTGGCTTTCCACATGGCGGGCGTTCTCGACCAGCTTTTCGAGATAGACCTCGTCCTTGCCGAAGGCGGCGCGCGCCTCGCGCTTGGCTTCCGTGACCTCGCGCTCGATCTCGTTTTCGGAACGGATGACGCGCATGCCGCGCCCGCCGCCGCCCCAGGACGCCTTCAGCATCACCGGGTAGCCGACTTCGAGCGCCATCTTTTTCACGACGTCCATGTCGTCGGGCAGAGGGTCCGTCGCCGGGACGACCGGCACGCCCGCCGAGATGGCGAGATTGCGCGCCGCGACCTTGTTGCCGAGCGACCGCATCGTTTCGGGTTTCGGACCGATGAAGGTGACGCCGGCCTCGGCGCAGGCCTCGACGAATTCCGGGCTTTCCGACAGGAGGCCGTAGCCCGGATGGATCGCGTCGGCGCCGGAAATGCGCGCGACCCGGAGAACTTCCTCGATCGACAGATAGCTCTCGATCGGGCCCAGGTCGCGGTCGAGATGCGGGCCGCGGCCGACCTGGTAACTCTCGTCCGCCTTGAACCGGTGCAGCGAGTACTTGTCTTCCTCGGCCCAGATGGCGACGGTCTTTATCCCGAGTTCATTGGCCGCGCGGAACACGCGAATGGCGATTTCGGAACGGTTGGCGACGAGAATTTTCTTGATGGCCAAGGAGTCTACCCCGGTCTGGCGTGGAGGTCAGACGGATTCTTTAGCCGCTATTATTGTGCAGCGCAAACGCGTCGCACGGCCTCAGGTCATGCCGCCTCCGCCTGCAGACGACCGAAGGAAGCCCGAATGCCATGTGGCGCGCGGCGCGCGACATGGGCGGCCACCCGCGCATAGCGCTCCGGGTCCGGCGCGGCATCGGCCTTCGCAGCGATCCGCGCCCAGACGGCGAGGAACAGCACCTGCCCTGTCAGATCCATGAAGTCATGCGCCAGCGGAGCGAAGTTCGCGGCCTCGCGAACCATGTGGCGCGCCTGCACCCAGAGATCGCCGGCCGCGCGGACGGCGTCCGAGCCGGTCTCGTCGGCGATTTGTGCAATCAGCGTCTCGAAAGCCATCGCGCCGCCGCCGACACGCAAGCCCCGCCCCGCCAGCGCGCCGGCATGGATGCCGTTCGTGCCTTCATAGATCGCGGTGATGCGCGCGTCGCGATAGGTCTGCTCCACCCGGTATTCGCGCAGGAAGCCGTAACCGCCGAGCACTTGCGCGCCGAGTTCCGCGGAACGCATGGCGGCTTCGGTGCAGAAAACCTTGGCGACCGGCGTCAGGAATTCGACCAAATCCCGGTTTTCGCCGGTTTCCAGATAGACCAGCGCGAGATGGGCGATCGCCCGCGCGCCCAACCCCAGCGAATCCATCTCGTCGAGCATACGGCGGACATCCGGATGGTCCTCGATCTTCACCGGCCATCCGTCCGCAAGGCGTCCCTGTACGCGCTCCGCGGCATAGGCGCTGGCGATATCGAAAGCGCGCGAGGCATGCGCCGCGCCCTGCAGGGACACGTCGAGACGGGCATGGTTCATCAAGGTGAACATGGCCTTGAGCCCCTCGCCCGCCTTGCCGATCAGCTCGGCCTCGGCGCCGTCGAAGACCATCTGGCAGGTCGGCGAGGCATGCAGCCCCATCTTTTCCTCGATGCGCGCGACGGTCACGCCGTTGCGCGTACCGTCTCTCTTCTCGGAGGTGCACAGGAACAGCGACAGCCCCTTGATACCGTCGTCGGAGGTTCTCGCCAGCACGAGATGCAGGATACCGGCGCTGGCGTCCTGGTCGCCGCCGGAGATGAAGATCTTCTCGCCATCGATGCGCCAGCCATTGCCGGCTTCGACGGCGCGGCAGCGGATGCGCGACAGGTCGGAACCGGCACCCGGCTCGGTCAGGCACATCGTCGCCAGCCAGTCGCCAGACGCCAGCGGCGGGATCATCCGCGCCTTCTGCTCGTCCGTGCCGAAGGCGAGAACGGTGCGGATCGCGCCCGGCACGAGGCCCGCGACCATCTGCATGGAATGGCAGGCGCCGGAAAAGATCTCGCTGACGACACCGGCGATCGCGCCGCCGATCGCCTGTCCGCCGAATTCCTCCGGTGCGGTGAGACCCGGCCACCCCTGCTCGACATAGGATTTGTAGGCCTCGACGAAGCCGTCCGGCAGGCGCACGCGGCCATTCTCCAGCCGCGCGCCCTGGATGTCGCCCGGTTCGTCCAGCGGCGCGATCTCGCCTTCCGCGAAAGCCGCGAAATGACCGGCGATCTCGCGTGCGAAATCCGCGTCCCAGTCGGCAATGCGCTTCGCCCCGGCGATTTCGTCGAGCGAGAAGAGAATATCGTCAATTGGCGCTTCAAAGGGTTTCATGACCTGTTCCTCAGATATGGATCGTTGCCGGATCGGCGTTGTCATAGAGCCGTTCGAGCAGCAGCGCGCGGCGCGACAGGATCTTGCGCGCATTGAGACTGCCCTTGGCGGTCAGCTCGCCATCGCCCAGCGACGCCGGCTCCGCCATGAACAGCGCGCGCCCGACCCGGGTCGAAGACCCCGAGGCAAACTGTGCCCTTTCCGCCAGACGACGCCTGACCTCGGTAGCGAGACTGTCCCCGGACAGGGCGCCATCGGCATCGCGAACCGCATGGCCGGCGCTGTCGAGCGCCTCCATGTTCGGGAAGACCAGCACGCCGATCTCACCCCGGTCATGGCCGGTGATGACCACGTCGGCGGCAAGCGGCGCGAGGCAGGCGAGCAGTTCAAGGCGGAGCCCCGCGGCGCGCACCCATGTGCCGGTCAGGAGCTTGAAATCCTCCGAGATGCGACCGTCAAATCGAAGACCCTTGTTCGGATCCTCCGCATCGACGAAACGCATCGCGTCACCGGTGATGAAATAGCCTTCCTCGTCGAAGCACTCGGCGGTCTTTTCCGGATCCTCGAAATAGCCCGCCATGATGTTCGGACCCTTGACCCGCACCTCGCAGCGCGTCTCGTCGTCGGGAATAAGCTTGACGGTCACGTCGTTCAGCGGAACGCCGACAATGCCCGAATGCGAGACCGGTTCGTGCTGAAGCAGGCAGGCCGGCGCGGTTTCGGTCAGGCCCCAGCTCGATGTCATCAGCGGGATCGACCCCGTCACCTCCAGCGCCATCTGCTCGAAGCCCTGCCACACATCCTCCGGCAGCGACGCGCCGGCATAGAAGACGAGATCGAGTTCGGAGAAGAAGCGCCGCCGCAGGCTCTCGTCGCCCTTGAGGGCGTCGAGCAGCATCGAGAACCCGACCGGCACGTTGAAGGCTAGCGTCCCGGTGACCATGGACAGGTTTTCGAGCGTCCTCCCGAACTTGCCCTTCACCGGCTTGCCGTCATCGACATAGAGGCTGCCGCCATTGGCGAGCATCATGTTGAAGTTATGGCTGCCGCCGAAGACATGATTCCATGGCAGCCAGTCGACGATGACCGGCGGCCGTTCGCGCAGAAAAGGCATCGCATCGGCCATCTGGGTCTGGTTGACGCACATCATGCGATGCGTTGTCGGCACGCCCTTCGGGTGCGAAGTCGAGCCGGAGGTCATCAGGATCTTCACGACCGTGTCCGGCCCGACAGCCGCATGCGCGGCGTCGATGTCGGCGCTGGCATCGCCCTTGAGAAGTTCGTCGAAGGAGACCGCGCGCGACGACCCGGGCCGGCTGGCGACGATCTCCATGCCGGACAGTTCCGGCAGCGCGATGGCATCGCCATATTCTTCCGCATCGACCGCATAGGCGAGTTTGGGACGCACCACCTCGATGACGTGGCGCAAGCGGTCATGCGCGCCGGGGATCAGCGCATATTGCTCGGCGACGGGCACGGCGGGAATGCCGGCATATTGCGCCGCCAGGACCAGAAGGCCGTGATCGACCCCGTTGCCGGACATGATCAGGATCGGCGTTTCGGCGTTCAGTCCGCGGCCCAGCAGGGCGGCCGCGAGCGCCCGCACCTTCTGCAGCGTGCCGGCATAGCTCTCCTCGCGCCAGCCCGCGCCGGAGCGTTCGGCGATGAACACCCGGTCGGGGGTCTCTTCCGCCCATTTGCGCAGCCAGTCGCCGGTCGTCTCGGCGACGGGACCGAGCCGGTGGCCGGACGTCAGGAGGATCGTACCATCGGCCCGAACCGTCCGATCGACGCTGTGCGGCTGAAAGTTCCGGGTGCGGTTCATCATGCCCCTCCCAAGGCACTGCGTTCTATCTTTCGAAGCGCCGAAAACAGCGCCGACTTCTCATCGTCATCGATACCGGCAAAAAGCTTGTCCTCATGCGCCTGCGCCGCGGCATATGCTTTTTCGAGTTGCTTCCGCCCCGCCAGCGTCGCCCGGAGCGCATGGGTGCGCCGGTCGTTCGGCGCGGGATTGCGGGAGATCCAGCCGTTCTTCTCCAGGTCGTCGACGATGGTCACCAGGTTCGACCGCTCGATCGCCAGCGCGCCGGCAAGCTGCGTCTGGCTGAGATCAGGATTGTCGACGATGAGAATAAGCGCCGTGAACGTCATCATGCGCAGGCCGTAGGGCTCGAGAACCCGGGCAAGATCGGCCTTCACCACATTGAAGGTGCGCTTCATTGAGTAACCGGCAAAGGACCGCAGAGACTCGTCGGATATAGACTCGGACACGCCGGACTGCACCGGCGCGGCCACGCTTGCTTTCGTCATGGCGAAAACCTCCCGGCCGCCCGGTATCAGATATAATTGTTATATTCAATAACAATCAGGATAGACGAAAGTCGGCACGCGCCGCTCCAGGCCGCCTCAGGCCGGGATCAGGAACAGGGTAATGGCGGGGAAAAGCACCAGGATGGCGACGCGGACGATGTCCGACCCGACGAAGAACATGACGCTCTTGTAGGTCTGGGTTATCGGCGTCTCCCGGTCCATCGCATTGATGATGAACAGGTTCATGCCGACTGGTGGCGTTATCAGCCCGACCTCCACGACGATCAGCACGAGGATGCCGAACCAGATCGCCAGATGATCATGGGTCATGCCGAAATCGAGCGCGCTGATGACCGGGAAGAAGATCGGGATCGTCAGCAGGATCATCGACAGGGAGTCCATCAGGCAGCCGAAGATCAGGTAGAAGACCAGGATCAGCACCAGCACGAGCCAGGGGCTGAAGCCCTGGCTGACGACGAAGCTCGACAATTCCTGCGGCACCTGGCTGAGGGCCAGGAAGGAATTGTAGAAGCTGGCGCCGAGCACGATGAAGAAGATCATCGCGGTCGACATCGCCGTCGAGATGATGCTGTCGCTGAAGACCTTCCAGTTGAGATTGCCGGAAACGAGCGCGATCAGCCCCGTGCCCGCCGCTCCGACCGCCGCGCCCTCGGTCGGGGTGAACCAGCCGAGATAGATGCCGCCGACCACGACGAGGAAGACGATCAGCACCGGCCAGACATTGACCAGCGCCCGGAAGCGCTCCGAATAGGGCTGCCTTTCGCGCGTGCCGGCCGCATCGGGATAGAGCCGGACATAGATCGAGATCGTGATCATGTAGCCGAGCGCCGCGAGAATGCCCGGCACGAAGGCGGCAAGGAACAGCTTGGCGATATTCTGCTCGGTCAGGATCGCATAGATCACCAGGATGACCGAGGGCGGAATCAGGATGCCGAGCGTGCCGCCGGCCGCCAGCGTCGCGGTGGAGAAGCCGCCCGAATAGCCGTAGCGGCGCAGTTCCGGCAAAGCCACCCGGCTCATCGTCGCCGCGGTGGCCAGCGAAGATCCGCAAATCGCGCCGAAGCCGGCGCAGGCACCGACAGCCGCCATGGCGACGCCGCCGCGGCGATGGCCGAGCCAGCTTTCCGCGGCCTTGAACAGCGCGGACGACATGCCCGACAGCGTCGCGAACTGGCCCATCAACAGGAACATCGGGATGATCGACAGCGAATAGCTGGAAAATGTCGTGTAGGTCTCGGTCTTCAGCTTCGCCATGAACATGGTCGAGCCGCCCATGGCGAAATAGAGGCCGCCGATACCGCACAGCATCATGGCGAGCCCGATGGGCGCGCGCAGGAAGATCAGGACGAGCAATACGGGGAAGGACAGATACCCCAGTTCGAGCATGCTCAATGCACGGCTCCTTCGGTCTGCGGCATGTGGCTCTTGCCGGTGGCCAACATGAGAACGCGGGCGACGGCGCAATAGACGCCGACGACGGCCGCGGCGACGGAGCCAATGAAACTGGCCATATAGGCCCACCAGATCGGGAACTGCAGCAGGAAGGTCGTCTCGCCATTGTTCATCTTGGAGAGCAGACCCTCATAGAGCCGCCAGCTGATCAGCACGAGCAGGCCGGCAAGGACGACTTCCCAGAACGCGATGATGGTCCGGTTGGCCGTCTTCGGGATCAGATTGGTGAAGATGTCGACCGTCGCGTGGCCGCCATGCAGCTGGCAGATCGGCAGGAATGCGAAGATCGAAAAGGCGATGCCCGCCTCGACGACTTCGAAATCGCCCTTCACCGGGCCGAAATTCTTCAGCATGTCGGCGAGGGCCGGGGCGAGATCCGTAACGAAGTCGGAATGACCGAGCGTATTCATGCCGCGGCCGGTCACGCTGACGCAGACCAGGATGACCAATGCGGTCAGGACAATCCCCCCGACCAGCGCCATCGTGCGGGCCAGCCACTCCATAATTCTGAGGATCAACGGTTTTCCCCCAAGTATCCCGGCAAATCGAGGCCGCCCCGGAGCTGGCGCTCCGGGGCGGTGCTTGTCTTAGTTGCCGTCCGTGTACTTGGCAATCAGCGACCGGGCTTCCTCGAGGAGGCCGCTGCCGTCGAGACCCTTGTCGTCCATTTCCTTGACCCAGGCGTCGATTGTCGGCGCCGAGGCATCGCGCCACGCCTGAACTTCCTCTTCGCTCAGCTCGATGATGTTGTTGCCGCGTTCGACCGCGATCTTGCGGGTCGGCGCGTCATATTCCTGCATCACCTTGCCGGCGAGGCCCGAGAATTCGAGGCCGGAATTGTCGTCGATCACTTTTTTCAGATCGTCCGGCAGGCTCTCGTAGCGGTCCTTGTTCATCGCGAAGATGAACGAGGTCGTGTAGAGCGACGCGCCGGGAAACTCCGTGTGGTTGCTCACCAGTTCCGGAACCTTGACGATACCGGCGACTTCCCACGGGATGACGGTCGCATCGACGACGCCCTTCGACAACGCTTCCGGGATGGCCGGGACCGGCATGCCGACCGGCGTCGCGCCCAGCGAGGAGAACATCATGTTGGTGACGCGCGTCGGCGCGCGCAGCTTGACGCCGTTCAGATCCTCGATCGAACGGATCGGCTCCTTGGAATGGATGATGCCCGGGCCATGCACCCAGACGCCGATCGTGTGGAAGTCCTTGAAGTCGTCATTGAGCATGTACTTCTCGGCCATCTCCCAATAGGCCTTCGACGTCGCCTCGGCGTTCGTCATCATGAAGGGAAGCTCGAACACCTCGGTGCGCGGGAAGCGGCCCGGCGTGTAACCGGCGACCGTCCAGATGATATCGGCGATGCCGTCGATCGCCTGGTCGATCAGTTCCGGAGGCGTGCCGCCGAGCTGCATCGACGGGAAACGCTGGATCTTGATCCGGCCATCGGATTCGGCCTCGACCTTGTCGGCCCAGACGTCGAGCACGTATTTCGGCACATTGGCCTGCGCCGGCAGGAACTGATGCATGCGAAGCGTCACTTCCTGCGCCTCGACCGGAGCGGCACCGAAGCCGGCCGCGAGCGCCGCTGCGCCTGCGAGAGCCAACAGGTTTCTACGCATAAACTTCATGGGGTTTCTCCTCCTCCTTTAGAAGCCGAAGGCCGGTTTAACCGGGTTTCGGGGCAAAGTGCTACAATTTTTTTGCCAATGGGGGTATTTTTCGTAACATAACGAGGAAAGCGGAGACGCCGCTTGGCCGGCTGCTCCGCGGGGCCGATGGTCCTCTCAACAACGGCCCGCCGGCGTGCCGGTCATGATCAGGTCGCCACTGGAACCCGCTTGCCTGGCCGGCGGCTTTATCTTTCTATCCGGAGATTGCCGAGACAAATCCACCGCCCGTCACGGAACTGATATCCGCGCGGACTATGCAACGCGAAATCCATCGAACCGGTCGCGCCATGAAGATCGTTCACATCTCCGATATCCATATCAATGCCGAGCCCATTCTCGACCTCGATCCGGTCGAGAATTTCCGCAGGTGCCTCGCGCATGTCGAAGAGCACCAGGGCGACGCAGACCGCGTCGTCATCACCGGCGACCTGACCCATCACGGCCTGGCGGAAAGCTATGGGACACTGAAGGAGATGCTCGCCGGAAGCTCTCTGACAGGCGAGCGGGCTCCGCGTCTCCTGATCGGAAATCACGACAGGCGCGAGACCTTCGCCGCCGCCTTCCCGGATGCGAAGCGCGATCGCGGCGGCTTCGTCCAGTGGAGCGAGGAAACGCCGGCGGGCGTCTTCATCTACATGGACACGGTGGAACCGGACACGCATGCCGGCGCCTATTGCAAGGCGCGGCGCGGCTGGCTGGAAGGAGAACTCGAGGCGGCCCGGCGCGACGGGAAATCCGCCTTCCTGTTCATGCATCACAACCCGACGACGGTCCATGTCGCCAATGCGGACCAGATCGGCATCCGGGACGAGGCCGCTTTGAAGGCGCTGCTGGCGCACTATCGCGGCACCGTGCGCCATATCTTTTTCGGCCACTGCCATTTCTCGCTGAGCGGCGCGGTGGCGGGCATCCCCTTTTCCGCACCCCGTTCGACCAACCATCCGTGCTGGCCGGACTTCTCCGGCAATCCGCTGCGCATGGGGCACGGCGCGTTGCAGCCGAACTACAATGTCTGCTTCCTCGGGCCGGATGATGTGATCGTGCATGCCATCGATTTCCTCGACGCCGGCAAGGTCCGGTGGGAGGAAACGACCGAGGAAGGCTGGATCCCCGAAGCCGTCAGCCTGTAGCTCCGACGCTCACCATTTCCGGTTCAGCTTCGGATAGTGATTGCGGGCGCGAAGGGCCGGCGCAAGCTTCCAGGCGAGCGGAACGGTCAGGGCCATGCTGGCGACGATGATCGCGGGCAGCAGGTAGACCGCGTGAGCGGACAGGGCCGGGATCGACAGGACGGTGATCGCCCCCAGGCCGAACAGCACGGCATTGATCGGCAGCGAGACGAGACCTGTGATGAATGTGCGAGTGCGCATGACACACCTCCTTTTCGCTAGTCTATCCGCAAGGCCAACGCCGCCGGTCCCCGGCCGGTTCCGCGCCCGATCATGGAAACGCCGACCGGACGCGATGAAACCATTTCGCGATCCGCAAGTTTGACAGAGGTGAAAAAGGAGTTTCCTTCATGAAAAAAGTTCTCATCGCGGCCCTCGCCTCCCTGTCCATCGCCGGCTGTACGGCAACTGAAAAGGGCGCGGTCGTCGGCGGGGCGGGCGGCGCTGCCGTCGGAGCGGCCGTCAGCGGCGGCGACACCGGGAGCACGCTTGCCGGCGCGGCGATCGGCGCGGCCGCCGGCGCCTTGGTCGGCCGCGCCAGCGAGCCCGGCATGTGCATCTACGAAGACAGCTACGGCAACCGCTACACGGCCGAGTGTCCTTCGTAAGACGCAACGAAAACGGCGGCGCCTCGCACGGGGCGCCGCCGTTCCCTTCTCTTCCTCCCGATCGCGCAGACAGGCTCAGTGGCTGATCTGCCAAGGCCTTGCCGAGGGAAAGGTCTTTGCCCCGTCGGCGCGATAGACCGCCTTGGACTTCCCCTTGCCCGAACAGCATGAACATCCGGGCCCGTGGCCGCCGAGCTTGCTCGCCACTTTCGGTTCGTGACGCGCCTTCTCGTTGGTGGCGTGGGCGGTCCGTGTCGACATATCCATCAGGGCGAAATTCGGCGCGCGCAGGAAGGCGCGCGGCGACGCCTTCCCGCAGTCCGGGCAATCGCAGGGATCGCCGGACTGCGCCATCGGACGGATCGCGGTGAACGGCCCGCAATCCTCGCACTGGTAGTCGTAATAGGCCATCGCGTCCGCCCTCAGAGATCGGGCGCGAGCGGCACGTCGATGGAGCCGTCGAGATATTTCGTCGGCCCGTCGGCGCCCGGCATCATGTCGAACTCGAACACGTCGGTCGGCAGCCATAGCGTCGCGCAGGCATTCGGTATGTCGACGACGCCGGAAATATGGCCCTGCACCGGCGCGGTGCCGAGGATCGCATAGGCCTGCGCGCCCGTGTAGCCGAACTTCTTCAGATATTCGATCGCGTTGAGGCAGGCCATCCGGTAGGCGATGTGCACGTCGAGGTAGTGCTGCGTGCCGGCCTCGTCGACGGAAATGCCCTCGAAGATCAGGTAGTCGTCATATTTCGGCACGATCGGCGACGGCTTGAAGATCGGGTTCTTGATCCCGTATTTCGCCACGCCGTCCTTGATCAGCGACACCTTGATATGCAGCCAGCCGGCCATCTCGATGGCGCCGCAGAAGGTGATCTCGCCATCGCCCTGGCTGAAATGCAGGTCGCCCATCGAAAGCCCCGCCCCGTCGACATAGACCGGGAAGTAGATCTTCGAACCGCGCGACAGGTCCTTGATGTCGCAATTGCCCCCATGCTCGCGCGGCGGCACGGTACGCGCGCCCTCGGCCGCGGCCTTGTCGCGCGCCTCGCCCTTGAGCTGGCCCATATGCGCGGACTGCGTTGTCGGCAGGGCGGCGAGCTGCGGCACGCGGTCGGGATCGGTGTCGAACAGCGCCTTTTCGCGCTCGTTCCACATGTCGAGCATCTTGCGGTCCGGCAAGCAGCCGATCAGGCCCGGATGGATCAGGCCGGCATAGCGCACGCCGGGCACGTGGCGCGACTTGGTGAACATGCCGTCGATGTCCCAGATCGACTTTTGCGCCTCGGGGAAATGCTCGGTCAGGAAGCCGCCGCCATTCTGCTTGGAGAAGAAACCGTTGAAGCCCCAGAGGCTGTCGTCCTTCGCGCCGATGTCGAGAATGTCGACCACCAGCAGGTCGCCGGGCTCCGCGCCCTTCACGCCGATCGGGCCGGAGAGATAATGGACCTGCTCCAGTTCGACGTCGCGCACATCGGCCGCGTCGTCGTCATTCTTGATCTGGCCGCCGGTCCAGTCATAGGTCTCGATCTTGAAATCGTCGCCGGGCTCCACCCAGACCGCGATCGGGATATCGGGATGCCAGCGGTTGTGAACCTTCTCGTTGGTATGCGGCGACTCCGAGAGATCGACCGAGATCAGTGTATCAGCCATGGTTTTCTCCTTGGTTGGCGTCCATCCCCCGGACGCGTTGGGTGATTTTCGGATTCAGACGGACAGGAAGGCGGCGACCTTCGCCTCGTCGACGCTGGCGCGCGGCTCGTCATGGACGAGACGGCCGTTCTCCAGCACGAGGACGCGGTCGGCGACGTCGAGCGCGAAGGACAGCACCTGTTCCGACACGACGATGGAAAGCCCCCGCTCGTCGCGGATGCGCTTCAGCGTGCGCGCCATCTCTCGGATGATCGAGGGCTGGATGCCCTCGGTCGGCTCGTCGAGCAGCAGCACCTTCGGATCGGTGGCGAGCGCCCGCGCGATGGCAAGTTGCTGCTGCTGGCCGCCCGACAGATTGCCGCCGCGCCGCCCTTTCATTTCCAGGAGCACGGGAAAAAGCTCGTAGATATCGGTAGGCACTTTCGTCTTGCCGGACACGGTCAGACCAGTCTCGATGTTCTCGCGCACCGTCATGGTGGAGAAGATCATCCGGCCTTGCGGCACATAGGCGATGCCCCTGGCGACACGGTCGTAGCTCTTCATCGTGGTGATGTCGGTATCGCCGACCCTGGCCGCGCCGCCGCTTGTGGGCACGATGCCCATCAGCGACTTCATCAGCGTCGTCTTGCCCATGCCGTTGCGGCCCATGATGGCAACGATCTCGCCTGGCTCGACCGCGAAATCGAGACCATGCAGAACCTCGCTCTGGCCATAGGCGACATGGTAGTTCGAAACGTTCAGCATCGCTTGCCTCCTAGTGCCCGAGATAGACGTCGATGACCTTGGGATCCGACTGGACCTTCTCCATCGAGCCTTCCGAAAGGATCTTGCCCTGGTGCAGGACGGTGACGCGGTCGGCGATGTCCTCGACGAACTTCATGTCGTGCTCGACCACCATCACCGAGCGGCCCTCAGTGATCTTGTTGAGCAGTTCGGCGGTCTGGACGCGCTCGCTGACGCTCATCCCGGCGACCGGCTCGTCCAGCATCAGCAGTTCCGGGTCCTGGATCAGCAGCATGCCGATCTCCAGCCACTGCTTCTGGCCGTGGCTGAGCAGCGCCGCCTGCTTGTCGAGCAGCTTTTCGAGGAACACCATGCCGGCGATTTCGCGCACGCGGCCGATCACCTCGTCGTCACGGCGGAAGGTCAGCGCGCCAAAGACGTCACGTCCGCGCGGAAACGAGATTTCGAGGTTCTCGAAGACGGTCAGATCCTCGTAGATCGACGGGTTCTGGAACTTGCGGCCGACGCCCTCGCGGACGATTTCGTGCTCCTTCATCTCCGTCAGTTCCTTGTCGCGGAAACGGATGGAGCCCTCGGTCGCCTTCGTGCGGCCGCAGATCAGGTCCAGCACGGTCGTCTTGCCGGCCCCGTTCGGGCCGATGATGACGTGGATCTCGTTCTCATCAACATAGAGGTTGAGAGCGTTGACCGCCTTGAAGCCGTCAAAGGAGACAGTGAGGTCTTCGATCGACAGGAGGAAGTCGTTGTTGGTCGGTGCGACGACATTCATCGGTCAGCCTCCTATTCGGCCGGGCGCGCAGCCGCTTCGGGCATGGCGTCGGTTGGGGTTTCGTCCTCTTCGTCGGTCTTCTTCACGCCAAGCAGGCGGTCGACGAAGGGCTGCAGGTAGCTGCGGTAGAGGCCGGCGAGACCGTTCGGGAAAACCAGCACGACGGCGATGAAGAGCGCGCCGAGGCCGAACAGCCAGAGTTCAGGGAAGGTCTCGGAGAAGGTGGTCTTCGCCCAGTTGACGAGCAGCGTTCCATAGACCGCGCCGAAGATCGACAGGCGCCCGCCGACGGCCGTGTAGATGACCATCTCGATGGACGGAACGATGCCGACCAGCGTCGGCGACATGAAGCCGACCTGCAGGGTGAACATTGCGCCGCCGATCGCCGACATCGCCGCCGCGAGGCAGAAGGCGAAGATCTTGAAATTGGCGACGTCGTAGCCGGAGAAGCGAACCCGGTCCTCCTTGTCGCGCAGCGCAACGAGCAGCCGGCCGAGCTTCGACTTGCGCACCGCCTGGGCGGCGAGGATCACGGCGATCAGAAGCACGGCATTGACGAAATAGAGGACATATTTCGCGTCGTCGGTGCGAATGTCCCAGCCATTCATCGTGCGCAGGTCGGTGATGCCGTTGACGCCGCCCGTATAGCCCTGCTGGCCGATGATCAGGATCGTCAGGATGGCGGCGATCGCCTGCGTGATGATGGCGAAGTAGACGCCGCCGACGCGCCGCTTGAACATCGCCGCGCCGATGATGAAGGCGAAGATCGCGGGCACCGCGACGATCGCGACCAGGGTGAAAGGAAAGGAGCGGAACGGCTCCCAGAACCAGGGCAGATCCGTAAGCTGGTTCCAGTCCATGAAGTCCGGGATCCCGGGCGTCGACTGGATCGCGGTGTTCTCGGGCGTCGAGGCCTCGAGCTTCAGGAACATCGCCATGCAGTAGCCGCCGAGCCCGAAGAACACGCCCTGGCCGAGGCTGAGGATGCCGCCCATGCCCCAGCACAGGACGAGGCCGATCGCGACGAAGGCGTAGGTCAGGTACTTGCCGACCAGATTGAGCCGGAAGATGTCGATCGACATCGGCAGGACCACGATGATCAGCAGAGAAACGACAGCCAGGCCAAGCAGTTCCTGGCGGGTCAGAAAGGATTTTCCTTGCGTCATTGGAGCCCCCTCAGCGACGGATTTTCAGCGAGAACAGGCCTTCGGGGCGCAGCATCAGGATGCCCACGACGGTCAGGAGCGTGAGGACTTTTGCCATCGAGCCGGACAGGAAGAACTCCATCGTCGACTGCGCCTGAGAGATTGCGAAGGCGGAAGCGATGGTTCCCAGCAGGCTTGCTGCGCCGCCGAAGACGACGATCAGGAACGTGTCGACGATATAGAGCTGCCCGGCGGTCGGGCCGGTCGAGCCGATCATCGTGAAGGCCGAGCCGGCGACGCCGGCGATACCGCAACCGATCGCGAACGTGGTGCGGTCGACACGTTCGGTGTTGATGCCCACCGCGCCCGCCATGACGCGGTTCTGAACGACTGCGCGCGTCTTCATGCCGAGGCGCGAGCGAAACATCAGGAAATAGACGCCGACCGCGATCAGGAAGGTCAGGCCCATCACGAACAGGCCGTTGATCGGAATTTCGATGAGATCGGTCAGCGCGATCGAGCCGAGAAGCCATTGCGGCAGTTCGACACCGACCTCGCGCGCGCCGAAGATCGAGCGATAGGCTTGCTGAAGGATCAGGCTGAGGCCCCAGGTGGCGAGCAGCGTATCGAGCGGCCGTTTGTAGAGATGGCGTATCAGCCCCCATTCGACCAGCGCGCCCAGCGCGCCGGAAGCGAGGAAGGCGAGCGCCATCGCGACGAAGAAATAGACCGGAAACAGCGCCGGCGCGTAATTCTGCACGAAGTGCGAGCACAGATAGGTGACATAGGCCCCGAGGATCATGAACTCGCCATGGGCCATGTTGATCACGCCCATCTGGCCGAAGATGATGGCGAGGCCGAGCGCCATGAGGACGAAGACCGAGAACAGGATCAGCCCGGCGAAACCCTGCATTGCGAAGATGGAACCCAGTTCGGACCAGGAATAGTCGGCGAACATCGTGCTGCCTCCAGAAAGCATGCACCGCGGCATTGCGGTCGAAAACGGTCGGGAGGAAACCGCGCCGGCATGGGGTTGCGGCGCGGCTCCGGGAGGAATGGCGCGGCCTGAGGCCGCGCCGGCGCGTCTTATTGGTAGCCTTCCGGGAACGGATCGGGCTCGACCAGTTCCGCGGTCTCGTAGACCACGTCGTACTGGCCGTCGTCGCGGGCCCGGCCGACGCGGGTCTTCGACCAGAGGTGATGGTTCTCGTGCACCCGCACATACCCTTCGGGCGCCTTGTCGAACTCGATGCCCGGCAGGGATTCCTTGATCTTGTCGATGTCGAAACTGCCCGCCTTCTCGACCGCCAGCTTCCACAGCCACGGGCCGAGATAGGCCGCCTGCGTCACGTCGCCGATCACGCTGTCATCGCCCCACATGCCCTTGAACGCGGAGACGAACTCCTTGTTGTTCTCGTTTTCGAGCGACTGGAAATATTTCATGCAGGCATAGGCGCCCTCGATATTCTCGCCGCCGATGCCGAGGATCTCGTCTTCGGTCACGGAGATGGTCAGGAGAATCGGGGATTCCTTCGTCATGTCGATGCCGGCAGCCTTGAGCTGCTTGTAGAAGGCGACGTTCGAGCCGCCGACGACGATGGCATAGATGACATCGGGCTTCTTCAGCTTGATCTTGTTGATGACCGAGTTGAACTGGGTGTGGCCGAGCGGATAGTACTCCTCACCCACGACCTTCGCGCCGAGATGCTCCTCGATATGCTTTCGGGCGATCTTGTTGGAGGTACGCGGCCAGATATAGTCGGAGCCGAGCAGGTAGAAGCTCTTGGCGCCCTTTTCCTTGGAGACCCAGTCGAGGCCGGCGATGATCTGCTGCGTCGCTTCCTGGCCGGTATAGATGACGTTCGGGCTTTCCTCGAGGCCTTCATAGAAGGTCGGGTAGAAGAGCATGCCGTTATACTGCTCGAAGACCGGCAGCACCGCCTTGCGCGACGCCGACGTCCAGCAGCCCATCACCGAGGCGACCTTGTCGTTGACGAGCAGCTTCTTGGCCTTCTCCGCGAAGGTCGGCCAGTCGGACGCGCCGTCTTCCTGAATGTATTCGATCTTGCGGCCAAGCACGCCGCCCATGGCGTTGATCTGGTCGATGGCGAGCTTTTCCGCCTCGACCGAACCGGTCTCCGAAATCGCCATCGTGCCGGTGACGGAGTGCAGGATGCCCACCGTCACCGTGTCGTCGGTCACCGCGAGGCCGGTCGTATTGACTTCGGCGGTGGGGTAATCCTGGGCGCGCACCGGCTTGCCCAGCATGCCCATCATCGGGATCGCTGCCATGCCGGCGAGAAGCTCGCGGCGCCGCAACGTGAATGCGTTATCACTACGCGTTTTCTGCGTCATTGTTCCCTCTTCATGTCTCGCTTGTTGATCGAGAGCGCTGACATTTGGTGCCAACTGCCCGAATTTTCGTCATCGATTGTGCGGCGCAACAATGGGGTATTTGACGTATTTGGCCCCGGTCATTCTCTCCATATGATAAGCCCGATCGGACAATGGATTTCGGCAAGCTGCTGAAATTGCGAGGGTTTTCAAATCGGCTTTGAAAGACCCGCGATCGGCGAAAGCGAAGGGGACCGGCTGGGGAGCCATGCGGATGATTTGGCTCGATTATTGCATTGCATTTGAATCGGAGGCAGTCGGCCCGCATGCGCACCGGCCGCCGCGTCGCGATGGGCGTATACTGTGCTGACCGAACGTATTCCGCGTATCAGGCGGACCTACAACAAGTGGGTCGCCAACCAGACCCTGGAGGATTTCGCCCTCCGTTTCACCGCCTACGACGTCAGGCGGTTTTCCTCGTCGCGCATCGCCAACACCGCCATCGGCGCGGTTTCCTTCCTCGCTCTGGAGGCGATCGGCGGCGCCATCACGCTCAATTACGGTTTCACCAACGCCGCGGTCGCGATCCTGGTCACGGCGACGCTGATCTTCCTAGCCGGCCTGCCGATCTCCTACAACGCGGCCAAATTCGGCGTCGATATCGACCTCCTGACCCGCGGTGCCGGCTTCGGCTATATCGGCTCGACGATCACCTCGCTGGTCTATGCCAGCTTCACCTTTATCTTTTTCGCCATCGAGGCGGCCATCGTCGCCACCGCGCTGCAGCTCGTCTTCGGCATTCCGCTGCCGGTCGGCTATGTCATCAGCGCGCTGATGGTCATCCCGCTCGTGACCCATGGCGTCACCTTCATCAGCCGCTTTCAGGCCTGGACGCAGCCCTTCTGGGTCGTCCTCCAGATCATGCCCTTCGTCTTCATTGCCGCCCAGAGCCTGCAGCCGGTGCGCGACTGGACCGGCTATACCGGGCTTTTCGGGGAGAGCGACGGATCGCTGTCGATCGCCCATTTCGGCGCGGCGTCGGCGGGGCTGTTCTCGCTGATCGCCCAGATCGGCGAACAGGTCGACTATCTCCGCTTCCTGCCCCGCCGCCGCAAGGGACAGCATGTGAAATGGTGGATCGCAATGATCAGCGCCGGCCCCGGCTGGATCGTCATCGGCGCATTGAAGATCTTCGCCGGCTCGTTCCTCGCCTTCTACGCTTTCCGGCAGGGCGTCGATTTCAAAGAATCCTCCGACCCGGTGCACATGTATCTGACCGTCTTCGGCCAGATGGTCGCCTCGCCGGAACTGGCGCTCGGCCTGACCGGCATCTTCGTCGTCATCTGCCAGTTCAAGATCAACGTCACCAATTCCTATGCCGGCTCCATCGCATGGTCGAACTTCTTCTCGCGGCTGACCCACAGCCATCCGGGCCGCGTCGTCTGGCTGGTCTTCAACGTGCTGATCAGCCTGCTGCTGATGGAGTTCGGCATCTACAAGGCCTTCGACCACATTCTCGGCCTCTATTCGATCATGGCGGTTGCCTGGGTTGCGGCGATCGTCGCGGATCTCGTCATCAACAAGCCACTCGGCCTGTCGCCGCGCCATATCGAGTTCAAGCGCGCCCATCTCTACGACATCAACCCGGTCGGCTTCGGCGCCATGACGCTGGCGATCGCGGCGGCCCTGTTCGCCTATTTCGGCGCCTTCGGCCAGACGCTCGAGACGCTCTATTCCTATGTCGCGCTGGTGGTGGCCTTCACCCTCGTGCCGGTGATCGCGATCGTCACGCGCGGCCGCTACTATATCGCCCGCGAGCCCGCCCGCGACTGGAGCGGCAAGAGCCAGATCGAGTGCTGCATCTGCGAATATGAATTCGATCCCGAGGACATGGCGCGCTGCCCCGTCTATTCCGGCCCGATCTGTTCGCTGTGCTGCTCGCTCGACGCGCGCTGCGGCGACATGTGCAAGACGGACGCCTCGCTCGGCGACCAGTTGCGGGTCTTCTCGGAACGCTATCTGCCGAAACGCGTCGCCGACTGGGTCGGGACCAGCCTCGCCCGCTATGTCGCGCTGATGATCCTCGTCGTCGGCGTCATCGGCATGGTGTTCGGCCTGATCTATGTGCAGTCGACCATCGACGGCTCGATTCCGAAGACGGCGATCGCGCTGACGCTCACCAAGCTCTTCGTCATCGTCCTCGTCATCACCGGCATCGTCGTCTGGCTGTTCGTGCTCACCCAGGACAGCCGCAATTTCGCCGAGGAGGAGGCGCGCCGCCACACGCAATTGCTGATGACCGAGATCGACGCCCACAACGAAACGGACCGGCAATTGCAGCTCGCCAAGGAGGCGGCGGAATCGGCGAATATCGCCAAGAGCAAATACATGGTCGGGCTCAGCCACGAATTGCGAACGCCGCTGAACGCCATTCTCGGCTACGCGCAATTGCTCGAACGCCAGAAGGACGAGCCGCCCCACATCCAGAACGCCGCCCGCACGATCAAGCGCTCGGGCGAGCATCTGGCGGGCATGATCGAGGGCCTGCTCGACATCTCCAAGATCGAGGCCGGCAAGCTGGAGATCTACCGGCAGAAGACGGCGCTGAAACCGTTTCTCGACCAGATCGTCGACATGTTCACCCTGCAGGCCAAGGCCAAGGGCATCCGTTTCGAATTCGAGGCGAGTTCGGCCCTGCCCGACTATGTCTATACCGACGAAAAACGGCTGCGGCAGATTCTGATCAACCTGCTGTCCAACGCGATCAAGTTTACTCGCCACGGACGCGTTTCCTTCTCGGTCGGCTATCGCAACCAGGTCGCTACCTTTGTCATCGAGGATTCCGGCATCGGCATCGCCCCGGAAGACCTCGACCGCGTCTTCCTGCCTTTCGAGCGCGCCGATGCGCCCGGCGGGTCGGAACAGGAACCGGGTACGGGTCTCGGCCTGACCATCACCCATCTGCTGGTCGACATCATGGGCGGAGACATCGCCGTCGAGAGCGAGCCCGGCAAGGGCACGCGCTTCACCATCCGGCTCATGCTGTCCTCGGCGCGCGAGGGCGAGGACCACAAGATCGCGCCCCGCACGATCAGCGGCTATCGCGGCCCGCGGCGCACCGTCCTCGTCACCGACGACAATGTCG
Source organism: Ahrensia sp. (assembly GCA_002698425.1). Next base: position 53,630 of record NZXU01000034.1, on the reverse strand, counting down.
CGCATCGCCGGCTGGTCGAGGATTTCCTGCGCCCGCTCGGCTTCCGGGTCATTCCCGCCGAAAACGGCCATGCCTGCCTTTCGGCGCTGGCGTTGCACCAGCCCGATATCGTCCTGCTCGATATCACAATGCCGGACCTCTCCGGCTGGGAAGTCGCGCGGCGCATCCGCTCGCGCCACGGTCCCGGCCTGCCGATCCTGATGGTTTCCGCGGATGCCGGCGCCGAGCGGAACCGGCCGGAATACCGGGAACTGCATGACGGCTACCTGATCAAGCCCTTCGTTCTCGAAGCCATGCTGGACCAGATCGGATCTCTGCTCTCCATCCAGTGGATCCATTCGACCGCCGGCGAGGAACCCGGCGAAAAGAGCCTTTCCTTCTCCGCCGCCGAACTGCCGAGCGAGCGTCATCTGAAACAGCTCTACACACTCGGCGAAGCCGAACTCGTCCGCTCGGCCAATGCCGTCCTCACGGAGATAGAGACGGCGCGGCCCGACACGGCGCGTTTCTGCGCCCATCTTCGGCTGTTGGCGAACAGCTACCAGATGCCCGAATTCCTGGCCGCAATCGAAAAGGTGCGTCATGATGCAGCCTAGTGCGAGCGATGCGACATCCGTGCTCCTTGTCGACGATTCGCCGGACACGCTCGGCATGCTGACGGATGCGTTGAGCCTGTCGGGCATGAGCGTCGAGGTCGCCCGTTCCGGCCGAGAGGCCCTCAATGCGGTCGAGCGCCGTTTGCCCGACATCGTGCTGATGGACGCGATGATGCCCGGGCTGGACGGGTTCGAAACCTGCCAGATCCTGAAGACCGAGAAGGGGCTGGAGGACGTACCGGTCATCTTCATGACCGGTTTCGACGAGACGGAGCATGTCGTGCGGGCGCTCGCCTCGGGCGGCGTCGATTTCATCGCCAAGCCGGTGCCCCTCGACGAATTGTTCGCCCGCATAAAGGTGCATCTGGCCAATGCCCGCAAGGCTCGCGGCGCGCGCATGGCCCTCGACAAGACCGGCAGGCGGATCGTCGCTTGCGACGCCGGCGGCACGATCCTCTGGACGACGCCGCAGGCGGCGCGGCTGATGGCCCGTTCCGGCCTGCGCGCCGACGAGGGCGACAGGTTGCCCTGGGAGGTGATCGACTGGCTGGGCACGCAAGCCTACCCGGACGGAGCGACGCCGCCCGGTCTGCGCACCCGCAAATCGGGCGCCTGCGTGGAGTTCCGCCTGCTGGAGCGCGCGCCCGACGGCGAAATCCTGTTGCGCCTGCTCGATTGCGATCAGGGGTCCGACGAGGAACGCCTCGCCGACGCCTTCGCCCTCACCCTGCGCGAGGCCGAGGTGCTGTTGTGGATCACCCACGGCAAGTCCAACAAGGAGATCGCCGAAATCCTCGAAATGTCGCCGCGCACGGTCAACAAGCATCTCGAGCAGATCTTCAACAAGCTCGGCGTCGAAAACCGCACCGCCGCGGCGACGATCGCCGTGCGCATCCTGTGGAACGAAGGATAGCGCGCGAAAGCCGCCAGGTTGCTCCCGTCGGCTCGGCGGGCCCAGCTCTGCGACTCTTCGAAGCAGAAGCCGATCCGCATCCGACGGGCTGGCGAATTATCATTGAAATCGATTTCATTCCGTGTTTCCCTTGCATCAGGTCATCAAGGGAGGAACGACAATGACCCGAATTTCCAGACTTGCGACTATCACTGTTTCAGCGCTCGCGGTGACCGTTTTCGCCGCGCAGGCGGAGGAATACACGATCGGCCTGTCCAATGGCTGGGTCGGATCGGAATGGCGAACCCAGATGATCGACGAGGCGGAACAGGCCGCCGCGGCCTGGAAGGACCAGGGCGTCGACGTCAAGGTCGTGGTCCAGAGCGCCAATGTCGACGTGCCGGGCCAGATCGCTCACGTACGCAACTTCATCAACCAGGGCGTCGACGCGATCATCATCAATCCGAACAGCCCGACGGCTTTCGATCCGGTCTTCGCCCAGGCGAAGGAAGCCGGCATCCTCGTGATCTCGACTGACGCAGAGGTCTCCTCGCAGGACGCCATGTATGTCGGCATCGACCAGAAGGGCTGGGCCGAGGCAAGCGCCAAGTGGCTCGCCGAAACGCTCGAAGGCAAGGGCAAGGTTGTCGCCATCAACGGCGTCGCCGGCCACCCGGCCAACCAGATGCGCGTCGCCGGCTACACGGAAATCTTCGACGGTTATCCGGACATCGAAGTCGTCAACGAGGTGAACGCGAACTGGGACCAGGCGCAGGGCCAGCAGGCCATGCAGAACCTTCTCGCGACCTATCCCGACATTGACGGCGTCTGGGTGCAGGACGGCATGGCCGCCGGCGCGTGGAAGTCGATCATGGATGCGGGCAAGACCGGCGACATCGCGGCAACCGGTGAAATCCGCAAGGACTTCATCGACCTGTGGGTCGAGAACGACCTCACCTCCGGCGCTTCGGTCAACCCGCCCGGCGTGATGGCGAGCGCGCTCAACGTCGCGGTGCTCCTCCTCCAGGGCGGCGAGCTCAAGGAACCGGCGACGGCGGGCCAATACGGCAACGCGATGTATCTGCCGATCCCTTTCATCGACGGCAGCAATGTCGAGGAAGCGGCCACGGAGCTGGAAGGCAAGCCGGGTTACTACTCCTACACGGATGCGCTTTCCATCGACGACGCGAAAGCGCTCTTCAAGTAAGCTTCCTCCCGGAAAGGGGCGCCGATTCATGATCGGCGTCCCGCTCTTTCGCTGATCCCGGAGACATCGATGTCGAAACTCCAGTTGCGCGGCGTCCGCAAGGCCTATGGTGCGACCGTGGCGCTCCGCCGTGGCGACATGGAGCTGGAACGCGGCGAAGTCCATGTGCTCATCGGCTCCAACGGCTCCGGCAAGAGCACGCTGTGCAAGATCGTCGCCGGCAGCGTCCGCCCCGATGGCGGCGAGGTGCTGATCGACGGCGACGCAGCGGAATTCTCCGGCCCGCACGAGGCCCGCAAGGCCGGCATCGGCATTTTCTATCAGGAACTCAGCCTCGCGGCCCACCGGACGGTGGCGGAAAACATCTGCCTTGCCGCCCTACCCGCCCGCGGCGGCGTCTTCGTCGATCGCATGAAAGTGGCCGAGACCGCGCGGCGCTATGCGAACCTGTTCGCCGAAGTTGCCGGAAACGGTTTCTCGCTCGACGCCACCGTCGAATCGCTGCGGGCAGACCAGCGCCAGCTGGTCGAGATCATGAAGACGCTGGCGACCGAGGCGCCGATCCTGATCTTCGACGAACCGACCTCTGCGCTCGACCGCGCGCAAGTCGACTGTTTCTTCGGCATCCTGCGCCGCCTCAAGGAAGAAGGTCGCAGCATCATCTTCATCTCGCACCGCATGGACGAGATTTTCGCGATCGGCGACCGGGTGACTGTGATGCGCGACGGCGAAACCATCGAGACCGACCGCATCGCCGACACCGATCACGACGCCATCATCCGGCGGATGGTCGGCGAAAAGGGCGAACTTGCGCCGCCGGCCGAGGCCGCCAATGAGACGGCGTCGCAAGGCGGACGGGTCATCCTGAAGGTTGAGGATTTCTCTGGCCCCGGATTTGCCAATATCGGCTTCGAGGTCACCGAGGGCGAAATCGTCGGCTTCGGCGGGTTGCACGGACAGGGACAGTCGGCCGTGCTGCGCGCCCTGTTCGGCGCGTCCTCGGGCGGTTCCGGCACTGTCGCGCTCGACGGCCAGCCCATATCGGCGGCGCGGCCGCGCGCGGCGATCCGCCGGGGTTTCGCCTATATTTCCGGGGACCGCGGCCGCGACGGGGCGATCGCCGGGCGGCCGATCCTCGAAAACGTGACGCCCATCCATTTCCTGAAGAACCGGCTGACGCTCGCCCGGCCGTCGCATCTGCGCGACAAGGCCCTGCCGGCGCTTGAGGCGCTGAAAACGAAATATGCGGGGCTCGCGAGCTCGATCAATTCGCTGTCGGGCGGCAACCAGCAGAAGATCATCATCGCCCGTTGGCTGATCGACCGGCCGAGCGTTCTTCTCCTCGACGATCCGACCAAGGGGATCGACCTGCAGACGAAGACCGATCTCTTCGCCCTGATCCGCGAGCTCGCCGCGGAAGGCATGGCGATCGTCCTTTACTCCTCCGAGGATGCGGAGCTGCTGAACAATGCCGACCGGATCCTCGTCTTCAATTCGGGATCGATCGCGCGCGAACTGACCGGCTCCGACCGGACGCGTTACAATCTCTACCATGCCGCATACGAGGCCGCGTGATGAGCGATACGACCGTCATCGCCGGATCCGCTCCGCGAACGTTCCGCCGCTTCATCGAACGGTTCCCGTTCCTGCCCGCGCTCGTCATTCTTGTCGTATTGCTGGCCCTGAACGGGCTGTTCGAGCCGAACAGCCTGTCCTACCGGGCGATCCGAGGCCTAATCAGCACCTATCTGGCGCTGATCCTGCTGTCGGTCGCGCAGACCTATGTCATCTATGCGGCCGATCTCGACCTGTCGGTCGGGGCGATCCTGTCGCTGGTCAATGTCGGCATCATCGTATTGATGCAGCATCTGGGCGGCAGTCCGGCGGGCGTGTTGCTCGCCTGCGGCGCCGGTATCCTGATCGGCCTCGCCTGCGGCATCGTCAACGGCATCGTCGTCGCCGTCCTGCGATTGCAGGCTATCGTGGCGACATTCGCGACGAGCATCCTGTTCACAGGCCTTGCCCTCTATATCCTGCCCGTCGCCGGCACCCCCGCGCCGACCGTCTACTGGCGCACCTATGGCGGCACCTTCTTCGGCTTCCCCTTCGTCTTCTATGTCGCGGTCGCGATCGCCTTCATCCTGTTCCTGATCGCCCGCACCCGCCTCATTACCCAGTTGCTCTCCGTCGGCGACGACCAGCAGGCCGCCTACCAGACCGGATTGCCGGTCACGATGATCCGGCTGAAGGGATACGCGCTGTGCGGGGTCTTTGCGGCGCTGGCGGCTCTCTGCGTCACCGGCGACACCGCCAGCGGCGATCCGCTGGTCGGCGGCGAGATGACGCTCAACTCGGTTGCCGCGGTCGTGCTGGGCGGCACGGCGCTGTCCGGCGGCGTCGGATCCGTCACCGGCTCCGTCTTCGGTGCGCTCATCATCGGCCTGATCAGTTCGCTCGTCTTCTTCGTCGGCACGCCCTCCGAATGGCAAAACCTCGTCCAGGGCCTCGCCATCCTGCTGGCGCTGATGATCGGCGTCCTCGTCGGCCGGAGGGCGAAGTCATGAGCTCGGCCGAACAGGCTTCCGGGCCAACCGCCTCGCGGCTCGCCACGCTCGTCCGGCAACCGCTTGTCGTCGCGCTCGTCCTGATCGTGGCCTTGCTTCTGCTGGGGGAAACCCTGTCTCCCGGTTTTGCATCCGGCGAACAGATTCTGCGTCTGCTGATCGTCGCCGCCCTGATGGGCATCGTCGCGGCGGGACAGAACCTGGTGATCATCGGCGGGCGCGAAGGCATCGACCTTTCGGTCGGCGGCGTCGTGTCGCTCAGCGCCATCGTCGCCGGAAACGTCATGGCCGGAGACAATGGCGGCATCCTCCCTGCGGTTGCCGCCTGCATCTCGACGGGCGCGCTATTCGGCTTTTTCAACGGTTTTGGCGTCACCTTCCTGCGCATTCCTCCCCTCGTCATGACGCTCGGCATGCTGGGCGTCTTGCAAGGTCTTCTCGTGGTGATCCGGCAGGGCATACCCTCCGGCCGCGCCGCGCCGGCGCTGTCGGATTTCGTGACGCAGCCCTTCCTGTTCGGCCTGCCGGGGATCATCTGGCTCTGGGCGGCGATCGGCGTCTTCATGGCCTTCCTGCTGCGGCGGACGGTCTTCGGCTACCGGATCTTCGCGATCGGCTCCAACGAGCACGCGGCCTACATGGCCGGCGTGCCGGTCAGGATCATGCGGATATCGCTCTTCGTGCTCTCGGGCGTCTTCGCCGCGATCGCCGGCATCTGCCTCCTCGGCTATTCGGGATCGTCCTTCGCCAATGTCGGCGAGCAATACATGCTGCCGTCCATCATCGCGGTCGTCTTCGGCGGCACGCCGCTCTCCGGCGGCAAGGGCGGCTATACCGGCACGATGGCCGGCGCGGTCCTCCTGGTCATCCTGCAAAGCATCCTGACCACCATCAACATCGACGACTCCGGCCGCCAAATGGTCTTCGGCGCGACACTGCTCGTGCTCATGCTGTTCTACGGGCGCGGCCGCTCCATGCGGGGCTGAGATGCACAATCGCCCCAGCATAAAGGATATCGCCGCTGCGGCCGGCGTGTCGCCCGCCACCGTGTCGCGGGCGCTCACCGGAACTGGCCTTGTCGCCGAACCGACGCTGACGCGCATCCGCGAGGCAGCCGACAGGCTCGGATACCGGCCGAATGTCAGCGCCCGCAATCTCAGGACGCGGCGCTCCATGGCTGTGCTCATGGTGGTGCGCGACGTCGGCAATCCGTTCTATCTGGAAATCTTCAAGGGCGTCGAAGCGGCCGCGAGGGAAGCCGGCTACTCCGTGCTCATGGGCAATACCGAGAACGATCCGGACCGCGAGGCGGAATATTTCGACATGCTCGGGGACGGACATGCCGACGGCATGATCCTGATGACCGGCAAGCTGCCGACGCGAAAAACCCGCGAGGTCGGCCCGGATCGCCCGGTCGTGGTCGCGCTCGAAATGATCGAGGCATCCTCCTTTCCGCATGTCGTCATCGACAACGAGGCGGCAGCCCGGGACGCGGTGGAGCATTTGATCGGGCTCGGCCACACCCGGATTGCCCATGTCACCGGGCCGATTCCGGAAGGCATGAGCCAGCGCCGGCTGCAGGGCTATCGTCAGGCGATGAAACATGCGGGCCTCGCCATCCCCGAAGGTTACGAAGTCCTCGGCGATTTCGGCCTGAGGAGCGGCCAGGAAGCCTGCCGCACACTGATGAAGCTGGGCTCCCCGCCCACCGCGATCTTCACCGCCAGCGACAGCATGGCCTTCGGGGTGATTGGCGAATTGCGCAGCCTTGGCCTGTCCGTTCCCGAGCAGGTGTCCGTCATGGGCTTCGACGACCTGTTCCTGTCCGAGGCGTTCCAGCCGCCGCTTTCGACGGTCTGCCAGCCGCGCGCCGATATCGGACGCGAGGCCATGACAATCCTTCTTCGCAAGATGACCGGCGGACCGGTTCCAGCCGAGCCCGTCATCATGCCGACGACCCTGCAAATCCGCGGCACGACCGCGCCACCCGCCAAGACCTGAAGGAGACACGCAAACATGACCAGCTTTCCGAAGAAAACCCTGCGCGTCGGCTTCGTGGGAACCGGCTTCATCGCCGAGTTCCACCTGAAAGCGATGGTCGGCGTTCGCAATGTCGAAGTGACGGGTGTCTACAGCCGCCACGCGGAGAACAGGCAGCGGATCGCCGACCATGTAACGGCGCTGGGGCTCGGCGAGTGCACGACGCATGAAACGCTGCAATCGCTGCTGCAGGCCGAGGACGTCGACGCGATCTGGATCCTGACGCCGAACTATACGCGCCTCGAGATCATGCGCACGATCCATGACGAGGTGAAGAACGGGCGTAGCGGCGTCTTTGCCGTTGCCTGCGAGAAGCCGCTCGGCCGCACCATCGCCGAAGCGCGCGAGATGCTGCATCTGGCCGAGGACGCCGGCCTCAACCACGGCTATCTGGAGAACCAGGTCTTCGCCACCCCGGTCTTGCGCGGCAAGGAGATCATCTGGCGGCGTGCCGCCTCGACGACCGGACGCCCCTATCTGGCGCGCGCGGCGGAAGAACATTCCGGGCCGCACGAGCCATGGTTCTGGCAGGGCGACAAGCAGGGCGGCGGCGTTCTCAACGACATGATGTGCCATTCCGTCGAAGTCGCGCGGCACCTTCTGACCGCGCCCGGCGCACCACGCGACTCACTGAAGGTCAAGGCGGTCAACGGCACGGTCGCCAATCTCAAATGGACGAGGCCGCGCTATGCCGACGAATTGCGAGAGCGCTTCGGCGCCGAGGTCGACTACCGCAACAAGCCGTCGGAGGACTTCGCCCGCGCCACCGTCTCGCTGGAGGACGAGGACGGCAACGAGCTGATGATCGAGGCGACGACATCCTGGGCCTATGTCGGCGCCGGGCTCAGGATCCAGCTGGAACTGCTCGGCCCCGAATATGCAATGGAGTTCAACTCGCTGGCCACCGGCCTGAAGATCTTCATGTCGCGCGCCGTGAAAGGTTCGGAAGGCGAGGACCTCGTCGAGAAGCAGAACGCCGAACAGGGCCTGATGCCCGTCCTCGAAGACGAAGCCGGCGTCTATGGCTACACGGACGAGAACCGGCACATGGTGGAACACTTCCGCAAGGGCGAGACCCCGCTCGAGACCTTCCATGACGGGCTCGCGGTGGTCGAGATCCTGATCGGCCTCTATCGCTCGGCGGAAACCGGCGAGATGGTGAAGTTCCCCGCGCCCGAGCTGGAGGACTACGTCCCGCTCGTCGCCCGCGCCTCGGCATGAGCCTGCCCTCAGGCCACCAACAACTGCTGGCCGAGATGGGCCGTCAGCGCGGCGATGCGCTGAAGACGATCGCCCGGCTCCGCCCGCAGGCCGGCAGCCATGCGGCACTGATCGCCGACGCAGGCCGGCTGGTCCTGCTCGGCATGGGCGGCTCGCACTGGATCAACCGCGCGGCCGAGCCGCATTATCGCGCGTGTCGTATCGACGCGACGGCGCATGTGCTTTCGGAGGCGATGCGCGCGCCGTTGGCCGGGCGCAGCCAGCTCCGCATCGTCACCTCGCAATCGGGGGCCTCGGGCGAGATCGTGCGTTATCTGGACGAACACCCGGGTTTGGACAGGATAATCGGGATGACGCTCGACCCCGACAGCCCGCTGGCGAAGAACAGCCAGGCGCTGATCGGCGCAGGCGGCGTCGAGACCGCCTATGCGGCGACCCGCAGCCTTGTCGTGACGCTCGCCATGCATGCCGTTCTGCTGGAAGCGCTGGGCGCGGATATTGCCGGCTTCGAAGCCGCGCTGCGCGCCGAGGACGCGGTCGACACAAGCGCGGCGGAGGATCTGCTCGCCGGCTGCCGCAACGCGGTCATCGTCGGGCGCGGTCCGATGCAGGGCGTCGCCGACGCCGCGGCCCTGAGTTTCATGGAACTGGCCCGCATCCCGGTGCTCGGGCTCGAAGCCGGCCAGTTCCGCCACGGCCCCTTCGAGATGGTCGGCCGCGACAGCGCGGTCGTCTTTCTGCGCGGGACGGGCCCCGAAGGCGACAATATCGACGGCATCGCCGGCGAATGCGTGGAGGCCGGTCTGCGCCCGGTCATCTTCGACTTCAGCGGTGAACCCGATATCGACGGCTGCCTGACGGTGCGACTGCCGGCGCGCGAGGGGCTTGCCGCCGCGGCGAGCGCGCTGATGGCCGTCCAGCAGGCGATCGTCTCCGCTGCTTCCCGCATGATCGAAGATGTCGGCGTGCCGCTCCGGTCGAAAAAAGTCACCAGCGGAGAAGCGCGATGAGCCCGGATCGCCGCGCCATCGCGGTGATCGGTAACGCCAATATCGACATCGTCGCCGGAAGCGTCGACGACTGGCCGGCATGGGGAACGGAGATGTTCCTGCCCCGCTCGGATTTCCGGATCGGCGGCTCCGCCGCCAATACGGCGCTGGTCCTCGGACGGTTGGGCAGCGAATGCGGCCTCGTCTCGGCTTGTGGCGAAGACGAGACGGGGAACCTGATTTCACGGCGTTTCAGCGGACCGCTCGACAGGATCGCGGTCCTGCCGGCGCGAACTTCCCTGTCCATCGGCATCCTGAAAACCGACGGAGAACGCAGCTTCCTGTCGACCGACGGCCATCTCGACGCACTCGATGCCGAATTCTATCGCAACTCTCTCGGCGGCTGGCCGCTTGACGGGGCCCTGGCGCTTGTCAGCGGCGCCTTCGCGCTGCCGGCGCTAACGGACAGGCATTCCAGCCTCTTGAGATGGCTGAAGGACAACGGCGCCGAAACCGCCATAGACCCGGGCTGGCCCGGTGATGGATGGAGTGCAAAAAACCTTGACCGCATGCGGGAATGGCTCACAGAAGCGAATCATATCCTCCTGAACGAGGACGAAGCATGCGGCGTGACAGGCCAGTCGCAGATCGATGCCGTGCTGGACGGGCTTGAAAACGTGGCCGGCCGGGAAACGAGAATTGTCGTCAAACGCGGCGCGGCGGGCGCAATATGCCGCTGTAACGGCGCGACGGAAAGCGCCACAGGAACGCCGCTCGCGGTTGTCGACACGGTGGGCGCGGGCGATGCGTTCAACGCCGGTTACCTCCACGCCGTAGCTGCCGGTTCGTCGATCGGCGCCTGCCTGAAGCAGGGGATTACCGTGGCCGAACACGTGATTGCGGAATTCCCCCGAACCGGATCACCGATCGCGACCACGGGATGATGATTTCCTCACTCGAACGCGCGAGCGCCGCGCGAATCTAACCCTTCCGCCAGGGCGGCGTTTCCTTCGCGAAGAAGGCGGCGATACCGGATTGGGCTTCTTCGGTTTCCCAGCGATCCGCGAGCGCATTGGCAGTCATCGTGGCGAGGTCGGCCGGATCGGGCCCGGCGAGCGTGCGGGCGAGTGCCTTGGCGTCGGCGACGGCGCCCGGGGCGCAATCGAGGAAGGCGGCGGCTTCCTCTTCGACAGCTGTATCGAGGCCGTCCGCGGCTTCGATGCGGGCGACAAGGCCCGAGCGCAGCGCAAAGTCCGGACCGAAAGGTTTGGCGTTGAAGAACACCTGCCGGGCAAAGGCCGGGCCAAGCTTGGCGACGACGAAGGGACCGATCGTGGCCGGGATCAGCCCGAGGCGCGTTTCGGTGAGCGCGAACTTTGCGGTGTCGGCGGCGACAACGATGTCGGCGACCGCCATCAGCCCGAGCCCGCCGCCATAGGCGGACCCCTGCACACGCGCGATCACCGGCTTCGGCAACGCGTTCCATGCGCCGAGCATGCCGGCCAGCGCGCCGGCTTCCTCCATCTTGCCGGACCGATCCTTGCCGGCCTGTTCGCGCATCCAGCCAAGATCGCCCCCGGCGCAGAAGCTTCGCCCCTCCGCCGCGAGGATCACCGCGCGGATGGCGGCGTCGCCGGCAAGCTTGTCCGCGGCGTCGCCAAGCTCGCGGATCATCTGCGCATTCATCGCATTGTGCTTCTCGGACCGCGCGAGCGTCACCGTGGCGATGCCGCGAGGATCGGTCTCGAGGCGGATCGTTTCGTATGTCATTGCGTCATGCTCCCGCCGGAACCGTGGCGATCTCGCTGGCGAGAAAGGCTTCGGCCGCCGCCAGCCTCTCCATGTCGATGCCGGTCTCCCAACCTTCTGCGGCGAGCATCCTCGCCAGCGCCGTCGTCGAGACATTTCCCTTGGCGCCCGGTGCATAGGGACAGCCGCCGAGCCCCCCGACCGCGCTGTCAAACGTCCTGAGACCGAGGCCCAGGCTGGCGCGCACATTGTCGAGCGCCCGGTTGTTCGTATCGTGGTAATGGCCGGCGAGCCGTTCCGCCGGTACAGCCGCGAGCACGCCCTCCAGCATCGCCGTCACCGTCTCGGGCGTGCCGTGACCGATCGTGTCGCCGAGCGAGACTTCGTAGCAGCCCATCTCGATGAGCTTCGACGCGACATCCGCCACCGCTTCCGGCGCGATGGCCCCCTCATAGGGACAAGCCACCGCGCAGGAGACATAGCCGCGAACCGGAATGCCGGCTTGCCTCGCCGCCTCCGCGACCGGCGCGAAGCGTTCGAGGCTTTCGGCGATCGAGCAATTGATGTTCTTTTGGCTGAAGCTCTCCGAGGCCGCACCGAAGATCGCCACCTCGCCGGCCTTTGCCGCCAGCGCACGTTCGAAACCCTTCAGGTTCGGCGTCAGCGCCGCATAGGTCACGCCGGGCTTGCGGTCGATCCCCGCCAGCACGTCTTCGGCGTCGGCCAGTTGTGGCACCCATTTCGGCGACACGAAACTGGTCGCCTCGATATGGTCGAAGCCGGCCTCGGACAGGAGGTCGATCAGCGCGATCTTTTTTTCCGTCGCAATGACCGCCTTCTCGTTCTGGAGCCCGTCGCGCGGACCCACCTCGTAGATGCGGACATGGTTCATGCGGGCACCTCCCAGGCCGGATAGAAATCGCGGTCATAGAGTTTTGGATCGTCCCGACCGGGAAGCGAGGCTTTGAAGCCTGGCCGGGCCGCGATCCGCGCAAACCATGCCGCCGTGGCGGGAAAGCCGTCGAGCGACGTGAAATGGGTCGCCATGAAGACCGCCTGCCCGACGGCGATGTCCGCAGCCGTGAAACCGGTGTCCAGGAGATAGTCCCGCGCCTTGCCTGCTCCGGCAAGCCGCGCCTCGATCGCCGCATAGCATTTCTTCAGCCGCGCCGCCTCGAGCTTCATCACGATCGGAGAGCGCATGCTGTCTTCGTAAAGCGCCACATGCTGCTGCGTCAGCGCGGCGGTGTGCTGGCTCACCGTCTCGGCAAAATGCAGCCAGGTCAGCCATTCGGCGCGTTCCGGATCGCCGGGCAACCGGCCGAGGCCGGCGGCGGGGAACAGTTCGCACAGATATTCGATCATCGCGCCGCTCTCGAACATCGTCATGCCGTCGATCTCCAGCGCCGGGACGCGGCCCGCCGGCGACAGCGCCAGATAGTCGTCGCTGCGCAGGTTCTTGCCGAAGGCATGGACGACGAGATCGAAGGACACGCCCAGTTCATTGAGCAGCCACAGAACGCGCATCGAGCGGGTTTCGTGGCAATGATGCAGCCGGATCACTCGCCTGTCTCCTCGAAGCGAATGAGGACGGCGCCGCCCTCGACAGTATCGCCCTCGGCGCAGAAGACTTCGGCGACGAGGCCCGCGCGCGGCGCGGTGAGGCTCGTCTCCATCTTCATCGCTTCCATCACGATCAGCTTGTCACCCTTGTCGACCGCCACGCCCGCGCGAGCGCTTACGGCGCGTACGATGCCGGTCATCGGTGCCAGGATCGCGTCGCCATGGTCGCCATGATGGGCGGCGACGGCCAGCGGGTCAGGCAGCAGCAATTGATGCGCCGCGCCCTCGATCAGCACCGAGACGGCGGTGCCGTCTATGCCTGGCCAGGTAACGATATCGGCGGTGACCCGCTCGCCGCCTGCGCCAATGCGCGCGGAGACATGGGCGCCGTCGCGTGTGAGTTCGCACAGCTCGATGCGCTCCGCTCCGCCTTCCAGCACGAGCGAGCCGTCTCCGGGCAAGATCAGCCGCCGTTCCAGCACCTCGCCCTCATGGACGAGCCGCACCTTGTGGCTCGCATCGCCCCAGAGCCGCCAGCCGGCAAGCCGCGCTGTGGGATCGATATCGAGCACCGTGACAGCCGTCAGCGCGATTGCCGTTTCGGAAAGCGGCGGACGTTCGGTGAGGGAGCCGATTTCGCGGTCGATCAGGCCGGTATCGACCTTGCCTTGAGCAAAGTCCTGATGCTCCGCCAGCGCCGCGAGGAAGGAGGCATTGGTCACCGTGCCAGCGACATGGGTCTGCTTCAGCGCCACGGCCAGTCTGCCGAGCGCTTCCTGCCGCGTTTCGCCATGGGTGATCACCTTGGCGATCATCGGATCGTAGAAGGGCGTGATCGCGTCGCCCGATCGCACCCCGGCGTCGTTGCGGGCGTCTTCGCTGAAAGAAAGATGATGCAGCGTGCCGGTCGCGGGCAGGAAACCGTTCGCCGGATCCTCGGCATAAAGCCGCGCCTCGAACGCGTGGCCGCTGATCGAGAGGTCATCCTGCAGCACCGGCAGCGTCTCGCCCGCCGCCACCCTGAGCTGCCATTCGACGAGATCCTGCCCGGTGATCGACTCGGTCACCGGATGTTCGACCTGCAACCTTGTGTTCATTTCCATGAACCAGAAACCGTCGGGACGAAGAGGCCCCGACCCGTCTGCGATGAATTCGATCGTGCCGGCGCCCGCGTAGTCGATCGCCTGCGCCGCCCTGACGGCGGCCTCGGTCATCGCCGCGCGGACCTCTTCGGTCATGCCCGGCGCCGGGGCTTCCTCGATCACCTTCTGGTGGCGCCGCTGCAGCGAGCAGTCGCGCTCGAACAGATGCACGACATTGCCGTGGCTGTCGCCGAATACCTGCACTTCGATATGGCGCGGCGAGGCGATGAACTTCTCGACCAGCACCTTGTCGTCGCCGAAGGCCGACTTCGCCTCGCGCTTCGCCGCAGCGAGTGCGTCCTTGAAGTCCTTCGCGTCGTCGACCTTGCGCATGCCCTTGCCGCCGCCGCCGGCGCGCGCCTTGATCAGCACCGGATAGCCGATCTCGCTGGCCTTGGCCGCCAGCACGACGACCTCCTGCGCCTCGCCGTGATAGCCGGGCACCACCGGCACCCCGGCCTGCTCCATCAGTCTTTTCGCCGCGTCCTTCAGCCCCATGGAGCGGATCGCGGAAGCAGACGGCCCGACGAAGACCAGCCCCGCTTTCTCCACCGCCTCGACGAAGTCCGGGTTCTCCGACAGGAAGCCGTAACCCGGATGGATGGCCTGCGCCGCGGCCGCCTGCGCCGCCGCGATGATCCTGTCCGTGTTCAGATAGCTTTCGGTCGGAGCGGATGCGCCGATCTGAACCGCCTCGTCCGCCAGTTCGACATGCAGCGCATGCCGGTCGGCGTCCGAGAAGACCGCGACCGTCTTCACGCCCATGCGTTTTGCGGTGCGGATGACCCGGCACGCGATCTCACCGCGATTGGCGATCAGGAGCTTGGAGAAGGGAGGGTTCATCATCACATCCTGAACACGCCGAACTTGGTTTCCTCGACGGGCGCATTGAGCGCCGCCTTAAGGCTCAGCGCCACAACGTCGCGGGTCTTGCGGGGATCGATGATGCCGTCGTCCCACAGCCGCGCCGAGGCATAGAGCGGCTGCGACTGGCGCTCGAACATTTCCAGCGTCGGCCGCTTGAACTCGGCCTCTTCCTCTGCCGACCACGAGCCGCCCCTGGCCTCGATACCGGCGCGCCGCACATTGGCGAGCACCCCCGCCGCCTGCGGCCCGCCCATCACCGAGATGCGGGCATTCGGCCACATCCACAGGAAGCGCGGCGAATAGGCCCGCCCGCACATGCCGTAATTGCCGGCCCCGTAGGAACCGCCGATGATCACCGTCACTTTAGGCACATTCGCCGTTGACACCGCCGTCACCAGCTTCGCGCCGTCGCGGGCGATGCCGCCGGCCTCGTATTTGGAGCCCACCATGAAGCCGGTGATGTTCTGCAGGAACAGAAGCGGAATCTTCCGCTGGCAGCACAGCTCGATGAAGTGCGCGCCTTTCAGAGAGCTTTCCGAGAACAGCACGCCGTTGTTGGCGAGAATGCCGACCGGCACGCCGTCGATATGGGCGAAGCCGCAGACCAGCGTCGTGCCGTAGCGCGGCTTGAACTCTGCGAAGTCCGACCCGTCGACGATCCGCGCGATCACCTCGCGCACATCGTAAGGCGTCTTCGTGTCCGCCGGCACGATGCCCATGATGTCCTCGGCCGGATAGAGCGGCGCACGCGGCTCGGCGAGCGCGATATTGGGTTGCGGCGCAGGCCCGAGATTGCGGACGATCTCGCGCGCCAAGGCGAGCGCATGATCGTCATTGTCGGCCAGATAATCGGCGACGCCCGACAGCCTCGTATGCGTATCGCCGCCCCCCAGCGTCTCCGCGTCGACCACCTCGCCCGTCGCTTCCTTGACCAGCGGCGGGCCGGCCAGAAAGATCGTGCCCTGATTCTTGACGATGATGGTCTGGTCGCTCATCGCCGGCACATAGGCCCCGCCTGCCGTGCACGACCCCATCACCACCGCGATCTGGGCGATGCCCTTGGCGCTCATCCGCGCCTGATTGAAGAAGATCCGCCCGAAATGCTCCTTGTCGGGAAAAACCTCGTCCTGGTTCGGCAGGTTCGCTCCGCCGCTGTCCACGAGGTAGATGCAGGGAAGCCGGTTCTCCTCGGCGATCTCCTGTGCCCGTAAGTGCTTCTTGACCGTTAGCGGATAATAGGTTCCGCCCTTTACCGTCGCGTCGTTGCACAGAACCATGCAATCGCGCCCGGCGACCCGGCCGATCCCCGCGATCGCCCCCGCCGAGGGAATGTCGTCGGCGTAAACGCCCGACGCCGCGAACAGCCCGATCTCCAGAAAAGGCGATCCCGGATCGAGCAACCCCGCGATCCGGTCGCGCGGCAGAAGCTTACCCCGCTTCAAGTGCCGCTCCCGGGACGAAGCCGACCCGCCAGCCATTACACGCTCCGCCTCCGCGGATATCGCCAGATACTGCGTTTCCATCGCAGCAACATTGGCGGCGAAGTCGGGTGCGGAAACAGAGAGAGTGCTGGATAGGACTGTCATCTCGTCTCTTTCATTTCAGCATGAGGCCGGGCAACCA
Organism: Ahrensia sp.; assembly: GCA_002698425.1. The sequence goes on along the minus strand of NZXU01000034.1, from coordinate 37,177 downwards.
CAGGGTAATCTGCGGAAACAGGATAAGACACAGCAGAACGAAGATTTCCATAGCAAGGAACGGCAGCAGGCCCTTGAAGATCGTTCCCAGTGGTACCTGCGTCTGGGCTGCGGCCACGTAGGCATTCAGTCCCAATGGCGGAGTCAGCAGGCCGATTTCCACGGTCTTCGTAACGACAATGCCGAACCAGACCGGGTCGTAATCGAGCGCCATGGCGGTGGGAAACGCCAGAGGCATGGCGAGCGACAGGATCGCCAACTGGTCCATGAACATTCCCATGACCAGCAACGAAAGGACGATAACCGCCAGGATCACTTCACGCGGCATGTCGGTCGTGGCGACGAACTCCAAGAGATTGTGGGTGATTCGCGTGAAGGCGAGGTAGTTCGAGAAGATCGCCGAACACGTGACGATCGTGACGATCATCACTGTCGCGCGGATGGCTCTCGAAACCGAGCGGTTGAGACCGACCCAAGAGATCGAGCGTTGCACGATGACAATGACCAGCGATCCCATGACCCCAAGCGCCGCGGCCTCGGACGGCGAGGCAATGCCCGCGTAGATGGCCCCGATCACTGCCACGATCAGGAGCGCGATCGGGAACACGTGGATGCTCGAACGCATCGCCTTCTTCATGACGAACGGATCGCCCTTGGGCGCATGGTCGGTGGTGTGGGCGATGAACTTGATCACCAGGGCGAGACCGCTCGCGGTCAGAAGACCGGGCATGATGCCGGCGACGAAAAGCTTGCCGATCGATGTTTCCGTCAACACGCCGTAAACGACGAGCACGATCGAAGGCGGCACAACGACGGCAAGCGTGCCGCCAACGCTGACCACGGCAGCGGAGAGGCGATCGTGATAGCCGTGACGACGCATCTCGGGAAAGGCCGATGCCGCCATGGCGGCCGTCGATGCGGTCGAGCTGCCGACCAACGCTGCCAGGATGACCGAGGCGCCGACGGTGGCAACGGCGAGGCCGCCCTTGAGGTGCCCCACCCAGGCCTGACAGGCGGTCACGGCCCGTCGCGTGACATCGCCCGCTGTCAGCAGTTCCGCCATCAAGATGAACAGCGGGATGGCGACAAGAATGAAGGACGAGGTGTTGTCGTAGAACGCCCGCTCAAGGACGCCGAGTGCGGGTCGCGGCCCCAGTTGCAGAGCCAGGCCGATGGCGCCGGAAATCCCGATCGCGAACGCGATCGGCATGCGCAGGATCATGAGGGTCGCGAGAACCAGCAATATGAAAGCAAACGTGATCATGAAACCGCACGCTCAGGGGTTGGACGGCACGCGCATGTCGCGCGTGCCGAATCTGTCTTATCGGTTCGATGAGTCTCAGTTGCCTGCCGCGGACAGGAACCCGTCCAGGACCGCCTTGGCCGCGTCGCCTTTGTCGGACATCCGCCCCAGCCAGTCGTCGGACACGGCGGTCAGTGCGCTGTTGATTGCCGCCTGTTCCTCGTCCGTCAGGGAGTATGCATCGATCCCGGCAGCCCGCCATTCGGCCAGGAGACCTTCGATCGAGTCGTCCTGCGCCTTGGCCACATTCGCCGCTGCCGCCTTGCCGGCGTCGATCATCGCCGCCTTGTTCGCATCGGAAAGCCCTCCCCAGACATCTTCATTCACGACAACGACGAAGCTGTAGCCGCCGAAAGATCCGTTGGTGGAAATGTTGCTGACGACCTCGTTCAGCTTGTAGGCCGGCACCGAGGCAAGCGGAAACAGAATTCCGTCCAGGCGTCCGCGCTCCATCGCTGTATAGATCTCCGGTCCGGGCATCGAGATGCCAACCCCGCCAAGACTGCGGGCGGTAAGCGCCTGGGTGGAGCCGCTGGTGCGGATGTCCAGCCCTTCCCAGTCGGAGGGAGCGCCGAGGCGCTTCTTGGCAAGCACCTGGTAGGGAGGCAGGGTGAAAGCGAAGATCGGAACCACGCCGGCCGCCGTCAATTCGTCCCGGAGCGGGCCTTCGGCGATCATCTCCTGAAGAATACCGGTGCCTTCGGAAGCTGAACCGTAGAGCCCCGGCAGACCGATCACCGAATTCAGCGGCATGAGTTCGGAATGATAGCTCGGGCCGACCAGGGCGGCATCGAGAATACCGTTCTTGACCGCGTCGAGAAGCGCGTTGGCTTTCGCGGCCTGCTGGGCCGGGAAGTGTTCAAAAGTGATATCACCACCCGTTGCCTCCTCGACCTTGCTCATCCAGTACGTCGTGCCTTCGACCGATACGATATGGGTCGTCGATTGCCAGTCGCCGATGCGAAGGGTCTCGGCGCTTGCCAAGGACGTCATCGCGGCCAGAGCGGCGGCGAGTGCAATGATTTTCGATTTCATGCTCATTCTCCTCCTGTGTTGGGATCGAATTCGTTCCGGCCATCTTCCTCACCCGGCCGGAACGCCTCGACGATGAGCCGCAGGACAAGCACCCCGCAGCCGAGTGGAATGACCGCGTAGGCCCATCCGAGAGGCCAATCGACGACCCCCCATTCCACGTCATTCCTGGCAAAGGCGTGCGCAGCGAATGCACCCGCCTTCCAGGTGACCACGGCGAAGAACGCCGCGGCAGCGACCAATACCAACCGGCGAACAACCGGTGTGGCGCGGCCAAAGGCATCTTCCGGAATCACCTCGAGCGAGAGGTGCCCGCCTTCGCGGAATACCCGCGACATCGGCAACACGGCGAGGGCCGGCATGAGGTAGATCTCGGTCATTTCGAACTGGATCTGGACGGGAACGCCGAACAGGAGACGACCGAGAATATCGCCATTCAACAACACCGCGACCAGGATCAGCGCGAGACCGCCAGCCCAGCTCAGGACATCTTCCAGAAGTGTTAGTCCTCGCGCCGCCAATGCCACCGATTTTCTCCTCCCAGCCACGACCGGCCGGCTTTCGCCGAACCGGTCTGCCGATTACTTCTTCGGCAGCTCGACAATGGCCGAGCCGATGGCGGACATTTCGCCATCCTGCTGCTCGGCGCGCTGCGAAATCTCGACGAGATGCTTTCCGTCCTCGACGAATTTGCGGGTCACCTCGCCATGGATCAGGATGATATCGCCTTCCGGATTGTGCCGGCGGACCTGGCACTTAGCCTTGCGCAGGAAGCCGTCGTCGCCCATCCAGTTGGTGATCTGGTGGGTCAGCCAGGACGTGCGTTCCGGACCGTAGTCGTAGGCGCCGGGAGCACCGACCTCGAGAGCGAACTCCTCTTCCCAGTGCACGCGCTCGGGGCAATCGGGAATGCCGAAGCGGTTCTTGATACCGGCGCTGGGGTGCTTCTGCTGCAACTGCCAGGCCAGCTTGTTCGCGCGGATATAGAGACCGCCCCAGCCCTGCGCATAGGCAATGAAGCCGGTGACCGTCATCGGCCCCTTGACCATGGTCGGCAGGTCCTCGCCTTCCGACACATCATCCCAGTAGCGCGTCTCGGCGCCACGGATGGATTCCTGTTCGTAGTACTTGGTGTAGCTGTCCAGCTCTTCCTGCGTGTAGACGCGGGGCTCGCGGGCGCGCACTTCCTTGTACTTGGTGCCCGACTCACGCGCCTGGTCGCGGTCGGTGCGGAAGCACCAGCTGTCGGCCTCGGCGAGCATGTCGCCGGTCTTGGCGTCGTAGAAATCGACATGATAGATCTGCTGGATCGCCCGGCCCGCGAAGCGCGTGTTGTGCTCGATCAGGTCCTTCAGATACGCCTCGGTGCGAATCTCGGTGTTGCGCATCACCGGCTTGTGCCAGGTCCAGTCGGCGCCCGACCACATGGCATGCACACCGGGAAGCCCGCCGACATAGCCGGAGATGATACGGCTGGTCGCGAACAGGAAGCTCGGCAGCGCGATCACATCGCCATATTTCGTGGTCTTGGCATAGTCGGGATCGCACCACAGCGGATTGTCGTCGCCGATGCCGTGTGCGTAGTGGCGGATATTGTCCCGCGTCGCCTCGTAACACCAGGGCTCCACCGTTTTCTCGATCTTCACGCCGACCCGGCTGCGCAGATCGTCAAGCCCTTCCGGCGTGATCTTCGGAAACTTCTTTTGCACAATCTCGTTCATCGAATCCTCTCAGTTGAACTACGCCGCGCATCGCCCTCAGGCAGCGCCAGCCAATTTCCTTGCGACCTCGTCGCGCAGTATTTTTCGATTGACCTTTCCGGCCGGCGTCTTCGGCAGGCTGTCGACGAATTCGACCTGGCGCGGATATTCGTGGCGGCTCAGATTCTGGCGGACGAGATCCTGGATCTCCTCGACCAGGCCGGAACGCTCCGCCCCGCGTAGGACGACATAGGCCTTGACGACCTGGCCGCGCACCTCGTCGGGCACGCCGATCGCCGCCGCCTCGGCCACGTCGGGATGTCGCAGGATGGCGTCCTCGATCTCGACAGCGCCGATGGTCCAACCCGCCGAGATGATGACGTCGTCGGCCCGGCCGCCATGATAGAAATAGCCGTCCTCGTCGACGCGGCCGAGGTCCTTGGTCGGGAACCACTCGTCGCCCTTCTTGACCATCAACTCGCCGACCTGCCCGGGTTTCGCCGGCTTGCCGTCGGCGTCCTGGACTTCGACCTCGACGCCCGGCACCGCCTTGCCCATAGCGCCGTCGCGCACTTCGAGGTCGTCCGCGCCGGGATAGTTCGCGATGATCACGCCGATCTCGGTCGTGCCATACATGGAACGGACCTTAGTGCCGAAGATCCGCTCGACATAGGAAGCCGTCTCGCTGTCGATCGGCTCACCGGTGAAGGTAAGCTTCTCGAAGCTGTAGGCGAAATCCTCGGCATGGCCGCAATTGCGCATCATCCGGTAATGGGTCGCCGCCGCAGTGAGATTGGTGATCTTGAAATCCTGCAGCGCCTTGAGAAGCCGCACGGGATCGAACTTGCCGGAGAAGGTGCCTGTCGAGACGCCGAGAGCCAGCGGCGCAAGCGTGCCGTGCCACAGACCGTGCCCCCATGCCGGCGAAGACGGACAGAAGAAACGGTCGCCCGGGCGGATGCCGGTCGCATAAAGCGCCGCGACCATGAGCGTCACGATGGACCGCTGCGTGTGCCGGACGGCGGCGGGCAATTGCCGCGTCGTTCCCGACGTATATTGCAGCACCGCAAGATCGTTGCCGGCCGTATCCCAGTCAAATGTCGCCGGCAGACCGTCGATCGAGCCGAGAAATTCTTCGTCGACCACGACGACGTCGAGATTGCCGGCCTCATGCGTATCGGCGGCTTTTTCCCGGTTCGTGAACATGATCTTCGGCTTGCAGTCATCGGCGCGCAGGCGGATGCCTTCGGGGCCGAACAGCGTGAACATGGGAACGGCGACGGCGCCCGCCTTGATGGCGCCGAACAGCGCACAATAATAGCCGAGCGACGGCTCAAGCATGACCGCTACGCGGTCGCCTTTCTCGACGCCGCGACCCTTCAGGTAATGCGCGAATTGGGAGGAGCGCCGGCTGAGCTCGGCGAAAGTGACGATCTCGTCGCGACCATCCGCATGGGCGATGCGAAGCGCGACATTGTCGCCGTCCACATGCCGGTCGATGCATTCATGAGCAATGTTGAACCGTTCGCGCGACCCGTCGAAGAGCTCCCAAAGGGCCTCCTTCGAGTAATGCGCCTGCGCATCCGCATACGACGTGTAGTCGGTCAGCTTCACGACGGTTCTCCTCCACGCTCATCGTCGGTCGGGCAGACATTAGTGATCACGGCGTTTTGTTGTCAATATGCTTTTTTATTGTATATAGACAATGAAAGGCTGCCTGTCGCAGAGACGGACATCGGCAGCGGACGCGCCGGACGGGGGAAGATCAAGTGATTGATATCAATATATTATTCGCCCTTTCTACACATGCGCACAGGCTTCTGGCGAGTGTGGCTGACGGCCATTTGCGAACACTTGTCTATGGACAACAACGGCGCTGTTGCATTGATATCCGAAAGCGGATAAGCCGATTGCCGTTGTTGTCCAACGGCGTAAGCCATTGTACGTATACAACAAGGGAGGTTTTCGAATGACGGAAACGGGCGACCGGGAAATGCGTCGGCGTCAGGTGCCGGCGGTCACCCGAGCGATCGGCATACTGAGACAGCTCGGCAAGGCCAACGAGCCGGTCGGCGTCAACCAGATCGCGCGCGACCTCGAACTCATCCCCAGCACCTGCCTGCACATTCTGCGCGTGCTGGTGGACGAGGGACTCGTCGAATTCGATCCCGTCTCGAAACGCTACTCGATCGATGTGGGCATCCTGCCGATAGCACGAAGCGCGATCCAGAAGAACAATTTCGCCAACATCGTCGAGCGGCGGCTGACCGAGCTGTCGATGACTTTCGGCGTGACCGGCATTGCGACCCAGATGAGCGACGCCGACCATATGGTCGTGGTGGCGCTCTCGCAGGCGCCGCTGCCCTTCCGGCTCCAGGTTGATCTCGGCAGCCGCTTTCCCGCGCTTATCAGCGCAACGGGTCGATGCTTTGCGGCGTTCAGCGCCATCCCGGAAGCCGAGTTGAAGAAGAGTTTCGCCAGGCTGCACTGGGAGCACCAGCCAGCCTATGAAGACTGGAAAGCCCAGGTCGAAGAGACCCGGCAGCGCGGATACGCGGTCGACAACGGAACCTATATCGGCGGCGTGACGATCATTGCGGCGCCTTTCTTCGACCAGTCGGGCCGCATGATCCGCAGCGTCGTGACGATCGGCATCTCGGAAAAGATCGACGCGATCGGCGTCGGCACGATCGCAGCAGAAATGCTTGCGCTTCGCGACGAGGTGTCCTCGCTCCTGATCGGCAATGATGGCGTTGCAGGCGCGGCGCGCCGGGCCGGTGCGCGATGAGCGAAGCGGCGACCGCGCCCGAATGGAAAACCCTCAAGGGCGCCGGGCTGATGGAGGCGATCGGGCCGCTGCTCGCAAGGCGCGACGGCGACCGCTGGGTCTACGGGCTTGCCACTGATTCCCGCCACGCCAATGCGATCGGGGTCATTCACGGCGGCACGCTGTGCGCCCTTGCCGACCAGGCCATGTCGATGATCGCCTGGGAGGCGGCCGAACGCCAACCGGTCGTGACCATTCATATGGATACGAGTTTCATCGCCTCGGCGGCGCCGGGCGATTTCCTGGAGGCCGAAGCCCGGATCACCGCCCGCACGGGATCGATGCTGTTCGTCGAGGCCGCCGTGACACGGACGGGCGAGGACGTGATCAGGGCAAGCTGCGTCATGAAGACAGTCAAACCGCGCCAACGGGAGGAACGGCATGGATAAGGACCAGACCGCGGGACGCCGAGCCGGACCGCTTTCCGGGCTGCGCGTGCTGGATTTTTCCCGGATCCTGTCGGGCCCCTACTGCACCCAGATCCTTGCGGATCTCGGCGCGGAAGTGATCAAGATCGAAACCATCGGCAAGGGCGACGAGACCCGTGGGTTTCCGCCCTTCAAAGGACCGTTCAGCCATTATTTCATCGCCCTGAACCGGGGCAAGCTCAGCATCGCGCTCGATCTGAAGTCGCCGAAGGGCGCCGGGATCGCCCGGGATCTCGCGAAGAACTGCGATATCGTGGTGGAGAACTTCCGGCCAGGCGTCATGGAGAAGCTGGGGCTTGGCTACGAGACGCTTGCCGCCGACAATCCCGGCCTTGTCTATTGCTCGATCAGCGGGTTCGGGGCCGACAGCCCGCTGCGCGAAAAGCCCGCCTTCGACATCGTCGCCCAGGCCCTCTCCGGCATCATGAGCGTCAACCGCGAGGCGGGCGGCACGCCCAACCGCCTCGGCATCCCGATGGGCGACATGGCGGGCGGCATCTACGCCCTTTTCGGCATCCTCGCCGCGATGGTCGAACGCCAGACGACCGGCAAGGGCCAGCGAGTCGACATATCGATGCTCGACGGGCTGATCGGCATGCTCGGCTATCTGGCGCAGATCTATTTCGTCACCGGCAAGGCGCCGGAACCGGTCGGAACGAAACATACGAGCATCGTGCCCTACGGCGCCTACCCGACCAGCGACGGTCATGTGATCGTCGCCTGCCTGACCGAGCAGTTCTGGTGCAATTTCGCCAAGGCGCTCGATCTGCCAGACCTCGTCTCCGACGAACGGTTCTGCGAATATGCGCGGCGACTGGAAAACCGCGAACCACTCGAAGCCATCATCGAAAAACGCATGAAAAGGGACGACACCGGCTACTGGCTCGCCCGGCTGCAGGAATACGACGTCCCGAGTGCGCCGATCCTCGATGTCGGCCAGGCGCTCGAACAGGCCCATACGCGCGAACGCGGCCTGATCGACACCGCCTGCCACCCGGCAGCCGGCGAGATGAAGGTGCTGCGCACGCCGATCCGCATGGCCGGCCGCCCGCTGGACGCCTCGAGCCCGCCGCCGCTGCTCGGCGAACAGACAACCGACATCCTGGCGAGAGTGCTCGGCATGGAAAGCGCGGAGATCGGCTCCCTGCTGGAAGACACAGTGGCGTTCCAGCGGGACGGATGAACTCCGCCCGCCTCAGCCGGCAGGCCGACATTTCAAAACCGGATGTCTATTGGAGGATAATGGCGGAGAGGGTGGGATTCGAACCCACGGTGGAGTTGCCCCCACGCCGCATTTCGAGTGCGGTACATTCGACCACTCTGCCACCTCTCCGTGACCGCTTCTGCAAGCGGGCCGCTCAATAACCGCCTATCGAGCGGAAAACAAGCCTTCATCATCCAAAAGCTTGACTTTTCGCGATGTCCGCATCATAGGGGTGCCGCTGGCGCGGGCTTATCCGCGCCGCTTTGCTTTGAGTCCGGCCTGACCGGACGCGCAAACCGAACCGAAACCGTCAAGACTGACCAAAAAGACGGCCTGCCTTTTCGCCTCGTGCGGAAATGCGAGAGCCGGACCGAACACGGAAGGAATAAAGATGTTCGCAGTCATCAAGACCGGTGGCAAGCAGTACCGCGTTGCCGCTGAAGATGTTCTGAAAATCGAGAAGCTCGACGCCGAAGCCGGCGATATCGTCGAGTTCAACGAAGTGCTGATGGTCGGCGAAGGCGCAGACGCCAGCGTCGGCGCACCCTTTGTCGACGGCGCGCTCGTGACCGCCGAAGTGGTCGAGCAGGGCCGCGCCCGCAAGGTCATCGCCTTCAAGAAGCGCCGCCGCCAGAATTCCAAGCGCACCCGCGGCCACCGCCAGCACCTGACCACCGTGAAGATCTCCGAGATCCTGACCGGTGGCGCCAAGCCGTCGAAGAAGGCCGCCGCCAAGAAGCCGGCCCCGGCGAAGGAAGCCGCGCCCAAGGCCGACGCACCGAAGGCCGCGCCGAAGGAAGAGGCCGCTCCGGCCGCCGCCGCCGCGCCGCTCTTCTCCGCGCCTGCCGGCGACGCCGACAAGCTGACCAAGATCAAGGGCATCGGCCCGGTCGCGGAAAAGCAGCTCAACGAGCAGGGCATCACCACCTATGCCCAGATCGCGGCTCTGACCGAAGAAGAGATCGTCAAGGTCGACGAGAACATGCCGTTCAGCGCCGACCAGATCAAGGACTGGCAGGAACAGGCCAAGGCCCTGATCGCGAAGTAATTTCCGGGGCTTCAGGCTTGTAAAACAGGCCTCAAGCCACCATAAGGACAAAAATCGCGCCCAAGCGCGCGGCAGGAGATAGAAAATGGCACACAAGAAAGCTGGCGGTTCGTCGCGTAACGGTCGCGATTCGGAATCCAAACGTCTTGGCGTGAAGAAATTCGGCGGCGAGAAAGTCATCCCGGGCAACATCCTCGTGCGTCAGCGCGGCACGAAGTGGCATCCGGGCGTCAATGTCGGCATCGGCAAGGACCACACCCTTTTCGCCAAGGCCGAAGGCGCGGTGGAATTCAAGGCGAAGGCCAATGGCCGAACCTACGTATCCGTCATGCCCATTCAGGACGCAGCGGAATAAGCCGGTAAAAGCAAAATCCGGCGTCTCAGAACCCGGATTTGGCCACGATCGCGAAAGAAAGGGAGATGGGACGCCACCGTCTCCCTTTTTGATTCAAGGCAGCGAAATGATGATCCAGACAGCACAGCAGGCCTACCCCGCGCCGCGGGACCTGAGCTACGACACGCCCGTCCTCGTGACGGCGCGCCTGGTGCTGCGCCCGCCGCATGCCGACGACGCGGCGGATCTGACGGCGATCGCCAATAACAGGCAGATCGCCGAAATGACCTCGCGCATGCCGTTTCCCTACAATCTCAGCGACGCGCATACCTTCCTGGAAGGCTGCCTCGCCGGCGAGCATGAAGGCTATATCTACGCCATCACGCTGGCCGACACCGGCCGGCTGATCGGTTTTGCCGGGCTGGAACTGCGCGAACGCAGTGGCGGCTTCGAACTCGGCTTCTGGCTGGGCGAGCCCTATTGGGGCTCGGGATACGCCACGGAAGCCGCGAGCGCGCTCATCGATCAGGCGTTCCGATCCACCGACGCTGAACGCATCCACGCGGTCTGCCGCACGGTCAATGCACGCTCGCGCAACGTGATCGCGAAATGCGGTTTTGCCTTCATCGGGCTGGACGAGATCGACACAGTCGCCGCCGGCCGGGTTCCGGTGGAACGCTATTCACTGGACCGGGCCGCATGGCTCACGCGCAAGGAGCGCTGACGGCGCGATCGGTCTCAGTCGCCGAAATGTAGCCAGACGGGCATGTGGTCGGAGCCTTCCGCGCTCTGGTCCACATGCACCTTGGCGACACGCTCGGCAAAACGGGCCGTGGCGAAACCGTAATCCAGCCTTTTGACGTGATCGCGGTTTTCCGGATCGGTCCAGCTCCAGCCTGAGTCGGCGGCCGACGCATCGGTCAGGGTACCGTTTTCCGCCAGCATGTCGCGATATTCGGCGAGATCGGGCTCGAAATTGAAATCGCCGAGCAGGATGAAATCTTCCGTCTGCGGCAATTCGGGAAAGCCGTATTCGGACAATCCGGTGACGGCGAGGCCCGTATGCGGCGCCGAAAAGGCAATATCCTTGAGCGCCAGGATCTGGGAAATCCGCTCCTGCGGATCGATGTGGTCCAGATGGACCGAGTAGAAGCGGAATGGCCCGTCCGGCGTCTGGATCAGCGCTTCCAGCGCGCCGCGCTGCAGGTTGAGCGAAGCGGTTCGCATGGACCGGGGAAGCAGGTGTCCGCGCGACGACAGGATCGGCCAGCGCGACAGGATCATGTTGCCGAACTGGAAGCGCTTCTGCACCGCCTTCCCGTCGGCGATGCTGCTGCCGAAATCGACATCGGCCGGCATGTGGCTGACCGCGAAGCGGTCGGGAAGCAAGGCTTCGATCTCGGCGACCATGTCGCGGCCTTCATTGCGCATGAAACCGCGCGTCACCTCCTGCAGGGCGATGATGTCGGCATCCCGCACGGCATCGGCGATGCGCTCCAGGTCATAGGCCCCATCGAGCCCGATACCGAACTGAATATTGTAAGTGACAACCTTGAAGGCCATGACGCGTACCCCGATTTCATTCTCGCGCTTTGCCCCGCGATGCGGTAGACGGGCCGAAACTGAACCACACAGATAACAAAACCATGAAATTCCTCGATCAGGCGAAAGTTTATATCCGGTCAGGCGACGGCGGCGCCGGGTCCGTGTCGTTTCGCCGCGAAAAATATATCGAGTTCGGCGGCCCGGACGGCGGCGACGGCGGACGCGGCGGCGATGTCTGGGCGGAGGCCGTCGAGGGGCTGAACACGCTGATCGATTACCGCTACCAGCAGCATTTCAAGGCCAAGACCGGCGTTCACGGCATGGGCCGCAACAAGACCGGCGCCAAGGGCGCGGATGTTACGCTGAAGGTCCCCGTCGGCACCCAGATCTATGAGGAAGACAACGAGACGCTGATCTGCGACCTGACGGAGGAAGGCCAGCGCTTCCTGCTCGCCAAGGGCGGCAATGGCGGCTTCGGCAACGCGCATTTCAAATCCTCGACCAACCAGGCGCCGCGCCGCGCCAATCCGGGCCGCGAAGGCCAGGAACGCACCATCTGGCTGCGGCTGAAGCTGATTGCGGACGCCGGCCTCGTCGGCCTGCCCAATGCGGGAAAGTCGACGCTGCTGGCGAGCGTCACCGCGGCCAAGCCGAAGATCGCCGACTATCCTTTCACCACGCTGCACCCCAATCTCGGCGTGGTGCGTATCGATGCGCGCGAATTCGTTCTCGCCGACATTCCCGGCCTGATCGAGGGGGCGCATGAAGGCGTCGGCATCGGCGACCGCTTCCTTGGTCACGTCGAACGCACCAATGTCATCCTGCATCTCGTTTCGGCCATGGAGGAAGATCCGGCCAAGGCCTACAAGATCGTGCGCGGCGAACTGGAAGCCTATGGGCACGGACTTGCCGAGAAGCCGGAAATCGTGGCCCTCTCGCAAATCGATACTGCCGATGCGAAATCGCTCTCGGACAAGACGAAGAAATTGAAGAAGGCCGCCGGCCGCGAGCCCTTGCTGTTTTCCTCCGTCAGCCGCGACGGGCTGGATGAGGTGCTGCGCGCGGTCATGGCGCATATCGAGGAAAAGCGCGAAGCAGAGATCGATGCCGAACTCGATCCGCGCTGGCAGGACTGAAGACAATGAACGGCCGGCTTTCGTCCTATCGGCGCATCGTCGTCAAGATCGGCTCAGCCCTGCTTGTCGACCGCAAGAGCGGCCTGAAACAGGACTGGCTCAAGAGCCTCGCGAGCGACATTGCGGAACTGCGCCGCGAAGGCCATGAAGTCCTGGTCGTCTCGTCGGGCGCCATCGCCATGGGCCGAACCGTTCTGGACATGCGTTCCGGTTCGCTGAAACTGGAAGAAAGCCAGGCCGCCGCTGCCGTCGGACAGATCGCGCTGGCGCGCGCATGGGCGGAAGCCCTGGACGCCGAAGGCATCACCACCGGCCAGGTCCTCGTCACAATCGACGACACCGAGGCCAGACGGCGCTACCTCAATGCTCGCGCCACGATCGGCGCGCTGCTGCGCATGGGCGCGGTGCCGGTCATCAACGAGAACGACACCGTCGCCACCTCCGAGATCCGCTACGGCGACAATGACAGGCTCGCCGCCCGCGTGGCGACGATGATGAACGCGGATCTGCTGGTTATCCTCTCCGATATCGACGGGCTCTACACCGCGTCCCCCGCGCTCGATCCCGAGGCGAAGCATCTGGCCGAGGTCGCGGCGATCACGCCCGAAATCGAGGCCATGGCCGGCGGAGCGGCGTCCGAACTCTCGCGCGGCGGTATGCGCACGAAGATCGAAGCCGGGAAGATCGCGACCCATGCCGGTACGGCGATGATCATCACCCGCGGCGGTGTCGATCATCCGCTGAAGGCCCTCGACGGGGGAGACCGCTGCACCCTGTTCCAGCCGCAATCCGCACCGGTTTCGGCCTGGAAAAGCTGGATCGCCGGTCAATTGGAGCCGCAGGGACGCGTCGTCGTCGACGAAGGAGCCGCGAAAGCGCTCAGATCGGGCAAGAGCCTGCTCGCCGCGGGTGTCAGGACCGTCGAGGGTACCTTTCAGCGCGGCGACACATTGGCGATCGTGCTGGAAGGGACCGGCGCCGAGATCGGCCGCGGGCTCGCCGGTTACGATTCCGGCGAGGCGATCCGCATCGCCGGATGCAAGACGTCCGAAATCGAGGCGATCCTGGGCTATGCGCCGCGCGCCGCCATGATCCACCGTGACGACATGGTGGTGAAGCCCTGACGCCACGCCTGCACTCGGCCCCGAAGATCATCCCCGCACGTTGCCCTTCGCCGCTTTGAGCGTTAAACAGGCGACTTCCGGACACAGGATTGGAAAAATGCTCACCAGGGCCGAAATCACCTCTCAGGACATCCCTGCCTTGATGGCGGATATGGGCGCACGCGCCCGTGCTGCGAGCCGGCCACTGGCGATAGCGACGACCGAGCAGAAGAACGCCGCGCTCGCCGCCATGGCTGACGCCATCGAGGCCGGCAGCGACGAGATCCTCGCCGCCAACGAAGTCGACATGCAGCGCGCGGAAAAGACGGACCTGACGCCTTCTTTCCGCGACCGGCTGAAGCTCACCGCGGATCGCGTGCAGGCGATGGCCGACGGCATTCGCGCCATTGCCGGCCTGGCCGACCCGGTCGGCGCGATCATCGCCGCATGGGACCGCCCGAACGGACTGAAGATCGAACGCGTGCGCACGCCGCTCGGCGTCATCGGCGTGATCTATGAGAGCCGCCCGAACGTGACAGCGGATGCCGGCGCGCTCTGCCTGAAGGCCGGCAATGCCGTGATCCTGCGCGGCGGCTCGGATTCCGCCAATTCGTCGCGCGCCATCCATGCCTGCCTGGTCGACGGTCTGGAGGCTGCCGGCCTGCCCGCAGACGCCATCCAGCTGGTGCCGGTCACAGACCGCGCCGCCGTCGGTGAACTCCTCACCGGCCTGGACGGCACGATCGACGTGATCGTGCCCCGCGGCGGACGCAGCCTTGTCGAACGGGTGCAAAACGACGCCCGCGTGCCGGTCTTCGCCCACCTGGAAGGTCTGTGCCACGTCTATATCGACAAATCCGCCAAACTGGAGATGGCGACAGCCATTGTGGTCAACGCCAAGATGCGCCGGACGGGCATCTGCGGCGCGGCCGAAACCCTTCTGGTCGACCGTGCGGTCGCCGAAACCCATCTTGTGCCGATCCTCGACGCGCTCGATGCCGCCGGCTGCGCCATCCGTGGCGATGACGATGTGCGCGCCATGTGGTCGAAGGCGGATGCCGCGACGGAGGCCGACTGGCTGACCGAATATCTCGGCCCGCTGATCACGGTCGGTCTGGTCGATGGCGTCGAGGGAGCGATCGACCATATCGCCACCTATTCGTCCAACCACACCGAGGCGGTGATCGGGGAGGACGAGGCGGTCGTGGAGAAATTCTTTAACGAAGTCGACAGCGCCATCCTCCTGCACAACGCCTCGACGCAATTCGCCGATGGCGGCGAGTTCGGCATGGGCGCCGAGATCGGTATCGCAACGGGCAAAATGCATGCGCGCGGCCCGGTCGGCGTCGAGCAGCTGACATCGTTCAAATACCGTGTGCGCGGCAGCGGGCAGATCAGGCCATAGACCGGCAATGACGGAGCCGGCGGAGCTTTATCCGGGCGTCGCCCGCAAATATCTGCGCATGCCGCATGTCGAGCCGGGGATGGTCGTCGGGCTTTTCGGCGGATCCTTCAATCCGCCGCATGAAGGCCATCAACTCGTCACCGAGATCGCCATCCGGCGGCTGGAACTCGACCAGCTCTGGTGGATCGTCACGCCCGGCAACCCGCTCAAGGACACGTCCGGCCTGCCGCCGCTCTCCGAGCGCATTGCTTGGTCGGAGGCGATCAACCAGGACCCGCGCGTCAAGATCACCGCCTTCGAGGCAAGCCATGACGTGCGTTTCACCGCCGATACGCTCGCCATCGTCAAACGCTACAATCCCGGCGTGCGCTTCGTCTGGATCATGGGCGCCGACAATCTCGCCACCTTCCACCGCTGGCAGAACTGGCGGGACATCGCGCTGACCTATCCCGTCGCGGTCATCGACCGTCCCGGTTCGACGCTGTCCTACCTGTCGTCGAAAATGGCCAAAACGTTCGACTACGCCCGCATCGACGAGACCGACGCCGCCCTCCTTCCGACGCTTCCCGCCCCGGCCTGGACCTTCCTGCACGGCCCCCGTTCGCCGGTCTCCTCGACCGCCATTCGCAACGGCGACAGCAAGGGCGTTAAGAAAGGTTGAACCGGCCTGTCTTGAAACTGTTAACGCCTCGTGACTATCTTTATGCGTGGAAGAGGCGAATCACTCTTCCGATCGTTTGTTCCGAGCTGAAAGGAAACCGTTGAGGACAACGACACTCAAGAAGGCCGACCTTGCGCCTTCGACACCCGATATCGGCGACACCGACGCCGCGAAGCGGGTTCTTGAACTGGTCATGGAAAGTCTCGATGACTCCAAGGCCGAAGACATCGTTTCCATCGATATCCAGGGCAAATCCGCGATGGCCGATTACATGGTCATCGCATCGGGCCGTTCCCACCGTCATGTGGGCGCGGTTGCGGATCATTTGCTGCGGGCATTGAAGGAGGCCGGTCACGGCACCGCCAAGGTCGAGGGCCTGTCCGCTGCGGACTGGGTTCTGATCGATGCCGGCGACGTGATCATCCATGTCTTCCGCCCGGAAGTTCGCGATTTCTACGCGCTTGAGAAAATGTGGCAGGAGCCCGAGGAACCGGCCGGCACCCTTCACTAGGGCACCGGACAAACCCGACTTCTCCTGAAGCGCGATGCGATTGACCATTTTTGCGGTGGGCCGCATGAAATCCGGCCCCGAGACCGAACTTGTGTCGCGCTACACCGACCGGCTCGCGAAAGCCGGCAAGGCGCTTGGCCTGGAATTCGGCGGCTTGACGGAGATACCGGAAAGCCGTGCGCAGACCCCCGCGCAGCGAAAATCCGAGGAAAGCGACAAATGCGCCGCTTTGGCGCGCGAGCCCTCGACGGTCCTCATCCTCCTCGACGAACGCGGCAAATCCCCCTCCTCCCGGCAATTCGCCGACCGGATCGCCACATGGCGCGACAATGGGACCGCGCGAGCGATCTTCGCCATTGGCGGACCTGACGGCCACGACCCGGCGCTACGCGAGCGCGCCGATCTCGTGCTTTCCTTCGGAAGCCAGACCTGGCCGCACCAGCTTGCCCGTATCATGCTGGCGGAGCAGCTCTATCGGGCCGTGACGATCCTGTCCGGCCACCCCTACCACCGCGACTGACGCTCTACGCCCGTCATGTTCTCGCCGCGATAGCCGGTTCCATTGCGGGCCGGCTGGGATAGACTCCGCCCGACACCGCCAACGATTCGTCGAAACGACGCCCGATGCGCCTTTCCTTTCCCCTTGCAGCCCTGCTGGTTACGCTCTTTACGGGCGGGCAGGTGCATGCGCAGGAAGACAATGCGGACGATCTGGCGATCAGCCTCGAAAAGAATGCCGAGCAGCTGAGCGGCGTGCTCCGCGAACATGCGGTCTCGGCGAAACGCAGCGAGGAATTGCAGCAGGAAGTCGACCGTATCCGCAAGGATCGCGCCTCGCTCAACACGGCGAT
Source organism: Ahrensia sp. (assembly GCA_002698425.1). The sequence goes on along the minus strand of NZXU01000034.1, from coordinate 20,090 downwards.
CATCCAGGCGGCCAAGACCGAGAAGAAACTGGCCGCCGACGTGCTCGACCTCGAGGAGCGGCTGACCGCCACCGGGCGCGAAGCCGACACCGTGCGCGCCAGCCTGCGCGACCGGAAGGCGCTTCTCGCCGAGGTCCTGGCCGCGTTGCAGCGGATGGGCCTCAACCCGCCGCCGGCCATCCTGGTAACCCCTGAAGACGCGCTGTCGTCTGTCAGAAGCTCCATTCTCTTGAGCGCTGTCGTGCCCGACATGCGCGACGAAACGCTGGTTCTCATCGCCGATCTGCAGGAATTGAGCCGACTCACCGCGACCTATGGCGCCGAGCGCGATCAGCTGCGCGACACGCTCTCCGAGCAGAAAGAGGAACAGGTCCGGCTTTCACTTTTACTTGAGGAAAAAAAGGCGCTGGAAAACAGAGCGGCGAAAGACCTCGCTGCGGAACAGGCCCGGGCGGCGGAACTGGCCGAAACAGCATCCACCCTGCAGGAGCTGATCGCCTCGATCGAAAAGGAAATCCAGTCGGCCCGCGAGGCTGCCGAAGCCGCCCGGCTGGAAGCGCAACGCAGGCTGGAAGAAGGGCGTGAACGTGCTGAAAACCAAGCGCTTTCCACTGCCCGGATTGCACCCGCCTATGCCTTTTCCGATCTCACCGGCAAGCTGGCCAGGCCTGCCGCCGGTCGCACAATTACCGCATTTGGCGACAATGACGGTCTAGGAGGCAGGGCGCAGGGCGACACCATCGAGGTTACGCCGGGCGCCTACGTAACGGCTCCGTCCGACGGTTGGGTGCTCTATGCCGGACCATTCCGGTCCTATGGACAACTCTTGATCCTGAATGTCGGAGACGACTATCATGTGGTGCTTGCCGGGATGGAGCGCATCGATGTCGATCAGGGGCAGTTCGTTCTGGCGGGAGAGCCGGTGGGCGTAATGGGCAAGGTTCATTTGGCAAGCGTATCTGCAGCAGCTGCTGAAATAGAAAATCCGACGCTCTATATTGAGTTCAGGCGAAACGGCAAACCGGTCGACCCCGATCCCTGGTGGGAGACGACAGGTTCTGGAAGGACATAGGAACATGATGCGAAAGTTATCGTTGCTGTTTGCGGGAGGCCTTATCGGCGCTGCCTCCATGCTGGCCTTTACCGGCGATGGAATGATCTCCGCCAATGCCGCCGGCAGTGACACCTACAAACAGCTTTCCATCTTCGGCGACATCTTCGAGCGCGTCCGCGCCAACTATGTCGAAGAGCCGGCCGACAAGGATCTGATCGAGAACGCCATCAACGGCATGCTCACCTCGCTCGACCCCCACTCCTCCTACATGAACGCCGAAGACGCGGCCGACATGCGCACCCAGACCAAGGGTGAATTCGGCGGCCTCGGCATCGAGGTCACGATGGAGGACGAACTGGTCAAGGTGATCACGCCGATGTTCGGCACACCAGCCGAAAAAGCGGGCGTCCTGGCCGGTGACCTGATCGCCGAGATCGATGGCGAGGAAGTGCGCGGCCTGACGCTGGAACAGGCCGTCGACAAGATGCGCGGCCCGGTCGACTCTCCGATCGAACTGACGCTTCTGCGCGAAGGCGCCGACAAGCCGATCAAGGTCACCATCGTGCGCGATATCATCAAGGTGCAGGCTGTTCGCTTCCGCGCCGAGGACGATATCGGCTATCTGCGCGTGATGTCGTTCACCGAGCAGACACTCGATAACCTCCAGGACGGCATCGAGAAGCTCACCGAAGAAATCGGCGAGGACAAGCTGAAGGGCTTCGTCCTGGACCTGCGCCTCAACCCGGGCGGACTGCTCGACCAGGCGATCAACGTGTCCGACGCCTTCCTCGAGAAGGGCCTGATCGTGTCGACGCGCGGACGTGACGATCGCGACACGCGGCGCTATTCGGCCCGGCCCGGCGATCTGACCGGCGGCAAGCCGCTTATCGTTCTGATCAATGGCGGCTCGGCGAGCGCGTCCGAGATCGTTGCTGGCGCCCTGCAGGATCACCGCCGCGCGACGGTGGTGGGCACGCAGTCCTTCGGCAAGGGATCGGTGCAGACCATCATCCCGCTTGGCGAGAACGGCGCGCTGCGCCTGACGACGGCGCTCTACTACACGCCGGCCGGCATCTCGATCCAGGGCAAGGGCATCTCGCCGGACATCAAGGTCGACCAGACCATCCCCGAGGAACTGCTCGGCCGCGACCTGTCGCGCGGTGAGTCCGATCTTCGCGGCCACATCACCGGTGCCGAAGAGGATGACAACGGATCCGGATCGATCGCCTATGTGCCGCAGGATCCCGAAGAGGACGATCAGTTGGCCTATGCACTCGAACTGATCCGCGGCGAGAAGACGGATCCCCACTTCCCGCCGGATCCCGCGACGGCGCTGCCCAACTGATGCAGCGTTGCCAAAGCGACAAGAACCCATGTTACAAGAGGCCACCGTTTCCGGTGGCCTTTTGATTCGCGGTGGAATCCGACGATGTCTGACCTGAATGCACCTCTCGGACAGACCGGCAGAAAACCTGCCGGCGCGAAGGGCCGCATGTCCCCGAACAAGGCGTCGCGCCGCGCCGGAACCGGCGTTCCGGTCGCCGCCCTCGCCGTTTTTTCGGCCGTGATCGCGCTCAATGCCTGGGCCTTCACCGAGCGCGACACGCTTCCGAAGACGGCCATGATCGCACTTGCCGAAGCGCCGCCGCCGGCCGACGCGCGGACCACGGGTTCGGTCGCGGCCGCAGAGCAGCCGAAGGACGATCACGGCGTTCAGATCATCTATTCCGACGACAAGGGCTCCACGCCCGCGCCTGAAGGCGACGCCGGACAATCCGACATCTCCGAAGGCCGTCTATCGGAAGGCGGGCCCAAGGTGATCGTCATCCGCGATCCCGGCGAGGAGACCGTCGGCCAGCCGCTGCAAGTGGCCCACCTGCCCGACGACAGCGCCCTGGAGGAAAGCCGCTGGGGCGGGCTTCCGGTGCGCAGCGCCGACGGACGCCGGCCCATGGACATCTATGCGCGCCCCTGGTCGCATGCCGGCGGAAAGCGCATCGCCGTGGTGATCGGCGGCCTTGGCCTGTCGCAAAGCGGCACGCTGCATGCCCTCGAGACATTGCCGCCGGAAATCACGCTGGCCTTCGCGCCGCAGGGCAACAGCCTGATGCGCTGGATGCGGCAGGCGCGCAAGGAAGGCCACGAGCTGCTGGTGCAGGTGCCGATGGAACCCTTCGGCTATCCAAACAACGATCCCGGCCCGCAGACGCTCACCGTCGAGGCGAACGCCGATGCCAATCTCGATAATCTGCGCTGGGCGCTCGGTCAGATCACCAACTACACCGGCATCGTCAATTATCTCGGCGGGCGGCTCGCGCGGTCGCCGCAGGCGATGACGCCGATCCTCAAGGAAGTCGGCGAACGGGGCCTTCTCTATTTCAACGACGGCACGGGCGGCGGCGAAAATCTCGGGGTCCTGGCGAGTGCGCTCAGCGTTCCCTACGTCTCCGGAAACGTCGTCATTGACGGCACACAGGATCCTGCCGCTATTCGCGACCGTCTGAAGGAACTCGAGAAGCTCGCCGACATCAACGGCTACGCGATCGGTTCCGGGTCCGCCCTGGAAGTCACCGTGGACACGGTCGCGTCCTGGGCGAACGAGGCGAAGAAGCGCGGCTTCGAAATCGTCGGCGTATCGGCGCTGGCGCGGTAACCGGCCATGGCGAAGAAAAAGCTGAAAGCGGACGATCTCCCCTACCGGCCCTGCGTCGGCATCATGGTGCTGAACGCCGACGGGCTTGTTTGGGCGGGGAAACGCGCCAAGGAAGGCAATACCGAGTATTCCGGCCATCCGAAGCTCTGGCAGATGCCGCAGGGCGGAATCGACCGGAACGAGGATCCGCTGCCGGCGGCATGGCGCGAACTCTACGAGGAAACCGGCATCCGGTCCGCAGACCTGATCGAGGAAGCGCCGGAATGGATCAATTACGATCTGCCCGACGAGATGATCGGGATCGGGCTGAAGGGAAAATATCGCGGCCAGACGCAGAAATGGTTCGCCTTCCGCTTCACCGGCGACGAGAACGAAATCCAGATCGACCCGCCGCCGGACGGGCATGAGCGCGAATTCGAGGAATGGGCATGGCTTCCCATGACCGACCTGCCCGACCTGATCGTGCCCTTCAAGCGCAAGGTCTATGACGAGGTCGTGCGCGTTTTCGGCCACCTCGCCGGGGTGAAGGCGACATGATGCTGATCGGCCTGCTCGGCGGCATGAGCTGGGAGTCGACCGCCACCTATTACCGCGAAATGAACCGCGCCACGAACCGCGCGCTCGGCGGGCTGCATTCGGCCCGTGTCCTGATGCATTCGGTCGATTTCGAACGCATCCAGAAGCTCCAGCATGAGGGCAAATGGGGCGAGTGCGCGCGTATTCTCGTCGATGCCGCTCGCTCTCTGAAGGCCGGCGGCGCCTCGTTTCTGGTGATCGCCTCCAATACGATGCACAAGCTCGCCGACGAGATCGAGGAAGGATCGGGCCTGCCCGTGCTGCATATCGCCGATCCGACCGGCGAGGCCATCGTCAACGCCGGATACAGGAAAGTCGGGCTGCTGGCGACACGCTTCACCATGGAGGAGCACTTCTACCGCAGCCGGCTGGAGAACCGTTTCCACCTAGACGTCGTCCTTCCCGACGATGAGGAACGCGCCGATATCCACCGCATCATCTACGAGGAACTTTGTCACGGCACGGTTCTGGAGCGGTCCGCGGCCCGCTATCGGCAAGTCATCGACCATATGAAATGGGCGGGATGCGAGGCGGTGATCCTTGGCTGCACGGAGATCTCCATGCTGATCTCAAGCGACAAGGCCGCCCTGCCGCTGTTCGATACGACGGTGCTGCATGCCCGCGCCGCGGTCGCCCTGTCGCTTCAGGGGGAACTGATAGGCCTGAAGGATTGATTTCACCGAACCGGGGCATGCCCGTGTGAAGGAGGCTGACAAGCGATGATACTGGAAAAGACCGCGTTCCGCGCGAGCGAACCGGAAGACCGCCTCGCCATTCTCGCGGTCCAGCGCCGCGCCTTCGGCGGCGAGGCGGAAGCCAGGCTTGTCGACAGCCTGATCGACGGCCCCGTACCGACCATCTCGATGGTCGCAGACCTCGACGGTATGATCGTCGGTCATATTTTGCTGTCGCAACTGGAGGGCCCGGAGAAGAGCCTTGCTCTCGCCCCGCTCGGCGTCGACCCGGAATGGCGCGATTTCCTGATCGGTACCGAACTGACCAACCGCGCCATCGCGAGAGCCCGCGACGAGGGCTGGCGGTCGATCTTCGTCCTCGGCGATCCGGTCTATTACGGGCGCTTCGGCTTCAGGTCCGATCTGGCCCGGCATGTAAAGACGCCCTATCCCGGCCCGGCCTTCCAGGCGCTGGAACTGGTTCCCGGCGCTGTCGCGGATTATCAGGGCGCGGTTCGATATGCCGGTGCGTTCGACGAGGTCTGAAACAAAACCGGCCCACAAGCGGGCCGGACAAGAAACACCAGTAAGGTATCCAGCTTAGGCCGGCAGGATTGCGCCCTGCAGCGTGGTCAGCTGGTCGAGATACAGCTGCGCCTTGGCGCGCGACTCGTCGTCCTTGGCGTCGTTGACGTCATCGCGGGCGTCGGCGATGCGCTGTTCGACATCGGCGCGATCGACATCCTTCACGTTGACGGCCGATTCGGCGAGCAGCGTGCAGGATTCCGGCAGGATGTCGACGAACCCGCCGAACACGCAGTAGCGTTCATCCGCGCCAGAGGCGTTCTTCACCTCGACGACGCCCGGCTGCAGCGTCGCCATCACCGGCGCATGCTGCGCGAGGACGGTGAAATAGCCTTCCTGTCCCGGCACGACGACCTCGAGAACGTCCTCGGAGACGAGAAGCCGTTCCGGCGAGACAAGTTCGAATTTGAATGCGTCAGCCATGGTTTCGTTCACTCAGACTGTGATTGGAAAAACGTCGCGATCATGCCGAGGACCGCGCCGATCGCGATCCCGGCCGTCACGTTCACCGCGACGCTGTTGTCATAGGTCATACCGACGAACTGATCGAGCGAATCCGGCCCGATCAGCAAACCGACCAAGGCGCCTGCCAGAGCAATTTCCGCAATGACGACAGCCCGGTTCATGGCGTTCTTCGGCGCTCCCTCTTACCCGTCGGATCAGGCCGCTTCGGCGGCCAGCTTCTGGGCTTTCTCGACAGCTTCCTCGATCGTGCCGACCATGTAGAAGGCAGCTTCCGGAAGATGGTCGTATTCGCCCTCGACGAGGCCCTTGAAGCCCTTGATCGTGTCGGCGAGATCGACCAGCTTGCCCGGCGCGCCGGTGAAGACTTCGGCCACGAAGAACGGCTGCGACAAGAAGCGCTCGACCTTGCGCGCGCGCGCCACGGTCAGCTTATCCTCTTCCGACAGCTCGTCCATGCCGAGGATGGCGATGATGTCCTGGAGCGATTTGTAGCGCTGCAGCGTCTGCTGGACGTTACGCGCGACCTGGTAGTGCTCCTCGCCGACGATCTGCGGATCGAGCATGCGCGAGGTGGAGTCGAGCGGGTCCACGGCCGGATAGATGCCCTTTTCCGAGATGGCGCGGTTCAACACCGTCGTCGCGTCGAGGTGGGCGAACGAGGTCGCCGGCGCCGGGTCGGTCAGGTCGTCGGCCGGCACGTAGATGGCCTGCACCGAGGTGATCGAACCCTTGGTCGTCGTGGTAATGCGTTCCTGCAAGGCGCCCATGTCGGTCGCCAGCGTCGGCTGATAGCCCACGGCCGAAGGAATACGGCCGAGAAGCGCCGACACTTCCGAACCCGCCTGGGTGAAGCGGAAGATGTTGTCGACGAAGAACAGAACGTCCTGGCCCTGATCGCGGAAATATTCAGCGATGGTCAGGCCGGTCAGGCCGACGCGCGCACGGGCGCCCGGCGGCTCGTTCATCTGGCCATAGACGAGCGCCGCCTTGGAGCCCTCGCCGCCGCCTTCCTTGTTCACGCCGGATTCGACGAATTCGTGGTAGAGGTCGTTGCCCTCGCGGGTACGCTCGCCCACGCCGGCGAAGACGGAGTAGCCGCCATGCGCCTTCGCGATGTTGTTGATCAGTTCCTGGATGAGAACCGTCTTGCCCACGCCGGCGCCGCCGAACAGGCCGATCTTGCCGCCCTTGGCGTAGGGAGCCAGCAGGTCGAGAACCTTGATGCCGGTCACGAGGATTTCGGCTTCCGTCGACTGGTCCGTATATTCCGGAGCCGGCTGGTGAATGCCGCGCATTTCCTCGCCCTTGACCGGGCCGGCTTCGTCGACGGGCTCGCCGACGACGTTGATGATGCGGCCAAGCATCTGCGGGCCGACCGGAACCAGGATCGGCGAGCCGGTGTCGACGACCGTCTGTCCGCGCACGAGACCTTCCGTGGAGTCCATCGCGATACAACGCACCGTGTTTTCGCCGAGGTGCTGTGCGACTTCGAGAACCAGACGCAGGCCGTTATTGTCGGTTTCGAGCGCGTTCAAGATCTGCGGCAGATGGTCGGCGAACTGCACGTCGACGACGGCGCCGATGACCTGGGCGACCTTGCCCTCGGGCCCCTTGGCCAACTTCACGGCGGCCGGTTTCTTCGCTGCTGCTTTTGCCATCGTGTTACCCTTCCTTAGAGCGCTTCCGCGCCAGAGATAATTTCAATCAATTCCTTGGTGATCTGGGCCTGACGCTGGCGGTTGTAGTCCAGCGTAAGCTTGTCGATCATTTCGCCCGCATTGCGCGTGGCGTTGTCCATGGCGCTCATGCGAGCGCCCTGTTCGGAGGCGGAGTTTTCGAGCAAGGCCCGGAAAATCTGCACAGAGATGTTGCGCGGAATGAGATCCGTGAGGATGGCGCCCGCGTCCGGCTCGTAGTCATAGACCGCATCGCCGCCGGATTCGGCTTCCTCGGCGCCGCCGGCAGCGGCCGGGATCAGCTGCTGTGCCGTCGGAATTTGCGAAATGACCGACTGGAACTCGGAATAGAACAACGTGCAGACGTCGAACTCACCCTTCTCGAACAGATCGATCACCTTCTTGCCGATCGCGTCCGCATCGGAGAAGCCGAGCTTCTTCACATCGCGCAGATCGACCCGCTCGATGATGTTGGCGCCATAGTCACGACGAAGGATGTCGTAGCCCTTCTTGCCGACGGTGAGGATCTTGACCGTCTTTCCTTCGGCGAGCAGCTTGCGCGTGTGGTCGCGCGCAAGGCGGGCGATCGACGAATTGAAGCCGCCGCAAAGGCCGCGCTCGGCCGTGCAGACAACCAGCAGATGCGTGTCGCTCTTGCCCGTGCCGACCATCAGCTTCGGCGCATCGTCGCCGTCGCCCAGCGTCTGCGCGACATTTGCGAGAACCGCACCCATGCGCTGCGAATAGGGCCGCGCGGCTTCCGCTGCGTCCTGTGCGCGCCGCAGCTTCGCCGCGGCGACCATCTGCATGGCCTGCGTGATCTTCTGGGTCGACTTGACCGAGGAGATGCGGTTTCGGAGGTCCTTGAGTGAAGGCATGCCGGATCGTTCCGTTTATCTAAGTTGCGGTCCGCGCCCTCAAGCGAAGGTCTTGGCGTAAGCGTCGAGCTGGGCCTTCAGCTTCTCCTCGATCTCGTCGGAGAGTTTCTGCTCCGTACGGATCGCCTCGAGCACGTCCTTGCCTTCCGAACGCATATGCGCAAGCAGACCCTGCTCGAACTTGCCGACTTCGGAGACGGGCAGCTTGTCGAGATAGCCCTTCACGCCGGCATAGATCACCGAAACCTGCTCTTCCGTTTTCAGCGGCGAGAACTGCGGCTGCTTCAGAAGCTCGGTCAGGCGCGCACCGCGGTTGAGCAAGCGCTGCGTCGCGGCATCGAGGTCGGAACCGAACTGCGCGAAGGCCGCCATTTCACGGTACTGCGCGAGCTCGCCCTTGATCGAGCCGGCGACCTGCTTCATCGCCTTGATCTGGGCGGAAGAGCCAACGCGCGACACCGACAGACCGACGTTCACGGCCGGGCGGATGCCCTGGAAGAACAGGTCGGTTTCGAGGAAGATCTGGCCGTCGGTGATCGAGATCACGTTGGTCGGGATGAAGGCCGAAACGTCGTTACCCTGGGTTTCGATGATCGGCAGGGCGGTCAGCGAGCCCGCGCCATGATCCTCGTTGAGCTTCGCGGCGCGTTCCAGCAGGCGCGAATGCAGGTAGAAGACGTCGCCCGGATAGGCTTCGCGGCCCGGCGGACGGCGCAGAAGCAGCGACATCTGGCGATAGGCGACGGCCTGCTTGGAAAGGTCGTCATAACCGATCAGCGCATGCATGCCGTTGTCGCGGAAATACTCGCCGATCGTGCAGCCGGCGAACGGCGCGAGATACTGCATCGGAGCCGGGTCGGACGCGGTCGCCGCGATGACGACCGAATATTCCAGCGCGCCGCGCTCTTCGAGCACCTTCACGAACTGGGCGACGGTGGAGCGCTTCTGGCCGATGGCGACATAGACGCAGTAAAGCTTGTCCTTTTCCGGGCCGTTGTCGTGGATCGGCTTCTGGTTGAGGAACGTATCGAGGATGATCGCGGTCTTGCCGGTCTGGCGGTCGCCAATGACGAGCTCGCGCTGGCCGCGGCCGACCGGGATCAGGGCGTCGATGGCCTTCAGGCCGGTCGACATCGGCTCATGCACCGACTTGCGCGGCATGATGCCCGGCGCCTTGACGTCGACGCGCATGCGTTCTTTCGACTTGATCGGGCCCTTGCCGTCGATCGGGTTGCCGAGCGCGTCGACGACGCGGCCGAGCAGTTCCTTGCCGACGGGGACGTCCACGATGGCGCCGGTCCGCTTGACGGTGTCGCCTTCCTTGATGTCGCGGTCGGAACCGAAGATCACGACGCCGACATTGTCGGTTTCGAGGTTCAGGGCCATGCCGCGAATGCCGCCGGGGAATTCGACCATCTCACCGGCCTGGACATTGTCCAGACCATAGACGCGGGCGATACCGTCGCCGACGGACAGAACGGAACCGACTTCGGAGACTTCCGCTTCCTGTCCGAAATTCTTGATCTGGTCTTTAAGGATTGCGGAAATTTCCGCGGCGCGAATATCCATCAGCCGACCTCTTTAAGCGCGAGCTTCATTGATGACAATTTGGTGCGTAGCGACGTGTCGATCTGGCGCGAGCCGATCTTGACGATCAACCCACCCAGAAGCGAAGGATCGACGGTGACGTCGATTTCCACGTCTTTGCCGGCGACGTCCTTCAACGTCGCCTTCAATTCTTTTTCCTGAGCCGCCGTCAGCTTGAAGGCGCTGGTCACCTGCGCGGTGACGATGCCCTTGTGCGCGGCGGAGATCGCCCGGAACGCCTCGATCATGCCCGGCAGGGCAAACAGGCGGCGGTTGGAGGCGACGACTTTCAGGAAGTTTCCGAACACGCCGTCGAGACCGGCCTTGTCGGCGATCGCGGTGATCGCCTTGACCTGTTCGCCGGTTGAGAAGACCGGGCTGCCGATCAGGCGCCGCAGATCCTCGCTCTCGGCGATGAGAGCCTCGAAATCGCCGAGCTGCTGCTCGACCTTGTCAAGCGTCTTCGCCTCAAGCGCGATGTCGAAAAGGGATTGTGCGTAACGGGAAGCAACACCGGAAGTGAGAGATGATATAGCCACAGGCAATCGCTTCTCTGTTTTTCTTCAATACGCACACTGGAAGAAGCCGACCGGCCATGCGCAACGCATTGAACTTGTTGATATTTCTTTTTCGCAACATGGAGCGCTAGTCGCACCCCTCCTGCGAATTTGCAGCCGTCTAGCACATGCTTTTCGCGCGTGCAACACAACGGGTATCGCCTTTTGTCGCAGAAAAGCCCGAATTCCGGCCGGCCCGATGCCCGATTAACGTATGATGCCGAGCGCGAAGAGCAGCGGCGCGGCCGCAAGCGCCGCTTCGATGACGATCGAGACCGCGTTGAACGCGGTGAAACCGCGGTCGAAAACCATCGAGACGAGCCGGCCAAGCGCCGTGAAGGTCCAGCCGGCGCCGAGCGCCATCCAGATAAAGGGCTGGTTGAAGGCGATCGCCACCAGCGAGACCCCGAGATAGAAACCCGCCATCGTCGCCCGGCTTTCCGAAACGGCCTGCGGGACCCCCTCTGCGGTACGAAGCCGCAGGATGCGCAGCGACAGCCGCGGCATCAGCAGGCAGATGAGTCCGAAGACGAGCGTGACGATCGCCGAGGCCCAGGCGAGCCATTCGCCGGTCGATTGCGGGGGTATGATGGAGATCATGGGTTCTCTCGCTCTCTTTCGTCTCGTCAGCGCTCCACTTGCGCCGCGCTGCGCGCCAGCCTGAGCACGCGTTCGCGATACATCAGATAGAGACCGCTGGCGCAAATGATGGCCGCGCCCGCGACCGTCCACCAGTCCGGCAGATCGCCGAAGACGATCCAGCCGAGCAATGTCATCCAGATCAGCTGACTATAGACGAAGGGAGCGATCTTCGGCGCCGAAGCGATGCGGCTTGCCTTGATGAACATGGTGTGCCCGATCATCCCGAAAATGCCGAACCCGAACAGCAACGCCGTGTCGAAAACGCCTTGCGGCAATTCGGCATTCGCCCAAGCGAACGGCCCGAGCAGCAAGATGCCGATCAGCGACGGGTAGAAAACGAGGCTCGCCTCCGTCTCGCTGCCGGCGAGCTTGCGGGTCAGTATGCCGTAAAGCGCGTAAACAAGGGTCGCCGAGATCGAATAGAGGATCGCCGCATCGAACATCGCCGTTCCGGGGCGCACGACGACCAGGACTCCGACAAAAGCGACCATGATCGCCATCCAGCGGCGTATGCCTGCCCACTCGCCGAGCAGCGGCCCGGCCAGCGCCGTGATCATCATCGGCGCCGACAGGAAAACCGAGACCGTCTGGGCCAGTTGCAGGGTCTCCAGCGCCTTGAAGTTCAGAAGCGTCGTCGCTGGCAGGCAAACGGAGCGAAGGAGCTGGAGAAGCACATTGTGCATCCGCCAGACATCCGGATTGGACCAGGCCCGCGAGATCAGCATCTGCAGGAGCGCCTGCGAGGCAAAGCGGAACCAGACGACGAAGCTCGCGGCGAGACCCGAGGTGATCAGATATTTTCCCGACGTATCCAGCGCCGCGAACAGGAGGAACATGCCGAGCGCCAGAGCGAGCGCAACCGGCGGCATCGTTTCGGCGTCGACATCTTTTCGGACAGTATTCGAAGACAAGTGGGGAGCTTTCCGTGTCGATGCGTGCATGCGCCCGGGCCAACGTGAAGTCAAAGAAAAAGCGCGGCGGTCCTATCCGAGATAGGAGAGGATCTCGTCCGGGACGGAGCGTGCATCGATATCGGATTCGCGAACGAGCTGATCGAAATGCTGGGTCAGCGCGCGCACCTGGCGGTTTTCGCGAAACACCATGTAGAACTGGCCGACATAGACGACGCCAAGCAGCGGCCCGAACACCGTGATCGGCGCGGAAAAGACGCGTTTGCTGTCATAAAGATAGACCCTAAGCGACGGATAGAGCCGGGCGCAGCTCTCCGCCATCGCCTCGATCTGCCGGCGCGCCACGTCGCCCGGCAATCCCTTCCAGTAACCCTCGCCGCGCGCCAGCGATTCCACCATGTCGCGCGAAACGCAGATCTCGTAGTCGCTGCCCGGCGCGCGCAGCCACTCGATAGTATCCCTCAGCGACTGCATCGCCTGCTCCGGCGTTTTCGATAGGAAGGCGGCATATTCCCAGCCCAGCACCTCCTCGGTCTTGAGGATGTCCGGCAGCGTCGAAGAGACATGCCTGATCTTGTGGCCGGCGGCCTCGCGGTGCCACGCGATGATCTGGTCATCGGCCGGGGCGCGTTGGGCGTCGGCGATGCGGAAGCTCGTCGACAGGAGATCGGCCGCCGTCTCGCTGCGCTCCGTCAGCCCAAGCAGCCAGTCGGCGCTGACGCCGAGCGCAGTCGCGAATTCCGCCGCCAGATGCGCATTGGGCAAGCGAGGATCGTCGCCATTGAGGATTTGCGCGACGGTCGACCGGTCGACATGGCAGCTGCGCGCCAGACCACTGCGCGAGATACCGGTCGCGGCCATGCGTTCGCTGACGCGTTTTCGAAACAGGTCTGCCCGGCCTTCCTTGCGCATGTGCAGTATCTACACCGTATGGTGATTTTTCTCAACAAATCGGAAAAATGTTTTGAAAATTACAAATTGCCGTCAATTCGGCGGGAGCCTAGGTGAGCGGTGCAACCCCGAACCGAAAGCAACAGGAAATGGACACCAAAATCCGAACCATCGCCAAGGCGGTCACCTGGCAAATCCTCGGCCTCTTCACGATGAGCGCGCTGGCATTCTGGCAGACAGGCTCGATCGGCGGCGCGGTCTCGCTTGCCCTCTCGGCCAGCCTGACGAGCATCGGATTCTATGTCCTGCACGAACGCGCCTGGGGCCGTATCCGCTGGGGGCGGCGGGCACGGGTGTGAGGATGCGCTTTCCTAGAGAAAACTCTGCGGGTCGATATCGACGCTGACCCGCACCGAACCGCGCGGGCGCGGCGCATTGCCGATCATCGTGCGCAGGAAGGCCTGCATGTTGGCGCGTTCCGGTCCGTGTACGAGGATGCGGAAACGGTGACGGCCGCGGATCAGCGCCAGGGGTGCTTCCGCCGGGCCGAGCACCATGATCTCGCCCGACCGCGCGGCGGCGCGCAGCGCGCGGCCGTGGTTTTCCGCCTCCGCGCGGCTGTTGGCCGAGATGATAATCGAGGCCAGCCGGCCGAAAGGCGGCAGGTGGCCGCGCTCGCGCTCGGCGATCTGGTTCTCATAGAAAGCTTCGGCGTCGCCGGAGACGATTGCCCGCATCGCCGGATGGTCCGGCTGGAAGGTCTGGATCAGGCCCTGGCTCTTCTTGCCGGTTCGCCCGGCCCGGCCGGTCACCTGGCTCAGGAGCTGGAATGTCCGCTCGGCGGCGCGCGGATCGCCATTGGCAAGCCCCAGATCGGCGTCGATCACGCCGACCAGCGTCATGTTCGGGAAATTGTGCCCCTTGGCGACGAGCTGCGTGCCGATGACGATGTCGACCTCGCCCTTCTCGATTGCCTCCAGTTCAAGGCGAAGGCGCTTCACCCCGCCCAGCATGTCCGACGACAGTACGATGGTCCGCGCGTCGGGAAAGGCCGCGACGGCCTCTTCCGCTATGCGTTCGATGCCCGGCCCGCAGGCAACGAGATGGTCGAGCGTGCCGCATTCCGGGCAGGCTTCCGGAACCGGTTCGTGATGGCCGCAATGGTGGCAGAGAAGCTGGCCGCGGAAACGGTGCTCGACCAGCCAGGCCGAACAATCCGGACACTGGAATCGATGGCCGCAGACCCGGCAGAGCGTCAGCGGGGCATAGCCGCGCCGGTTGAGGAAGAGGAGCGCCTGCTCATCGCGCTCCAGCGTCTCGCCGATCGCCTTGACCAGCGGCGGCGACAGGAACTTCCCGCGCCCCGGCGGCGTGCGGCGCATGTCGATGGGGCGGAGGTCCGGCAGGGCGGCCTCCGCGAAGCGCCGCGACAGGCGCACATGGCGATAGCGCCCGGTCTCGGCATTGTAGCGGGTTTCCACCGACGGCGTGGCGCTCGACAGGATCACCGGCAAACCGCCGATATGGCCGCGCACCACCGCCATGTCCCGGGCGTGGTAGAAGACGCGGTCCTCCTGCTTGTAGGCCGGGTCGTGTTCCTCGTCGACGACGATAAGGCCGAGATCGGAAAAGGGCAGGAACAGCGCCGAACGCGCGCCGGCGACGACACGGACGCGGCCGTCGGCGACCTGCCTCCAGACGCGTTCGCGCGTTTTCGGCGCGAGGTCGGAATGCCATTCGGCCGGCGGCGCGCCGAAGCGGTCGTGGAACCGCTCGAGGAAGGAATGGGTCAGCGAGATTTCCGGCAGCAGGACGAGCACCTGCTTGCCCTTTTCCAACGCCGCGGCGATCGCCTCGAAATAGACCTCGGTCTTGCCGGACCCGGTGACGCCTTCGAGAAGCGTCGCGGAGAAGCCGTCCTCGCGCACCGTACGGGAAAGGGCCTCACCGGCTGCCTTTTGGTCGTCCGACAGATCGGCGGAATTGTAGGTCGGATCCGGCGCGGCGACGACCGGGGCGGACGGCAGCTCGATTTCCTCGAAACAGCCGGTTTTGGTGAGCCCGTCGACGACGGACAGCGAGACGCCCGCCGCATGGGCGAGCCCGGAACGCGTCCAGGCGAAGCCGTCAGCCGCCATCTCCAGCACCCGGTCGCGCGCCGCAGTCTTTCGCTCCGGCAGAGCACCGGTGCGCCTCAAGCCCGGCGTCGGCGGCTCGGGATCGAAGGCGGCCGGCACGCGCAGCACCATGCGCGCCACCATGCCCGGCGCCGACAGCGTATAGCGCGCGATCCAGTCGACGAAGCGGCGCATCTCGTCCGAAAGCGGCGGGCAATCGAAGACATGCTCGATGGCGCGCAGCTTTTTCGCGTCGATCTCGTCCTTCTGCGCCGCGTCCCATACGACCCCGGCGACCAGCCGCGGCCCAAGCGGCACCGCGACGATGGAGCCGGGTTTGACGGTCAGGCCATCGGGCACCACATAGGTATAGGGCCGCTCCGACGGGGTCGGCACGAGCACGGGAACGGTATCGGGAGCCAGCAGCGAATCTTGCCTCATTACCGCGTGACCTTGCCCACTTCTTCGGTTAAACGGAAGCCCGATCAAAAACGCTGAAGACGGGACAAAAAAGGGCGGAAACCATGAAATTCTTTGTCGATACGGCCGATGTGAACGAAATCCGGGAACTCAACGAGATCGGACTTCTCGATGGCGTGACGACCAATCCCTCGCTGATCATGAAATCCGGACGCGACTTTACCGAGGTCACCAAGGAGATCTGCGGGATCGTCGACGGCCCCGTCTCCGCCGAGGTAACGGCGCTCGATTTCGAAGGCATGATGAAGGAAGCAGAGGTTCTGCTGAAGATCGCAGACAATATCTGCATCAAGGTGCCGCTGACGATTGACGGGCTGAGAGCCTGCAAGGCGCTGACCACCGCCGGCCACAAGGTCAATGTGACGCTGTGCTTCTCGGCCAACCAGGCGCTTCTCGCAGCCAAGGCCGGCGCGACCTTCATCTCGCCCTTTATCGGCCGCCTTGACGACATGGCGATCAACGGCATGGATCTGATCGGCGAAATTCGCGTGATCTACGACAATTACGGCTTCCAGACCGAGATCCTCGCCGCCTCGATCCGCACCGTGAACCATGTCAAGGAAGCCGCCCTGATCGGCGCAGACGTGGCGACCGTGCCGCCGGCGACGCTGAAGGCCCTCGTCAAGCATCCGCTGACCGACAAGGGCATCGAATCTTTCCTCGCCGACTGGGCGAAGACCGGCCAGAAGATCGTCTGAGACACGGCGGAGGCGTCAAGCCTCCGCTTTTACCTCAAACCTCGAGGCGGGCGACCAGCGACCGCAGCAACTGCTCGCGATGGGCCGGAGTGCCCGTCGACGGGTCGATGACGGTTTCGGCGATGGCCATGAGTTCGCCGCGCTCCGCGGAACTCAGCGTTTCGCGCAGGAAAGGCGCGACGTGGCGCAGCGCCGTGCTCGCTTCGGCGCACTGGCCAGCGGCCCATTTGCCGTAGATCACCGCCTCGTCGACGAGGCCGGGGCGGGACGCGACGGGCGCCAGCGCCTCGCGCAGACGGCGTTCCGTCTCATCGTCGAAACTGCCCTGCTCCTGCGCCATTGCGATGATGACCGTCGCCGCGCCGACGACCGGATCGTCAATTGCCGCGAAGGGGCTGACGGCGGCGCGGTCGCGGAACCGGCGGCGCTTGATCGCGCCGCGTGCCCGGCCAGCCATGTCGGCGACGTCGCGGACCGCTGCGCCGGCGGCTCTGAGGCGGTACCACCAGAACAGGCCCGCACCGAGCAGGCCAAGGATTGAAACCACGATATGCATAGGATCGGCTCCCGCTGGAACTTGGATTTCGGTCCAGCGTAGGGAATCGCGGATGGCCGGGCTGTGCCCGTAAGCACATTGCAGAGGCTAGAGGTGGCCGGAGAGTCCGAATCAGCCCGTGAAGGCGGCCATCGGGTGATCGCGCAGAACATGCTCGCAATGGTTCTGCAGCCGGACCGTCAGGTCCTGCACGTCTCCGTCCAGCGTGTCCGGCTCGATCGGCTTGCCGATGCTGATGCGGAAGGGCTGGCCCTTCTTGTTCAGCAGTTCATGGAACACCGTCATGTCGCGCAGTTCCGGCGTGCGGTGCGACAGGAGATAGAACAGCTTGGAGTTGCGGGCGTTCATGTGCATCGGGATCACCGGCACATGGTAGCGCTTGGCCATCTGGATGCCGGTCGCCTGCCAGGGGCGTTCGTTCAGCCGGCCCTTGTCCCAATAGGCGATGCGGCCGGACGGGAACAGGATGATGGCGCGGCCGTCGGAAAAGGCGCGGCTGGTGCGCACCAGCGTCTCACGGCTCTTGGCGTGCGACTTCTCGGTGCTGCGCCATTCGACCGGAATGATGATTTCGGCAAGGCGCGGCGAAACACGGATGGCGTCGCGATTGGCGAAGAAGACGAGATCGGGACGCACGTCCTTGATCATGTCATAGGCGGCAATACCGTCGGCGATGCCGGTCGGGTGGTTCGACACCAGGATGAAGGCGCCGTCCTTCGGCAGGTTTTCCTTGCCCTCGACCGTCACGTCGAGTTCGAGCAGCCGGCTGATATATTCGAAACAGTCGATACCGCTGATCTCGGCGACCTCGTCGGCCATCCGTACAGCCTGGTTGTAATAGAGCACCTTGTAGAGCATCGGGCGGATGACTGGCCACAAGGGATGCTTGACCAGGGTCTGTCCGCGCTCCTCGATGAGCTGATCGACGATATGATGGTTCTTCAGGGTGCGCGAATCCGCTCTACCGGTGACGATATCGGAAAAGGTCGACGATGCTGTCTGGAATTCCATGGTCATCTGTCCGGTGGGCGCTCTCGCCGTCCTCTCACCGATTTGTGTATCGATAGTATGACACATCGACCATAACAGGGAAGCGTCACGCTGCGAGATAATATGCCACAGCGTGATTTTCAAAGATTTAATAGGCCGTTAACGGCAGTTTACCGGCGGAGCGGTTTCAGCTGCCGGCCTTGTGCACGCCCATAAAGGCCTGATCCCCCCACAAGGCGCGGACGCGCGCATCGCGGCCGCAGCCCTCGCGATAGCCCTTGTAGGCGCGGGCCCGGCTGACGAGGCCGAAGCGGGTCAGCACTTTCACGTCGCTCATATAGTAGCCCTGGTGGTAGTCCTCTGCCTTCCAGAACGTGGCGGGCCCCTCGACCGGCGTGACGATTTCCTGGCCGAGCGATGCCTGCGCCTCGGCGATCGCCTCGCGGGCGGTCTTCGCCTCCGCGTCGTTCCCCGCGTGGATTGCCGTCGTGTAGGAACGGCCGCGGTCGCAGAACTGCCCGCCGTCATCGGTCACGTCGATGGTGCGCAGGAACTGCGTCACCAGCGTGCGATAGTCGGTTTTCGTATCGTCATAGTCGACCTTGACCACCTCGCGGTGCCGGCCATGGTCGCGATAGGTGGGATCCTTCTTCTCGCCGCCGGCATAGCCCGAAATGGTGGCGACGACGCCGTCCATATGGTCGAAATCGCTCTCCACGCACCAGAAACAGCCGCCGGCAACCACCAGCGACCTGATTTCCGCCTGTGCGGGGAGTGCGGTCAGCGCCGTGGCGGCCAGCGACAGCGCGGCGATCGTCCGTTTGATCCGTTGCATCCGGGTCATGTTTTCCTCCGGTCTTTTCGATGTCCATTCAGATGGAGCACACATCCCATGGCGGCAGCCCCGCGCCCAATCAGATTTGTACACGCTTGCGTGAGCGGAATTTTTGGCCTGTGCTTGAACCGAACGCGGGGCGCAGCAGTTAACCGCATGAGAAACACAAGCGAACAACGGAGATCGCCATGAAACGTCACGCCACCGCCATATGGGAAGGCAATCTGCAGGAGGGCAAAGGCCGCCTGACCACGCAAAGCGGCGCGCTGAACGAGAAGCGCTACGATTTCCGCACCCGCTTCGAGGATGAGGACGGCACCGCCGGCACCAATCCGGAAGAGCTGATCGCCGCCGCCCATGCGGGTTGCTTCGCAATGCAGCTGTCGCATTTCCTCGCCGAGAACGGCACACCGGCGGCCAAGCTCGACGCCAAGGCGACCGTCGAGGTGAAACCCGGCGAAGGCATCAAGGGATCGGCGCTGGTGCTCGAGGCGGACGTGCCGGGCATCGACCCCGACACGTTCCAGGAACTGGCCGAGAAGGCGAAGGCCGGTTGCCCGGTTTCGGGCGCGCTGGCCTCGATCACCATCACGCTGGACGCGAAACTGATCTGACGGGCGCTTAGTCGGCCAGCGCGTCGAAGCAGGACAGCGCCTCAGCGCCGTAGATCATCGACGGGCCGCCGCCCATATAGAGCGCGACCGCGATCGTCTCGATGATCTCCTCGCGGGTCGCCCCATGTTTCTTCGCGGCCTTGGCGTGGAAGGCGAGGCAGCCGTCGCAGCGCGCGGTGATGCCGATGGCGAGCGCGATCAGCTCCTTCGTTTTGGAGTCGAGCACGCCCGGCGCGATCGCCGCCTGCGCCAACGCCCCGAACCCCTTGGCGGGCTCGGGCATCGCCTTGCGCAATTCGGCCATGCGCCGGTTGGTCTGATCGGTGAAAGCGGTCCAGTCTGTCTCGGCCATATGCCATTCCTTTCATGTTTTGCGATGTCCTATCGCGGAACGGAGAGGAGCGGATTGACCGGGGTCAAGGTGGGGGCGTTTGGGGCCTGGTGACGGGAAACCGGGCTCGTGGCCGGCATCGCGACCCCCCTCTTGCAAAAGCTAAGGGCTTAGCGGTCGCTAAACCCAAGCTTTTACTTTCTCCCCCACAAGGGTGGAGAGTGAGTGCGCGTCGCTTCGCCCCGTGCCTAATTTCCAACATCGGCGATTTCAAAGAACCCGGGCCCTTAGCCCGCAAGGCCGACCGGCCGTCCGAGCTT
>NZXU01000033.1 GCA_002698425.1 Ahrensia sp. | reverse complement strand
TGCAACGAGGAGCTTAAAGGCGGGGGAAAAGTCTCTTCCCCGCCAGCGAGCGCACGCGCCCACTCTCCCCCCTTGCGGGGGGAGATGTCTGCGCAGCAGACAGAGGGGGGCCGGCTCGATGGCGAAAACCTTCCTCAACGGAAGAAAAAACCGAGTCATATCCGTTACTTACCGAAAGCCGGCCCTGCCGATTCGCCGCTTCGTCGCGGCCGTCGGGCCGCCCGCGCGGGCGATGGAAAATTTTTCCTTAACCGCCCCGTCGCACCGCAGCAATATCGGGCATCTCACTGTGCCGGATCGGGAATCCGGCAAATCTTTTCCCCGCCGCGAAAGTAACCACGTTTCATATTACTACAACAATTTGCTAGTCAGTTGCTGTATGAGGGTGTCGGTAAGCGTTTGAGGAGGTCGACAGTGGTAATGGTCGAGGCGCAGTCACGGTTCGAGGTGGCGGCTGGCTATGTTGTCGTTCTGTCGTGCCCGGAGGAGCCCGACAGCATCAAGATCGGCACGACCGCGACCGACCCCGGCGCATACCGCAACGAGGCGTTCGGCACCGCCTATCCGATTCCCTGCAAGGTGGAATTCGCGGTCCACGTCCCGGATCGCCACGAGATCGAAAAGAACCTGCTTCTGAGATTCGCGCCGCGGCGCCTGCCCCGCGAGAAGGATCGCTTCGCGGCAAGCCCCGACGAGGCCATCACGGCCATCGTCCAGATGATCGGATATGACTACACCAATGCGCAGATCACCGGGGTGATCTTCCGCAAGCAGGTCGAGATGGTGAAAAAGATGGAGGCCGATTTCCGCGCCCGCCACAAGAGCTTCACCATTCTCAATGGCGAATTGGGCGAGATGCAGAAAAAGGTCCGCGCCTACCAGCGCGACAATGCCGACAAGACCGCCGCGGCCGAACGCCAGTCGGCGCAGATCGCGCAGTTGCAGGGCGAAAGCCTGGCACTGTCCGAGAAACTGCGCAGAACCCGCCAGGCCGCTTTCGCCGCCGGCGGCGTCGCGCTGCTCGCCGCCATGCTCGCAACGCTCCAGATGACAGGCGTGATCTAGCTCTCCAGCACGGTTCCCCCGCCCGCCGCCGTTATGGCGGCCAGCGCATGGGTGGCAATGGCCGTGTCCTGCGCGCCGGTACCGGTCAGGTCGCAGATCGTCAGCGCGCCGGGCGAAGGCCGCCCGGTCCGCTTGCCGGTGATCACGTCGCCCAGTTCCGCGGGCGCGCCGCCGGTCCACAGCCTCGCCTTGATCGCGTGCTGCAACTCGCCCAGCAACTCGCATTGCGCGACCCGGTCGCTGACATAGAGATCGGCGTCGATCAGCGCCTTCGGCTCGATCTCGTTCTTGCCCGCCTGGTCGGACCCCATCGCCGTCACATGCATGCCGGGATGCAGCCACTCCGCCTTGACCACCGGCTCACGCGCCGGCGTCGTCGTCACCAGCAGCTGGCAGTCGCGCACCGCAAGCGCCGCATCCTCCACCGCTTCCGCCTCGACCGGGATCAGCTTTTCGATATCCGCCGCGCAGGCCTTCGCCTTGTCATGGTCCCGGCCCCAGACCAGCACCCGCCCGAACGGCCGCACCAGATGCGCCGCCGCCATCTGCAGCCGCGCCTGCACGCCGGTGCCGATCACCGCCGCCGTCGTCACAGCGCCCGGCGCCAGGTATTTCGCCGCCACCGCGCCGGCCGCCGCCGTACGGATATCGGTCAGATAGCCATTGTCGAGGAACAGCGCCTGCGCCAGCCCGGTCTTCGCCGAGAACAGCATCATCAGCCCGTTGAGGCTCGGCAGGCCGATCTTCGGATTGTCGAAGAAGCCGGGGCTCACCTTGATGGCGAACCCGTCGAAGCCGGGAAGATAGGCCGTCTTCACATCGACCTCGCCATGCGCGTCCGGCAGGTCCATCGACAGGACCGGCGGCATCACCACCCCGCCCTGCGACAGCGCCGCGAAGGCCTTCTCGACAACCTCCACCGCCGCGAGATCGAGCTTCACCGCCTCGCGCAGCTCGGCCTCGTTGGCGATCAGAACCTCATGTCCCATGGCGTCTCCCCCTGATCGTCGTTTCGCCGAGCGTCACATCCGCGCCGGCCATGATCGCGGCGTGGATTTCCATGTCGAGATTGCGCCCGGTGACGATCGTCGCGACCGGTCCCTTCAGCCGGTCGAGCTTGCCGGCCAGCAGCGCCGCGACGCCCACCGCCGAGCCGCCCTCGGCCACCAGCCGGTCCTCGAAATAGAGCGCCTGCATGCCGGCATAGATATCCTCCTCGCTCACCAGAAGCGTATCGTCGAGATAGCGCCGGCAGAGGTCGAAGGAATATTCATTGTGCATGCCGATCCCGCCGCCGAGCGAATCCGCCAGGCTCGCCACCTCGGTCACCTCGACCGGATGCCCGGCCGCAAGCGATTCATGCATCGCCGCGCCGCGATCCATGGAGATTCCAATTATGCTGATCGACGGCTTGATCGTCTTCGCCGCCAGCGCGATGCCGCCAGCGAGCCCGCCGCCCGAGAGCGGCACCAGAATGGTTTCGAGATCGGGGCGTCGCGCGAGCAGTTCCAGCCCGATCGTCCCCTGCCCCGCGATCACATGCGGGTCGTCGAAGGGCGAGATTTGCGCAAGCCCCTCTTTCTCGCTGAGCTTCAGGCTCTCCGCATAGGCGTCGTCCTGGCTCTCCCCGGCGATATGCACCTCCGCCCCGAGCGCCCTGATGCCGTCGATCTTGGCTTGCGGCACCATCGGCGACATGCAGACCACGGCGCGAAGGCCCCGCGCGCGCGCCGCGAAGGCCACACCGCGCCCGTGATTGCCGGTCGAACAGCAGGTCACGCCCGGCACGTCCGCCGGCAGATTGGCGATGGCGTTCATCGCGCCGCGCAGCTTGAAGGCCCCGATCGGCTGGGCGATCTCCAGCTTCAGCAGGAACTCGACGCCGCTCCTCTCGGAGAGAAACGGCGACGGCACGAGCGGCGTATCGGTCGCGATCCCCGCAATCGTCTTCTGCGCGGCAAGAATATCGGCAAGCGTCAGTTCCATGCCGCGCATGGGCGCATGGCCCGAGGGGGCAAGTCAATGCCGGGCGCGGATTTCCACTCGCCAGCCACACGATTCCGGACTAGGGATTCGGTCATGACCCACGAGACCTTTTCCATGCTGCTGACCGCCTGGCTGATGCTGGTCGTCGCCATCGCCGCCCCCGGCCCCAACCTGGTCGCCGCCGCCTCGACCGCGCTCGGCCATGGCCGCAGGCCCGGCCTCATGGTCGTCGCGGGCATCGCGACGGGCACCCTCGTCTGGTCGCTCGCCTCGGCCTTCGGCGTCGCCGCGATCTTCACCGTCTTCCCGCCGGCCTTCCTCGCGCTGAAGCTCTTCGGCGGTGCCTATCTGGTCTTCCTCGGCATCCGCTCGCTGCTTGCGGCATGGCGCAACGCGCCCGGCGCGATCCGCCCGGACGCGCGGGAATTGTCGCCACTTGCCAGCTATTTCCGCGGCCTCGGCGTCTGCCTCCTGAACCCGAAATCGGCGCTGTTCTGGGCCTCGATTTCCGTCTTCGTCGTGTCGTCGAACGCGTCGCTTCCGGTGATCCTCGAGTTCTGCGCCGCCGCCGGCCTGTCGTCCTTCACGATCTACGGGACTTACGTCCTGCTGTTCTCGTCGCGCGGCGCGCAGGCGGTCTACCGCCGCGCCGCGCGCTGGTTCGAGGCGGCCTTCGGGGCGTTCTTCTGCCTCGTCGGCGCGCGCCTCGTCACCGCCTGACGGCGGCTCACGCCACCGCAGAGGCCAGCGGCCAGATCACCATATGCGGCTCGCCGTCGCTGGTCTTCGCCGGCGACACGCCGGTGTCGTCCACCGTCACATTGACCCGCTGACGGAAGGACGAGAAGCTGTCGAAGGTGACCACATCGACCGGCTCGTCGAAATGCAGCGTGACCTCGTAATGGCTGCCGCCGCCGATCTCGCGCACAGCTAGCACCTGGCCGGTAAAATTCTGCCTGAGATAGGCGCCGCTGACGGTGTCGCCCACCTGGATGGAGAAGGGCGGTTCGTTGGAGAGCCTCGCCACGGCGGTGTTCCAGTCGCGATAGCCGATCTCGGCGGCGACGCGCTCCAGCGCTTGGCTATAGCTGATCTTGACGCCGCGCGAGAACAGGTCCTTGCGCATGATCTTGGCGCGCTGCTTGGCCTGCGCGATGGTCCGGGGCATCTCGCCCGGCAGGGATGATTGAAGTGACATAACGGCAGTTCCGTCCTGATCTGCGGTCATGATTGGCGGGAGCTCGCATTGCCGCGCGACCGCGTCTCAAACGGGTCTGCTCGAAAACCGGCCTGCGCCGGGAGGCTTCACCATCGGAATTTCCGGCGAGCGGCGGGCGCCTCGTGCCCTGCCGGCTCAATATAAGAGCGTAACGTGCCGGTCAATGGGAAACGCCCGGCGTCAGGGTATTTGACGCCGGGCGCAGTCGGATCAACGGTCGAGGCTTTCCGCCAATCCGATCAGGCGAAGGAACTCGCTGCGGTAGCCATAGGGGTCCGCGCCGCGCGCGCCCGCCGCAAGCGCGCGGATCTCGTCCCAGGAATAATTCGCCACGGCGTCCGTATCGCGCAGCTTCTGGCCGAAGGCGGCGACCGCGATGGAGAAGCGCGCATCGGTCGAGAGCCCGTCCAGCGACGCCTTGTCGAGGCCCGGCCCCACCGGTGTCGTGATCAGATGGCTCTTCGTCTCGTCGGGCAGCTTGTAGCGCAGCTTCAGGAAGGCATATTCGTCCGACGCGTCGCCGCTCGCCGCCGCCTGATCCGTCTCGCCGTAGCGCAGCGGATCGTTTTGCACGGCCGGGCTGCCGACCGGCGTGATCTCGTAGATCGCCGTCACCGAATGGCCGGAGCCGATATCGCCGGCGTCCACCCGGTCGTTGTTGAAGTCCTCGCGCTTCAGGGCCCGCGTCTCGTAGCCGATCAGCCGATACTCGGCGACGGCCTCCGGATTGAACTCGACCTGTATTTTCACGTCCTTGGCGATCGGGAACAGCGTCGACCCGGCCTCCTCGACCAGCGTCTTCTGCGCTTCGGCCAGCGTGTCGATATAGGCCGCCGTGCCGTTGCCGTTCTGGGCGAGCACCTGCATCAGGGCGTCATTGTAATTGCCCTGACCGAAGCCGAACACCGACAGGAAGATGCCGTCGTCGCGCTCGTCCTCGATGATGCGCTTCAGCGCCTCGTCGGAGGACGCGCCGACATTGAAGTCGCCGTCACTCGCCAGCATCACCCGGTTGACGCCGCCCTCGACCCGCGCCTGGCGGGCGAGCTTGTAGGCCTGTTCGATCCCCGCCGCGCCGGCGGTCGTGCCGCCCGGCTCCAGCGTGTCGATCGCCTCGAGAATCTTTTCGCGCTCGTCCGCCTTCGTCGGCTCCAGCACCGTCCCGGCATTGCCCGCATAGGTGACGATGGAGACGGTGTCCCGATCGTCGAGCTTGTCGAGCAGAAGCCGGAAGGCGCTCTTCAGGAGCGGCAGCTTGTCCGGCGCGTCCATCGAACCCGACACGTCGATCAGGAAGACGAGATTGGCCGCCGGCCGGTCCGCCGGGACGATGTCATAGCCCTGGATGCCGATATGCATCAGCTTGGTGTCGGCGTTCCACGGCGTCGGCGACACCGAGACATTGACGCCGAAGGGCGCTTCGCGGCTATCCGGCAGCGGATAGGCATAGTTGAAATAGTTGATCAGCTCCTCGACCCGCACGCTGTCCGGGTCGGGCAGACGCCCTTCCATCAGCGCCCGACGGACAACCGCGTAGGACGCCGTGTCGACATCGATCGAGAAGGTCGAGACCGGGTCTTCCAGCACCGAACGGACGCTCGAAGTCTCGAAGCTCTCGAACCGGTCGCGGCTGAGCCGCTCCATGCCGGGCATCACCTTGGCCGAGCCGTCGCCGACGAGCGAGCGCTTGGCGAGTGCGCCCTGCTGCACGTAACCCGCCGGCGGTGTCGCCTGCGGCATCGCTTCGCTGAGCACGATGGCCCGGTCGCGTTCCTCCGCCTGCCGGGGCGCCGGTTCCGGCGCGGGCCTTGCGGCCTGCTGCCGGACCGTGTCGTCCGCGCGGCGGCTCTGGTCGGCTGCGAGCTCCATCGGCTGCGAGCCGGTCATGCCCGGCCGGTAGCCGTCATTGATCACCATGAAGGCGAGATAGCCCGCCAGCGGAACCGCCAGGATCGTGGCGATGGCGGTGCCGGACATCAGCCGGCCTTTCGAAAGGGTTTCCATGGTCGTGCTCCATGACCGTTGCAGAATGGTCATGAGACGGGAACCGGAAGCCGATCCTTGGGTGGCGGCGTGTTTTTTTTCGTCGTCAAAGGCGGCAAGCGCATCGCGCATGGCGCGGCCGCGCGTCTGCGCGTCCGGGCGCGGCGCCTTGACGGTCTTGAGAAGATCGAGATCGAATTCGTCGCTCATGACAGCTCATCCTCGGGCGCCTGCATCATCGCCCTCAGTTTCTTCTTCGCCTCGTGAATGTGGAACGACACCGTTCCTTCCGACACGCCCATGACCCCGGCCGCCTCGTCGTGGCTCAGCCCCTCGCCATGGACCAGCAGCACCGCATCGCGCTGGCGGTCCGGGAGGGAGCCGACGGCCGACCACAGCCTTGCGGCCGGATCGTCATCGGCTCCCCCGCCCCCCTGCGCGTCGACCAGCGTTTGCACGGCATAGGCTTCGACGCGCCGGCGTTCCGAGGCGCGCGCCCGCTGCCGGTCGCGCACCGTGTTCAAGACGATGCGGTAGAGCCAGGACGGGAACGACGCCTCGGCGCGCCATCCCGAGATCGCGCGCCCCAGCTTGACGGCGACATCCTGGGCAATGTCGTCGGCCTCCGTGCCGTCGCCGCACCACCGCCACGCGATCCGGTGGATCGTGTCGTAGTGGCGTTCAAGCAGACGCGCGAAAGCCTCGCGGTCTCCCGCGCTCGCGCGCACTACCAGCGCCTGGTCGCCGTCACCGGCGATGGCGTCGGAAGGCGAAAGAGCATCCCCGGTTATCGTCATCATCGCCCATAAGACGGTTCCAATCCGGCGATCCTTGGGTGCCGAATGAAAAAATTTGTCAACCGCTCTTGGAGCCCGATTACAATCCTCGCAGATGCGCCGCCATATGGAAGGCGGCCTGCGCGGGAGAGTAACGGAAACGATCATGCGGACAGGCAGAGCGGGCCAGACATCCTTCGGTGCGGCAAGCCTGACCGGCCTTCGGGCTCAACCAGCCGTGGCAGCGCACGATATCCATCCCCTCGTCCGAGACCGCCTGCGCCGGGCAGGCATTCATGCAGGGTTTTCCGACGCATGCGTCGCAAAGGTGAATCGGATTGGCAGCAGCTTCAGGCTCGATCTCATCCTCGAACAGCAGCGCCCCGCGATAGGCGTGCCACAAGCCGAATTCCGGATGCATCAAGATGCCAAGCGGCGAGAATTTCAGGCCCTCGGCGCGCTTCGCCCATTGCTGAAACGGCAGCCACGGCTTTTCGAAGGGATAGACGGCGCGTGCGCCGAAGCGCCGGGCGATCGGATCGAGCACATGCCGCGACCAGCAATCGAGCGGATCGGCGGGCGGCTCCCCCTGCTCCCCGAGCCATGCCGAGAAATGCGGCCAAATGCTTCCGCCGCCATGGCCGACCAGCATGACGCTGCGCGCCCCTGCGCCGGAAGGCCCGGGCGGCGCGGCTTCGTCCTCCGCGAAAGCGAAGCCTCCTCGAGCGATCAGGCCATGTTTGGCCAGCGCCACGGCAAGACCGGTCATTCCCGGTCACCGCCGACGGTGCGCCAGACCTCCTTGTGGATGATGTCGGCCACTTTAGCCCGGCCGTCCGCGGGCTTCCTTCAACTGAAGGCGTCGGGCATCGAGTCCTTGCGCTGGCGCATGAAGGCTTGCAGCGCCTCGTCGATCGCGGGATCGAGGTCGGGCGCCTGGTAGTTTTCGAGCCATTGACGCGCCAGCGCATTGGCGCGCTGGTCGGCGCTCTTGCGGCCCTCGAGATCCCACTGTTCGAAGGAATTGTTGTCGGCGATCAGCGAACGATAGAAGGCGTTCTCGAAATTGGAGCGCGTGTGGTCGCAGCCGAGATAATGGCTACCCGGACCGACCTCGCGGATCGCATCCATCGCCTGCCCGTTCTCGCTCATGTCGACGCCTTCGGCAAAACGCTGCTGCATGCCAAGCTGGTCGATATCGATCATGAACTTCTCGTAGGAGGAGACGAGCCCGCCTTCCAGCCAGCCGGCCGAATGCAGCGCGAAGTTCGTGCCCGCGAGAAGCGTCATGTTCAGTGTCGCCGCGCTCTCATGCGCCGCCTGCGCATCCGGCACTTTCGAGCCGCAGAGCGACCCGCCGGTCCGGAACGGCAGGCCGAGCCGGCGCGCCAGCTGCGCCGCCCCGTAGGAAACCAGCGACGGCTCGGGCGTGCCGAAGGTCGGCGCGCCGGACTGCATCGAGATCGAGGCGGCGAAGGTGCCGAACAACACCGGCGCGCCGGGCCGCACGAGCTGCGTGAAGGATGCGCCGGCGAGCACCTCCGCCAGCACCTGGGTCAGCGTGCCGGCAATCGTCACCGGGCTCATCGCGCCGGCGAGGATGAAGGGCGAGACAATGCAGGCCTGGTTGTTGCGCGCGTAGACCTTGGCCGCGCCCAGCATGGTGTCGTCGAACACCATCGGCGAGTTGGCGTTGATCAGGTTGATGACGACCGTATTGTTGTCCACATATCCGTCGCCGAACAGGATCTTGCACATCGCCACCGTGTCCTCGGCGCGCTCCGGCGCGGTGACCGACCCCATGAAGGGTTTGTCCGAGTAGCGCATATGGCTGTAGACCATGTCGAGGTGGCGCTTGTTGACCGGGATGTCGACCGGCTCGCACACCGTGCCGCCGGAATGGTGCATGGACGGCGCCATGTAGGCGAGCTTCACGAAATTACGGAAATCCTCGATCGTCGCGTAGCGCCGCTCGCCGTCGAGATCGCGCACGAAGGGCGGGCCGTAGACGGGCGCGAACACGGTGGCGTCGCCGCCGATCTGCACGCTGCGCTCCGGATTGCGCGCATGCTGGGTAAAGACCGACGGCGCGGTCTTCAGCAACTCGCGGCACAGGCCCTTCGGGAAGTGGACGCGCTGGCCCTTGACGTCGGCGCCGGCCTCCTTCCAGAGCTTGATCGCCTCCTCGTCATCGCGAAATTCGATGCCGACTTCCTCGAGCACCGTGTCGGCATTGGCCTCGATCGTCGTGAGCGCTTCCTCGCCGAGCACTTCATAGACTGGCACACGCCGGGTGATATAGGGCATCGCGGGCCCCGTCTTGCCGCCGCTGCGCGCCGCTCGCCGCGCCGCCGCGCCGCCGCCTGCCCCGCGGCGTCCGCCGCGCCGTGCGCCCTGCTCGGCCGTTTCACCCATTTCCGTTGCCGTGTCCGACATGATCTCACCTTGCCAGTCAAATGGGCCGGAAACGCTCGACGCTCCGGCTCTCGTCCATTGACAATGATGGCGGGCGGGATTTCGCGCCTTTCAATTCGCGCCAGCCGGTGGCGCTGCCGCGACAATGCGTCATGTTGCATTTAATGGTCACGAAAAGCGCCTCAGTCGCAAAAAGCATTCGGCGCCGTCGCATTTGAAGCGCTTTTTTGGCTGTTTCCGATTCAAAATCCTGTTTATGGAAAAAGCGGGCGCTGCCCGCTTGCACTCTTTCAGGGATGATGCCGCTAATGTCCGACGATGAAATCATTCTTTCCGACCTGTCCGACGATGAACTCGTCCAGCAGATGCATGACGACCTTTATGACGGGCTGAAGGAAGAGATTCTCGAAGGCACGCAGATCCTTCTCGACCGCGGCTGGGCGCCCTACGAGGTGCTGACCGAGGCGCTCGTCGAGGGCATGCGCATCGTCGGCGAGGACTTTCGCGACGGCATCCTGTTCGTTCCCGAAGTGCTGCTGTCGGCCAACGCCATGAAGGCCGGCATGAACATCCTGCGCCCGCTGCTCGCCGAAACCGGCGCGCCGAAGCTCGGCAAGATGGTGATCGGCACCGTCAAGGGCGACATTCACGACATCGGCAAGAACCTCGTCGGCATGATGATGGAAGGCGCCGGCTTCGACGTGGTCGATCTGGGCATCAACAATCCGGTCGAGAACTATCTCGAGGCCATCGAGCGCGAGCAGCCCGACATTGTCGGCATGTCGGCGCTGCTGACGACCACCATGCCCTATATGAAGGTGGTCATCGACACGATGAAGGAAAAGGGCATCCGCGATGATCTCGTCGTGCTCGTCGGCGGCGCGCCGCTCAACGAGGAATTCGGCAAGGCCGTCGGCGCCGACGCCTATTGCCGCGACGCCGCCGTGGCCGTGGAGACCGCCAAGGACTTCATGAAGCGCAAGCACAATTCCCGGGCCGCCGTCTGACGGCAGCCCGGCAAGGCCAAGCGGCTCAGGTGTCCCGCCAGGTCACCAGCTTGGTGACCGCATAGTTGAACACCGCGCTCATCACCGCGCCGGCGAAGCCCGCGACGGCGAGCGACCAGTCCCATTCGAACAGCCGCGTCGAGATGGAGACATTCGCCAGCGCGCCGATGCTGCAGACCGCGTAGAAGGTGAGCAGGCCCGTGACGAAGCGCCAGCCGGTCAGCTTGCGATGGGCGAAGGTGACTTCGTTGTTGAAAGCGAAGTTCGAGGTCATCGCGACGAAGGTCGCGACGAGCTGCGCGGTCGGGAACGCGATGTCGAACGCGCCCCGCAGCAGGAAAAGCGTCGCCATATGGACGAACAGGCCCGTGAAGCCCACAATGCCGTAAAGCAGGAACTTCACCGGCATCAGCCCGCCGGTCATGCGCGAAACCAGGAGACCGAGGAATTGCACGGTAACCAGGAAGCCCAGCTTGCTTTCGCCCTCGACGCGCTCGCGGAACTGGAAGGGCACTTCCCTGATCGTCAGCTCGCGGCCGAAGCGGCTGACGATGTCGAACAGGATCTTGAAGCCGTCGCGCGAGATCGCCGGGGCGGCCCTGTCGGCGAGATCCCGCGTCATCATGAAGAAACCGCTCATCGGATCGGTCGTGTATTTGCCGGTGATCCGGTTGGCGAGCGCGGTCGCCAGTTCGCTGCCCTTGGCGCGGGTCTTCTTCTGGAAACCGGAGGACGCGCTGCCCTCGCCGACATAGCGGCTGCCGATGACGAGGTCTGCGCCGTTCCTGATTTCCTGCAACATGACCGGAAGCCGCGTCTCGTCATGCTGCATGTCGGCGTCCATCACCACGACGACCGGCGCATTGGCCGCCATCATGCCCTCGATGCAGGCGCCCGAAAGCCCACGGCGGCCGACCCGGCGCACGCAGCGCACATTCGGCTTGTCGCGACCGATCGCGCGCGTCACCCCGGCGGTCCCGTCCGGGCTGTTGTCGTCGACGACGATGACCTCGTAGGCGATGTCGTCCATCGCATCGGCGATCTTGTCGACGATCAGCGGGATGTTCTTCGCCTCGTTGAAGGCGGGCAGGATGATCGAGAGTTCCGGCGCGGCCATGGGGTTTCCTGAGATGTCGCCCAGCTCGTGCCGGCCGCTGAGAAAAGTCTGGTGTTGCGGTGCGTTCATCGCCTCGTCCCGCGACATTGCAGTCGCCTCGCTTGTGGTGGCGGGCCCTGATCATAGGCAAGCCGTGTCGGAAGGATTATCTATGCCGGGCGTTGAAAAAGGCTGAACACGCGAGATGGACGACGTGAAAGACAAGGTCAGGGTCATCGCTTGCGGCATGATTGCGCGCGAGATCCTCGATGTCTGCCGCATGAACGGCCTCGACCACGTCTCGCTGACCTGCCTGCCGGCGGACTACCACCATCACCCCGAAAAGATCGCCCCGGAGACCGACAAGGCGATCCGCAAGGCGCGCGCCGAGGGATACGAGCACATTTTCATCGGCTACGCGGATTGCGGCACCGGCGGCATGCTGGACAAGGTCTGCGCCGAACACGGCGTCGCGCGCATCGCAGGCCCGCACTGCTTCTCGTTCTATATCGGCAACGACGCTTTCGAGGCCGGCGGCGACGACTACATGACGACCTTCTTCGTGACGGATTTCCTCGCCCGCCATTTCGAGACCTTCCTGGTCAAACCGCTCGGCCTCGACCGTCATCCGGAGCTGCGGGACATGTATTTCGGCGCCTATGACCGCCTGCTCTTCCTCGCCCAGACGGACGATGCCGGGCTGACCGTAAAGGCCCGCGAGGCGGCGGATTTCCTCGGTCTCGCCTTCGAGCGCAGGTTCACCGGCTATGGCGATCTTTCCCCGGCTTTGCAGCGCGCCGACAGGGTGGTAGAACCGCCGCGCTCGTAAACCAAATCGTCGCATTTGACCGCTATGTCATCATCTTGACGTATCATTGCGTCATCAGCGCCGATCGGGGGCCAGTGGACAACCATGTTGCAGCAAGTTCCGGAACAGTTCGAACCGGTTGAGGCAACGGGATCCTATTGCCATCCGCGCCCCCTGTCGCAGGTCCTTTACGAACTCGCGCAGGAAGAACGCGGCAAGGTCACCGTGCGGCGCATCCGCAATGCGCTTGCCGACCGCTCCTTCGCGACATTCCTGGTCTTCACCGCCGGCATCAATCTGCTGCCCTTCCCGCCGGGCTCGACGGTCCTGCTCGGCGTGCCGATCGTCCTCGTCGCCTTCCAGATGGTGTTCGGCTACCCGACCGTCTGGCTGCCGCGCTTCTTCCTGAAGCGGTCGCTCAGCCAGAAGGCGTTCCACCGCATGACCACCTGGCTGATTCCCTTCCTGCGGCGCATGGAAAACTGGGTGCGCCCCCGCTACTGGCCCTTTCCCAGCGCCAAGGCGGCGGAGAAGGTCGTCGGCATCATCACGCTGATCTTCGCGATCGCCGTGGTCATTCCGATCCCCTTCGGCAACTGGCTGCCGGCGCTCGCCTGCTTCATCTGCGGCGTCGCGCTTTCCGAACGTGACGGCTTCTGGCTCGCCGTCGGCACCATCACCGGCGTCGTGGCGATCTGCATCATGGTCGGCGTGGTCCTCGTCGCCCACGCCTTCGCCCATTCCTGGCTGCTCTGATCGCGCCATATCTTCCCTGTCGTTTTTGAATTGCCGCGCGTCGCCGTCCAACAAGCCGCGCGCCGTGGCATACTGCATTGCTGGCAACCGACAGGAGAAACGCCATGGCAGACCGGATCATCGTCTTTTGGCGCGACATCCCCGCACAGGTTATCATTCGAAAGCGGCGTGAGACCGCGAAGCGCGAATTGACGCTTCGCTTCACCGAGGCGATCGACATGTGCGCCATGCGGGTGGGAGCGCGCGACAGCGACGCCTATCTCGCCGAGTGGCGCAAGGCCGATCCGGTCGCCGTCAGCGACGATCTGGAAGCGGAAGCCGACAAGGCCGCCGCCGAGATCGAAGCGAACTACACGAAGGAGCGGCTGGTCGCCCTCGTGAAGAACGAAGGCTTTGAGAAGGAGTGAGCGCAATGAACACGATTGGCATGGACACCGCGGACAGCCGGCCGAAACACATTCCGGCCTCCATCGAGATCTCGCCGAAACAGGCGGTCGAATCCCCCGACCTGCCAGGCCTCTTCCCGGCCGGCGTACGTGTCTACATCACCGATATCGGCACCGATCCGACCGAGACGCTGGTCGCCGCCGCGAAACGCGTCACCGATCTCGGCTACACCGCCGTGCCGCATTTCGCCTCCCGCCGCCTGTCGACGAAGGCCGCGCTGGAGGACCGCATCAAGGCGACCACCCAGGAAGCCGGCGTCCATGACATCCTGGTCATCGGCGGCGGACTGGAAAAACATGCCGGCGACTTTTCGTCGTCGATGGAAGTGCTGGAAACCGGTTTCCTCGACAAATACGGCATCACCCATGTCGGCGTCGCCGGCCACCCGGAAAGCAGCCCCGATTTCTCCGAGGAGGTCGCGGTCGAGGCGCTGCGCCTGAAGAAAGGCTTCGGCGAACGCACCGGCGCCAAGGTCCGCATCGTCACGCAATTCGGCTTCGACGGCGAGAAATTCATCAAATGGGCGGAAGGCCTGCGCGCGCACGGCATCGACATGCCGGTCCATCTCGGCGTCGCCGGCCCGGCCAAGATCACCACGCTGGTCAAATATGCGGCGATGTGCGGCGTCGGCAATTCGCTCGACTTCTTCAAGAAGCGCACCCGCTCTCTGGCGACGCTCGCCACCAGCCACTCGCCGGAAGGCGTGGTCGGCCCGATCGAGAAACACTGGCAGGACAATCCGCAGACCGCGATCCGCCAGGTTCACGTCTTCCCCTTCGGCGGCATCAAAAAAGCCGCCGGGTGGCTTGAAGAACGCGGCACATGGGATATAAAGACATCTTTATATCCTTCTATGAACTCCAAATCGTAGGAATCACTGCATAATGACCCGCACCGTCGTCGCCTCCGCCACGCGCGAAACCGTCATCGGTTTCGACCAGCCCTTCTGCGTCATCGGCGAGCGCATCAACCCGACCGGCCGCAAGGTGCTCAACGAGGAACTGGAGCGGGGCGATTTCACGCGCGTCGAGGCCGATGCGATCGCGCAGGTGGCCGCCGGCGCCACGGTGCTCGATATCAACTCGGGCGCGGTCTTCTCCAACAAGATGGCCGAGGATCCGCGTTATGCGGACAACAACTTCGTCGAGCCGATGCTGATGCCGCAGCTCATCGAGGTTGTGCAGGCCGTGACCGATTGCCCTCTCTGCATCGATTCCTCCGTGCCGGGCGCGCTCGAGGCCGGTCTTCAGGCCGCCAAGGGCCGTCCCCTGCTGAATTCCGTCACCGGCGAGGAAGAGCGGCTGGAAAAGGTCCTGCCGCTGGTCAAGAAATATGATGTGCCGGTCGTCGCGATCTCCAATGACGATACCGGGATTTCCGAAGATCCTGACGTCCGCTTTGCCGTCGCCAAGAAGATCGTCGAGCGCGCCGCCGATTTCGGCATCAAGGCGCATGACATCGTCGTCGATCCGCTGGTCATGCCGATCGGTGCGATGGCGACCGCGGGACACCAGGTCTTCACGCTGGTCCGCCGGCTCCGCGAGGAGCTGGGCGTCAACACCACTTGCGGTGCGTCCAACATCTCCTTTGGCCTTCCGAACCGCCACGGCATCAACAATGCCTTTCTGCCGATGGCCTACGCCGCCGGCATGACGTCAGCCATCATGAACCCGGTCGCGCTGCCGGTCGGGCCGAAGAAGATCGCCGAGAAGAAGGCTGAAGTCGAAGCCGCCGGCATCATCCTGCCGCCGGAAATGGATGACGAGACCTTCTGCAAACTCTTCGGCCTAGGCTCCACCAAGCCGCGCGCCGGCAAGGAAATGGAAGCGATCCGCGCGGCCAACTTCCTGCTCAACCAGGATGCCGGCGGCGGCGCTTGGATCGCCTTCAACCGCGATCCCGATGCAGCCCCCGCAGGCGCGCGCGGCCGCCGCGGTGCTGGCGGACGCGAGGCACGGCGCGCGAGGGCGTAATATTGCCTGAGGAACCGAGGGATTTTGAGGTATCGGACGAGCAGCTAAAGCGTGTCATTAGCGAAGAGA
Organism: Ahrensia sp.; assembly: GCA_002698425.1. Next base: position 74,297 of record NZXU01000033.1, on the reverse strand, counting down.
AAGTCATTTCTGACGTCGTTGGCATTCTTGTTAGGTCTATTTTCTGCCTCACCCTCAGCGTTGTGACTTGGCGAAACACGAACTTCCCGGATTTGAAGCTGCAATTCACGACAGCGTCAATAATTTTCGGGATACTATACCTAAGGTTGAGCTATGGCTTTTTCATAAGTTTCTCCGCATACGTCATTCACCGCAGTGGAAAACTAATCAAAAATTCTCACATTTATAATTTGGCAGTTCGGATCATCATTATATTCGTATTGGTGATGATTGCAGCTACTGCATTTCAAATAACTGCAAACCTTTCCGTTAGCGGATCAAAATAGCGGAAACCAGTAACGTGACCGATCCCCTCATCCTCTTCATGCCCTCGGGGAAGCGCGGACGCTTTCCCGAAGGCACGAGCGTTCTGGACGCAGCGCGCCAGCTCGGCGTCTATGTCGAGAGCGTCTGCGGCGGCCGCGGCACCTGCGGGCGTTGCCAGATCGAGGTGCAGGAAGGCCATTTCGCCAAGCACGGCGTCAGTTCTTCGAACGACCACCTGTCGCCCTTCGGCGCGAAGGAACAGCGCTACGACAGGGTGCGCGGACTGAAGTCGGGCCGCCGGCTCTCCTGCTCCGCGACGATCCTCGGCGACCTCGTCATCGACGTACCCCAGGATGTCGCGATCAACGCGCAGGTCGTGCGCAAGGATGCCGATACGCGCGTCATTGAGCGCAACCCCGCCATCCAGATGTGCTATGTCGAGGTCGAGGAACCCGACATGCACAAGCCGCTCGGCGACCTCGACCGCCTCAAGGCCGCGCTCGCGAAGGATTGGGGTTTCGAAAACCTCCTCGTCGACACATACCTCCTGCCCCGCGTCCAGAAGATCCTGCGCGAAGGCCAATGGGCCGTTACCGCCGCGATCCACCGCGACGAGGAGAGCGGCTTCGCCCATCTGATCGCGCTCTATCCGGGCCTCAAGAACGAAGCCTACGGCATCGCCTGCGATATCGGCTCGACGACCATCGCGCTGCATGTCTCGTCGCTCCTGTCGGGCCGTACCATCGCCTCCTCCGGCGCGTCGAACCCGCAGATCCGCTTCGGCGAAGACCTGATGAGCCGCGTCTCCTACGTGATGATGAATCCGGAAGGCCGCGAGGCGATGACGACCGCTGTCCGCACCGCGATCAGCGACCTCGTCGACAAGGCCTGCAAGGAAGGCGGCATCGACCGCGAGGATATTCTCGACGCGGTCTTCGTCGGCAATCCGATCATGCATCACCTGTTCCTCGGCATCGATCCGACCGAACTGGGCGGCGCCCCCTTCGCGCTCGCCGTCTCCGGCGCGGTCTCCCTCAAGGCGTCCGAGATCGGGCTGTCGCTCAACACGGGCGCGCGCGTCTACATCCTGCCCTGCATCGCCGGCCATGTCGGCGCCGACGCCGCCGCCGCGACGCTCACCGAAGGGCCGCATCGTCAGGACGAGATGATGCTGCTCGTCGATGTCGGCACCAATGCCGAGATCGTGCTGGGCAATTCGACCCGCGTCGTCGCCGCATCCTCGCCGACGGGCCCGGCCTTCGAGGGCGCCGAGATCTCCTGCGGCCAAAGGGCCGCCCCCGGCGCGATTGAACGCGTCCGCATCGATCCCGAAACGCTTGAACCGCGCTTCCGCGTCATCGGCATCGAACCCTGGTCGGACGAACCCGATTTCGCCGAGGCCGCCAAGGCGATCAGCGTCACCGGCGTCTGCGGTTCCGGCATCATCGAGGTCGTCGCCGAGATGTTCCTGGCCGGGATCATCTCCGAGGACGGCGTCATCGACGGCGCGCTCGCCGCGCGTTCCCCGCGCATCGTCGAGAACGGTCGCACATTCTCCTATGTTCTGCACGAAGGCAGCCCGCGCCTGACGATCACGCAGAACGACATTCGCGCGATCCAGCTCGCCAAGGCCGCGCTCTATGCCGGCATCAAGCTGCTGATGGACAAGATGGAAGTCGACCGCGTCGACCGGATCGGCCTCGCCGGCGCATTCGGCTCCTTCATCGATCCGAAATACGCGATGGTGCTCGGCATGATCCCGGACTGCGACCTCGAGCAGGTCAAGGCGGTGGGCAACGCGGCGGGAACCGGCGCACGCATGGCGCTTCTCAACCGCGGCTACCGCCGCGAGATCGAGCGCACGGTGCGCGAAATCGAGAAGATCGAGACCGCGCTGGAGCCGAAATTCCAGGATCATTTCGTCGCCGCCATGGCGCTGCCGAACAAGGAAGACCCCTTCCCTGAACTGGCAAAAGCCGTCACCCTGCCCGAGCGCAAGACGCTTGCCGCCAATGATGACGGCCGTGGCGGCGGACGGCGCCGGCGCGAGGGCGGACGCCGCGCACGCGGCTGACGGGAAAGTCCGAGCGCCGATTTCGTCCCTGTTTTGCCTGCGACGCCCCGCCGCGTCGCAAACAGACGCCCCCGCTTCGCATTTCGCTTAGCCCGCAAGCCATGCGAAAGCGCATAGGCCGTCGATCGAGCCGCCCATGAGGGAGCGTCTTGCCGGTTGATCCCAATCCTCCGGGAAACGCTTTGATAATAGCTGGCCGTTCACCCTTGCGGCGTGTCCAAAACGCCGCTGGAACGGCACAGGCGCGAAATGGCTGCTCCGTGTAACGCCAATTGCATGGAGTGACTGAATGCCGCCGCAGACCATCCCCTTCCCCAGCGTTAGCCGGGACACCCCCGCCTCGTCGAAAAGCGCTATTGACCGGACAGTCAATGACTGTTTTTCTGTCGCAAACAAGACACCGCGAGATGCGTCGCGCGGCACGAATGTGGATGGCAGAATGACCCACGCACCGGCGCTCCAGAGGACTGTGGTCTTCTACCTCCAGCCCGAATTCACCATGCTCGCCTTTTGCGCGGCGATCGAGCCCTTGCGCGGCGCCAACCGCATTCTCGGCTATGACGCCTACACATGGCGGCTGGTCTCTAGGACGGGCGAACCGGTCACCGCCTCCAACGGCGTCGAGGTTCGCGTCGACACCTCCGTCGAGGAAGAGCGCAAGCTGATGCTCGGCCAGCACCGCCCGTCGATCCTGTTCGTCTGCGGCGGCCTCAATATCGAGCGCTATCACACCAAGTCCCTGTCGGCCTGGCTGCGCGAGGAATACAATCGCGGCGTCAAGATCGGCGGGCTGTGCACCGCGGCCTACTCGCTCGGCGCGGCCGGCCTGCTGAACGACAAGCGCTGCGCCATCCATTGGGAAAACCTGCCCGGCTTCCAGGAAGCCTTTCCGCAGGTCAGCGTCTATTCCGACCTCTTCGAAATCGACGGCAACATCTATACCTGCGCCGGCGGCACCGCCACGCTCGACATGATGCTGTCGATCATCTCGGACGATTTCGATGACGCCACCGTCAACCGTATCTGCGAGATGGTCCTGACCGACCGCGTCCGCAATCCCACCGACCGCCAGCGCCTGCCGCTGCGCGCCCGCCTCGGCGTGCAAAACCCGAAGGTGCTGACCATCATCGAATTGATGGAAGCCAATCTGTCGGAGCCGCTGTCGCTGGTCGAGATCGCCGATCATGTCGGCCTGTCGCGCCGCCAGATCGAGCGCCTGTTCCGCCAGGAGATGGGCCGTTCGCCGGCGCGCTATTATCTGGAGATCCGGCTCGACCGCGCCCGCCACCTCCTGATCCAGTCCTCCATGCCGGTCGTGGAAGTGGCGATCGCCTGCGGCTTCGTCTCCGCCTCGCATTTCTCGAAATGCTACCGCGAGGTCTACAACAAGTCGCCGCAGCAGGAACGCGCCGACCGCAAGCAGCTTCTGGTGGCCTGATCAACACCAGCCGTCATTCCGGGGGCGCATCGCGCAACCCGGAATCCAGACCTGAGAGTTCCCAGACAAACGCTGGATCTCCGCCCAAAGCCGGCATCGATCAACAGGCAGGAGTGCCCACCGCACGGCTCTGGATTCCGGGTTCCGCAAAGCGGCCCCGGAATGACGGAGGAAGACGAGACTGACCCGCACCCGCCCTACGGATTGAATTCGTCGAACTGCCAGCCCCGCTGCTGCCAGATCTTCTCGCCGATCAGGCAGTCATAGGGTTCCTCGAGCACGAACTGCGCCGGAATGACTTTCGGCGCAGGCGTCCCCACCGCACCAATCTCCAGCACCAACTTGCGCCGCACCGCCTCGGCGAACTGCTCCCAGTCGTTGACCGGCACCATGAAGGCGCCGGGCCCGCCGATCACGCATTTCGTGTAGTAGCGATCCAGATCGTCGATATGAAACTGCGAGGCGAAGCCATCGCGCGTCATCATCGGCAGGCCGTTGATCGTGATGCCCTGGGCGATCGCCGCGTCGCGCGCCTCGGTCACCGGAATGCCCTGGTTGTTCGGCCCGTCGCCGGAAATGTCGATCACGTGCCGGTCGGCCTCATAGGGCACGGTCGCGAGCAGTTCCGCCCCGCGGCTGATCGCGCCCGAGATCGAGGTCCGCCGCTGCCCGTAGCTGTGATCCGCAAGCAGCACCGCCGAGACCGCATCGGCATCCGCCTGGCTCTCGATGATCGTCCAGCCGACGATCTCGCGGGCATAGCTGTTATTGGCCCATTCGAACAGCGTCACCGCGATGCGCCGATAGGCCCCCTGCCCGATCGCGCGCACCACTTCCGGGCTGGCGATCGCCGCCGCATAGCCTTCGCGCTGGATCCGCAGTTCCTCAAGCGACATCGAACGCGACACGTCGACCGCGAGCACAAGCGCAATGTCGACCCGCTCTTCGGCCCTTGCCGGCGCCGCAAGGACGATGGCCATGAGCACGGCGCCGATGACCGGCGGGAGATATCCGGCTATTCGCATGACGCGATGATAGGCGAAAATTCCCGGAACGGAATATGTCGAATCCGGCCCTCGCGAAAATATGATGACCGGCTTTTGCCGTCCGTCAGCTTCGCGGCTTCAGATTCTCCGGATCGTAGAGCGGCGTATAGCCGACCGCGGCCACCTCGACCGGATAGGTCTCCGAGAAATACTCGACATGGAGTTTGCGCCCGACCTGGCAGTAATCCCAGGGCAGATAGGCGAGCGCGATGTTCTTGCCGATCGTCGGGCCGAACGCGACCGAGGTCGTGTAGGAGATGCGGCCAACCTCGTCGACCAGCGTCTTGCCGGTGTCCGGATCCATGACCGGCATCGCGCCGACCGGATAGCGCTTGACGCCGTCCTTGTCGGTGTTCTCGGTCATCACCAGCGTGCAGAGCATGGCCGGCTGGTGATCGCGCGCCTTGTACTCCACATGCTTCGCCTTGCCACGGAAATCGGCTTCCTTGACCTTCGGACGTGCCAAGTCGCTCTCGATCAGGTTGTACTGGGTCAGGAGATCGGCGTTCTGAAGGCGCAGGCTCTTTTCCATGCGGCGCGAGTTTGCATAGGTCTCGACGCCGAAAGCCATCACGCCGGTTTCGCGCAACGCATCCCAGACGGCGAGGCCGTCCTCGTATTTCATGTGCAGTTCCCAGCCCTGCTCACCGACATAGGAGAGCCGGAAGGCGGTCACGGTCTTGCCGGCGATCTCGATCGGCTTGATCGCGGCAAACGGGAAATTCTCCGGATCGAGCCCGGCCGGATCGGCAACCACTTTCTTCAGCGTCTCGCGCGCGTTCGGACCCCAGATGCCGATGGTCGTATACTGCTCGGTCACGTCGGTAACGGTGACGTCGAAGCCCTTGTCCTCGGCGACGCGCTCCACATAGGTGAAATCGCGCGGCCCTGCATCGGCGCCGTCCACGACGCGGCAGCGGTCTTCCATGCGGATGACGGTCAGGTCGGCGCGCACCATTCCCTCGTCATCGAGGAAATGCGTGTAGATGCCCTTGCCGATATTGTTGTCGCCGCCGATCTTCGCGGCGCAGAGCCATTCCATCAGCGCCACATGGTCCGGCCCCTCGACGTCGAACATGTAGAAATGGCTGAGATTGACGATGCCGCAATCCTCGCTCATCGCCAGATGCTCGGCATTCGACACGCGCCAGAAATGGCGGCTGTCCCACTCGTTCTCGCGGACCGGAACCCGGTCGCCATATTTCTCCAGCAGGTGCTCGTTGGCGGCATAGCCATGCGCGCGCTCCCAGCCGCCGAGTTCCATGAAATAGCCGCCGAGTTCCTTCTCACGCTCATAAAAGGGCGAGCGCTTGACGCCGCGGCTCGACGCATAGGGCTCGCGCGGATGCACCGCGGGGAAATAGATCTTCTGCGCCGCCTCGTAGCAGCGGTCCTCGATGAACTTTTCGGTCAGCTGGTGCGGGTAGAAGCGTGAATAGTCGATTGACGCATGGTCGATCTCAGTGCGGCCGTCCGTCATCCAGTCGGCGATCAGCTTGCCGTAGCCGGGGCCGTCCTTGACCCAAATCGCCACGCAGTACCACAGCCCGCGCACCTTCTGGCTCTCGCCGCAGGAAGGGCCGCCGGCGGCGGAAACCTGGAGGAGACCGTTGAAGGAATGGCCCTCATTGTAGCCGAGCTCGCCGAGGATCGGCGTCAGTTCCATGGCGCGTTCCAAGGGCTCGATGATCTGCTCCATGTCCAGATCGCGCTGCGAGGGCGAAAGCCGCGCCTCGTGCTTTTCGAGGATGTCGCGCGGATGGCAGAGACGCGGATTGTCGGTCTCGTAATAGCCCCACTCGATCTGGCCGCCCTCGGTGGTTTTCGGGTCGCCCGTGTCGCGCATGTAGGCGGAGTTGCCCTGGTCGCGCATGAGCGGGAAGCCGATCTCCTTGCCGGTGCCCTCGAACGCGTTATACGGCCCGAAGAAGGTCAGCGGATGGTCGACCGGCATGACCGGCAGGTCCTCGCCGACCATTTCGGCGATCAGCCGGCCCCACAGCCCGGCGCAGACCACAACGTGATCGGCCATGATCGTGCCGCGATGGGTCACGACGCCCGCGATGCGGCCGTTCTCGACGATCAGCGATTGCGCGGGCGTGTTGCCGAAGATCTTGAGCTTGCCGGATTTCTCCGCCGCATCGACCAGCTTTCCGGCGACGGTCTGCGACCGCGGGATGACGAGGCCGGCATCGGGGTCGTACATGCCGCCCTGCACCATGTCTTCCTCGATCAGCGGGAACATCTCCTTGATCTCCGCGGGTTCGACCAGGCGCACATTGGTGCCGAACGCCTTGCCCGAGGTGACCTTGCGCTTGATTTCCTCCATCCAGGCATCGTCGCCGGTGCGCGCGACCTCGAGGCCGCCGACGCGGGCGTAATGGCCCATCCGGTCGAAGAAATCGATCGAGTACTGCGTCGTCCAGACCGACAGATAGTCGTGGCTGGTCGTGTAGCAGAAGTCGGAGGCATGCGCCGTCGAGCCGATGTCGGTCGGAACGCCCGACTTGTCGATACCGACGATATCGTCCCATCCGCGCTCGACCAGATGGTGGGCGACCGACGCGCCCACGATACCGCCAAGGCCGATGATGACGACCTTCGCCTTTTCCGGAAACTGTGCCATGCCCTGCGACTCCGAGATAAGAATTCTGGCGGACTATAGGGCGGCGGGGCCATGGTTTTGCAGCCTGTTTGCGACATCGCCAAAACGCCGCGCGACGGCGCTGCTCCGCAAAGAAAAAACCGGCGGCCCGAAGGACCACCGGCCAACCGCCGGAACAGGGTCGGACAGGCCTTCGGCCTATTTCACGACCGCTTCGCCATTGATGATCTCAACACTCTCCGGACCGGCGAGCGCCGCCTTGTTGCCGCTGGGCAGCGTCAGGAAACAGCCGGCGTTGCAGAAGGTGAGCGTCTCGCCCCCCGTAATCGCAAGCTCGTTCTTGACGCCGCCCTCGGTGACGATGACGGTGTAGCTTTCGGCGTCCTTGTTGGTCAGCGATGCGGCGCCCGCCCCTGCAGTGATGGCAAGGAAGGCGGCGACTGCGACCGAAAGCCGGCTCGTTTTGTTATGATGACGCCGCATCGGCAGCGCCTCCTTTCTTTCTTGCGGGCCTTTGCCCGCCACTTGTCCCTCTTATCGGATTTTCTGCCTGAACCGAAGCTGAACGCGCAATTCCACTTCATTCCTCGTCACGCAGGGGGCGTCTGTCGGCCTCGATCGAGCCGAAATCGAGGTCAGCCGTGCTTTCGGCGACCACCGAACCCTCCTTGTCGACAACCTTGAGATTGACGTCGCGTTGCGGGAACGGAATTTCGATGCCGGCGGCTTCGAAACGCTCGAAAATGGCGAAGCGTATTTCGGTGCCGACAGTCAGGATATTGCCGATATCGGCGAGATACCCCCGCAATTCGAAGTTCAGGGACGAATCGCCGAAATCGGCGAACATGACATAGGGTTCCGGATTGCCGAGGATGAGCGGGTGATCCTGGGCAATTCCGATCAGGATGTCGCGCACCTGTTTCGGATCGCACTTGTAGGAGACGCCGACGGGGATCTCGATCCGGCCGAGCGTGTTGCGATGGGTCCAGTTCCCGACCGCCGAGTTGATTAGGTCCGAATTGGGCAGGATCATCGTCTTGCGCTGGAACGTCTCGATCTCGGTGGCGCGCACATTGATCGACTTGACCGTGCCGCTGATGCCGCCCGCCTCGATCCAGTCCCCCACCTTGAAGGGCCGTTCCGCCAGGAGGATCAGCCCGGACACGAAATTCGACACGATGTTCTGCAGGCCGAAGCCAATACCGAGCGACAACGCGCCCGCCACCAGCGCGAGTTGCGACAGGTCGATACCCGCCGCCGCCACACCCACCAGCGCGGCAAGCGTCACGCCGGCATAGCCGATCGCGGTGCGAACCGAATTGCGCACCCCGGTATCGATGCGGCTGCGCGTCAGCACATCCTTGTCGAGCCACCGCTGGATGAGCTTCGTCATCCAGAAACCGATGATGAAGACGAAAATGCCGGCGATGATTCCCGAGATGGAGATCGAGATCGAGCCGATCGAGAACTCGTTGACAAAGCCGAGCAGCCAGCCCCGGATGTCGGCCCATTTGAAGCCCCACAACAGCAGAAGCAGCGGCACGCCGACCAGCGCCAGCCCGAATGTCAGCAAGACCCCGGCGAAAAGCCCGATTTGGTCGATGGTCGTCTCGGACAGTTCCAGATTGACCCGCAGCCACTTTCCGACGCGCGAATGCAGGAGTTCGTTTTCGCGGCTCATCTCGCGCGCCGCCAAGTGGCCGATATAGAACGTCACCCCGACGGCGCCGGTCAGGACGATCTGCTTGGAGACGAAATCCGCAAAACCGATATAGCCCGCCGCCACCGCCACGATCAGCGCGAGACCGGTCCCCTTGAGCAGGAAACGGACGACCCCCGGCCAGGGCCGGTCGGGCTTGCCTTCCCCGCCGGGAAATGGCCGCACGAAATCGATCGCCAGAAGCGTCAGCCCGACGATGGTGCTGCTGACCAGGCTCTTGGCGACCGTGATCGGCAGCGAGTCGCCGACGACGCCGAGGATCTGGGTGATGACCTCGTCGGCGACGATCGTCACCGTCATGATGAGGACCAGAAGCTTCAGCCGGCGCGCCGCCCGGTCCGTCACCCCGACGAGGCGCCATTGCGACAGCCCGGGCGCGAAAACCGCCTCGGACAGTTGCCAGGTCAGATTGACGACGCCGATGCCGAGCAGCAGCGTCATCAGGATCCGGCCGATATCGCCGCGCAGAACCGCGAAATGGCTGTAGAGCGCATAGATGAAAATGAAGAACAGCCAGAGACCGAGCGTCGGCAACAGCGTTCCGAGAAAGCCCACCGAAAGCCGCGAGAAATAGCCCGGCTCCTTCGCCGTCGGATCGCGTCGGATCAGCCGTCCGAGCAGCTTGCGGGCAAAGATCAGGAACAGCACCGCCGCCATCAGCGCCAGGGTGGTCGCCACCAGGAACGGGCCCGGCTTGAACCGCCAGACGAAGCTCGCCCAGGACTCGACCTTGTTGGCGAAATCGGCCGACCGCGCTTTCAGATCGGCGATCAGCTCGCTGCCGAAAGCAGCCGTCACGTCATAACGGCGCGACAGCGTCGTCGTGAAAAGATCGCGCCTGGCCTCCGATATCTCGTTTTCGAGCGTGTGGGCGCGGATCGACATGTCCTCCAGCTGCCCGATCAGCGAATTGATCAGCGCCCGTTCCTCGGTCAACTCCGTCCGTTGCTGCTGCAGGACTTCGGGTTCGGCACCCTGTTCAAGTTCCGGACCCAGCTGTTCCAGCCGCGCATGGATCTCGGTCAGCCGCGGCGACAACGTCACGCCGGTCGACAACAATTGCGAGGAAACTGCCCGGACCCGATCGTAGAGTTCCACCAGCGCGCTGTCGCTGTCGCGCGCCTCGTCGAGCGCCTCTTCCACCCGAGTGAGCTCACGTTCGAAGCCCTGGACGGTACCGGCCGTCTCCTCTGTCACCTGCGCCAGAGCCGGCAAGGCGGCCAGCAATGCCAGGGCGACAATCAGGAATCTCAGAACCGGTTTCATCGCTGGGCTGTTACCACACTTGTCGAAAGCCAAGGAACAACTATCGCCAAGGTCACGCAAACCATTGGTAAATGCGTCGCGAAAGGGAAACTTGACGGCGATATTTCCCGATGCAACGCGGTAACTTGCAGGTTAGGTTGGGACGACAGCGAGAGGGACGCGGAGACGGATGGCGGAATATTCTGCCTGGCAGGTTCTGAAAAACGCCTGGAGCGGCAACACCGGCTGGAAACCGGCATGGCGCAAACCGGACCCGAAGCCCGACTATGACGTCGTCATCATCGGCGGCGGCGGGCACGGGCTCTCGACCGCCTATTATCTCGCCAAGAACCACGGCATCACCAATGTCGCGGTCTGCGAGAAGGGGTGGCTCGGCTCCGGCAATATCGGCCGCAACACGACCATCGTGCGCTCCAACTATCTTTTGCAGGGCAACACGCCCTTTTACGAGCATTCGATGAAGCTGTGGGAGAACCTCTCGCACGAGCTCAATTTCAACGTGATGTTCTCGCAGCGCGGCATCATCAATCTGTGCCACACGCCGGCCCAGCTGGACGATACGGCGCGGCGCGGCAACGCGATGCGGCTGATGGGCGTCGACGCACGCATGCTGACGCCGGACGAGTTGCGCCGCCGCATGCCCGGCCTCGACCTGTCGCCAACGGCGCGCTTCCCGATCCTGGGCGGCCTCGAACAGCCCCGCGCCGGCACCGCCCGCCACGACGCTGTCGCCTGGGGCTATGCCCGCGCCGCCGACCGCCGCGGCGTCGACATGCTGGAAAACTGCGAAGTCACCGGCTTCCTGCGCGACGGCGACCGGATCGTCGGCGTTCAGACATCGCGCGGCGAGATCCGCGCCAAGAAGGTCGCCGTCTGCGTCGCCGGCTCGACCGGCGCGGTCATGAAACTCGCCGGCATCGACCGGCTGCCGATCGAAAGCCACGTCCTGCAGGCCTTCGTCTCGGAATCGCTGAAGCCCCTGCTCGACACGGTCGTCACCTTCGGCGCCGGCCATCTCTACATCTCGCAATCCGACAAGGGCGGCCTCGTCTTCGGCGGCGACATCGACGGCTACAACACCTATGCCCAGCGCGGAAACCTGCCCATCGTCGAGGACGTGATGGCAGAGACGGTGGCACTCTTTCCGGCTGCGGCGAAGCTGCGGCTCTTGCGGTCCTGGGGCGGCATCATGGACATGTCGATGGACGGCTCTCCGATCATTACTACCGGCCCGCTACCCGGCATGTATCTCAATTGCGGCTGGTGCTACGGCGGCTTCAAGGCGACGCCCGCCTCCGGCTGGTGTTTCGCCCACACCATCGCCAGGGACGAGCCGCATCCGCTCAACGAGGCCTATTCGCTCGACCGCTTCCATCGCGGCTATGTCATCGACGAGAAGGGCCAGGGCGCGACGCCCTGGAAGCACTGAGCCATGAGGATCACCTGCCCGCATTGCGGCCCGCGCGATCTCCAGGAATTCAGCTATCAGGGCGATGCGACGCTGACCCGCCCCGACCCGGCCTCGACAGACCAGGACGCCTGGAACGCCTATGTCTATGACCGCGCCAACCCGGCCGGCGAGCATCGCGAGTTTTGGCAGCATTCCGGCGGCTGCCGGAAACACCTGGTCGTCACCCGCAACACGCTGACCCATGCGATTTCGGGCGTGGCTTTCGCGCCCGGCAAGCGCGGCGGGAGGAAACGGTCGTGACGTCCTGGCGCATCCCGAGCGGCGGCCGTATCGATCGCGGACGGCCCGTTCGCTTCACCTTCGACGGAAAGTCCTATACCGGCTTTGCCGGCGACACGCTGGCCTCCGCGCTTCTCGCCAATGGCGTTCGCCTGCTGGGACGCTCCTTCAAATACCACCGCCCCCGCGGCCTGCTCGCCGCCGGCTACGAGGAGCCCAACGCCCTCGTCACCGTGACAACCGACGGCGCGCGCGAACCGAATATTCGCGCCACCGAACTGGAAATTTACGACGGACTGGTCGCCGAAAGTCAGAACCGCTTTCCCTCGCTCGCTTTCGACCTTCAGGCGGCAAATCAGCTGGCGGGCAAAGCGTTTAGCGCCGGCTTCTATTACAAGACCTTCATGGGCCCGATCATAGGCCCGCTGAAAGGCACGCGGGCGTGGATGTTCTGCGAAAACTTCATCCGGCGCGCCGCCGGCCTCGGCTCCGCCGGCACGGTGCCCGACCCGGCCCGCTACGAACGCATGAACGCCTTCTGCGATGTCCTCGTGGTCGGGTCCGGCCCGTCCGGGCTGGAAGCCGCGCGCAGCGCCGCCGCGGAGGGCAAACGCGTGATCCTCTGCGAGACCAGCGCCGCCTTCGGCGGAACAGCCAACTGGGCCGGTTCCGAAGCAGCCGGTTTCGCAGAAACGCTGATAACGGACCTCACCTCCAATCCGAACGTGACCCTCCTTCCGCGCACGACGGTCTGGGGCTGCTATGACGGCAACACCTTCGCAGCGCTGGAGCGTGTTTCGGACCACAAGAAGAGCGCGGACCCCGGCGAACCGCGCCATCGCCATTGGGTCATCCGCGCCGGACACGTCGTACTGGCGACCGGCGCCCTCGAACGGGCTCTCGTCTTCCCCGGCAACGACCGGCCGGGCGTCATGCTGACAAGCGCCGCCCAGCGCTTCGCGGGCGAATACGGCGTCATGCCGGGCAGGCGCATCGTCGTCTTCACCAACAATGACAGCGCCTACGAAGCCGCCGCGAAACTGCGCGAGCGCGACGCGCTGATCACCACGATCGTCGATGTCCGCCCGAGCGTCAGCGATTGGGCGTTGGCGCAAGTAAAGGAAGCGGGCGCGGAAGTCCTCGCCGGCCATGCGGTGGTCGCGACCGGCGGCCGCAATGCGCTCTCCTCGGTGACCGTCCAGCCCTTCGACGCGGAGATCAATGCATTTCCCGGCCCGCCCAAACGGCTTGCCTGCGATACGCTGCTGGTCTCGGGCGGCTGGTCGCCTGTCGTTCATCTCGCGTCGCAGGCCGGCGCGAAACCGGTCTGGGACGACAACTTGCAGGCCTTCCTGCCCCCGGAAAGTACAGGCGCATGGGAGGCCGTCGGCTCAGCGTCCGGCGAAGGCATCGAGCCGCCTGCACCGCTCTTCGAGATCAAGGCGAAAGGCGATAAGGCCTTTGTCGATTTCCAGCATGACGTCACCGCCGACGATGTGCGCCTCGCGCATCGCGAAGGCTATCGCTCGGTCGAGCACCTGAAGCGTTACACGACGCTCGGCATGGCGACCGACCAGGGCAAGACCGCTAATGTCCCCGGCATGGCGATCATGGCGGACGCCCTGTCAAAGCCGATCCCGGACGTGGGCACGACGCGCTTCCGTCCGCCCTTCACCGGCGTGTCGCTCGGCGCGCTCGCCGCCGAACGTTACGGCGACATCCGACCCGAGCGCCTGACGCCGATGCATGACTGGCACGAAGCCAACGGCGCGGGCATGTATGCCGCCGGCCTCTGGTACCGGCCGGAGAGCTACAACCGGACGGGCGAAACCGTCGAGGACGCCTATGTCCGCGAGGCGAAGGCCATCCGGCGCAATGTCGGCATCGTTGATGTCTCGACTCTCGGCAAGATCGACATCCAGGGCCCGGACGCTGCCGAGTTCCTCGATCGCGTTTACACCAACAGTTTCTCGACGCTGCCGGTGAACAAGGCGCGCTACGGGCTGATGCTGCGCGAGGACGGTTTCGCGCTGGATGATGGCACGACCTGGCGGCTTGCCGAGAACCGTTTCCTGATGACGACGACCACGGCCAATGCCGGACGGGTCATGCAGCACCTCGAATACTATCTCGACTGCATCTGGCCGGACCTGAAAGTGCATCTGACCTCGGTCACGGACCAGTGGGCCGCCGCCGCGGTCGCGGGCCCCAAGAGCCGCGAGGTGCTGGCCGCCTGCGTCAAGCGCACGAAACTCGATAACAAGACCCTGCCCTTCATGGGCATCGTCCACGGCAAGATCGCCCAGGTCCCGGTGATGATCTGCCGCCTCTCCTTTTCCGGCGAACGCGCCTATGAGGTCTATTGCGGGGCCCATCACGGACAACGAGTCTGGGATGCCTTGATCGAGGCAGGAGCGGCCTTCGACATGCAACCTTACGGGTTGGAGGCGCTCGGCACGCTGCGCATCGAGAAGGGCCATGTCACCGGCGCCGAGATTGACGGCCGCACCACCGCGCGGGATCTGCATCTCGACTGGCTGATCTCGAAGAAGAAGCCCTTCATCGGCTCGGCGATGATGAACCGCGAGGGACTGACCGATCCGAAGCGCTGGTCGCTTGTCGGCGTCATCTCGCTGTCCGGTGAAAAGCTGCGCGGCGGCAGCCACATCGTCGACGGCCCGGCCGACAACCCCGGGCGCGGCCTCGGTCACCTGACCGCGATGTGCTTCTCGCCGCTTTACGGCAAATATATCGGCCTGGCGCTGGTCGAGGACGGCGCGAGCCGCATCGGCACCCGCGCCTTCGCCACCGATCCCGCCCGTTCCGGCACCCATATCCCGGTCGAGTTCGTCAATCACATTTTCTACGATCCCAAGGGAGAGCGCATGCATGGCTGAGCCGAAGAGCTTCATCGCCGATCCCGTTTTGGCGAAACAGGCCGTCTCGCCCCTCGCAGGCCATGTCCAGACCGGCGAATTCGGCGCGTTGCGCGACGAGGGACCGGGCGTAATCCTGTCCGAGCGTTTTGGCCTGTCGATCGTGGAGGTCGCGGCGTGGAAAAGCGGCGAAAGCAAATGCCGCGCCGCGATCAAGGCCGCCACCGGGCTGACATTGAAAACCGCGCCCGGCAGCGGAACGGTGAAGCCAGACACCACGGCGTTCAACATCGCGCCCGCGCGCTGGCTCGTCTCGGGAGAGGATGCGGAGCATGTCGCAAAACTGGCCGAGAGCATCGGAGACAATGGCAGCGTGGTCGATCTGAGCCATGGCCGTAGCGTGCTCCGTATCGACGGGCGCAAGAGCCGTTGGGTGCTGTCCAAACTCTTCGCCATTGATTTTGCGGAGGAAGCCTTCGCGAAAGCCGACGGTCTTTCGACCATCCATCACGACTTCATGGTGCAGATCCAGCGCGCGGATGACGATGCATTCGACATCTATGTCTTCCGCTCCTTCGCGCGATCCTTCTGGCACGTGCTGTGCCGATCATCCGAAGAGGTCGGCTACCGGGTCCTTTGACCCGGAAGCGCCTACCCTTCTTGACCGATCATCTTGTTGTTTTTGTTTAGTCGGCCCTGAACTTGTCCCTTATCTAGGCTGTCTCGCGCCGGTGCGCTGTGACGCCTGACACAATGGTCGCGGCGACGGTCCGGTCGTCGCCGAGCGTCTGCATCAGGAACAGTTCCTCCGACAGAGTCGAGACCGTCTCCGCGCGCAGCGCCATGGCCGGGCTGGAGGACGAGTCGAGGACGATGAAGTCGGCCTCATGGCCTGCCTCGAGCTTGCCGATCCGGTCGTCCATGCCGATCGCCCGCGCATTGCCGAGCGTCGCTTGGTAGAAAGAGCGCAGCGGGTGGTAACGCTGCCCCTGGAGGTTCAGCACCTTGTAACCCTCGTCCAGTGTCCGCAGCATCGACCAGTTGGTGCCGCCGCCGATATCGGTGGCGATCGCACGGCGCGTCTCGGGCTCGGTCGAACGCATCTTGGAAAGGTCGAAAAGGCCGGAGCCGAGGAACATGTTCGAGGTCGGGCAGAACACCGCGACGGACCGGCTTTCCGCCATGCGCTCCATCTCGCGCGGCGTCTGGTGGATGCAATGGCCGAACAGCGTCTTCGGGCCCATCAGGCCGTAGTGGTCGTAGACGTCGGTGTAGTCCTTCGACCAGGGAAACAGCTCCGCCACCGTCTCGATCTCGCGATGGTTCTCGGAAAGATGCGTCTGCACCAGGCATTCGGGGTGCTCGCGGACCAGCGCGCCGGCCATTTCCATCTGCGCCTCAGTCGAGGTCAGCGCGAAGCGCGGCGAGATCGCCACTTCGACGCGGTCCTTGCCGTGCCACTCGGCGATCAGCGCCTTGGTGTCGTCATAGCCGGTCTGCGGCGTGTCGGTGAGTTGCTCCGGCGCGTTGCGGTCCATCATCACCTTCCCGGCGATCATCCGCATGCCTTTTACGACCGCGGCGCCCAGCAAGGCGTCTGCGGAGCATTTGTGCACGGACCCGTAGGCGACCGCCGTCGTCGTGCCATGCGCCAGCAGCATGTCGAGGAACCGGCCGGCCATCGCTTCCGCGAAAACCGGATCGCCGTATTTCTGCTCCTCGACGAATGTGTAGGTGTTCAGCCATTCGAGAAGGCTTCCGGCATAGGAAGCGACAACCTGCCCCTGCGGGAAATGGATGTGGCAGTCGATGAAACCCGGCATGATCAGATGCGGCCGGAAATCCTCATATGCGTCGGAGGAATATTCGGCGGGCAGTTGCGCCCAGTCGCCCGACCAGACGATCTTCCCGCCGGCGACCGCGACGGCCCCGTCCTCGATATACCTGAAAGCGTCGGTATCCTCCGCGCCCTCCGGTTCTCTCTCGAACCAGAGAAGCCGCGCCCGATAGAGACCTTCCGCGCTCACGAGTCCCCGCGCGCCCTGTACCACCGAACCAGAGCCGCACGCTCTTCCGGCGGGATGTCGGTGACATTGCCGGGCGGCATGGCGTGGCTGAGACCGGCCTGCAGGTAGATTTCGCGCGCATGGTTGGCGATCCGCGCATCGGTGTCGAGCAGCACGTTCTTCGGCGCCCAGTGAATGCCGTCCCAGACCGGCTCGGCGGCATGGCACATCGAGCAGCGCGACAGCACGACGTCGCGCGCCTCCTCGAAATGGGCCGAGGCCATCATTTTCTCGGCGCTGCGCGTCGGCAGTTCCGCTTCCTCGTCGGCATGCTGAATCGGATTGGTCGACAGCCAGATGATCAGGATGAAGATGATGCCGGTCGCCAGCCAGGTCCAGTTCGGCGTGCCTTTGCGCGCATGCTTGGTGTTGAAATAATGCCGGATCAGAACGCCCATGATGAACACCAGCGAGGCGATCACCCAGTTATAGGGCGTCGCGAAGGCCAGCGGGTAATGGTTCGACAGCATCAGGAAAATGACCGGCAGCGTCAGGTAATTATTGTGCAAAGACCGCTGCTTTGCCGCCTTCCCCAATGACGGGTCGGGCTTCTCGCCGGCCTTGAGCGCCGCGACGACCTTGGTCTGGTTCGGAATGATGATGAAGAACACATTCGCGCTCATGATCGTCGCCGTGAAGGCGCCGAGATGGACGAAGGTCGCGCGGCCGGAGAAGATATGCGTGTAGCCCCAGGCCATGAAGACCAGCAGCACATAGAGCAACAGCATAAGGCCCGTGTCGTTCTTGCCGAGCGGGGACTTGCAGAGGAAGTCATAGACGATCCAGCCGATCGTCAGCGAGACGATCGAGATCAGGATGCCGCCCCAGGCCGGGACATCGAGGACGTTGCGGTCGATCAGATAGAGATCGGCGCTGCCGTAATAGACCAGCGCCATCAGGAAAGCGCCGGACATCCAGGTCGTATAGGCTTCCCATTTGAACCAGGTGAGATGTTCCGGCATCTCCGCCGGCGCCACCAGATATTTCTGCAGATGGTAGAAGCCGCCGCCATGGACCTGCCATTCCTCGCCATAAACGCCGTCCGGCAGCCCAGGCCTTTGGGTCAGGCCGAGGTCGAGTGCGATGAAGTAGAAGGAAGATCCGATCCAGGCGATGGCGGTAACGACGTGCAACCAGCGCGCGGCGAAGGTCAGCCAGTCCCAGGCAATGGCGAAATCGAGCAAGGCAGTGTCCCCTGTAACGCCATAACCATGCCGATCAGGGGCTTAAACGCAAGTCTTAAGTGCAGCGCAGCATAACTGCTGCGCTGCCTTGTTTTGGAGACGGTCAGGCCGCGAGCTTGCGCTCTTCATGCCGGCCTTCCTCGACTTCCTCCACGATCTTTGAAACGAAGGCGTCGAGATCCCCGGGCGAGCGCGAGGTGACGATGCCCTTGTCGGCAACCACTTCCGCGTCGCGCCAATTCGCGCCGGCGTTGATCAGGTCGGTCTTGATCGAGGGGTAGGACGTCACATCGCGGCCATCGAGGACCCCGGCTTCGGCCAGCAGCCAAGGGGCGTGACAAATCGCGGCAACCACCTTCCCGCTCTTGAGGAAGCTCTTGACCACCGCCATTGCATCCGTGTCGACACGTAACAGGTCCGGATTGATCTGGCCACCGGGAAGCACCAGCGCGTCGTATTCGGAGATATCGACATCGGCTGCGGCGCAATCGGCGTCGATCGTCTCGCCCCAGTCTTTCTTGTCCCAGCTCTTGATGGCGCGTTTCTCCGGCGCGGCTACGACGACCTTCGCACCGGCTTCCTTCAGTTTTTCGAGCGGCACGAACAGTTCCGACTTCTCGAAGCCGTCGGTCGCCAGAATCAGGATCCTGGATTCGGTAATCTTGGGCATCATGGCCTCCTTTGCGTTTGGTTGATACCGGGGCAATGCAGCTTGGGCGGTATCGTTCCTTCACGAAGTCGGACAACGGGATTGCGCACACGCGCGATTGACATCGCGCAAGGCTCGTACGAGATCAGAAGGGTATCCGGGAGGAACGGGATAACGGAGAACGAACGGTGTGCCGCCTTTACGCCATGCGCGCCAATGAACCCACGCGGGTCGAATGCAGCCTCGTGCATGCCCAGAACGCGCTGATGCAGCAAAGCCAGGGCGACGCCGAGGGCCTGCAGCACAGCCATGGCTGGGGTGTGGCCGATTACAACGACACGCTTCCGATGATCGAGAAGCAGACCTGGGCCGCCTGGCACGGAGAGCATTTCCGCAAACGCGCCGCCCGGATCTACGCCCGCACGGTCGTCGCCCATGTCCGCCAGGCAACGGTCGGCGCGATCGCCATCGAAAACACCCATCCTTTCGTGCATGGCCGGTGGATCTTCGCGCATAACGGCTCCATCCAGAAATTCGCCGAGGTGCGCGACCGGATGATCGAGCATATCGACCCGGATCTGCGCAACGACATCGAGGGCGCGACCGACAGCGAACACATCTTCTATTTCCTGCTGACCATGCATCTGCGCCACCCGGAACGCCCGCTGGCGGAGACGGTCGGGCGCGGACTTCGCCGGCTCATCCAGTGGTCGGAAGCCGTCAATCCTGAGGAACCCGCGGGCCTCAACATCGTTCTGACGGATGGAGAGCAACTCGTCGGCTCGCGCTACAACCGCACGCTCTGGCATCTGGTGCGTAACGAGGCGACCGTTTGCGGGATCTGCGGCAAGAAGCATGTGCAGCACGATATCGGAAAGGACTACCGCGCCATCGAAATCGCCTCCGAGCCGATCAGCGGCGAGAACTGGAAGCCTTTCGCCAATGGCGTCGTCTATTCGATCGACAAGGATTACCACTTCGAGATCGAGCCGCTTCCCGAAACCGCAGTGCTGCAAGAGGACTGGAAAGCGACGGCTTGACGGAAATCAAGGGCAGATGACGAGCAAGGAATAAGCTCGCCGAAACGACAGATGAAGTGGAGGGTCACATGGCCGATATCGCAATCGACAGCGACGAACTTGAAGGGCTGATCCTGCGCATGCGGGCGCTGATGGCGCGCGAGGAAAACGACGTTTCCGATCCCGGGGGCAATCCGAGCGACGACGAAGTGCCGGCCGCCCTGCAGGAATTGTCGGGCGACCTGACCCGCGCGGAACTGATGCAGGAAATCGAAGGGCTCAATGACGATCAGCAGGACGCGCTCGTCGCGCTCTATTGGATCGGCCGGGGCGATTCCGAACCTCAGGAATGGGACAATACGATTGCCCTTGCCCGCCAGCGCCACGAGGGCTCGACCGCCGAATATCTGCTGTCTCATCCGCTCGTTCCCGACCAGATCGAGGAAGGCTGGGAAAAGATGCGCGAGTCGGGCGAACTCGACTAGGCCGTGACGTCGGAGGCCCGCCGTGCCCGGCGCTCCGCCCTGATATTGTAGAGGTTGCCGGCAAGAATTATCGCGCCGCCGATGAAGACGACGGCCTCCAGCGGCTCCCCATAGATGAGCATGCCGAGGATCGCCACGACCGGAAGCCGCAGGAACTCCATCGGGGCCACGACCGACGCCGGCGCATAACGCAGGGCCGACGTCAGACTGTAATGCATCGTCAGGCCGGTCAGGCCGGTCATGATCACCCAGGGCGTCAGGTGGAGCGAGAACATGGTCACCCCGCCCGGCGCCGCCAGTGCGAAACCCATCACACCTTGGCTAAACGTCATCCAGAACAGCACGCACAACGTGGTGTCGGTGCGCATCAGCTTCTTGGTGAAGATGGTGTTCATGGCGAAACCGACCGCCGCGCCGAGCGCGGCGAAATGGCCGGGGTGAAGCGGCGCCACGCCCGGCCGGGCGACGACCAGCACGCCGACAAAACCGATCAGCGCCCCGATCAGCCGCGCCCGGGTCATGCTCTCGCCAAGCATCAGTGGGGCCAGTATCGCCACCCATAGCGGGTTGGTGAACTCGAGCGCTACAAGTTGCGCCAGCGGGATCGCCGCCACACCGTAGAACCACAGGTTCTGGCCGGTGAAATGGAACAGGTTGCGCGCGATATGCAGGCCCGGCTTTCGCGTCTTCACCTGCGCGAAACCGTCGCGCGAAAAGAAGATCACTCCGCAAATGATCGCAAAGCCGATCACCGAGCGATAGCCCATCAGTTCAAAGGTGTTGAGTTCCGTCTGAACCGCGCGGCCGGCGATCGCCATGAGAGCCATCGAAACGATCGCCCCGCCCATCCACATGGCGGCTTTGAGGAGCGAGGTCGGAGGCATCGATTGCATGGTCGCCCGTGATTAGTGGAGCGCCGTGAAAACGCCAAGCGGAAAACGCTATTCCCTTGGGGTAGATAGGAGAATCAGGAAACCGATTCGCTGTCAGTGCGCGATCGGCCCGCGACATCTTCCCCGCCCGAGAGCCATTCAAGGAAGAATGCCGTGGCGAGGTCGAGATTGCGCATCGCATCCTCGCTCAGCCCCTCCTTTACCTCGCCGAATTCCGCCCCGGCGATGCCGAGGACGAACGCCTGCGGCTCCTTGCCGTAAAGCGTCCGCGCCAGTTCAAGGACAGTGGCCGGCGTGAGACTGTGGCTTGCAAGAGAGCCAGCCCCGCCGGGATGGATCCGTCCGAACTCGAAAGGCGCCGCGGAGCCCACCAGCGCATCGGCG
This sequence comes from Ahrensia sp., assembly GCA_002698425.1. The sequence goes on along the minus strand of NZXU01000033.1, from coordinate 52,596 downwards.
AAGACCACCCTTTCCGCGTCGGCGATCGCGAGCGCGTGATCGACCGTCAGCTGGTAGTCGATATCGATTTCCAGACCCGGCAGACCCATCGCCTCGATCCGCTCGGCGAAGGCCGGCCCGAGCCCGTCGTCGCACCGTCCGCTATTGCCGTACCCGATCAGCAGCATCGACTGCCGCCTCAGGCCGCCTGCGCACGGCTGTCGATCAGCGCGCCGTCGGCGTCGAACAGCTCGACCTGCAACGGCATTTGCCCCAGCGCATGGGTAGCGCAGGACAGGCACGGATCGTAGGCGCGGATCGCGACCTCTACGTGGTTCAACATGCCCTCGGTGATCTGCTCATGGCCGGACAGGTGCTTCACCGCCACGTCCTTCACGGCCTTGTTCATCGCGTCGTTATTGTGCGTGGTGGAGACGATCAGGTTGCAGTAGGTCACCTGGTCCTTGTCGTCGACCTGGTAATGGTGGATGAGGTTGCCGCGCGGGGCTTCGATGACGCCGATCCCCTCCTCGCGCCGGTGTCCCCGCGCCTGCAGATCGGTTCCCTGCAGATCGGGATCGTGCAAAAGGTCCCTGATCTTCTCCACGCAATGGAGAACCTCGATCATCCGCGCCCAGTGATTGTTGAGCGCCGCATTGTTCGGCGCGCCATTGGTGACCGACTTGAAGTCCTTCAATGCCGCATCCGCGAGCGGCGTGTCGATGAAGCTCGCCGTATTCATCCGCGCCAGCGGTCCGACGCGGTACCAGCCGGTCTCCGGACCGATGTCGCGGATATAGGGGAACTTCATGTAGGACCAGGACCGCACGTCCTCGACGATCTTCTCATGGTAGTCGCGATAGTCCAGCTGATCGAAGATGACGTCGCCCTGCGAATCCAGCGCGCGCAGATTGCCATGATAGAGGTCGAGCGCGCCGTCGCCGGCACGCACCAGCGACATGAAGTTCGACGGGAAGGATGCGAAATTGTCGACCAGTTCCGCATGTTCGAGGCTGTAGCCGCGTGCCAGCGCCAGCGCGTCCTGCGACCAGGACACCATGTCCTCGATGGTCTTCAAGAAGGCGTCGCGGGTCTCGATCGGCAGATTGCGGTTGATCCCGCCAGGTATAGCGCCGGTCCCGTGGATCTTCTTGCCCGCCGTCGCCTCGATGATCTCCTGGCCGAATTTCCGCATCATCACGGCGCGGCGGCCGAGCTCGGGATTTTCCTTGATGACCTCGAAGATGTTGCGCTTCTCGGCGGGCGCGCCGAAGCCGAACAGGAGGTCGGGCGCGGCCAGATGGAAGAAATGCAGGACGTGGCTCTGCATCACCTGTCCGTAATGCATCAGCCGGCGCATCTTTTCCGCCGTCGGCGGCAATTCGTCGACGCCCCAGATGACATCCATCGCCTTGGCCGCTGCGAGGTGGTGGCTGACCGGGCAGATGCCGCACAGGCGCTGTACGATGACCGGCACCTCCCAGAGCAGCCGGCCGCGGATGAACCGCTCGAAGCCGCGGAACTCGACGATATGCAGGCGCGCCTCGTCGACCTGATTGTCGCGGTCGAGATGGATCGTCACCTTGCCGTGCCCCTCGACGCGGGTCACCGGCGAAATCTCGATCATTCTGGGTTCGGCCATGTCTTGGCGCTCCGGGATCAGTCGAACTTGATATGCATGCGGTCGAAACCGTGGAATTTGCCGGCCAAGAGGCCTGCAAGCGTCTCGTAGATGACATCGCCGGTCGGCGCGCAGCCCGGGATCTGGTAGTCGATCTCGACCACCTCGGAACACGGATAGACCTCGTCCAGCAACAGCGGCAGCGCCGGATCGTTCGGGATGTCGTGCGTCGTGTTCCGGATGTAGCGCCCGGTGATGTAGGCCTCCTCCAGGCACTCGCGCAGAGGCGCGTCGGAATGCATGATCGCGTTCCGCATCGCCGGCAATCCGCCCATGATCGCGCATTGTCCGATCGAAATCAGAACATCGCAATTGCGCCGGAAGTCCCTCAGAACGTGGACATTTTCCTCGTTGCAGCAACCGCCCTCGATGAGGCCGATGTCGCAGCGTCTGGTGAACCGCTTGATATCGGTCAGCGGCGACCGGTCGACCTCGACGAGCTTCATCAGCTCCATCAGCCGCTCGTCGATATCGAGGATCGCCATGTGGCAGCCGAAACAGCCGGCCAGCGATGCGGTGGCGATGCGCGCCTTCCTCAACTCAGCCACGGCGCTTCCCCTCGATCTCGTAGCCGATCAGGCCCTTGTCGAATTCGCGCTCGCCGATCGGCGTGACGAAGCCGACCCGCTTGCGGATGATGCAGCCGACCGGGCAGACCTCGCCCGACATGGCATGGTCGGACGCATCCGCATCGGTGTGCGCCAGATCCTCGCCATTGACCGCGACGCGCCGGTGGATGCCCCGGCCGACATAGCCGAAGACGCCCTTGCCATCGACATCCTTCGAGGCGCGGATGCAGCGCCCGCAGCTGATGCAGCGATTGGTATCGAGCGCGATGTCGTGATGCGAGGCGTCGAGCGCCCGGCACGGCTCGAGATAGGGGAACTTGGTCGGCTCGACCATTTCCAGCCGATAGGCCATCGCCTGCAATTCGCAATTGCCGCTGGCCTCGCAGATCGGGCAGAGATGATTGCCCTCGTGAAACAGCATCTCGACGAGATCGCGGCGCAGCTTGTTGATATGCGGCGTCTCGCTTTCGACCGTCTGACCGGCGGCGGCCGGCTGGGTACAGGCCGAGACGCTGCGGCCGTTCGCCTTGACCGTACAGACCCGGCAGCCGCCCTGGTGGCGCAATCCCTCGTGGTCGCAGAGCCGGGGAATGTAGACGCCGGCGTCGTCCGCGGCCTCCATGATCGTCTGGCCGGGTTTTGCGGTGATCTCGACGCCGTCGATCGTGAATGTGATGTCTTGTTCACTCACTTCGAAAAATCCTCGTCGTAGATGTAGGACCGGCGTTTCGCGAGGTGGCGCGCGCCGTCGATGGCCGACTGGATGTCGAATGTCGCCCTGATCCCGTCCTTCGACGGTTTCACCATGGCCGAATAGACGAGCGGGAAGTTCTGCAAGGTCGAAAGGATCGGATTGGGCGACGTCATGCCGAGACCGCAGCGGCTGGTCTCGATGATCGTGCCCGAAAGATCCTTCAGGTAGTCGATGTCCTCCGGATTGGCGAGGCCCTTGCGGAACTTGCCGATCGCCTTCTGCAGGAAGACGTTGCCGACCCGGCACGGCGTGCAATAGCCGCAACTCTCATGCACGAAGAAGGACATGTAGTATTCGACGATTTCCAGCACGTTGCGCTCGCCCGAAAAGACGATGATCGCGCCGCCGGTGGCCAGATCGTCGAAGGTCAGCCGCCGGTGGAAGCTGTCGCGGGCGATCATCGTGCCGGACGGGCCGCCGACCTGCACCGCCGCCGCATCCTCACCGCCGACCATTTCCAGCAACTTACGGATGGTGAGGCCATAGGGAAATTCATAGATACCGGGATTGAGGCAATCGCCCGACACGCTGAACAGCTTGGTGCCGTGGCTGCCGTCCTCGCCCATGTCGAAGAACCATTGCGCGCCGCGATCGAGAATGCGGGCCGCGTGGCAGAAGGTCTCGACATTGTTGACGACCGTAGGATAGCCGAGATAGCCGCGATTGACCGGGAATGGCGGCCGCGTCTTCGGCTCCCCTGGCAGCCCTTCGCAGGAACTGATCAGAGCGCCTTCCTCGCCGCAGATATAGGCTCCGGCGCCCATCTGCACGCGCAGGTCGAAATCGAAACCGTCGACGCCGAGGATCGCCTCGCCGAGCAGGCCACGCGCCCGCCGATCCGCGAGAACCTCCTCGATCAGGTCCTTGAGATAAACATACTCGCCTCGGAGATAGATGATCCCCTCGCGCGCGCCGACGGCCCGCGCTGCGATGGTCATCCCTTCGATCAGCAGATGCGGCCGTTCGGTCAGCAGCACCCGGTCCTTGAACGTGCCGGGCTCCCCCTCGTCCGCATTGCAGAGAACAAAGTGCTTCTCGGCCTTTTCGGCCGCCGCGAATTTCCACTTCTTGCCGGTCGCGAACCCCGCGCCGCCGCAGCCGCGCAGGCCGCTTGCCTCGATCAGGTCCATGATCTGCACCGGCGTCAGGCCAAGCGCCGTCTTCAGTCCGGCGCTGTCGGGCACCGGCCCGAGCAACACCGCACCGGCATGGCGGATATTGTTGTTGACCTGCGCGGTCGCCCTCGCGTGCGGCGACAAGTCGTCGAAGCGGTCGGAAACGATCTCCCCGGGCGACTTGCCGGCCTTGAGCGATTGCGCCCATTGCCGCGCGAGCTCCGGTGTCAGTTTCGTCACCACGACATCGTTGACCATCGCCGCCGGTGCCTGGTCGCACATGCCGATGCAGGGCGTGTATTCCAGCGAGAAACTCTCGTCCGGCGATGTCTCGCCGACCTTGATACCAAGCTCTTCCTCGAACGCCTCGGCAACGGCGGCGAGCCCCGCGAAGCGGTCGATGATGTCGTCGCAGAGACGGATCGTGACCCGCCCCTTGGGCGTCTGCGAGAAGAAGGAGTAGAAACTCGCGACGCCCTCGACCTCGATCCGGGACAGGCCGGTCTGGCTGGCGACGGTTTCCATCACCTTCGGCGATATCCAGCGGAAACGGTCCTGCACGTCGCGCAGGATATCGAGCATCCGGTGCCGATCGTTGGCGTAGGTTTCGCAGATCGCTACGATCTCCTCCACCGGGATGGACGGCACCGAGACGGCGGGGCCAGTCATGGGATCGTCGGGTACAGTTGTCGCCATTCGGTCACCGCTGCTCCATGCGCCGGGCATCGCCGGACAGCATCGATCCCGCGAGCGGCGCCGGTTCATCGGGGATGAAGCTGCCGCCTGAACTCACTGGCATGGGTCGCTGTCTCGCTGTGGCTGGATAACTAAATCGATGCAGTGCACCGACAGTTCACACGCATAAATCGAATTGTTCAAGCCATTGCGACAGAAAACCCACGTCGCAAGCCTTGGCGTTGGAGGTTACCGGGACAGGTCGATGCCCGATATGACATGCGTCAATCGGGCGCATCTTTTTTGAAATCAGGCGGTCTGCTTGACCGGGCGGATCTGGTCCTTCGCCTCGATCACCAGCGGATCGAGCCCCTCGCCGCCTTCGGCAAGCTTGTCGAAGAGCTGCGCGCGCATGCGCGGCTCCCAGAAATTGGAGATGTGATCCGCGACCCCGGCCACCGCTTCGTCATGCGGCTTAGAATGGAAGAACGTCGCGATCTGGTTGGCCATGCGGACAAGTTTCTCAGGCGACATCGGCAATTTCCCCGTTCGTGATCCGTCGCGGATGCGTGAATATTTCATGGTCTTCGCCGCGCACCACGGCGACGAGCGTTATATCGGCCTTTTCCGCCGTGCGGACGGCGAGAGCCGTCGGCGCGGAAACGGCAAGGATGATCGGCGATCCGATCGTTGCCGTCTTCTGCACCATCTCCACCGAGACACGGCTGGTCATCAGCACCGCTCCCTGCGCGCCGTCGACGCCACCGCGGGCCAGCGCCCCGGCCAGCTTGTCGAGCGCATTGTGGCGCCCAACATCCTCGCGCGCGAGCTTAAGGCCGTCTGCGGGCGTCCAGAAACCGGCGGCATGCACGGCCCCGGTCTCGGCGTTCATCGCCTGCACCTTGGTCAGTTGCGCCATCGCATCGGCGATGTCGGCCGCCGCCAGGGCAAAATCGCTGGAAACCGCGGCGCGCGGCTTCACCGCTTCCTCGATGCTCTCGACGCCGCACAGCCCGCAGCCGACCGGCCCGGCCATGGCGCGGCGGCGTTTCGCCAACCGCTCTCCAACCTCGTCGGTGACCCGGATCTGCAGGTCGATGCCGTCCTCGACCTCGACCGCCTCGATGGACTCGATGTCTGAAAGAGAAGCGACGATGCCCTCGTTGAGCGAGAACCCGACGGCGAAATCCTCAAGGTCGGAGGGCGTCGCCATCATCACGGCATGCGTAACGCCGTTGAAGCTGAGCGCCACCGGCGTCTCCTCGGCAAGCATGCGCGGGCCATGGCCCGCGCGCCCGGCGCGCCGGAATTGCCGTTCGAAGGGACGCAGCGACCGCATCGGCATTGCCTACTCGGCCGGCTCCGCATGGACGATGCGGCGCGATTGCTTCGCCTGCGCGTCGTATTCGACCTGCCAGTCCGTCGGACCGTTGGACGGCGTTACCTGCACGGCGGTCACCTTGTATTCGGGGCAGTTGGTCGCCCAGTCCGAATAGTCGGTGGTGATGACGTTCGCCTGCGTGCCCGGATGATGGAAGGTCGTGTAGACAACGCCCGGCGCCACGCGATCGGTGATCAGCGCCCGCAGCGACGTCTCGCCGGCGCGGCTTGCGAGCCGCACGAAGTCCCCGTCCCGGATTCCGCGCTGTTCGGCGTCATGCGGGTGGATTTCGAGGCGATCCTCCTCGTGCCACGCCACGTTGGCGGTGCGCCGCGTCTGCGCGCCGACATTGTATTGCGACAGGATACGGCCTGTGGTCAGCAGCAGCGGGAAGCGCGGGCCGGTCCGCTCGTCCGTCGCCACATATTCGGTGACGATGAACTTGCCCTTGCCGCGCACGAAGCCGTCGACATGCATGATCGGCGAGCCATCGGGATGCGCCTCGTTGCAGGGCCACTGGATCGAGCCCTTTTCTTCCAGCAGCTCGTAGGTGACGTTGGCGAAGCTCGGCGTGGTCGCCGCGATCTCGGCCATGATCTCGGACGGATGGCTGTAGGTCCAGCCGCCGCCCATCGCATTGGCGAGCATCTGGGTGATCTCCCAGTCCGCATAGCCGTTCTTCGGGCTCATTACCTTGCGCACGCGGTTGATGCGCCGCTCCGCATTGGTGAAGGTGCCGTCCTTCTCGAGGAAGGTCGAACCCGGCAGGAAGACATGGGCGTAGTTCGCGGTCTCGTTGAGGAAGAGATCGTGGACCACGACGCATTCCATCGCGGCGAGGCCGGCCGCCACGTGATGCGTGTCCGGATCGGACTGCAGGATGTCCTCGCCCTGGATGTAGATGCCCTTGAACGTGCCGTCGACGGCCGCGTCCAGCATGTTGGGGATGCGCAGACCGGGCTCGGAGTCGATCTCGACACCCCACAGGCTTTCGAAGATCGCCCGGACTTCCGGCAGCTTGACGTGCCGGTAGCCCGGCAGCTCATGCGGGAAGGAACCCATGTCGCAGGAACCCTGGACGTTGTTCTGCCCGCGCAGCGGGTTCACGCCGACGCCCTTGCGGCCGATATTGCCGGTCATCATGGCGAGGTTGGCGAGCGCCATGACGGCGGTCGAGCCCTGGCTGTGCTCGGTGATGCCGAGGCCGTAATAGATCGCGCCGTTGCCGCCCTTGGCGAACAGGCGCGCGGCCTTGCGCAGTTCCTCCGCCGGCACGCCGGTCAGCGTTTCGGTCGCTTCCGGCGAATGGCGTTCGTCTGCGGCGAACTCGGCGTAGTCCTGGAACTCGTCCCAGTCGCAGCGCTCGCGGATGAAGGCTTCGTCCATCAGCCCTTCGGTGACGATGACATGCGCCAATGCGGTCAGCACGGCGACGTTCGTGCCGGGGCGAAGCGGCAGGTGATGCGCGGCCTTGATATGCGGCGAGCGCACGAGGTCGATGCGGCGCGGATCGATGACGATCAGCTGGGCGCCTTCGCGCAGCCGCTTCTTCAGGCGCGAACCGAAGACCGGGTGGCCGTCGGTCGGATTGGCGCCGATCACGATGACGACGTCGGTGTGCTCGACCGAGTCGAAATCCTGCGTGCCCGCCGAGGTCCCGAAGGCCTGGCCGAGGCCGTAACCCGTCGGGGAGTGGCAGACGCGGGCGCAGGTGTCGGTGTTGTTGTTGCCGAAGACGGCGCGCGCCAGCTTCTGGACGAGGAAGGTTTCCTCATTGGTGCAGCGCGACGAGGTGATCACGCCGATCGAGTTCTTGCCGTGATCTTTCTGCAGCTTTTTCAGTCTGTTGGCGGTGAAGCTCAAAGCCTCGTCCCAGGAGACTTCGCGCCATGGCTCGTCGATGGTCTCGCGGATCATCGGGTTGAGGATGCGGTCCTGGTGGTTGGCGTAGCCATAGGCGAAGCGGCCCTTGACGCAGGAATGGCCCCGGTTCGCCTTGCCGTCCTTGTAGGGCACCATGCGGACCAGTTCCTCGCCGCGCATTTCCGCCTTGAAGGAACAGCCGACGCCGCAATAGGCGCAGGTGGTGACGACCGAGTGTTCCGGCTGGCCGATCTCGATAACCGACTTCTCGGTCAGCGTCGCCGTCGGGCAGGCCTGCACGCAGGCGCCGCAGGAGACGCATTCCGACGACAGGAAGTCCTCGTGCATGCCCGGCGAGACGCGGCTGTCGAAGCCCCTGCCCTCGATGGTCAGCGCGAAGGTGCCCTGCACTTCCTCGCAGGCGCGCACGCAGCGCGAGCAGACGATGCATTTCGACGGATCGTAAGTAAAATACGGGTTGGACTCGTCCTTCGGCATCCAGCGCATGTTCGGCTGGTCGCCCTGGCGCGCGGTCACGTGACTGTCGCCCTCGTAGCCGTAGCGCACGTCGCGCAGGCCGACCGCGCCCGCCATGTCCTGCAATTCGCAGTCGCCATTGGCGGCACAGGTCAGGCAGTCGAGAGGGTGGTCGGAGATGTAAAGCTCCATCACGCCGCGGCGAATGTCCTTCAGCTTGCCCGTCTGGGTGTGAACAACCATGCCGTCGGCAACCGGGGTGGTGCAGGACGACGGCGTGCCGTTGCGGCCCTCGATTTCGACCACGCACAGGCGGCAGGAGCCGAAAGCGTCGACCATGTCGGTGGCGCAGAGCTTCGGCACGGAAATGCCGACCTCCTGCGAGGCGCGCATCACTGACGTGCCTTCCGGCACCGTCACCTCGAAGCCGTCGATGGTCAGCGTAACGGTGTTTTCCGACCGGGAAGCGGGCGTTCCGAAATCCGTCTCTTGTATCAGGCGCATGATTTCACTCCGCAGCTTGCAGGTAAGGGTTCTTCCGGAAATCGTCCGGGAAATGGGTCAGCGCGCTCATCACCGGATAGGGCGTGAAGCCGCCGAGCGCGCACAGAGAGCCGAATTTCATCGTGTTGCAGAGATCGGCGACCAGTTCGAGGTTCTTCTCCTGGTCGATGCCCTGCATGATCTTGTCGACGGTTTCGGCGCCGCGCACCGCGCCGATCCGGCACGGCGTGCACTTGCCGCAACTCTCGATGGCGCAGAACTCGAAGGCGAAACGGGCCTGCTTCATCATGTCGGCCGTCTCGTCGAACACGACGATGCCGGCATGGCCGATCAGGCCGTCCTTGCCCGCGAACGCCTCGTAGTCGAACGGCGTGTCGAACAATTCGCGCGGGAAATACGCGCCGAGCGGGCCGCCGACCTGCACCGCCTTCACCGCACGGCCTGTCGCCGTGCCGCCGCCGATCTCGTCGACGATCTCGCCGAGCGTCAGCCCGAAGGCCGTCTCGTAGAGGCCGCCATGCTTGACGTTGCCGGCGATCTGGATCGGGATCGTGCCGCGCGACCGGCCCATGCCGAAGTCGCGATAGTGATCCGCGCCCTTGTCGAGGATGACCGGGACGGAGGCGAGCGAGATGACGTTGTTGATCACCGTCGGCCGCCCGAGGAAGCCCTTGTGGGCCGGCAGCGGCGGCTTGGCGCGCACGACGCCGCGCTTGCCTTCCAGCGAATTGAGAAGCGAGGTCTCCTCGCCGCAGACATAGGCGCCCGCGCCGACGCGGACCTCGATGTCGAAGGCCTTGCCGGAACCGAGCACCGACGCGCCGAGCACGCCCTTGTCCCGGGCGATGCCGATCGCCGCATTCATGATGCGGATCGCGTCCGGATATTCGGAGCGTAGATAGATGTAGCCCTTCGTTGCCGCCGTCGCGAGGCCGGCGATCGCCATGCCCTCGATCAGCACGAAGGGATCGCCTTCCATGATCATGCGGTCGGCGAAGGTGCCGCTGTCGCCCTCGTCGGCGTTGCAGACGATGTATTTCTGCGGACCGGCCGCATCGAGCACGGTTTTCCACTTGATGCCGGTCGGGAACCCTGCCCCGCCGCGGCCGCGCAGACCGGAATCGGTCACCGTCTGGACGATATCCGAGGCGGCCATGGAGACGGCCTTGCGCAGGCCCTTTAGCCCGTCATGCGCCTCATAGTCCTCGAGCGACAGAGGATCGACGATGCCGCAGCGCGCAAAGGTCAGCCGCGTCTGGTTCTTCAGGAACGGGATATCCTCCGGCTTGCCGAGCGATAGCGCATGCGTGCCGCCGGACAGGAAATCGGCGTCGAACAGCGCGGAAACGTCTCCTGCGCTCACGGGGCCATAGGCGATACGACCGTTCTCCGTGGCGACTTCCACCATCGGCTCCAGCCAGTAGAGGCCGCGCGACCCGTTGCGCACGACCGCGATATCCGCGCCGCGCTTTTCCGATTCGCCGGCAATCGCCTGCGCGACGTCGTCGGCACCGAGAGCAACCGCGCCGGAATCGCCGGGTATGTAGACCGTGATCGTCATGACCGTACCTCCGAAGAGATAGCGTCGATGCGCGCTTCGTCGACCCGGCCGATCACCTTGCCGTCGACCATCGCCGCCGGCGCGCAGGCGCACAGGCCGAGACAATAAACAGCCTCGAGGGTCACCGATCCGTCGGGAGCGGTTTCACCGAAGCCGATCTTGAAGCGGCTCTTGGCGTGTTCGGCAATCGCGTCTGCGCCCATCGACTGGCAGGCCTCGGCCCGGCAGATCTTCACGACATGCCGGCCCGCCGGCTGCTCGCGGAAATCGTGATAGAAGCTCATCACGCCATGCACCTCGGCACGGCTGAGATTGAGCTTACTCGCGATGACGGGAAGCGCTTCCTGCGGAATGCATCCGAGATCCTCCTGCACCGCGTGCAGGATGGGAAGCAAAGGTCCCTCGAGATTGATGTGTTCGTCGACAATCGCTTCGATGCGATCGCCGGCGAAGTCGGACGACAGGTCCAAGCCCATGCCGTTCCTCCCTATGTGGCCGCTATGTATACAGGATGCCGAAATCCATATTCGGAATCAATAATGGATTTCCGTCAATTGATAGGATTTGCCTATCAAGATTTCCGCAGCCGGCCGGCCACGGTCGAAGCGCATTTCAGCAGCGCGTCGATGACCGGTGTCCGTGGTTCCCGCTCGTCTGCGATGGCCCCGATTGTCTGGATCGCATCGGGCTCGGTGAGCGGCAAGGCGCGGATCGTTCCGGCCGCATTGAAGATGTCGACGACCTTGGCCGGCAGGATCGAAGACCACGCGCCGGCGAGCACATGCGAGACCAGCGCGATCATCGAATCCGATTCCAGAACCGGCCGCGCGCTGACGCCGACCGCCTCGAAATACTGGTTGATGATGCGCCGGTTCTGCATGTCCGGCGTCAACAGGCAGAGCGGCGTCGTGCTCGCCTCTTTCCAGGTCACCGTCTTGCGGTCCGCGAACAGGCCGGTCGCAGCGGTGACGAACATGTAGCGCTCTTCGTAGAGCGGCACGCTCGCGACCTTGCCGAGCGGCTCGTTCGCCAGATAGGTGATGCCGACATCGATCTCGAGATTGTCGATCAGATCCAGGATCTCGATCGAGGCGCGCGACAGGACAACGAAACTGACGCCGGGATGCAGCGCATGGAAAGCGACGGTCAGTTCGCGCACCATCGGCAACGCCGTGGGAATGGCGGCCAGACGCACCGATCCGTGCAGTCCGTGGCGGGCGGCGTTGATCTCCATGCGCATGGCGCGCGCATCGCCGACGATGCGCCGGGACCATTCGAGCACCCGCTGCCCTTCTGGCGTCAGCCCCTGGTATCGCGAGCCCCGCTGCACGAGCAAGACGCCCAACTGGTCTTCGAGTTGCTTGATCGAGGCGGAGAGCGTCGGCTGGCTGACATTGCACGCCTCCGCCGCTTTGCCGAAATGCTTTTCGCGGGCGAGCGCCAGGAAGAATTCCAGCTTGTCGATCATGGGCGCCGTCCGGCTTTTGCTATTGCCGGCATCCTATCGCAAATCGGCTCGCCTCCCGCAATGCGCGGTAGAGCGAAGCATCGAAAAAGCAAGCTAACAAGCTGATTTTGTAACATTATTTTACCGCGCCACATTACAGAAATTTAATGGCGTGCCACGTCCCCGCGACATTGAACAGCCCTTTCGCGATCCCACCTTTGCGGATGTTGAAACCCGACGGAGCCCTCGTCAAAAACCCGGACCCCGCCGAAACAGAAGGAAGAACGAAATGAAACGTCTGGTTTCCATCGCTGCCGCGGCAGCATTCTCCGCTCTCGCAATCGCCGGCACCGCCCAGGCTGCGACCATGTGGAACAACGATACGGCCGCCATCCAGTCCCTGAAGGACGGCCAGTTCACCCTGACCCGGATCGACTCACTCGATCGCGCCAAGGCCGCCGAAATTCGCCAGCAGAGCGATGAGATGGCGAGTTCCGTGCAAAAGGCGATCCGCGAAAACCCCGCCCTTTTGCGTGATCTCAAGGCCCAGAATGTCGAGATCGGCAATGTGGTCGCCGCGGCCAAGGCCGCCGACGGCACCGTAACCTTCTACCTGCGCTAGCGCGGCGTCCGATCTGATTGGAACAATCAGATCGGTAAACTTGCCGCGCCAGCTTTATTTGTGGACCGGTAATCTATCCGATCATGATTCCTCATGATCGGGAACCGGTCCAGGCAGGCGGAATGGCGCCGGGGTTTTCTCCCGGCCCCGGCGCCATCATGATGCGAGGAAGTCGCGCAACAGCTTCCATTCCGGTTCCGTCGCCAATGTCGGCGCGTGACCCACTCCGGCAAATTCCACAAGCTCGGGTTTCGGACCCCGCGCGCACATGTCGGACGCAACCGCCGCCGGCAGGACATCCGACTCGACCCCGCGCAGGAGCAGAGCCGGCAGGTCCAGCGAATCCCATTCATCCCAGCAATCGAGATCGCCCTTGTGCACGGTGAACTGCGTGACGATGTTCGGATCGTAATGCACGGTCACCCGGCCATCGTCCGACCGCCGCATCGAACTGTCCGCCATGCGCCGCCAGAAAGCGGCGGTGTTGTCGCCGAACGGGGCATAATTCGTGCGCAGCCACTGCTCGAGCTCCGTCACCGAATGAAAGGACGGCGGCGTTCCGACATAGTCGGCGATCCGCGTGCTCGCGGCCTCGGGGATCCATGGCCCGATATCGTTGACGACCAGATGGCTGATCCGGTCCCTCAACAGCCCCGCGGCCAGGGTGACGCCGATCAGGCCGCCCATCGACGTGCCGACCCAGCGCAGGCTCTCGACGCCAAAATGATCGAGGATAGCCGACGCATGGTCGCCATAGGACGCATAGGAATAATCCGTCGCGATATCCGTGGCCCAGGACGAGAGACCGCGCCCGAGCGTATCGGGACAGATCACAAAATAATCGTCGGAAAGGGCGATCGCCGCCTCGTCGAAATCGCGGCCCGTCCGCGCCAGGCCGTGCCACATGACGAGCGCCGGCTTCGAACGGTCGCCCCAGCTGGACACATGCAGTTCGTGGACGCCGCAGGAGACATAATCCGAGCGTCTCTCGATCATCGGTGAGAGCCTTTCTTCATCAGGGTTCCCGCGATGCCGGCCGGGAAGAAATACACCAGCAGGATGAACAGGATGCCGAGCCAAAGGAGCCAGCGATCCGGATCGAGCAGATCGGGCACGAGCGGGATATTCGCGGTCGCGTTCGACGCTGCCTCCATCAGGTCTTTCAGATAGAATTGCGCCAGGCTCATCAGCACGACGCCGATCACCGCGCCGACCATCGTGCCCATGCCGCCGATGACGACCATCAGCAGGATGTCGATCATGATCGCGAAGGAGAGCGTCGTCTCCGGTCCGGTATATTTCAACCACACGGCCCACACCGTGCCCGCCAGCGAGGCGATGACCGCAGCGATGACGAAGACCGAGGTGCGGTAGGCCACGACGCGGTAGCCGATCGCCTCGGCCCGCATCTCGTTCTCGCGGATCGCCTCCAGCACGGTCCCGAGCGGGGAACGGACGATGCGGATCAGCGCCAGGAACAGGACAAAGCAGCAGAGGAAGACGAAATAATAGGCGGCGATCTTGCCGTTCATCGAAACGCCGAACAGCTTCAGCACCTTGCCGTCGCCATCGGTCAACAGCTTGGTCGCCGGCTTGAACAGGTCCGGCGCCTTGTAGACGATGCCGTCCTCGCCGCCGGTGAACTGGGAGAATTGCGAGGCGAGCACCATCATCACCGAGGCCGCGGCCAGCGTGACCATGGCGAAGAAGATCGCCTTGACCCGAAGCGACAGCACGCCGATCAGCACCGCCAGCACGATGGCGGTGACGACACCCGCCGCACCGCCGAGTAACACGGCGTCCCAGCCCGGCCCCATCGTCTTCAAGGCAATCGCCGCGCCATAGGCGCCGAGACCGAAGAACATCGTATGCGCGAAGGAAACGATGCCGGTATAGCCGATCAGTAGGTCGTAGCTCGCGGCCAGCACGATGAAGACGCAGATGCGCGCCGCGACTTGGCCAGAGCGCACGTCCTGGAACAGGAAGGGCGCGAAGGCGAGCGCCAGTCCGATGGCTAAGACGACCGCATAGACTATCATCCGGCCGGTGCGGGCGCGATCTGCGGGCGGCGCGGAGGCCAGCACGGTATCGGTCATCTCTGCCCTCCCCTCACTTGCCCACCGCCGGGCGCAGACCGAGCGGCCGCCACAGCAGGATCGCCATCATCAGGATCATGTTCGAGGCGAGCGACAGTTTCGGGAAGATGAAGGCGACGTAATTGCCGAGCAGGCCGACAAGCAGCGCGCCGAGCAGCGATCCCTCGATGGAGCCGAGGCCGCCGATAATGACGACGATGAAGACGAGGATCATCAATTCGCTGCCGAGCGTGCCTGAGATCAGACCCTGGTAGCCGGCCCACATGGCCCCGCCCATCGCGGCCAGCGCCGAGCCGACCATGAAGACCGCGATGAACAGCCGGTCGATCCGGAAGCCCAGCGCCTCGACCATTTCGCGGTTCTCGACGCCGGCGCGGATCAGCAGCCCGATCCGGGTGCGGTTGAGGACGAGGCTCAGCGCAATGAAGACGACGAGGCCGAGGAAGAAGGCGAAGACCCGATAGGTCTCGATCGCCACGTCGCCGATGACGAAGGAGCCCTCCAGCAGCGCCGGACGCGGCACCGGCATCGGGCTGCCGCCCCACACGGCGAGGATGATCTGCTCGGCGACGATCAGCGCGCCGATGGTGATCAGGATCTGGCGCAGATGATCCGAATAGACCGGCTTGACGATGACCCGTTCGAAGAACCAGCCCGCCGCCAGCCCGAACAGCGTCGCCGCGCCGAGCGCCGCGAACAGGGCCAGGAAATTCAGCGTCAGCGAATCCGCGCCGACCCATGCGGCGAGTGCCGCCAGCACGGAAGCCGCGATGAAGGCGCCGAAGGAGATGAAGGCCGAATGGCCGAAATTCAGCACATCCATCAGGCCGAAGACGAGGGAGAGCCCCGACGCCATCAGGAAGATCATCATGCCCATGGCGAGACCCGCCACCGTCAGTGTGACCCATGAGGAGAACGAGCCGACCAGCGGCAGCGCGATGACCATCAGGATGACCGGCAGGGCGTTGACGCCGCCGATCCGGTCGAATGCTGCAGCCATGGAGGATTGCCTTGCCATGCCCTTCTCCTATTGATGCGCGTCGAGCGACAGCGAAAGCAGCCGCGTTTGCAGCGCCTTGTCCTCGGCAAGCTCGCCCATGCCGCCACGGTGGACGATCCGCCCGTCATCGATGACGCAGACATTGCGGCCCAGCGACGAGGCGAACAGGAAGTTCTGCTCGACCAGCAGGATCGTGGTCTCGCGCGAAATCTCCTCGAAGGCCGCGATCATCGCCCGGATGATCGACGGCGCCAGGCCCTTGGTCGGCTCGTCGATCAGGATGAGCTCGCGCTTCTCGACGATCGCCCGCGAGATCGCCAGCATCTGCTTCTGGCCGCCGGACAGCGACCAGGCCGGCTTGGTCCAGAACTTCTCCATCGCCGGAAACAATTCGAAGATCTGGCCGAGCCGACCGTCGTTGAAACTGCCGTCGGCCGTTGCCAGCCGCATGTTTTCCTGGACGGTCAGCCCGCCGAATATGCCCATGTTTTCGGGCACATAGGCGATACCAAGCCGGGCGATGTCGGAGGTGTGCATCGCCGTGATATCATGATGCTTGAAGACGATCGCGCCGGACCGGGCCCGCCACAGGCCCATGATGGTGCGAAGCGTCGTCGTCTTGCCCGCGCCGTTGCGGCCAAGCAGCACATGCACGCCGCCTTCCGGCACGTTGAAGGAAATGCCGTGCAGCACCTGATATTCGCCGATATCGGTGTGCACGTCGTCGAGGCGCAGGACATAGTCGCTCATGCCACCGCCTCGTCCGCCGGAATGCCGAGATAGATCTCGCGCACGATCGGCATGGCGATCACCTCGTCCGGCGGCCCGTCGGCGACCAGTTCGCCATTGTTCAAAACGATGATGCGGTCGGCCAGCGCGCGCACCACGTCCATCTTGTGCTCGACCAGCAGCACGGTCTTGGAGGTGTCCTTGCGGATCTCGTCGATCAGTTCGAGGATCACCGGCGCCTCGTCGACGCTCATGCCGGCGGTCGGCTCGTCGAACATGAAGATGTCCGGCTCCATGGCGAGCAGCAGCGCGACTTCCAGCTTGCGCTGGTCGCCATGCGGCAGGGCCGCGGCGGGCAGATGCGCGACGTCGTCGAGCCGGGTCGCTTCCAGATACCGATAAGCCTTGTCAGCGACCTCGCGGAAGGACGAGGCCGGGCGGAACAGCCGCGGCCCGACGCCGTGCTTCGCCTGCACGGCGAGCCGGACGTTTTCGAGCACGCTAAGCTTGGGAAACAGGTTGGTCAGCTGGAAGGCCCGGCCGATGCCGGCCTTGGCCCGCGCCGACGGGGAAAGGCGCGTGATGTCCTCGCCGCCCTTGAGGATCGTCCCCTCGCTTGGAGCGAGCTGACCGGAAATCAGGCTGAAATAAGTGGTCTTGCCGGCGCCGTTCGGCCCGACGATCACCGTCAGTTCGCCGGGGCGGAACGCGCAGGAGACAGCGTCGACCGCAGTATGTCCGCCGAAGCGGATCGTCAGGTCGCGCGTTTCTATGGAAGGAGCCGTCATCGGGTCGCACCGGGTCGGCGGGCGCGCGAGAAACGCGCCCGCTTTTTCCTTGGATGGTCCGCTTACTGGTTGTTGCGGCCGACCGGGATGTTCATTTCGTCCGGCTTGATTTCGCGAACGAGTTCCGGAACCGCCCAGTCGACGCCGTCCTCGACCTTGATCTTGAAGTGATACATGGACTGCAGCGCCTGGTGATCCTCCGGACGGAAGGTCATCGTGCCCTTCGGCGTTTCCCAGCTCATGCCTTCCATGGTCGAGATCAGCGTCTCGGTGTCCCACTCGTTGGCGGTTTCGAGCGCGCTGGCGATGGCGAGTGCCGCAGCCATGCCGCCAGCCGTGAAGAAGTCCGGCGGCGAGCCGAAACGCTTCTGGTGCTCGGCGACCAGCCAGTCATTGATCTCGTTTGTTGGCGACTCGTAATAATAGTAGATCGCGCCTTCCATGCCCGGCACCTTCTTGTAGGCGGCCATGGCCGGCAGGATGTTTCCGCCGGTGGAAAGCTCGATGCCGTAGCGGCCCGGGTCGGCCGCCGAAAGCGGCGTCATCGCGTCGATGCCGGCGACATAGATGACGATGACCTTGCGACCTTCCTTGTCCTTCAGCGCGTTGAAGAGACGTTCGATCGTCGCTGTGAAGTCCGTCGTCTGCTGAGGCACGTATTCCTCGGCCTCGATCGTGGCGCCGGAGCCTTCCAGCGCGGCCTTGAAGGCCGCGATGCCGTCGCGGCCGAAGGCGTAATCCTGCGCCAGCGTCGCCACATGCAGATTTTCATCCGGCTTCAGCGCCAGGGCCTGCGCCTGCATGTCCATCGAGGAGTTGCGCGAGGTCTTGAAAACGTAACGGTTGGAATCCGGACCGGTCAGCGAATCCGCAACCGCCGGCTCGACCAGCAGGATTTTCTCATATTCCTCGGCCACCGGCAGCATGGCCGTGGTGACGCCCGACGACGTGCCGCCGACGGCGATCAGCACGTCATCGTCGCCATAGGCTTCGGCCAGCGCGGCGCGCGCGATGTCCGGCTTGAACTGCGTGTCTTTCTCGATGAGCTCGATCTTCTTGCCCTTAATCTCCATCGTGCCCTTGGTCGCGTATTCGAGCCCGAGCTGGAAGCCGGTCGAGGTCTGTTTCGAATAAACCTCGAAAGGCGAGCCGGACAGGCCGTGAACCAGGGCGATCCTGGCGGTGTCGTCCTGCGCGCTGGCCGTGCCGAACGCCGCCGCGGCAAGCGTTCCGGCGACCGTCAATGTCGCGAAAATCCGTTTCATGTCGTTTCCTCCATCTGATGGCCGGGCATTCCCGAACGCCCTGACGCCAGCCGGCATTCTGTCGCCGGGCTGCGTGAATTCACGCGATCGCGGAGCCGTCGGGTTGGCGTGCCGGCGAAACGAACAAGCGTTTTTCGGTATCCTCCCCACGGGCCCATCGGCCGCCATCCGGCACCGCCGGATCCTCCCGCCTGACATTCCTCGTTGCGCAGCCGGGCCGCGTGGTAGTATCCGCTCCAACACGAAAGGCTGGCAATATCGTAGAAACACGCATCGTAGAAACACGCATGGGCAATACGGATAATTACGAGGACCTGGACCGGCTGGCCTGGGAATATGCGCCGGTCGGCATCGTGATGACGGAGAACCGGGTCATCCGAACCTGCAATCCGGCCTTTGCGAAGATGTTCGGTTTCACCGTGGACAAGCTGCGCAACCAGTCCTTCGCCATCCTTTACCCCTCCTACGAGGAGTTCGTGAAAGTCCGCGATATCGGCGTCAAGCCCCTGCGCGAGATCAATCGCTATTCGGACGAGCGCATCATGGCCCGGTCAGACGGCTCGATGTTCTGGTGCCGGGTGCGCGGTATCACGCTGACGGAGGAAGGCGACCCGCTGATGAAGGCGGTCTGGAGCTTCGCCGACCTGTCGCATGAGCGGCCCATGCACGAACTGACGACACGGGAGCGCCAGCTGGTCATGTATCTGGGCGAAGGGCGAACCTCGAAGGAGATCGCCCGCATCATCGATATTTCGCCGCGCACGGTGGAAGCCTACCGGGCGCGGCTCTTGAAGAAATTCCAGGCGGCCAATGTCGCCGAACTGCTCGGCAAGCTCGGCGGCATGCCGGGCCTGGGCTGAAGCTTAAAGGCTTCAGCCGTTTTCCGCCGCCCAGTTGGCGTTGGTCTTGATGCCGCCCAGCGGGAAGAAGTGGACCTTCTCGATCAGGCTGTCCGGATTTTCCGCCTTGTAGGCCGCGAGTTCGGCGACGACCTCGGTCGGCTCATAGGGCAGCAGCAGCTTCGACATGTCCATGGCGCGCTTCTGCAGCACCTTGAGCGACGGGCCGACGCCGCAGGCGACAGCGAACTTGATCAGCGTCTGGAGTTTTGCCGGACCGGCAATGCCGACATGGATCGGCAGGGTGATGCCGGCGGCCTTCAGGCGTTCGGCCCATGCGGCGATCGGCTTGGCGTCGAAGGCGAACTGCGTGGCGATCGCCATTTCCGCATCCGTGCGCTCCGAGAACGCCTGCTTCCACTTCAGCGCCTCGTCGACAGTCTTCGTCGAGCCGTCCTTGTCGATGTCCTTGTTGCCTTCCGGATGGCCGGCTACATGCAGGCGCTTGAAGCCGTACTGGTCGAACAGGCCGGTCTCCATAAGCTGCATCGAGGAATGGAAATCGCCGACCGGTTGCTCGACGCCGCCCGCGAGCAGCAGCGCCTGGTCGACGCCGGCTTCGCCCTGATAGCGCTTGATCCAGTCCTCCAGCGTCGCCTTGTCCTTGATGATGCGCGCCGGGAAGTGCGGCATGACCGGGAAACCGTCCTCATGCAGGCGCTTCGCCGTCTCGACCATTTCCTCGATGGGCGTGCCCTCGATATGGGCGATGTAGACACGGGTGCCGGCAGGCAGCAGGGCCTTGAAATCCTCCACCTTCGCGGCGGTGCGCGGCATCACTTCCATCGAGAATCCCTCGAGGAAGACGCCGAGCGAAGCCCCGGTCGCGGCGCTGTCGGTTTTTCCGCGTTTAAGAATGTTGAGCATAGCCGGTGCCTCCTCCGCCCGAGATCAAATTGTGTACACGCATCAGTGATGAAGCGGCAAAACAGCCGCTTACACGCAATATAAGGCAATCAATCTTATAATGCGAGAAGATTCTGTATACACGGACGATCTCCGCCGCAGCGGCCGGCAAACACGGTATCGCAACGAAAATGGCCGCCGATCCTTCCGGATCGGCGGCCATTCGAATGTCGGTACCGACCGGGCGCGGCTTGCCGCCGCGCCAGGCCGCCAAGCGTCAGGACGCCTTCTTGGTGCGCCAGCTGTCGGCGTAGTTTTCGCGAGCCTCGGCCGCATACGGCGTCGGAGCGACGCGGACGCGGATCTCCATCTGCCTGTGCGGCTCGGTCGAGGTCTTGCCGGTGGTTTCCGGCTCACCCCAGACGAGGGTGAGGATTTCCTCTTCCTGGATGTCGACATCGACGACGCCGAGAGACAGGCAGCGGCGTTCGTTCCAGGAGTAGCCGTTGAACATCGACATGCCGACCTTCTTGCCGTCCTTGAGGATCAGGTCAGCGGAGGAGGACGCATAGTTCGGCTGCGGGAAGTCGATCCACTTGCCCGGCGTGCCTTCCTCGAACGCGGTCGAGATGACCTTCAGCACGTCTTCCGGGTTCCACTCGAAGGTGACCTTCTTGCGCTTCGGACCGTCGGCCTTGATCTTCTCGAGAGCGGCCTTGCCGACGAAATCGTCCTTCTTCCAGCCAATGTAGAAGTCGTAGCCGAGTTCGAACGGGTTGACGTAGTAGTCCTCGATATTGTCGGAGACGAAGGAACCGCCGATCGCGCCGGCCGCCTCATACATGTCGGCGCCGAGCCAGTCGCGGTAATCGGCCAGCATGCCGTCGCCGGTGTAGATGCCCGGCAGCGGGGACGGGATCCAGCCCGATTCCAGCGTGTTGGTCGAGTAGGCGCGGCTGCCGCACTGAACCAGATTGACGCCGGCATCCTTGGCAGCCTGCATGATGGTGGAGTGGATGTAGTCCTTGTCCTTGTAGGGACCCCAGACTTCCAGGCCCGGCGCGCCGGCCATGCCGTGGCGCAGCGCCTGCACCTTCTTCGAGCCGATATTGATCCAGTCGACGTGGAAGAACTTGATCTCCGGGATCGGACCGCCGTTCATCTTCTCGAAGATGGCCGGAGCCTCGGGGCCCTGGATCTGGAAACGGTAATGTTCGCGCAGCACGCGTTCACCTTCCGGGCGGCTCGGCGAGCGCGGATCGTGGCGGATGCGGACGTTCCACTTGCCCCAGGCCGATGCGAACAGCAGCCAGTGCGAAGTCGGGGCGCGGCCGACGAGGATGTACTTGTCCTCACGCTCGCGGAAAATGATGTGGTCGCCGATGACGTGGCCGTTCGGCGTAACCGGCACATAGTGCTTGGCGCGGTTCAGGCCGAAATTCGAGAAGGAATTGATGCCGTGATAGGCGAGAAACTCGGTGGCCTGCGGCCCCTCGACGATGACCTCGTCCATGTGGTGCGACTGGTCGAAAAGCACGGCGCCATCGCGCCATGCGGCCTGCTCGCTACGCCAGTTGGTGAACTCCGGCGCGACGACGGGGTATACATACATGCCGATCTTGGAGTTGCGGAGCAGCGAAACGGCGCTGCCGGACTCCTTAAGAACCTCGGAAAGTGAAGACTTTGTCATAGGCATCCTCCCATGGATTGAGTTGTTATGTATACATCTAGTGCCGGATCGCGCGCGCCGTTGCAAGCGATTTTGTCACGGCCCGCAAAATTTTGCCGATCGGCACATGGCGGATTCCGGTGCTGACGTCAGCAGCAACCGGCCGCCGTCACGCGGCCAAGGCGCAGGTCACGCCACGACGAGCGCATGACCCGGAACACGTTCCATGAGGCTCCGGTCCTCGAGCAGCACATATTCCATGTTGCGCCGCGCGATGCGCGCATGTTCTCGCGCCAGCGCTTCGGCGCGGGTGCCTTCGCGGGCCGCAATCGCCTCGACGATCGCGCGATGCTGAACCTGGGCGATGTTGAGCGACCGGCGGAAGGCCTCGATATCCGCCCTGTCCGGCGTGAAGGCCGAGGGCGATGCAAAAGGCAGGCGCGCGGCCCGCTCCACTTCATGGGTCACCATCTTGCTGCCCGCCAACCCGGCCAGTTCGGAGTGGAACCTCGCATTCAGTTCGGAATAGGCTTCGAAGTCGACTTCGCCGGGCGCCTTGCCGAAGCTGTCGTCGAGATCCTTCAGGACGCCCTGAATACGCGCCATGGCCTCCGGCTTGACGCCACGCTCCGCAGCCAGGCGCGCCGCGGTGCCTTCCATCACGCCCCGCAATTCGATCGCGTCGATCACATCGGAAAAGGTGAACTGCCGGACGACGAAGCCGCCGCTTTTCGCCCGTTCCAGAAGGCCCTCCTCTGCCAGGCGCGACATCGCGTCGCGCAGAGGCGTCCGCGAAATTTCAAGCTCCTCGGCCAGCGGCACCTCGAAGAGGCGGGTCCCGCCGGGCAGATCGCCAGCGAGAATTTTCTTGCGCAATTCTATGACGGTGCGTGTCGCGTGGGTCTTGTTGCCGGTTTGCTGCATGATGTCGTGGCCTGTGTATACATCTCTCGGCGCAAATATGCACTTTTTTGCCCGAACATGCCAACTGCCACTATTGGCGATGCACAAGCTGCCTCGGGAAACAGCCCGGGCTCAACCATGGCGCGACGTTCCTAGCTCCACATATACGTGCCGAGCGCCGCAGCAACGGAAAAGCAGACAAGCATCAGCAGTGAAAACCGGCCGTTCCAGGAGAGCGCGACGACAGAGCCCGGCTGCTCCACCTTCTGCGCCGTCATCAGGACATTTGCGGTAAACGGCGTGCCGCCGGCGGTGACCGCCCATCCCCATGTCAGCGCGCAGGCCAGCCAGAACTTGGCTCCATCCGGCCAGACCGCATCGAGCGCGCCGGCGAGTATTGTCACGCTCAATACGGGGTTCATGGCGGCGAGCCCGGCAGCGAAGATCGCCCAGGGGATCGTCAACGCGACAATACCGGCCGTCATCGGGGAAACCGCGCCCTGCAGCCCACCCCATTGTTCTAAAAGCCCTGCCCCGACGCTGCCGATCACCGTCGCGCCGGAAATGATCGCAACCTCGTTCACGAGGGTCGAGCCGGCGTTCGACAGGCTCTTCGCGCCCTGTGCGAACGACATCTGGCCCTTGCCGATCGAAACCGCAGACCATGCAAGACCGAGGATGAGGACCACCGTGAACATGCCCTCGATAAGCGGCACGTCGAATATGCTGACCCAGGCGAGACCGCTGACCACGAGCAATGCCGCGAGGCCCGCGACGCGCGCGAGATTCAGTTTTTCGGCCAGCGGGATAGCGGCCGTATTGTGGCTTTTCGCCCGGCGGCCGCGCTCCATCCAGTAACCGACGGTCAGATAGAACGCCGCGCCGGCAAGGCCGAACGGGACAAAGCCGAGATAGGACACCTCCGGGACATGCGAAAAGACGATCAGGATGCCAAGCGACAGCGGCGACCAGAGCGCGGTGGAGGTAAATCCGCGTGTCTGGGCGATCGCCAGCGAGCGCACCGTGGCGGCGCTCGCCTCTTTCAGGCGCGACATGAGCAATGTCATGATCAGGATGACCGCGCCGATCTGCAGAAAGAGCGCAAGCACGTGAGAGCCGGCGGTGACGAACAGGTAACGCTGCCCGGCCGGGCGCATGACGATCGTTTCCGCCGCCCTGCCGATATCCGGCGAACGGGCGGCCAGTTCGGCCAGATATTGCATGACGAGCAGGAAGACGAGGAGAAAGCCTGCCCGGTCGAACCCGCTTCCGAGCGCCTTGCCGGTGACGAGCCAGCTACCGGCGAACAGCACTACAGCGATCGAAAGGATGATCCGCGCGCTGCGTTTGATACGATCCAGCCGGACAAGGAAATGCAGCACGAAGATCCCCGCCCAGACCGGCCAGGGCATGGCGATGCCGGCAAGCTGGGCAAAGACCGCTGCGAAGGCGATGACAATCGCCAGATTGCCGGCGACGCTGCGAACCAATGCGCCGTTGATCATCATTTCCTGTCCAGAAGCCGTCCCGCGAAACCGGAACGCTCCTTTCGAACACGAGCCGGACGGCGACGCAAGCTCCGCGCCGGCCGCTCAGAGCGTGATGATCGTCGATCCCGTCGTCTCGCGAGCCTCCAGCGCGCGATGCGCCTCGGCGATCCGTTCGAGCGGGTAGCGCTGTCCGACGTGGATCTTCACCGCGCCCGACACGACCTTGTCCATAACGTGTCGCGCCATGGCCTGGCAGTCCTCCGGCCTGGCGATATGCGTGAACAGCGTACACCGCGTCAGCTTCAGCGATCCCTTGGCCGCGAGCGTCAGCAGATTGATCGGCGGCACCGGCCCGGACGCGTTGCCGAACGAGATCATGAAGCCGAGCGGCTTCAGGCAGTCGAGCGATCGGTCGAACGTGTCCGCGCCGACGCCGTCCATCACGACGTCGACCCCTTCCCCGTCCGTGATCTCCTTGACCCGCGCGACGAAATCCTCGGTCTTGTAGTTGATGCAATGCGCCGCGCCGGCTTCCAGCGCCATAGCGCATTTCTCGTCCGTGCCGGCCGTTCCGATCAGCTCGATACCCTCGGACCGCGCCCATTGGCAGGCAATCTGGCCGACGCCGCCCGCGGCCGCATGAAACAGCACCCGGCTCCCCTCGGAGATCGGCGTGGTGCGATGGAACAGATACTGCACCGTCATGCCCTGCAGCATCATGGCCGCGGCGGTCTCGAAATCGATCTCGTCCGGCAATTTGCACACCTGCCCCGCAGGCATGACGCGCGCTTCGCAATAGGCGCCGGCGGGATGGCAGGCATAGGCGGCCCGGTCGCCGGGCTTCAGATGCGTGACGCCCTCGCTGACCGCCTCGACCGTACCGGCCGCCTCCATGCCGAGCGCATGCGGCAGGTCCATCTTGTAGAGGCCGCTCCGCTGATACACATCGATGAAATTGAGACCGCAGGCGCCGTGCCGGATTCGGATTTCGCCCGGCCCCGGCTCGCCGACCTCCATCTCGACAAGCTTGAGCACCTCGGGCCCGCCTTGCTCTTCGATGACGATGGTTCTCGATTTCATTGCGTCTCTCCCCGCGACTATGGATCGGCGCAAACCTAGCCGAATTCCTCGCGCTGGGAAGAAGCTCCGTACGAATAAGCCGCAGGATGGTGTGGCATGCATCTTGCTGACATTCAGCCGAACCCGTAGCATCGCAATCCGGCATACAATAAGCTTAATATTGCCTAATTTTTAATCTGGAGGGACTTTCTGTGCGATCAAATGGCAGGCCTTTTTCCGAATGGCGCGCATTGTCGGCAGTCGACGCCGTCCGCCGGTCTTTTGAAACGATCCGCGCGGCAAACGATCCGGCTGCCTTCATCAGCCTGAAGGACGAGGACCAAGCGCTCGCCGAAGCCGCAGCCCTTGACGCCGCCGGGCCCGAAGGCAAGCCGCTTTTCGGCCTGCCCTTCGCCGTCAAGGACAATATTGATGTCGCCGGCTTGCAGACCACGGCCGCCTGCCCCGACTTTGCGCATGTCGCCGAGAAATCGGCCTTCGCGGTGCAGCGGCTGGAAGACGCCGGCGCGATCTGTATCGGCAAGACCAATCTCGACCAGTTCGCGACCGGCCTTGTCGGCGTGCGCTCGCCCTATGGCGTCCCGAAAAACGCTCTCGATCCGGCACTGATCCCCGGCGGCTCGTCGTCCGGCTCCGCCGTCACCGTGGCGGCGGGCGCGGTCGCCTTCTCGCTCGGAACCGACACGGCCGGCTCCGGCCGTATTCCCGCCGGGCTGAACGGCATTGTCGGGCTGAAGCCCAGCCTCGGGCTCTTGTCGGCGACCGGCATGGTGCCGGCCTGCCGCACGCTCGATACGATCTCGATCTTCGCCGTGACGGTTGCGGATGCGGCCGAGGCGGCGGCCGTCGCGCAAGCCTACGACGCATCGGATTTCATGTCGCGCACCTTGCCGCCGGCCGGCGTTTCGCCGATGCCGCCGCAGATCACCGTCGGCGTCCCCCTGCCCGATCAACGCCAGTTCTTTGGCGACAGGAAATCGCAGAAAGCCTACGAAGCCGATCTGGAAATGCTCGCAGGCCTCGGCGCCACGATCCGGGAGATCGATTTCGAGCCGCTTCATGCCGTCGCCCGGCTTCTCTATGAAGGCCCGTGGGTCGCGGAGCGCTACCACGCCATTCGCGAGATCATCGAAGACCGCCCGGACGTGCTGCATCCGGTGACGCGCAAGATCATCGGCGGCGCGCAAGGCATCACCGCGGTCGACACATTCGACGCCATCTACAAGCTCCAGACGATGAAGCGCGCGGTCGCTCCGATCCTCGCGGGGCTCGACTGCCTTGCCGTACCGACCGTCCCCGCCGTCTACACCGTGGCGCAGGTGGAAGCCGACCCGGTGCAGCTCAATTCCAATCTCGGCACTTACACCAATTTCGTGAACCTGCTCGATCTTGCGGCCATATCCGTCCCGGTCGGCGAGCGCGAAGACGGACTGCCCTCGAGCCTGACGTTGATCGGCGCGGCCGGGAGCGACGCCCGGCTCGCAGGCTATGCGGCAGCGCTGGAGGCCGGCGCCCGGCCGGAGAACGCCGTCGCGGTCCCGGAGGGACAAATCACGGTCGCGGTTGTCGGCGCGCATCTCTCCGGCATGCCGCTCAACCACGAACTGACATCGCGCAATGCGGTCTTTCTGCAGGCCCTTTCGACCGCGCCGGACTACCGCCTCTACGCGCTGCCGGGCACCGTCCCGCCGAAGCCCGGTCTTCTGCGCGTCGCAAAGGGCAAGGGTGAGAAAATCGCCGTCGAATTGTGGGCGTTGTCGGCGGAAGCCTTCGGCACCTTCGTCGCCGGCATTCCCGCTCCGCTCGGCATCGGAACGCTGACGCTCGATGACGGGACGACGGCGAAGGGGTTCCTCGTCGAGGCGGAAGCCGTCAACGGCGCCCGGGATATCTCGTCCTACGGTTCCTGGCGAAGCTTCATGGCCGAAGCGTCCTGAGGCACGTCGCCGGCATATTCGTGCCAGGCCTCCTCGACAAGGCCGATATGCGCGCGCATCGCCTCTTCCGCACCGCGACGGTCGCCGCGCAGGATCGCCTCCACCACCTCGGTGTGTTCGGTATGCGAGGCTGCAAGCCGGCCCAGCGTGTCGAACTGGGCGCGGCGGAAAGGCTGCAGCCGCATCCGCGTCGAGAAGGTGATCTCGATCAGATAGGCGTTCTGCGTGCCGTCATAGATGGCGTTGTGGAAATATTCGTTTGCCTGCGCATAGCCCTGGGAATCGCCGGCCCGCATCAGCGCGCCCATCTGGGCGTGCAGATCCTCCAGCGCCTTGCGCTCGGCAGGCGGCATCACCTTGGCGCAAATCCCCGCGCACAGCCCTTCCAGATAGGCCATGACGTCGAACATGTCCGACAGCGCCTTGTCGCTCGGCTTGGTAACGACCGTACGGCGGTGCGGCCTCTGCTGCACCAGTCCCGAAGAGGCCAGTTGCCGCAGGGCTTCGCGCACCGGCGTGCGCGAGACACCGAACTCACCCGCCAGTCCGCTCTCGTCGAGCGGCGTGCCCGGCTCGAGTTCGCCGGTGACGATGCGCCGCGCGATCTCGAGACGGATCGCGTCCACCGAAGTGCGCGCCGGCTGAACGGAGGACGCGGGGAGCCGTTTCCCGGCCTCGCTCATGACGCTTCGTCGATGATGGAGACATGGGCCGCGACGACCCGCCAGCCGTCTTCCATGCGCACCCAGCTTTGCATCTGCCGGCCGACCTTGCCGGGCGCCCCGTCGCGGCGAAAAAGCGTCGAGGCAGTGGCGAAATCCGTGCCGAAACTCGTGATCACCGTGCGGTCGAGATCCCGCTCCAGCCCGGCCGCCGAACGGCCCTTGCGGAAGGCGAGGATCTCCGCGACGCCGTAGAGATTCTCGCCGCCGCCGTAGCGGATGGTGCGCTCGTCCTGCCAGAATAACTCGTCCAGCGTCTCGACATCGTTGGTCACCAGCGCCGTTTCATAGCGCTCGAAAACGGCCTCGACCTCGGCCAGCGTCTCGGGATCGTTGACGACCATCGACTATCGCGTCTCCATCCTGTCGCGCAGTGATTTCAGGAACGGGATGGTCTCGAACTGGTCTTCCTGGACGAACTCCCAGGCGACGCCCTTCGGCCGCGGCATCGAATTGTTGGTCACGATCAGTTCCTCTTCGGTCGCCACGAAATCGAGCGGAGAATCATGCGCCATCATAAAGATTTCGTCGTCGCCGACCAGTTGCGAGGAATGGATCGTCGTCGCCATCGGCGTGTCCGGCCCGATGATGCCAAGCTCACGGAAGATGCCCGTCTCCAGGTCCGCGAAGCCCGCGCCCTTGCCGGTTCGGCCGCCAGTGCGGCTGACCCCGACCGAGCCGACGACGCAGAAATCGAGCGGCTCGACATCCTCGAAATCGACCCTCTCGCCATACATCAGATAGCCGCCCGAAGTCGCCGCCAGTTCGAAGGAAATACCCTTTTCCTGCAGCTTGACGGGATCGATTTTCAGATAGGGGAACTCCTTGGTGAGATAGGGCACAGGCGCATAGAGCATCTTGCCCTCGTAGAGCGCGCGCAGGCGAACCGGGATTTGCGGCGGGTCGGGATTGCACTTGACCACCTTGGCGCGCTTCCACGCGTCGGTCTGGGCCAGGTGCCAGGCCGCCTGATCCGCGCCGATGAAATTCGGGATGTGGCTCCATGTCGGCCCCATCGCCATGCCGCCGGAATCGAGCGTCTCCCAGATTCGGCTGCGCAGCGCATCCTTGTTCGTGTTGCGTCCTGCCCAGCGTCCGGCCTTTTCCATCGTCACTTCTCCTGCACGTTTGCGACAGGCGCGGACACCACGCCTGCCGTCTCCAGATGATGCGCCAGCCGCAGGACAAAGTCCTCGCGCCATGGCGCGGCAATCAGTTGCACGCCGATCGGCAGCGCCTCGCCTTCAGTCCAGACCGGCACGGAAACGACCGGAAGGCCGATGAAGGAGATCGGCTGCGTGAATATCCCGATATTCGGCCGCACCGGCATCTCGACGCCGTCGAGCACCATGGTCTGCTGCCCGATCCGCGGGGCCCGGCACGGCGTCGCCGGAGCGAGGATCACGTCGACCGTCTCGAACAGCTTCAACACCGCGTCATGATAGACGCGGCGCAGTTTCTGCGCCTTCGTCACCCAAGCGCCCGGGATCATCGCGCCGGCGATCAGCCGGTCGCGCACATCGGGATCGTAGTCGGCGTGGCGGGTCTTCAACCGGTCCAGATGCAGCGACGCGCCCTCCGCCATCGTGATCAGGTAGGCCGCGCCGCGGGCCGCCTTCGCGTCGGGAATGTCCACGATCATGTCCGTACCGACAGCCCTGGCGATCCGGTCGACCGCCTCGAATGCCTCCGGCATGGCGCCGCGCGCGAAATACCCGCCGGCCCTTGCGATCCTCAGCCCGCCGATGCCCCTGCCAAGCTCCACCAACGTCGGCTCGGCCGGCCGGCCGGCGCAACCCGGATCGTCCGGGTCAGGCCCCTGCATGGCGTCATAGGCGAGCGCCAGATCCGCCGTCGATCGCGCGATCGGCCCGAGATGGTCGAGGCTGGAGACGAAGGGAAAGGTCCCTGCACGCGATAGCCGGCCATAGGTCGGCTTCAGGCCGAACAGGCCGCAGAACGAGGACGGCACGCGGATCGAGCCATTGGTGTCCGATCCGAGCGTGATCGACGCCATGCCGGCGGCCGTCGCCGTTCCCGATCCGCCCGACGAACCGCCGGACATGTGTTCCGGATCATGCGGATTGCGCGAGGCGCCGTCATGGGCGTTTTGCCCTGTAAAATCATAAGCATATTCGCCCATATTGAGGGCGCCTGTCAGCACCGCGCCGGCCGCCTCCATCCGCTTCACCAAGGCCGCGTCGTCCCCGGCCGGCGGCAAATCGCGGTTGATCTTCGAGCCAGCCAGCGTCGGCAGGCCCTTGACGTCGAACAGGTTCTTGACCGCGAAAGGCACACCGGCAAGTGGCCCCGGATCGCGACCCGCCGCGATATCGGCGTCCACCGCGTCGGCCTTTGCGAGCGCGCGTTGAGAGGTGATCGAAGTGAAGCCGTTCAGGACAGGATTCAGCTTTTCGGTCCGCGCCAGCGCAGCTTCCGTGACGCTCCACGCCTTCAGCTTGCCAGCCTTCACCGCTGCGGCGATTTGCGCGCCAGTCATGTCTGTCAGCGGATTCATGGTTCGAAGACCGGCGCCGGTTCGGTCTCGTCGGATGTCTCGAAGGCCAGGACATCCTGGGCAATGCGATGCGCGACGACGAGGTGCCCGGCGATCCCCGGCCGGTATTCCTCCTCGACCGGCAGACCAAGGAACTCGGCCATCGAGTCGATCAGTTTCCCGGCGTCGAATGCCTCGCCGATCACGCCGCCGCCTCCACGCCTTCCAGCGCCAAGGCGAGATCGTCCAGCGAGGCGACCCAGCCGACGATGCCGCCCTGCGCCACGATCATCTCGATTGTCGACGCCTTGAACTCGGGAAAATAGCTCTCCGTCGCCTCATCGATAAGGAGGCATTCATAGCCGCGATCATTCGCTTCGCGCATCGATGTCTGCACGCAGACCTCCGTCGTCACCCCGGCAAAAACGAGATGGGTGATGCCGAGCCCCTGCAGCCGTTCATGCAGACGGGTCGCCCAGAACATGCCCTTGCCCGGCTTGTCCACGACGATCTCGCCGTCCTGCGCCGCCAGTTCCGGCACGATCTGGTTGCCGGGCTCTCCGGTCACCAGAAGCCGGCCCATCGGGCCTTCCTCGCCGATCCGCACCGATGCGCTGCCCCGGCAGATCTTCGACGGCGGGCAATCGGAGAGATCCGGCTTGTGCGCCTCGCGCGTGTGCACGATCGGCCAGCCCCTCTCCCGGAACAGTCCGATCAGCTTCGCCGTCGCCGGGATGATCGCCTCGAGCCGCGATACGTCGTTGCCCAGCGCGTCGCCGAAGCCGCCGCGCTCGATGAAATCGCGCTGCATGTCGATGACGACCAGCGCGGTCTTGCCGGGCTCCAGCGCGTAGTCGTAAGGCCTTGCCTTGACGCTCACCATCTCAATGCCCCGCCATGTAAGTACCGATCGTGTTGCGGTCCGTCTCGCCGATCGGCGAAACATAGGTGATCTTGCCTTCCGAAATGACCGCGACGCGATCCGACAGTTCGAGGATTTCGTCGAGATCCTCGGAAACCAGCAAAACCGCCGCGCCATTGTTGCGCTGGTCGATGATCTGCGCCCGGATCTCGGCGACGGAGGCGAAATCCAGCCCGAAACAGGGATTGGCGACGATCAGGACTTTCACGTCGTGGGAGAGTTCACGCGCCAGGATCGCCCGCTGCACATTGCCGCCCGACAGGTTCTCGATGGGCGTATCCGTCGAGGGGGTTTTCACACGGTAGCGTTCGATCAGCCCGGCCGCGCGGCTCTTCATCACGGCGGGCTTCAGCCACCATCCCAGATTGGCTTCCGGCGCCTTGTCGAAGGTGCGGAACGCAATGTTCTCGGCGACGCTCATGCGCGGCACGGCGGCGTTGCGCAACGGCTCTTCCGGCAAGCCGAACACCTTGAAGAGATCGTAGCCCGACCGGGAACAGTCGAATTCCTTGCCATTGATGAACACGCCGCCATTGTCGATCGGCCGCTGCCCAGACAGGGCCTCGACCAGTTCGGACTGGCCGTTGCCGGACACGCCGGCAATGCCGACGATCTCGCCGCCCCCGATCTTGAGATTGAGCCCGTCGACAGCCGCCATGCCCTCTTCGTCCTTGACGACGATGCCGGCCAGCTCGAGTTCCACCGAACTCTCGACATCGGCGATACGTTCGGCGCTTTTGCGGATCTCGGCCTCGCCGATCATCATCCGCGACATCTCGGCGGTCGACAAGTCGCCGACCTTGCCGCCGCCGGCATATTGGCCGCGCCTGAGCACCGAGACATTATCGGTGAACGCCGTCACCTCGCGGAACTTGTGGGTGATCATCAGCACGGTGATATCGCCGGCCCGCGCCATGTCGTGCAGCAGGCCGAGCACCTCGTCCGCCTCGCCCGGCGTCAGCACCGAAGTCGGCTCGTCGAGGATCAGGAAATGCTGGTCGAGATAGAGCTGCTTGAGGATTTCGAGCTTCTGCTTCTCGCCCGCGGACAAGGTCGCCACCGGTTCGGTCAGCGGCACGCGGAACGGCATGCGATCCATGAAAGCCTCGAGCTCGCCGATCTCCTTCTTCCAGTCGATCACCGCCGGCACGTTGGCCCTGGAGATCACCATGTTCTCGGCCGCCGTCAGGCAGGGCACCAGCGTGAAATGCTGGTAGACCATGCCGATCCCGGCCGCGCGCGCATCCTGCGGATGGCGGATCGGCGTCTCGTGGCCGTTGATCACCAATTGTCCGTGGGTGGGCTGGTAAAAGCCCATGATGCACTTGACCAGCGTCGACTTGCCGGCGCCGTTTTCCCCGAGAAGCGCATGGAACTCGCCGGGCTTCACCTTGATCGATACGTCGTCCAGCGCCACCAGCGAGCCGAAGATTTTCGACATGCCGACCGTCTCGATACCGATGGCGCGCTTCGCTTTCGCCGGCGCTTCGGGGGCAAGAACCGCGGTATCCATCACAGCGTCTCCACGACTTCGATGAACTGCTCGCTCGTCGCGACCGCGCCGAAGACGCCGCCCTGCATCTTGATCATGTCGAGCGCGGCGAGATGGTTTTCATATTTCGTCGCCGCCGTGCAGTCCGAGAGCAGCAGGCACTCATAGCCGCGGTCATTCGCGTCGCGCATCGTCGTGTGGACGCAGACATCGGTGGTCACGCCTGTCAGCACGATGTTGCGGATACCCTTGGTTTGCAGGACGAGATCGAAATCGGTGGCGAGGAACGACCCCTTGCCCGGCTTGTCGATGATCGGCTCGCCGGCCACCGGCTGCAGTTCCGGGATGATCTCCCAGCCGGGCTCGCCGCGCACCAGGATACGCCCGCAAGGGCCCTGGTCGCCGATGCCCGCGCCGATGCGCTGCGAGCGCCAGCGCTTGTTGGCCGGCAGGTCCGAGAGATCCGGCTTGTGCCCCTCGCGCGTATGAATGACCGTGAAGCCCTTCACCCGCACCGCCTCGAGCAGTTTCGCGATCGGTTCGATCGGAGCCCGCGTCAGGGAGAGGTCGTAGCCCATCGAGTCGACATAGCCGCCCGGCGCGCAGAAGTCGGTCTGCATGTCGATTACCACGATGGCGGTGTTCTCCGGCCGCAGATCGCCGTCGAACGGCCAGGGATAGGGATCGGCATCCACCGTGCGGGCGTTGGCCACCAGGGCCGCTTCGATCCGTTCGTCGCCGAGCTTGTCCATGGAGCTACTCCGCCGCCTCGCGCGCCTTTTCGCCAAACAGGCGTTCGGGCTTCGGGAAACCGCAGGATGTGCCGTCCGTGTAGACCACCTCGTCCTCCCATGGCAGCTTGTATGTCCCGGCCACCATGTCCTGCATGAAGGTGTAGGGGCAGTCCTGCGCGCCGCCCTTCACCGCGACATAACCGCGATGGCCGAACTGGTAGATGTTGTTTTCGACCGACCAGTATTTGCGCGCCTCGCGCACCAGATCTGGCCGCACCTCGGCTGTGATGATCTCGTCCGCGCGGCCGGTGGTGCCGTGCGCGATGACCGTGCCGTCGAAATTGACGATCATCCCCTCGCCCATGGAATCGAAGGTGCCGTCCGAGCCGCACATGCACACATTGGCCGTCACCATGAGGTTCTGGAACGCATTCGCCTGGTTGGTGAAGCGCCAGCTCTCGCGGATCGGCGCGGTATAGCCAGCCGTGCGCAGCATGATCTCGGCGCCCTTGTAGGCGCATTCCCGCGCCATCTCGGGGAACATCCCGTCATGGCAGATGATCAGCGCCAGCTTGCAGCCTTTCGGCCCGTCGATCACCGGTATGCCGAGATCGCCCGGCTCCCAAGGCTCGACCGGCACCCAGGGATGCAGCTTGCGGTAATAGAGTTTCAGTTCGCCCTGATCGTCGATGACGATGCCGGAATTATACGGCATGCCGCCGGGATTGCGCTCCATGATGGAGAAACAGCCCCAGATCGCATTGTCCTTGCAGGCCTGCTTGAAGGCGGCGACCTCCGGCCCGTCGATCGAGCACATGATCTCCGGATTGATGTCCATCGACAGGCCGTGCAGCGAATATTCCGGGAAAACGACGAGATCCATCGTGCCCATGTTCCGGCGCGCCTTGCCGACCATGACGACGATCTTTTCGGTCTGGGCCGCAAGATCGGCCGGCGTCTCCACGACCGGCAACTGCAGCTGCACGAGCCCGATGACCACGCCGTTGGGTGTCTTGTTCAATCCGCCGAGAGCGCTCACGATCCGGTCTCCTGTTATTTTGTGATCGACAATTCGCCCGGCGCCTCGCGCGCCGAGGAAGATGACCGCGCCGATGCGATCATGATGAAAAGCGTCAGGATGTAGGGCGCGGCGTTGAAGAAGTAGTAGCCCTGGCTGATGCCGACGGATTGCAGCGCCGGCCCGATCGCGCCGGCCGCGCCGAAAAGCAGCGCCGCGATGATACAGCGCAGCGGGTTCCAGCGCGCGAAGATGACCAGCGCGACCGCCATCAGCCCCTGTCCTGAAGACAGGCCCTCGTTCCAGCTGCCCGGATAGGAGAGCGACAGAAACGCCCCGCCGACCCCGGCGAGGAAACCGCCGGCCGCCGTCGCGGCGATGCGGACCTGATAGGGTTGCACGCCCATGGCGCGCGCCGCCGGCTCGCTGTCGCCGGTCATGCGCACGATCAGCCCCCACCGCGAATTGGCGAGCGCCCACCACATCACGATGGCCACCACTATGCCGACGAAGAAGAGCGGATTGATATCCAGCGCCTGCCGGAGAGACGAACTTTCGCTCCAATTGCCGAGCGGCAGCGATTCGAGCCGCGGCGCCGATGGCTGGATGTAGGGCTTGCCGAAGAAGAAGGCGATGCCGGTGCCGAACGACATCATCGCAATGCCGACCGCGATGTCGTTGACCCGCGGCAGCGAGCAGATGATGCCATGCATCGACCCGAGAAAGACGCCCGCGAAACCGGCCGCAATGACCCCGATCCAGGGATTGCCGGTGTGATAGGAGACCGCGTAGGCGACCATCGCGCCAAGCACGAGATTGCCCTCCAGCCCCAGATTGATACGGCCGGATTTCTCGGTCAGCGTCTCGCCGAGCGCGACGAACATGAAGGGTGTCGAGACGCGGATCGCGCCGCCGAGCATCGAGATCAGGATGGTGGCCAGAATACCGTCATTCATGTCCGTTCCGCCCCGGCCTTCTGCTGGAAGATGGCGAACCGCCCGTAGAGCGTCTCGCTGGTAAGCAGCACCACGAAAATGATGCCCTGCAGCACCAGCGCCGTGGCGTCCGGCATGTCCATGCGGCGCTGGATCAGGCCGCCGGACGCCTCGATCGCGCCGAACATCACCGCGACCGGCAGGATCATGATCGGATTATGCCGCGCGAGGAAGGAAATCAGGATGCCGGTGAAACCGTACCCGGCGACGAGCGAGGCATTCGCCTGACCGTGGATCGCCGCGACCTCGTAATAGCCCGCCAACCCGGCGCAGGCGCCGGCGATCGCCGTGCAGGCGACCATCAGCCGCCCGACAGGCAGGCCTTGCGCCAGCGCGGCGCGGGCATTGCCACCTGTGACCCGCGCGGCGAATCCGAAAGTGGTTCGCGTCATCAGGATCTGCAGGGCGATCGCGAGCACGATGCCCGCGACCAGACCCCAGTGGATGTCGGTGCCGGGGATGTAGCCGACCATGTAATCCTTGCCGATCGGCATGGTCGACGGCTTGTTGGCCGAGCCCGGATCGCGCAGAGCGCCCTCGACGAAGAAATTCATGATCGCAATGGCGATATAGGTCATCAGCAGCGAGGAGATCGTCTCGTTGACCCCACGCGCATGGCGCAGCCAGCCGACGATGGCGATCCATGCCCCGCCGACCGCCATGGCGCAGAGCGCCATGATCGGCATGGCCAGAACGACCGGCACCCCGCCGGTAACCAGCGGGATGGCGATGGCCGCGGCGGAAAAGCCGCCCAGCACGAGGGCCCCTTCTGCGCCGATCATGGTCAGGCCGATCTGGGCCGGGATTGCAAAAGCGAGGCCGCAGAGGATCAGCGGAGCGGCGCGCTGCAGCGTGTTCTGGATCGAGAAGGAGGTTCCGAATCCCCCCTTCCAGAGCAACTGGAAATAGTCGACCGGCGACTTGCCGAGGAAGATCAGGAATATCGAGAAGATCAACGCAGAAACGACAAGCGCGCCGACGGGAATGGCAACCGCCTCCGCCCACGCGCGAAATTTCGTGCTGTCGGTCAAACGAACCGGGGTATCTGTCGTAACAGCCGTCATCTGCCTGCCGCCGGAAAGGGGATAGGGAGGGGCGGCCGGAGCCGCCCCGGAGCGCATGGTGCGATCAGGTGATCGAGCCGGAAACGCCTTCCAGCAGGTAGTTCATGCCGTCGAGGACCGGATCGTAGTTGTCGTAGGTCTTGTCGATGACGACATTGCCCTTGTTGTCCTTGAGGGGGCCGACATAGATCGGCTTCTCGGCCTTGAGACCCTCGATGGCCGCGTCGGCGGCCTTGATGGCTTCCGGTGTCGCGCCGGCGCCGTAGGCCGTGTTGCGCACCATGTCGTTGTGGTAGCCGCCGGCGACGAAATTCGGCAGTTCCTCGCCTGCAGCCAGCATATCGGCATACATGGTGTAGATGGTTTCCCACTTGTATTCCGCGCCTGTGATGAAGCCCTTCGGCGCAAGCGGCGCCTGCGAGGCGTTGTGGCCGCAGCTCTTCACGCCGCGCGCTTCGGCCGTCTCGATGACGACTTTCGGCCCGTCGACATGGCAGGTCAGGACATCGCAGCCCGCATCGGCGAGCGCGTTCGCGGCTTCAGCCTCGCGCACCGGCATCGACCATTCGCCGGTGAAGATCACCTGAACCGTCGCTTCCGGATTGACGCTGCGCGCACCGAGCAGAACCGAGTTGATGTTGGAGAGAACCGAGGGGATCGGCTTTGCGGCGACGAAGCCGATCTTGTTGGTTGTCGTCGAAAGGCCGGCGGCAACGCCGTCCACGTAATGCGCCTGGTTCAGATAGCAGAAATAGCTGCCTGCGTTCTTCGGATCGGTATCGGCGTTCCAAAGCGGCGCCGCATGGCGGAACTGCACATCGGGATATTTCTTGGCCAGGTCGAGGACGAACGGTTTGTAGTATCCGAACGACGTCGCCAGGATCAGGTTGGCCCCGTCGAGATTGATCATCGACTCCATGGATTTGGCGACGGCGTCGGTCTCGGGAACGTTCTCTTCCTCGATAACCTCCACATTATCGACGCCCTTGAGTATCTCCATGGCGACAGCGTGCGCCTGGTTCCATCCGAAATCGTCGCGCGGACCGACATAGACCGCCCCGACGATGACGTCCGCCGCCTGGGCCGACCGAATGGCTCCGAGCGGCAGCGCGGTGGAAGCCAGGCCGGCTGCGCCCGCCTTCAGCAATGTACGTCTTGAAACCCCGTGAATTGACATGTTCCGGCTCCTGTTTTCGCTTTCCCTGCTGGACGACGCATCGTGCGGCGCCTCCTGAAAACATCGAAGCAAACCATGTGCCAGACTCGGGAAAAATCAGAACTGACATCCAAGCGCTTGTTTTCATTTGCGAAAACGGAATCCGCACCTGAGGTGGAAGAGGGCGGCCGCGTATACAACGCGAGATTAATCGCCTAAAAAATGACTACAAAATTTCTATTGCGTAAAAAATAGGCACAAAAGCGCGCTCGGCATACAATTCTGAAATGCGTGTTTCGGCACCGCTGAAGCAGTGGCGGCCTACATGAGGCCGCTTTTCTCATAAGTCGGGTTCAGCCGGCTCATCAGATAGTCATCGCCGCGGATCGGAGGATACTTCGCGGGATTGTCATCCGTGGCGCAGCCCGGCAGGCATTCGACCATCGCTTCCGGATTGGGATCGAGGAAAAAGGCGATGGAATAGCGCTCGCGGCCGGGCGGGCTGACGACCCGGTGCGGGGTCGACACATAAGTGTCGTTGGTCCAGCGCATCAGGCAATCGCCGATATTGCAGACATAGGAGCCCGGAATGAACGGTGCCGCGAGCCAGCGGCCGTCGCGGGTGCGGACCTCGAGCCCGCCGACCTCGTCGGTGGCCAGCAGCGTCACGCAGCCATAATCCGTATGCTCGCCCGCCCCGAGTTGCCCTTCCTCGTCCAGCATGTCCGGACGCTCGGGATAATGCAGCAAGCGTAACGTCGCGAGCGGACGATCGAGCTTGTCGTCGAAGAAGTCCGTCTCGATCCCCAGATCCGTCGCAAAGGCCTCGTGCAGCTTGCAGCCGAGTTTCCAGACGGCGTTGTAATAGGCGAGCATCGTCTCGCGGAAGCCGGCCATCTCCGGCCATCTGTTCAGCGCGCGGAACTTGGTCTCGTTGACGATCTCCGGATCGTCCGGGGCCAGCTCCAGACCGATATTGAAGGCTTCCTTCAAGTCCGGCGCCTTGGTCGGGTCGAGCGACTCGCCCTTCATGGGGATAAAGCCGCGATTGCCGGAAGCAACAGAAAACGCCGCCTTGGCCTTCTCCTCCTCCGGTGCGGAGAAAAACCGCGCCGCGACGTCGAACACGTCGTCGCGCAGTTCGGTCGGCACGCCATGGCCGGTCACGTAGAAAAAACCGATGCCCCGGCAGGCCTCGCCGATCTGTCCGGCGACAGCCTTCCGGCCCTCCTCTCCGCCCGTGAAGAGAGGCTTCAGGTCGATAACGGGAATAGCGGTTTCACTCATGGAGACACCTCAGTCGAAAATACGTGCTGCGTTGGAATGTTCAGCGATCAGGGCCGGTACATCGAGGCCCGGAATTGCGCCGTCGATGACACGCCATTCGCCGGCGACCATGACGCGGTCGGCGCGTGTCGCGCCGCAATGGACAAGCGCGGCGATCGGGTCGTGATTGCCGGAAAACCGCATTTCGTCGAGCGTGAACATCGCGAGGTCGGCCTGCTTGCCGACCGCGATCTCGCCGATGTCGTCGCGGCCGAGGCAACGCGCCGAGCCTTTCGTCGCCCAGCGCAACGCGTCGCGATGCGTCACGCGGTCCGCCGATTTGTAGCCAAGCCGGTTGACCATCAGCGCGTGGCGCACCTCCTCCATGAGGTTCGAACCGTCATTGGAGGCCGAGCCGTCGACGCCGAGACCGACCGGGCTGCCGGCCGCTTCCAGTTCCAGCGTCGGACAGAAACCGGAGGCGAGCACCGCGTTCGACGTCGCACAATGGCAGACGCCGACGCCATGCCGTCCGAGTTTCGTGCAGTCGTCCGCGGTGAAATGAATGCCATGGGCAAGCCAGACGCGCGGCTGCAACCAGCCGCAATCCTCCAGCCAGTCTATGGGCCGGTATCCGAAGGTGGCCTTGCAGAACTCTTCCTCGTCCTCGGTCTCGGCGAGATGCGTGTGCAGGCGGCAATCATATTTCTCCGCGAGCTCCACGCTCGCCTTCATCACGCCGCGCGAGACGTTGAACGGCGCACAGGGCGCAAGCGCGATTTGCGTCATCGCGCCATCGGACGTGTCGTGAAAGGCCTGCAGCACCCGTTCGCTGTCCGCCAGGATCGTGTCCTCGTCCTGGACGATATGGTCCGGCGGGATGGCGCCGTCCTTTTCGGAGAGCGAAAGCGATCCGCGCGTCACCGTCGCGCGGATGCCGAGCCGGCGCGCTTCCTCGACCTCGATATCGGTTGCGTCCTCCAAGCCCTTGAAGACCATATAGTTATGGTCCATCGCGGTTGTGCAGCCCGAGAGCAGCAATTCCGCCAGCGCCAGCCGCGCGCCAACGCGGAACATGTCGCGGTTCAGCCGCCCCCAGATCGGATAGAGCGAGACCAGCCAGGGAAACAGTTCCTTGTTGTAGGCCTGCGGATGCACCCGGCTGAGCGTCTGGAAGAAATGATGATGCGTGTTGATCAGGCCCGGCAGGATGACGTGCCGGCTGGCGTCGAAGATCTGGTCGACAGGTTGGGACGGCTGCTTTCCGGCGGGAACCAGTTCGACGATACGACTGCCCTCAACGACAAGACCGCCTCCGGCATTCTCCGCCAGGATGGCCAGCGGATTCCTGATCCAAAGCCGCATATGTTTCCCGCCCCGTCATCGTTGCGCCGCGTTCCGGCGCGGCAAGATTTCGCAGTGCAGCAAATCATATGTGCAACGGCCGCGAAAGCCTAAATTTTAGACAATACGACGCGATCGAAGGAGCATCCCGGCATCCCGCACTTGCGATGCCTTCGTGCGCGCCCTACAGCGTTTCCGGGCCTCGCCGATCGGCCTGGCCAAACGGGAGGAATGCATGACGGGTCCGATTGTCATCCTGGGCGTCTTCGTCGCCGACGCCGCCTATCGCGCCGACCGCATGCCCAAAATCGGCGAAACCCTGCTAGGCAACAGTTTCGCGCTCGGCCCCGGCGGCAAGGGGTCGAACCAGGCGGTCGCCGCCGCTCGCGCCGGGGCGCAAACCCGTTTCCTCACCAAGCTTGGCCGCGACACTTTCGCCGACATGGCCTTCCATATCTGGGAGGAAGCCGGCGTGACGCCCGCCGTCACCCAACACGACGACCAGCCGACCGGCTCGGCCTTCATCTTCCTGGAGGAAGCGACCGGCAACAATGCGATTATCATCTGTCCCGGCGTCGCGGGGACGATTGCGCCCGGCGACATCGAGGGCTGGCGAAACGAGATTGAGAACGCCTCCGTCTTCATGACGCAGCTCGAACAGCCCATGGATGCGGCCATGCGCGCCCTGGAAATCGCACGCGGCGCGGGCGTCACCACGATCCTCAACACCGCGCCCGCGGCCGATCTCCCCGACGGGATGCTGTCGCTATGCGATTATGTCACGCCGAACGAGCATGAGGCCGAGGGACTGACCGGAATCCCCGTCCGGACGCTCGACGACGCGCGCCGCGCCGCCGACCGGCTGATCGCCAACGGCGCAGGCGCAGCGATCCTGACGCTGGGAGAAAACGGCGCGCTCTTCCATGACGGCGAAACCTCCGTACATGTCCCCGTCTTCAATGCCGGCCCCGTGCGCGAGACGACCGGCGCGGGCGACGCCTTCAATGGCGGCTTTGCAGCCGCGCTCACCCGCGGCATGGCGCCGGCCGATGCGGTGCGCTTCGGCTGCGCCACCGCGGCGATCTCCGTCACCCGACCGGGCACCGCGGCCTCGATGCCGCGACGAGACGAGATCGAGGCCCTGCTCGCGAAAGGCTGAGGCCGCCGCTTACCGCTTCAGCCGCCGCGGTTCGTCCGCGGCCAGATAGGCCTCCTCCTCCGGAGTGAGGTCGACCGTGTCGAAACCGGTGATCATCGGTTTCACATGCTCAACGAACGAGTGCCCCGCGGTCAGCAGATAGACGTGAACAATCACGAAGGTCGCGATCAGATAGGCGACCAGAACATGCAGATTGGCGACAATCTCGAAGATCAGCGACGCGTTCGGCTGATGTTCCCAGAAATTATAGGTCAGATAGGCGATGCCGGTGACCCAGATGGCCGGGAACAGGAACAGCTTCAGCGCCAGATAGGTCAGTGCCTGCAGCGGATTGTGCTTGCGCCAATAGGCCTTGCGATAGGGGTGATGCGCGCCCCTGAAGATATCGAAGGCATAGAAGCGCGCCACCTTGAACAGGCCATGCGTCGTCGGCACGTAGTGCCGCCAAGTGCCGGTGGTCAGGTGC
This sequence comes from Ahrensia sp., assembly GCA_002698425.1. Next base: position 10,431 of record NZXU01000033.1, on the reverse strand, counting down.
CAGAAGATCGCGAAGATCCACAGCACGACCAGCGCCAGGGCGGCTATCGTGTGCAGCATCACGGCCGGCCCGAATGGGAGGAGCCCGTGAAGGCCGTGCAGCCCCAGCCCGGTGAAGAGCAGCACGAGGATCAGCAAAACCTGCGACCAGTGCCAGAACCGTTCGAATGCGGGATAAACCTTGACGAGACGTTCGGTCATCATGCTTGCCCTCCCCGACGCATCACGATCCTCAGGAGGCCGTGTCCCGCGACCCCGGCGAGCGCCGCGATCAGGATCGCCAGACCGATCTTGTCCACCGGCCCGCCGGGATCGCGCCCCGGCATGTAGAAGCCGGCGAGATCGGCCAGCCGGCCGTCCTTTGCATGGCACGCCTCGCAATCGAGCGCGCCTTCCTTCGGCGCCACCATGTGGGTGATCGGCCAGTACATATGCGTGTCGACGAAATCGAACTCGCCCGAATAGGGTTCGCCGACATAGTCCATCGCCGCCTGGATCGACTTCGACCAATCGAAATTCGACCAGAAAGCGGTGTCGGTCTCGGGCCCGTACACATGGTTGTAGACGAGCTTGTTCAGTTGGCTGTCATAGGCCTGCCGGCCTTCCATGCGCTTGAACGGCCAAATGCGCGACTTGCCGTCGCCCGCCGATCCGGAAATGCGGTTTATGTCGACCACTTCGGTCGGATCGATCGTCTGGTCGCCGGTCGTGTATTCCACCTGACCGTCGAACCAGGCGTAGAAGGGAATCACATCCTCGCCCCACTCGAAATCGCCCTTGGTCGACAGGTAGGTGTGCAGATGCTTGCCGTCGCTCTGCACGAAGTCGTCCTCGCCGTAAGGCTTGCCGTCCTTGAGCTTGCCGGCTGTCGACCAGTCCCAGACGGTCTTCGTCGCAACCCCGCCGCGTGCGAATTCGGGAATGTGGCACGTTTGGCAGGCCACCTTGTCGATATGGTCGTTGAGCTTCATCCCGATCAGCGAGACCGCCTCGTGGGGCTCCGTGCCGTGGCAGGATTCGCAGGTAGCGACATCGCGCCGCTCGCCGGGTCTGCCAAGGCCGGCTGTGTCATGTGCCGCGACATTGTAGCGGCTGCCGGCCCATTCGTGATGGTTGGTCACATGGCAGTCGGAGCAAACGAGGTTTGCCCCGTCCTTCGACATATGCACGTCGACCGACCGGTCGGGGTCGTAGAGAACCGATGACAGGTCGCCATGTTTCACATTGTCGCCGCCGCCGCCGTAGAAATGGCACTGGCCGCAATTCTCGCGCGCCGGCATGCCGACGCTTTGCGCCGCGAGATTAAGGTCGACCGGTTTCGCCGCGGCGCCGGTGATCGTCTTGGCGCCGTCGCGCACCGGCGAAAGCGGCGGGTGACCGGCGGCATTGTCGAGCTTCGCGTAATTGCCGGACTGGTCGTGGCAGACGAGACAGTCGACGGCGCTTTGTTCCTTTGGCGGTCCGTCGGCCATCGACTCCCAGCCATAACCGGCGTGACAGCTGGTGCAACGCGGTTCGTTGGAGGCGACATTGCCGCAGAAGGCATTGATCACATGCGCCTTGCCGAGTTCCTGGCCGGTCGCCGGATTGATGTAGTCCCAAGTCCAGTGGATCGAGTTCTGCACCTGCTTCGCAGCCTCGGTGTGGCAGGTCAGGCAGGCCGCGGTGACCTCGGGACCGGAGGCGAATGGCTTCTTGAGGATTTCAAACGTCGAATGGTCTGCCGTGCTGTTCGATTTGGCCGTTACGGCCGCCCCGTCCTCGGCCTGCGCAAGACGCGGTAAAACGCCCAGCAACAGAGCCGCCACGACAATTGCCGGCACATACCTGTTTCGCCGCATCCGGTTTCTCCTCTCGCCAGTCTCGGCGACAGACTAGGAACGGCTGGCGGCTGCGGCTTTGACAAAGCGCAATCCTGGATGCACCTTATTGCCGCACCCGGTGCGGCATGATGTCCGGTCTCATGCGGACAGGTCGCGGCGCGCCGCGCGCATGATTTCCGCCAGCACTGCGAAATCCTTCGATCGCGCGGACGTCTTCCGCCATGCGAGCACGATCCGGCGTGGACAGGCGCCGGTCAGCGGGATCAGCGCGAGCCTTGCGCCACGCGTCACGTCGGCGTCAATCGCCAATTGCGGCAACAGCGTCATGCCCAGCCCTTCCGACACCATTGAAACGAGCGTGACGAGGCTTGTCGCGGCAAAACTGTCATCCGGCGTCGCATGGGCATCGGGATAGGCCGACAGGGCATGGCGCTGCAGGCAGTGCCCTTTCTCCAGCAGCAGCAGCTTTTCTCCGGAGAGGTCGTTGCCGGACGCCGCCTCGAGGTTAGCCAGCCTGTGGTCGAGAGGCGTCGCGAGTTGGTAGTCGTCTTCGAAGAGCTCGATCGTCTCCAGCCCCTCATGATCGAACGGCAGGGCGAAGAGGATCGCATCCAGCCGCCCCGCCTTCAGCCCCGCGATCAGGGATTCCGTCAGTTCCTCGCGAAAATAGACGCGCAATTCCGGAAAGGCCTCTCGCACAAGCGGCATCAGCTTCGGCGCCAGAAACGGCCCGACGGTCGGGATCGCGCCCAATCGCAGGTCGCCCCGCAATGTGCCGGAATGCCGCTTCGCAGCATCGACGAGATCGGTCGCGTCGGCCAGCAAGCGCCTCGCGCGATCGGCGATCTCCTCGCCGACCGGCGTCAGCAGCACCGAACGCTTGGACCGTTCGGCAAGCGCGACGCCCAGTGTCGCCTCCAGCTCCTTGATGCCGTTGGAAAGCGTCGATTGCGTTACGTGGCAGGTTTCCGCGGCGCGGCCGAAATGCAGTTCGTCGGCGAGCGCGACCAGAAAACGCAGCTGTTGCAGGCTTGGCAGGATCATCGCATAATAATTCAAAAAATCGATTTCTATAAGAAAATTAATTCGTTTCAAAAATTATTCAAGCCACGCCATATCCGTTCTGCAAGCAATGCAAATTGAAGGAAACGGACAAATGACCGACACAATCGAAATCAAGGGGCCGCGGATGAACGAGCCGGCTCCGGACTTCAAGGCACTGACCACGGATGGCGAGAAAACGCTCGCCGATTATAAGGGCAAGTGGCTGATCCTGTTCTCGCACCCGGCGGACTTCACGCCGGTCTGCACGACCGAGTTCATCGCCTTCGCCAAGCGCCAGGACGACTTCCGCGCCAAGGGCGTCGAGTTGCTCGGCCTGTCGATCGACAGCCACTACTCGCACATCGCCTGGGTGCTCTCGATCAAGGAAAAGTTCGGCGTCGAGATCGGCTTTCCGATCATCGCCGACCTGAACATGAAGGTCGCCAACGCCTATGGCATGATCCAGCCGGGCGCATCGGACACGGCCGCCGTGCGCGCCACATTCATCATCGATCCGAACGGCGTGCTGCGCGCCATGGTCTACTACCCGATGAATGCCGGCCGCTCGGTCGACGAGATTTACCGTCTCGTCGAGGCGTTGCAGACCGCCGACGCGAACAAATGCGCGATGCCGGAAAACTGGAAGCCCGGTGATCCCGTCATCGTGCCGACGCCCGGCACCGTGGCCGCGGCGGAAGCGCGCGCCTCGGAAGGCTATGACACGAAGGACTGGTACTTCTCGACCAGGACGCTCTGAGGCCCCCGCGACAAAATGGCCCGGATCGCAATCGCGGTCCGGGCGTTTGTCCCGCAAGAAGAAGAAAAGGAACTGGATATGACCGTTTCACCAACCGTGAGGGGATTCTGGGACGAACCGACTGGCAGCTGGCAATATGTCTTCCATGATCCCGATACGATGCAGGGCGCCATCGTCGATCCGCTGCTCGACTATGACCCGCTTTCCGCATCGACCTCGACGAAAAACGCCGACGCAATCCTGCGCTATGTCGATGAAACCGGCATCGAGATCGTCTGGATCCTCGACACCCATCCGCACGCCGACCATTTCTCCGCCGCGCCCTATCTGAAGGAAAAGCTCGGCGCGCCCACGGCGATCGGCGAGCATGTCGTCAAGGTCCAGAAGCTCTGGAAAGACATCTACAATCTGCCCGGCGACTTCCCGACCGACGGCAGCCAGTGGGACCGGCTCTTCGTGGACGGCGAGGAATTTGCGGTCGGCAAGATACCCGTGCGGGTGATGTTCTCGCCCGGTCACACCATGGCGTCGATCACCTATGTCGCCGGCGATGCCGCCTTCGTCCATGACACGCTGATGATGCCGGACAGCGGCACCAGCCGGGCCGACTTTCCGGGCGGCAGTTCGCGCGAACTCTACCGCAGCCTCCAGGCGATCCTGTCGCTGCCCGACGAAACGCGTCTGTTCGTCGGGCACGACTACCCGCCGGACGGCCGCGAAGAGCGATGCGAGGCAACTGTCGCCGACCACAAGACCGGCAACATCCACCTGAAGGGCGCAACGCCGGAGAGCGACTATATCGCCCTGCGCGACAAGCGTGACGCGACGCTTCCATTGCCCAAGCTGATGCTCTCCGCATTGCAGGTCAACATCCGCGGCGGACGGCTTCCCGAAGCCGAGGAAAATGGAACCGCCTATTTGAAAATCCCGCTCAACACGTTCAACTAGAACTGTTTCGCGGCCACCCCCACTCAACGTTAAGGAGAAAGCCGTCATGGCGCATGAAGAGACACTGAAGAACCTGCAGAAAGCCCTGAGCATGGAGTTGAGCGCCGCGCATCAATACCAGCTTCACGCCCATGTCCTGGACGATTGGGGCATCAATCGCCTCGCCGACAAGATGCGCGAGGAAATGACCGAGGAACTTGGCCATTCAGACGCCTATATCGAACGCATCATGTTCCTGAAGGGCGATCCCGAACTGCGTTTCGACAAGCCACCGGCACGCGCCCAGTCCCTCGCCGACATGTTCGAGACCGATCTGGCCGACGAGAAGGAAGCGATCGAGTTCTACACGAAGGCGGCCAAACAGGCGGCCGAAGCGGGCGACATCGGTTCTCGTGTCCTCTTCGAGAAGATCGTCCTCGACGAGGAAGGCCACATGTCCTGGCTTGAGCTGCAGCTCGACCTGATCGGCCGCATGGGCGAACCGGCCTATATCGCCAAGCACATTTCCGCGCCCGGCGAACATGAGGAAGGCTGAGCGCCTGTCTGCCTCGGCAACAAAAAAGCCCCGGGAACATCTTCCCGGGGCTTTTTCATGTCTTCCGCGAAGAGGCGTCAGGCGCTCTTCCGCCTCCCGGTCAGCAGGCCCGGGATCACATAGGCGAGAATAGTCAGGCCGACCGCGCCCGCCAATCCGATCATGATCAGCACGATGACATCGATTGGCCCGCCAATGTCGGTGAAACCGGAATTCGTCCAGAACTGCACGAACAGGATCGCCGCCAGCGCGCCGAACGGCGCCCACAGTTCCGCGCGCAGGAAGCGGCGGCTTTCCAGCTTGTGGTCGCGCAGGATCAGATAGAGGAACGCCAGCAGGATCGCGGCCGCCGCCGCGACCATACCCCAGAAAAGTCCGGCGCCGAAAATCTCCTCGAACACGGCGATGAACATGCCGATGGATACGTCTTTCATGATGATGTCTCCTTTAGGCCCGGCCGCGCAGCATGGCGTTGTAGGTCGGCTTGAGCGCGATTTCCTTCATCAGCCAGGATATCCAAAGCTCCTCGAGCGGAGCGATGATCCCGGGGAAGGATGGCGTCAGATTGTTCTTGTAGTCGAACTCGATCAGCATCGCCTTGCCGACCTGGGTGATCAGCGGGCACGAGGTGTAACCATTATAGGTCTCGGTCGACTCCCTGCCCTCGATCTGCGCGACGAGTTGGTCGACGGCGACCGGCACCTGCCATTTCACGCTGGCCGCGGTCTTGCCCTTCGGGACACCGGCGGCGTCGCCGACTGCGAAGACGTCCGGGAAACGGCCGTGACGCATCGTGTATTGATCCACCTCGACCCAGCCCTGGTCGGTCCACTTGTCCGCCCATGGAAGCGGGCTGTTGCGGATCACGTCCGGCGCCCGCATCGGCGGGATGATATTGGTGAAATCGAACCCGATCTCCTTGTCGCCTTCCGGAGTGGCGAAAGTGGCGATTTTCTTGCCGGGATCGATCGCCTTCATGACATGGTCGTGGACGGTCTCAAAACCGCGATCCTCGAACAGCATGCGCACCTTCTCGTTGACGATCGGCACGCCGAACAGCGTTTTGTTGTTCGCGGCGTAGACGATCTCGGTCTTGCCGCGCGTGCCTTTCTTGCGCGCGTAATCATCCGTCAGGAAGGTGTATTTCAGCGGTGCGCCGGCGCATTTCATCTCGGTGCCCGGCCGCGTGAACAGACCGACGCCGCCGGTTTCGGTGAAGCGATCCATCTCCGCCCAGGTCTTCGCCGCGTAATCCGGCCCCGCATAGACCGAACCGAAGCCGTTCTTGCCGATCAGGTCGAGCGACATGCCCTCGATGGCGTCGAAGTCGAGCTTGATGCCGGCCGCGACGATCAGGAAGTCGTACTCGACCGCCTTGCCGCTTGTCGTGACGACCTTCCTGCCCACCGGATCGATCTCGGCTGCGGCTTCCTCAATCCAGTCGACATCCCGCGACAACCAGTCCGACGTTGCCGAAACCGAGTAGCCGGCAGGCTTGAGCCCGGCGGCGATCAGGGTGAAGCCGGGTTGGTATAGATGCTGCTTGCGCGCGTCGACGATGGTGATCTTCGCGCCGTCGAGGCGATCGGCAAGGCGGTTGGCCGCCGCGGTGCCCGCCGCGCCGGCTCCGACGATGACGATGCGCGCATTGCTTTTCGTCTTTTCGGCGCGGGCGGGCGCGCCGGTGAATGCCGTTGCGGCGCCGGCGGCCGAAAGGCCCAAAAACTGTCTTCGATTGGCCAGCATGCGAAAATGCCTCCCTTCATGGTGCGTAGTCGGTCACGCCATTTATCGGCGTGCGTTTATATTCATGTTATTAGATATATTGTTCGGGACCGAGGATGGGGCATAAAGACGCATCCAAGATGCGCAATAAAAAACCGGGGCGCCTTCCCGAGAAGGCGCCCCGGTCTTTTGAAGCCGTCCGCCTACTTGGCGTCCGGATCGTCCTCGGTCAGCAGGCGGTCCTGCTGCATTTCCAGCCACATCGCGTTGACGACTGCGAAAAGGGCCGCGACGGGCAGGCCGAGAAGCCAGGCAAAATACCACATGGAATCAATCCTTTCTCAGTAGACGCTGTCGCTGTTGGAGGTCACGTCATCCTCGGTCACCTTGCCCCACAGCACCTTGTAGACCCAGGCGGTGTAGAGAAGGATGAGCGGCATGAAGATGACCGTGGCGACCAGCATGACGAAGAGCGTCAGATGCGACGACGAGGCGTCCCAGACCGTCAGCGACGATTTCGGATCGACCGATGACGGAAGGATGAAGGGGAACATGGTCAGCCCGACCGTCGAGATGACGCCGAAGATGCCGAGTTTCGACCACAGCAGCGTCGACACCTCGCCGCCGCTGCGCAGGCCGCGTATCGCCATCGCCATGCCGAGGAAACCGAGCGCCGGAGCGATCGCGATCCATGGACGGACGCCATAGGCGGCCAGCCAGCTGCTTCCTCTGGAAACCTCGGAATGCAGCGGATTGGACGGTCCGTCGGCAACGACCGCGCCGACGATCGCATAGCCGTCGACGCCGAAGGCCAGCCAGATTCCCGCCAGCGCGAAACCGGCCATGGCGATCAGCCCCATGATCGTGCCGATGGAGCGCGCGCGTGCGGCGATCGCGCCTTCGGTCTTCACGGTCAGCCACGAAGCGCCATGCATCAGCAGCATGCCGAAGGAAACCAGGCCGGCCAGGATCGCAAACGGGTTCAGCAGGGCGAGGAACTTCCAGTAGAAGGTCCCGTCATATATCGGCATCAGGTCCTCGGTGAGGTGGAACGGCACGCCCTGCAGGACATTGCCGACCGCAACGCCGAAGATCAGCGCCGGCACCGCACCGCCGACGAAAAGCGCCCAGTCCCAGCCGGACCGCCAAGCGGCGCTTTCGCGCTTGGAGCGGTACTTGAAGCCGACCGGCCGCAGGATGAGCGCCGCGAGCACGGCGAACATCGCCAGGTAGAAGCCGGAGAAGGAGACCGCATAGAGCGGCGGCCAGGCGGCGAAGATGGCGCCGCCGCCCAGGATGAACCAGACCTGGTTGCCTTCCCAGACCGGCCCGACCGTGTTGATGACGACCCGGCGTTCATTGTCGGTCTTGGCGACGAAGGGCAGCAGCGCGCCGACGCCCATGTCGAAACCGTCGGTCAGCGCGAAGCCGATCAGCAGGACGCCGAGCAGCAGCCACCAGATGACGCGCAGAAGTTCGAAGCTGATGAGATCATGCAAAATCATGGGTCTTACTCCGCTGGCACCGCACCCGGCACGTTGCCGTCATGGGTGCGCAGACGATGTTCGTGGCGGGCCATCCACCGGTCGGTTTCCTCGACGTCCTGGAAAGGCCCCTTGCGGATGTATTTGAGCATCAGCCCCATCTCGACGATGAACAGCACCGAGTAGAAGGTGACGAAGCCCGCCAGCGTGATCAGCAGATCCCCGACGCTCAGATGCGAGACAGAGAGCGCCGTCGGCAACACGCCGTCGACGGTCCAGGGCTGGCGCCCGAACTCGGCGACGAACCAGCCCAGCTCGGCCGCGATCCACGGCGTGGGAATGATCGCCACGCCGAAATAAAGCGACCAGCGTGGGAACTGCATGCGCCTGAACGAGGCCATGTAGAAGAAATAGGCCATCACCGCGATGAAGGAGAAGCCGAGGCCGACCATGATGCGGAAGGCCCAGAACAGCGGCCAGACGGTCGGAATGGTGTCGTCGGCAGCCTGTGCGATCTGCTCGTCCGTCGCCTCCCGCGGATCGTCGACATAGCGCTTCAGCAGCAGCGCATAACCGAGATCCTTGCTGTGCGCCTCGAACCGGTCGCTGACGTCCTGCGCGACCTCGCCGCGGTCGGCGCGGATCGTCATCAGGGCGTCATAGGCGATCATGCCGGAACGGATGCGCTCCTCCGACCGCTCGACGAGTTCGGCGATGCCCGGAATGACCGTATCGAGCGAACGCGTGCCGATCAGGCCCATAGCCCAGGGGATATGGATCGCATACTTGGTCTCGCGCGCTTCCTGGTCGGGAAACCCGATCAGGGTGAAGGAGGCCGGCGCGGGCTCGGTTTCCCACATGCCCTCGATCGCGGCGAGCTTCATCTTCTGGTCATGCGTGGTCGTGTAGCCGGACTCGTCGCCGAGAACGACGACCGACAGCGCCGACATGAGGCCGAAACTCGCCGCCACGGCGATCGACCGGCGGGCCAGTTCGGTGTGCCGCCCCTTCAGGAGATACCAGGCCGAAACTCCGAGCACGAAGACCGCCGCCGTCACATAGCCGGCGGAAACCGTGTGCACGAACTTCGCCTGCGCGACGGTGTTGAACATCACCTCGTAGAAGGACGTCATCTCCATGCGCATGGTCATGGGATTGAACTCGGCGCCGACCGGGTTTTGCATCCAGCCATTGGCGATGAGGATCCACAATGCGGAGAAGTTGGAGCCGATGGCCACCAGCCAGGCGACGGTCATGTGCGCCACCTTCGAGAGCTTGTCCCATCCGAAGAAGAACAGGCCGACGAATGTCGCCTCGAGGAAGAAGGCCATCAGGCCCTCGATCGCCAGCGGCGCGCCGAAAATGTCGCCGACATAATGGCTGTAATAGCTCCAGTTCATGCCGAACTGGAATTCCATGGTGATCCCGGTGGCGACACCGAGAACGAAGTTGATCCCGAACAGCGTGCCCCAGAATTTCGTCATCTGCCGCCAGATGGGACGGTCGGTCATGACGTAGACCGTCTCCATGATAGCGACGATGATCGAGAGGCCAAGCGTGAGCGGGACGAAGAGGAAATGGTACATGGCCGTCATCGCAAATTGCAGGCGAGACAGCTCAACGACATCGAGCTCCATCTTTCGGTCCTTTCTCAATTAAACATGCATTTCGTTTGCATGTTTATGTCACCCTCATCGCAATTGGCTGGCCGCGCGGCATTGATGCAAATCAAATCGCGAGTGGGGCGGGCGTCTTCTGCGGCAGGATTTCGCAGATACGGTCGGCGAATTGCCGCTCGGCCGTCCGGTGCGAGGCGAGCAGGATAGCGGCCTCGGGCAGGTAGTCCCGGACGCCTGACAGGACCTGCTCCGCCGTCGCGCGGTCCAGTCCCTCGGTCGGTTCGTCCAGCAAAAGAAGGGCGGGCCGGCGCAGGATTACGCGGGCAAGCGCCAGCCTGCGGCTTTCGCCGCCGGAAAGCCCGGCGCCGGATTCGCCCAATCGGCTGTCGAGGCCGCCGCGGTCTTCGATCACCTCATCGAGGCAGACGGCCTTCAGCGCGGCCCAGGCCTCCGAATCGTCGAGCTCGGGCTTTGCCAGTGCAAGCGCCTCGCGGCCG
>NZXU01000032.1 GCA_002698425.1 Ahrensia sp. | reverse complement strand
GCGAGTTCCGGGGTTTTTCGTTTGCCGACCGGGGAGCCCCTTCGTCATCCCGGGGCCGCGCAGCGGAACCCGGGATCCAGCAGCGTTCAAGTCCTTGAACGCGAGAGACTCAAAGACCGGTTCTGCCAGACCCTGAAACGCCTCGGCTCTGGATGCCGGGCTGCGCTTGCCGCGCCCCCGGCATGACGCAAGACAGGCAGGCACCTGATCCATAGAATATCTTCGGTGGAGAGTTCCGCGGCCTTTTCGTTTGCACAGGGCCCGGAGCGCGTTGCGCGATATCTTCCTCGCATGTGCCGCATAAGCACCCGGCCGAACTTCAAAGGGGCCGTTGGCGGCAGTCGCCGGTTCACATCCAGGTTTGCGCGGGGACCAGGCACGCGGTAGGTTTTCGATACGGCCGCTTTCAAGGACAAAGGGCATTGCCGGAAACCATGCGTATCAGCCTTCTTGGAGCATTGGTATATTTCGCCGGCGGGCGCTGGACGACCTGGGGCGGGCGGAGAAGAATCGCGGCAAGGCAGCGCCGCAATCTTCGGCGTCTCGTCGAGAAGGCGCGGCGCGACTCTCCGCTGCTTCAGCGGCTCTATGCGGATCTGCCGCCGTCGGGCGAAATCGAACTGCGCGACCTGCCGGTGACCCGCAAGCCCGACCTCATGCGGGACTTCGACGACTGGCTCACGATCCGTTCCCTCTCCCTCGACCGGGCGCGCGCGCATCTCCGCGATATCGGCAAGGTTGGCGTGCCTCTCGACGATGTCGCCGTTTTCCAGACCTCCGGGACATCGGGGGAACCGGCGATCATCGTGCTGCCCGGATCGTTCGTGGAGTATTACTTCGGGATCATGATGGCGCGCTTCGAGCGGTACCACTGGAAGCTCATGCGGGACGTCCGCGAGCTCGGCGTCCGGGTGACGATCACCGGCGGGAACGGTCACTTTGCCGGCAACGGGCTCAACAAGCTGGTGCATCGGGTGAAACCGGCACTGGCGCGGGGGCTGGGCCTGAACTTCATCGAGGCCGAACAGCCGATCGACCGGCTTGTCGAAAGCCTCAACGCGATCCCGAACGTCGCCTGGATCGTGACCTATCCCAGCATGCTGACCATCCTCGCCCGGGAAAAGGAGGCCGGCCGGCTGCGGACCGCGCCGGCGCTCTTCAGCGTCGGGGGCGAGACGCTGACGCGCGATCTTCGCGAGCGGGTCGGGCGGGCCTTTCCCTCCCTGAAATACGGCATCGCCGATTTCTACGGCTGCACCGAGTGCCTGGCGCTTTCCTTCGAATGCAGCCATGGACGCAAGCACGTGAACGAAGACTGGGTGATCCTCGAAGCGGTCGACGAGGCGATGCGCCCCGTCCCGGACGGCACGCTGTCGGCGAGCGCGCTGCTGACGGTGCTCGCCAACGACGTTCAGCCCTTCATCCGATACGATCTCGGCGATTGCGTTCGTTATCACACCGACCCCTGCCCGTGCGGATCGCCCTTTCGCAGCCTGGAGGTGGAAGGGCGCGAGGCGACGCTCGTTCACGTGGGCGACGTGACGCTGTCGCCGCTCGTCTTCGAACTGGAGCACGAGCACGCCCAGCGCGTCCAGCTGGTCCAGACCGGCGAGAAGGAGTTCGAACTGCGCATACAACTGGCCGATGACGCGGCGGCGGAAACCGTCTTTCGAGAGGTCATCGCGTCGGTAAAACGCGTGTTTCGCGATAACGGCCTCAAGGACGTCGCGGTGCGGGAAAGCCAGGCAGCGCCCGAATTCACCGCGAGCGGCAAGTTCCACGAGGTGTTGCCCTTGCGGGGTGGCGACGCCTGAAACGCGGCGCGATCCGGGTTGGACGATCGATGCTGATCCGAAACCCGAAGCGAAAGCATAGGGCCGGTGGATAAAAGGGGGGCGTCGCGAAGCGACAGGCAAGCCCCCCCGTTGGACAATTTCCCCGCCGCCATCCACCCAACCCCTTGCCCCACCTCACTATTCGCTACCGCCTCCTCGCTTCCTGTCCACCGCCCCCAAAACTCCCCTCACAATCTCCGCACCAAGCGGAGGCAAGGCATGGAGTTCGACTGGCGCGGAGCGATCGATCGCAATTGCGAGACACTATGCGACATCGCGTTCCGGCTGATCGTCATGGCCGGGATCGAGGCCGGACGGACGGCCGAGACCCTGCCGCGCGGTCTCTACCTGCGCATCCTCGCCATCCTCCGCCCCGCCGAATTCGCCACCCGCCGCCTCATCGCCATGGCGGCGTGCAAGCTGGATTTCAGATTTCGCATGGCTGCGCCGAAAGCGGCCGAGCCGTCCTCGCCCCTTCGGGGAGAGGTCGATTTGCCCCGCGAAGCGAAGCTGAGCGGTTCGGCAAATCGGGTGAGGGGAAAGGAGGCGCCAACACCCCCTCACCAACTGCGGCTAGCTCGCTGCGCTCACAAGCCTTCGTATCCTCTCCCCCGAGGGGCGACGACGAACCCGCGCATCCCCGCCTTCGCCCTGTTCGACCCGTTCAAGCCCTTCCCCGAGCCATGGCTGACGCCGGAACAAATCGCCGCGCTCGACAATCCCGCTGTCCCCCTTTTCGTCCCGGCCTCGCCGTCCAACGAACCCGTTGACGCCCGGCCCCTCTGCCGGCGCATCCGCGCGCTGCAGGCAGCGCTCCTGGATCTCGACGGTGAGGCGCTGCGGCTGGCCCGCTGGCGCGCCCGCCGCGCCGCCGGCATCGGCCGGCCCGTTCGCCTGACCCCCTTCCGCCCCGGCTATCCGCCCGGCTGGAAGAAGCATCCGAAGACGGACGTCGAGGAGGTCCTGAGGGAATGCAACTGTCTCGGCCTCGAAGCCTGGGACACGACGTTGGTCAGGGGCCCGCCAGCGACGAGCCCGCGAGGAGCTTAAGGGTGGGACAGATAACGCCCGCCAGCGAGCGACAGCGAAGCTTAAGGGCGGGACGGACAGCAACGCCTTGCAATCCGGCTTCCAAGGGGAAGCGCGGAGGCGTTCGCGCGCGCTCCCTTCTCCCCGCGCGCGGGGAGAAGGAACAACCCGGCCTTCCCTTTCCCGCGCCACCGGCTATGGTGTCAGCCGGGAGGCCAACCGATTTCCTCAGGCCCCGTCTCGACCGACATGCGCAGCACAGAAAACAATCCCGCCCCCGGCGCGGCGAACCCCGACGCGCCCGCCCCGATGGGGCTTGCCACCAGCCTGCTCTTTGCGGTCGCCTGCGGGGCGCTGGCCGGCAATATCTATTACGCCCAGCCGCTGGTCGCGCTGATCGGCGAGGCCATGGGCCTCTCGGCCTCGACCGAAAGCCTAATCTTCACCACCGTGCAGCTCGGCTACGCCATCGGCCTGCTGTTCCTCGTGCCGCTCGGCGACCTGTTCGAAAACCGCAAGCTGATCCTCGCCCTGATGGCGCTCAATGTCGTCAGCCTCGCCGGGCTCGCCCTCGCGCCCGGCCTGTCGATGCTGTTTGCGATGCTCTTCCTCGTCGGCATCACCTCGACCGGGGCGCAGGTGATCGTGCCGCTCGCCGCCAATCTCGCGCCCGCCGCGCGGCGCGGACAGGTGGTCGGCAATGTCATGACGGGGCTCTTCGTCGGCGTCCTGCTGGCCCGTCCGGTGTCCAGCTTCCTTGCAGACCATTTCGGCTGGCGCGGCGTCTTCGTATTCTCGGCGGTGGTGATCGCCGGGCTCGCCGCATGGAGCGTTTTCGCGATCCCGCGCCGGGCGCCGCAGGGAAAGCATGCCTATTTCAGGCTGATCGGTTCGCTTGCGGGGCTGATGGCCACGCAGCCGGTGCTGCGCCGCCGCGCCGCCTACCAGACGGCGATGTTCGGCGTCTTCACGGTGTTCTGGACCGCATCTCCGATCGTCCTGCTGCGCCAGGGCTATTCGCCGAGCCATATCGCGTTTTTCGCGCTGGCCGGCGTTTCCGGCGTGTTGGCGGCGCCGCTTGCCGGGCGTCTTGCCGACCGGGGCCATGTGCGCCCCGGCACCGCCGTCGCGTTCTGCCTCGCCATCGTCACCTTCGCGCTCGCATGGGTGAGCCATGCTAATTTCTGGGTGCTGATGTTCGCCGGCGTGCTGATCGATTTCGGCGTGCAGGGCAACATGGTCCTGAGCCAGCGCGAGATCTACCAGCTCGACGAATCGATCCGCGGCCGGCTTACCTCCGCCTATATGACGACGTTCTTCCTCGGCGGCGCGGCCGGTTCGGCGCTGACCAGCCCGATCCTGGAGACCTACGGCTGGACGGGGATCTGCCTGTTCGGCGGGCTGGTGCCGCTGGCGGCCTTCGCTTATTTCGCGGTCGCGGAGCCGCGTCGCTGACGCGACCCCGCAACCGCCGGCTCACAGCGCCGAACAGGTTTCCTCGACGGCTTCCTTCGTCACCCGGACGATCTCGTCGGCCTCGTCCTTCGCGAGGCAGAGCGGCGGGGCGAAACCGATGATGTCGCCCTGCGGCATGGCGCGGGCGATGACGCCGCGCTTCAGCATGGCCGCAACCGCCTTGGCGGCGACCGTCTTGCCGGGATCGAAGAAGGCGCGGTCCCCCTTGTCCTCGACCAGTTCCACCGCGCACAGCATCCCCTCGCCGCGCACGTCGCCGACATTGGGGTGGTCGCCCAGCGCTTCCGTCATCTTCTCGTTGAGATAGGCGCCGACCGTGCCGGCATTCTCGACCAGGCCCAGTTCGTCGATCAGCTTGAGGTTGGCGACGCCGGCGGCCGCGCCGATCGGATGGGCCGAATAGGTCC
Organism: Ahrensia sp.; assembly: GCA_002698425.1. The sequence goes on along the minus strand of NZXU01000032.1, from coordinate 11,757 downwards.
AGCCATGGCCGATCGCGCCGAATTTGTCCGTTCCCTGCTCCAGCACGCTCCACACCTTGTCGGAGATGATCGAGCCGGACAGCGGCGCATAGGCCGAGGTCAGGCCCTTGGCGATCGTGATAATATCCGGCTGGATGCCGCAATGGGCCGAGCCGAACATCGTGCCGAGCCGGCCGAAGCCGGTGACGACCTCGTCGGCGATCAGCAGGATGTCATGCTTCCTCAGGACGGCCTGGATCTTCTCCCAGTAGCCGGCCGGCGGCGGCACGATGCCGCCGGTGCCCAGCACCGGCTCGCCGATGAAGGCGGCGATCGTCTCGGCGCCCTCGCGCTCGATCAGCGCTTCAAGTTCGGCGGCGCAATGGGCGGAGAACTCCTCCTCGCTCATCGCGGCGTCCGGGCGGCGGAAATAATAGGGGGCTTCGGTGTGAACCACCTGCGGCAGCGGCAAGTCGAACTGCTTGTGGAACAGCGCCAGCCCGGTCAGCGACCCGGTCATCAGGCCGGAGCCATGATAGCCGCGCCAGCGCGAGATGATTTTCTTCTTCTCCGGGCGGCCCAGCACGTTGTTGTAATACCAGACCAGCTTCACATTGGTCTCGTTGGCGTCAGACCCGCCGAGCCCGTAATAGACCCGGTTCAACCCCTCCGGCGCGCGGTCGGCGATCATCTTCGAAAGCGTGATCGAGGCTTCCGTGCCGTGGCCGACATAGGAATGGTAATAGGCGAGTTCCTTCGCCTGCGCGGCGATCGCTTCCGCGACCTCCTGGCGGCCATAGCCGATATTGACGCAATAGAGCCCGGCGAAGCCGTCGAGCAGGCGGTTGCCCTCTCGGTCCTCGATATAGACGCCGGAGCCGCCAGTGACGATCCGCTCGGGCATCTCGCCGCGGGCGAATTGCGCGAGATGGGTGGAGGGGTGGATGAAGTGGTCGCGGTCCCACTGCTCCAGCGGATCGTTTCTCAGCATTTTTATCTGGTTTCCCGTTTTCGTGGTTTCGGTTTTCCGGTTGCGAGCCTCAGCTCCAGTCCCGGCAGACATATTTGACCTCCGTAAAGGCCTCGAGGCCCAGACGCGACCCCTCGCGGCCAAGTCCGGACTGTTTCATGCCGCCAAAGGGGATCGGCGCGCCGGTGACCTTGGTGCGGTTGACAGCGACCATTCCGAAGGAAAGCGCCCGCGATGCGCGGTAGATGCGGCGCGGGTCCTGCGTATGCAGATAGGCGACGAGGCCGTATTCCGTCGCGTTGGCGCGGGCGAACGCCTCCTCCTCGGTGTCGAACGGCGCGATCGCGGCGACGGGTCCGAAGGTCTCCTCGCGCATGATCAGCGCGTCCGCCGGCACGTCGGCCAGCACGGTCGGCTGGAAGAAGAGCGGACCCGCCTTGTGGCGCCTGCCGCCGGTCAGAAGCGTCGCGCCCTTGGTCATGGCGTCGGCGACGTGTTCCACCTGCTTGGCGATGGCCGCCTCGTTCATCAGCGGACCGATGTCGGGATCGTCCATTCCCGGCCCGACGGTCAGCGCTTCCGTGCGCTCCGCGAAGGCCTTGCAGAATTCGTCATAGACCGGGCGCTCGACGAGGAAACGATTGGCGCCAAGGCAGTCCTGTCCGGAGGTCGCGAACTTCGCCTTTACGGCCTCGTCGACGGCCCGGTCGAGATCGGCGTCGGCGAAGACGAGGAACGGCGCGTGGCCGCCGAGTTCCAGCACCAGCCGCTTCACCGTGTCGGCGCCCTGCCGGTAGAGCAGCTTGCCAACCTCGGTCGAACCGGTGAAGGAGAGCGCGCGCACCCGTTCGTCCTCCATCCATGCGCCGACGATCTCCGGCGCGTCGCCGGTGACGACGTTGAAGACGCCCGCCGGCAGGCCCGCACGCTCGCCGAGCTCGGCGAGCGCCAGCGCGGACAGCGGCGTCTCGATGGAAGGATGCACGACCACGGTGCAGCCGGCGGCGAGCGCCGCGGCGGCCTTGCGGGTGATCATGGCGGAGGGGAAGTTCCACGGCGTGACCAAGGCGGCGACGCCGACCGGCTCGCGCCAGACCTCGACCTCCGCATCGCCCAGATGCGAGGTCACGCTTTCGATGTTCGGGCGCTTGGTTTCCTCGGCATAGAACTCGATGAAGGACGCGCCGTAGTCGATTTCGCCGCGGGCCTCCGAGATCGGCTTGCCCTGTTCGTGCGTCATCAGGATCGCGAGGTCTTCGCGGTTCGCGACGATCAGATCGTACCAGCGGCGCAGGATCGCCGAGCGCTGCTGCGGCAGCAGACCGGCCCAGGCCGGGAAGGCCTCCGCGGCCTCTTCGACGGCGGCCCTCGCCCCGTCCGCGGCGATCCGCGCCACCTCGCCGATTGCGCCACCGTCGGCAGGGTCGGTCACCGGAATGAAGCGGGCGTCATGGCCCACCGTCCAGCGGCCGCCGACATAGGCGAGCGAGCGCAGCAGCCGGCGGTCGGCGAGGTCGATTTGCGAATCGAGACGTCTTGCAGCTTCGGCCATGGCGCAGCTCCCGGGATTGGCGAATGGCGCAAGCCTATCAGGAGAGCCGGCGAGGAAGCCTCCACAGGCCCGCGACGCTGGAGAGGATGTCTCTTTTTATCGGCGCGAAAACAGCAAAACCTACTCCGCCAGCCCGTCCAGAAGACCGGGCGGCAAGCCGGTCGGGGCCTTCACTTCCTTGGTCACGATATAGGTGAAATAGCGGGCCATGGCGGCCTTCTTCTCCAGCAGCGCATCCATCAGCCGCTGGTAGGAATCGATGTCGCGGGCGACCACCTGCATCAGGTAATCATAGCCTCCGCCGAGCGCCCAGCAGGCGGTGATTTCCTCGTAATCCGCGACCGCCTTCTCGAAGGCCTGGAAGGCCTCGGCGCGGTGGTTCTCGAGTTCCACGACGACGAAGACCGCGACGTGGGAGCCCAAGGATTTCAGGGAGATCTGGGCCTGATAGCCCTCGATCACGCCGGCCTCCTCCAGCCGCTTCAAACGCTCCCAGCAGGGCGTCGGCGAGAGGTTGATACGGCGCGCAAGTTCGGTCTTCGAAATGCGTCCCTCCCGCGACAGGATGGAGAGTATCCTGATGTCCCTGTCATCGAGCTTGAGCATGTCGGCGTCCCGGTTTCACCTTGCCGGCGAACGGTGCGCCGACGTCGGGATTCATACGCGGGGATGACGCTCGCCGACAAGCGCCGGAGGCGGATCGGTCGACAATGGCTCTCCGTTGCGGCGCGAACATTCCGCTTGACGGAAAGCCGCCCTTAAAACCAGCCTGTGCGAAATTCATTTCGCCACTGTCCAGGGAGAACGGCATGGCCGAGCCGAGACGCGATTTCACGCCCGAGGAATACCAGAGCCGCATCGACCGTATCCGTGGCGTCATGGCCGAGAAGGGTCTCGACCTGCTGGTCATCTCCGACCCGTCCAACATGCATTACGTCACGGGCTATGACGGCTGGTCGTTCTACACGCACCAGGCGGCGCTGCTCGCCATGGACGGCGAACCGGTCTGGTGGGGACGCGGCATCGACGCGCTCGGTGCGCGCCGGACAGTCTCGATGGATGACGCGAATATCGTCGGCTACGAGGACAGCTACGTCCAGAACCCGGACAAGCACCCGATGGAGACGCTCGCCGACCTGATCAAGGCGCGTGGCTGGGACAAGGGCCGCATCGGCGTCGAGATGGATAATTACTACTATTCGGCCGCCGCCCACCGTTCGCTGACGGGCAATCTGCCCGAGGCGCAATTCACCGACACGACGGGTCTGGTAAACTGGCAGCGCGCCATCAAGAGCGCGAAGGAGATCGAATATATGCGCCGCGCCGCGCGCATCGTCGAAGCCATGCACGCCGCCATCGTCGAGAAGGCGGAACCCGGCATGCCGAAAAACGAGCTGGTCGCCGAAATCTACCGGACCGGCGTTCTCGGCGCGGACGGGTATTGGGGCGACTACACGGCGATCGTGCCGATGGCGCCGTCCGGCATGGACGCGACCGCGCCGCATCTGACCTGGGACGATTACCCGCTGCAGAAAAACGAGAGCACCTTCTTCGAGATCGCCGGCGCGCATCTGCGCTACCACTGCCCGCAATCGCGCACGCTCTTCATCGGCAAGCCGCCGCAGAAATATCTCGACGCCGAGAAGGCCGTGCTGGAATCGATCGAGGCGGGGCTTGAACAGGCGAAGCCCGGAAATCGCTGCGAGGACATCGCCAATGCCTTCAACGCGACGCTGAACAAGTTCGGCTTCGTCAAGGACAATCGCTGCGGCTATTCCATCGGCATGTCCTATCCGCCGGACTGGGGCGAACGGACGATGAGTTTTAGGCGTGGCGACATGTCGGTGCTGCAGCCGGGCATGACCTTCCATTTCATGCCGGCGTTGTGGCTCGACGATGGCGGGCTGGAGATCACCGAACCGATCCTGATCACCGAAACGGGCGTCGAGTGCCTCTGCACGACGCCACGCAAGCTTTTCCTCAAGGACTGAGTATATGGCGAAGAACCCGATCGTCCCGACCATCCCGCTCGACGAGAACGGAGCCCATCACGGCCACCTGCGCCTGCCCTGGAGCCGCGACGATTCCGCCTGGGGCTCGGTGATGATCCCGATTACGGTGATAAAGAATGGCGACGGGCCGACGGCGCTCCTGACCGGGGCCAATCATGGCGACGAATATGAGGGGCCGGTCGCGCTGCAGGAACTGGCGGCGACGCTGAAGCCTGCGGATGTCACCGGCCGTGTCATCATCGTGCCGTTCTTCAATTATCCGGCGTTCAGGGCGGGTACGCGCACCTCGCCCATCGACCGGGGCAATCTCAACCGTCTCTTCCCCGGCAAGCCGGCGGGCACGGTGACCGAGAAGATCGCGGATTATTTCGCCAGCGAACTCGTGCCGCATGCCGATATCGTTCTCGACTTCCATTCCGGCGGCAAGACGCTCGACTTCCTGCCCTTCGCCGCCGCGCATATCCTTGATGACGCCATGCAGCAGCATGCCTGCGTCGCCGCGATGGAAGCCTTCAACGCGCCCTATTCGATGACGATGCGCGAGATCGACAATGTCGGCATGTATGACACGATCGTCGAGGAGCAGGGCAAGGTCTTCGTGACGACGGAGCTCGGCGGCGGCGGCTCAGCGACGGCGAAATCCATCGCGATTGCGCGAAAGGGTCTGCGCAACGTGCTGATCCATGCCGGCATCCTGACCGGCGAATTGGAAAAGGGTCCAAGCGTCGAACTGGACATGACCCATGACGACGCGTTCGTCTTTGCCACCGATGACGGGATGATCGAGCCCTGCGCCGATCTCGGCGACATGCTCGAAGCCGGCGACTGCCTGGCGAAGATCTGGAGGGTCGACCGCACGGGCGAGCCGGCGCTCGAATACCGCGCGAAGCGCGGCGGGTTGCTGACCGCCCGGCATTTCCCCGGCCTGGTGAAGGCCGGAGACTGCCTGGCGGTCATCGCGGAGGTGAAGTCCTAAAAGCTACGCCGCGCGACTCTTGCGGTTGCGGCGCCAGCGGGGCTTGCTCGCCTTGGCCGGTTGTGCGCCCGCGCCCGCCGTCTTTTCGCCGGGCTGGCCCTGCGGGCGCTTGCCGCGATGCGGGCGTTTGCGATTCTGGTTGTCGGACTTGCGCGCTTCACCGGGCTGGCCCTGAGGGCGTCCGCCGCCGGAACCCCGGTTGCCGCCGCCGCCATTGCCGCCGCGCCCGCGGCCGCCTTCCTTGCGGGTCCCGGCGCTGAAGCCCGGATGCTCGCCGCCGGCAATCGCGATCGAGATGCCGGTCAGCTTCTCGATGTCGCGCAGCATCTTCGTCTCGTCCTCGGCGCAATAGGTCACCGCCCTGCCCTCGGCCCCGGCGCGCGCGGTGCGGCCGATGCGGTGGACATAGCTTTCGGGAACCTGCGGCAGGTCGAAATTATAGACATGGCTGACGCCCGGGATATCGATGCCGCGCGCCGCCACGTCGGTGGCGACGAGGATGCGGACATTGCCGCTCTTGAATTCGCGGATGGCGCGGTCGCGCTGGCCCTGGCTCTTGTTGCCATGGATCGACGCGGCGGAGAAGCCGTGGGAGACGAGATGCTTCATCAGCTTTTCGGCGCCGTGCTTGGTGCGCGCGAAGACCAGCGACAGGTCTTCCTTGCGCTCGCCCAGATGCTGCTTGAGCAGATCGGCCTTGGCGCGCTGCGAAACGAAATGCACCGACTGGTCGATCTTGTCGGCGGCCTTGCCGGGCGGCGTCACCTCGACGCGGACCGGGTCGGTCAGATAGGTGCGGGCAAGTCCCTCGATCTCGCTCGGCATCGTCGCCGAGAACAGCAGCGTCTGGCGCTCCTTCGGCAGCGCCTTGGCGATCTGCTTCAGCGAATGGATGAAGCCGAGATCGAGCATCTGGTCGGCCTCGTCGAGGACGAGGAAGTGGGTCTGCGCGAGGATGATCGCCTTGCGCTCCATCAAATCGATCAACCGTCCCGGCGTTGCGACTAGAATGTCCTTGCCGGCGTGGAGGTCGCGGATCTGCACGTTGATCGACTGGCCGCCGACCACGGTCGCGATCTGCAGCTTGGAGCGCTTGACGAAGCTCTTCAGGCTGGCGGTGATCTGGTTGGCCAGTTCGCGGGTCGGCGCGAGGATGAGGGCCCGCGTGCTCTTGGGATAAGGACGTTGCGGATTGGCAAGCAGTTTTTCGATCAGCGGAAGGCCGAAGGCGGCGGTCTTGCCGGTGCCGGTCTGGGCGAGGCCCATCAGGTCGTGGCCTTCGAGGACGGCGGGAATGGCCGCCTTCTGGATCGGCGTCGGCTCCTTGAAGCCGGTGGCTTCAAGGGAATGGAGGATACGTTCGGAAAGCCCGAGGGCTGCGAATTCGGTCAAAACAATACCTTTCATGGCAGCGCGCGACATCCTTGGCGCGCATGCCAGAACAAACGCGTCCCGTCCGACATCGGACCGGCGCGCCATGCGGTTGCGATCCAGCCGCTCTCCGGGACCTCATTGCCTCGCGGATCGGCGGATCGTCAGCACCCCGCGTGAATTGGGAACTCTTGGGAAAATCCGGCGCATGATGCACCGGCGGGAAAATGCGTCGTGCGGGCGGCGATCATCGATCCTGTTGGCCCGCAGGCTGCTCACGCGGCAGCCGAAGCGCTTTCATGGAGCGGATATCGTCTTTGTGCACTGCAATGTCAAGCACGCATCGGCCCGCCTGCCGCCGTCGGACCTTCCGTCCCTGCCGGGCGCGGCGCGCACGGCGTTGGCTGGTCGCCGATCACGGTTGCGCGAGGTCGGCGTTTCACCCTTGACGCAAGGCGCTCCGGCCCCTCTGTTCGCGGCGGCAACAGAAGGGTCCGGGATTTGGCCAAGACGATCGATTACTATTTCACCTGCATTTCTCCGTTCAGCTATCTCGGCCACCAGGCGATCATCGACGTGGCGGCGAAGCATGGCGCGGCGCTGACCTACCGGCCGGTCGCGCTTGGCGGGCTGTGGGCGGAATCCGGCGCGGTGCCCCTCGGCCAGCGTCCGGTCGTCAGGCAGCAATACCGGCTGGTCGAATTGCAGCGGGTCGCGGCGTATCGCGGCCTGCCGATCACGCCGAAGCCGGCGCATTTCCCGGTCGATCCGACGCTGGCCGACCATACGGTGATCGCGATCCTGGAGGCCGGCGGCGACCCCGGAGCCTATGTCGGCGCGGTTTTCGCCGCGATCTGGACCGAGGAAAAGAACATCAGCGAAGAAGGCGTACTCGCGGAGCTTCTGACGGCGAACGTGTTCGACGCTGACGCCATTCTGGCGTCCGCAAGATCCGAGGCCGTCGCCGCGGTCCGGGCGAAGAACACCGCCGATGCGGTGGTCGTCGGCGCGGTCGGCGCGCCGGCCTATGTCGTCGACGGCGAGGCGTTCTGGGGGCAGGACCGGGTGGAACTTGTCGACCACATGCTGGCGACAGGCCGCGCGCCGATCCTTGTGACGGCGCAGTAGTCCCGGTCGATCGCCTCTTGCGGCGCGCCGCCGTCACAGGTATTTATTCCTGAACCGACACAGGAAGCGCCATGCTTTCCCACAAACGCATCTGGGACGCGATCGACGCGCTCGCCGAACGCCACGACCTTTCGCCCTCCGGTCTGGCGAAGCGCGCCGGGCTCGATTCCACGACCTTTAACAAATCGAAGCGCGTCGCAGCCGACGGGCGGCCGCGCTGGCCGTCGACGGAATCGCTTGCCAAGATCATGGAGGCGACCGGCTCGTCCCTGGACGAGTTCATGGCGCTGGTGCGCGGCGACGATGTCAACGGCAAGGGCATGCCCCTGCCGAACATGCGCGCCGTGAATTTGCGCGAGGTGCCGATCATCGGCATGGCGCAGGCGGGCGCGGGCGGCTTCTTCGACGATGCGGGTTTCCCGGCCGGCCAGGGCTGGGACACGGTCGCCTTTCCCGGCGCCGATCTGGAAGACGGCGCCTATGCCTTGGAGATCACCGGCGATTCCATGCTGCCGCTCTACCGCGAGGGCGACATCATCATCGTCTCGCCGGCGGCGCAGATCCGCAAGGGCGACCGGGTGGTCGTCAAGACGCGCGGCGGCGAGGTGATGGCAAAAACGCTCCTGCGCCGGACCACGCTGATCGTCGAACTGGAATCGGCCAATCCCGCCCATCCGCCGCGCAAGCTGCCGTCGGCCGAGGTCGACTGGATGGCCCGGATCGTCTGGGCTTCGCAGTAAGGTACGGCCCGGCGATTGCGCGCGGGGAGGACGATCCCCATCTGCATGTCAGACACGCAACGCCAAGCCCGGAAGACATGATGGCCAGACCGGTAACGATCACGATTTCCCATGACCTCGGCCGCGAGGAAGCGCAGCGGCGCATCCGCGACGGCTTCGAGAAGGTCGCCGCCAGGATCGGCTTCGGTTCGGAATTCGAGCAGCGCTGGGAAGGCGACACGCTTCACTTCGATGCGAAGGCCTTCGGCATGACAGCCAGCGGCACCGTCGAGGCCGCCGAGAAATCGGTGACGATCACGGTGATCCTGCCGGCGCTGCTCGCCGGCATGGCGGAGATGATCAAGGGCAAGGTCGAGAAGGAGAGCACGCTCCTTCTCGAAAAGAAGTAGCCCTCAGGCCGCTTCGTTCACCAGTTCGCCGGCCAGCGCCTTGTTGATCAGCGCGACGGTCTCGGACAGGCCGTAGAGCGCCACGAAGGAGCCGAAGCGCGGGCCGCGCTGCTGGCCGAGCAGCACCTGGTAAAGCATCTGGAACCAGTCGCCCGTCACCGCCGGTCCGCCGTCGGGGCCGGTCTTGGACGGGTCCTGATACCGCTCGAAGCCGCGCGCCACGTCGAGCGCCGCGTCCTGGATCGCGCCGCCATCGGCATCGGAAGGCAGCGCGTCGAAGGCGGCGGCGAGCTTCGCCAGCGCCTCGCGCTCGGTGTCGTCTGGGGCGCGGAACGTCTTCGACGGTTTGACGAAGTCGTCGAAATAGCGGATCGCGTAACCGACCAGCTCGTCGAGCTTCGGATGGGTCGCGGCGGTGACGCCCGGCGCATAGCGCGAGATGAAGCCCCACAGCACCTGCTTGTCATGCGCGTTGGAGGCGCTGACGAGGTTGAGCAGCATCGAGAACGGCACCGGCATGTCGGCGGCCGGCGGCTTGCCGGAATGGATGTGCCAGACCGGATTGTTCAGCCGGCCGGCCCAGTCCTGCCGCTCATAGGCGGCGAGGAAGGAGAAATACTCGTCCACCGCCTTGGGGATGACGTCGAAATAGAGCCGCTTGGCCGTGCGCGGCTTCTGGAACATGTAGAGCGCCAGGCTCTCGGTCGGCGCATAGGTCAGCCACTCGTCGATGGTCAGGCCGTTGCCCTTCGACTTGGAGATCTTCTCGCCGTTCTGGTCGAGGAAGAGTTCGTAGACATAATGTTCCGGCGGACGGCCGCCGAGCGCCGAACAGATGCGGTCATAGACCGGCATGTTCGGGCCGTGGTCCTTGCCGAACATCTCGAAGTCCACGCCGAGCGCCGCCCAGCGGGCGCCGAAGTCCGGCTTCCACTGCATCTTGACGCTGCCGCCGGTGATCGACTGCGTCACGTCGTCGCCGTCCTCGTCGATATAGGTGATCGTGCCGGCCTTCGCGTCGACGGACTTCAGCGGCACGTAGAGCACGCGGCCGGTCTTCGGCGAGATCGGCAGGAAGGGCGAATAGGTGGCGCGGCGTTCCTCGCCCAGCGTCGGCAGCATGATGTCCATCACCGCGTCGTAGCGCTCGGCGACGCGCAGCAGGATCTCGTCGAACCTGCCGGACTTGTAATAGTCCGTCGCGCTGGCGAATTCGTAGTCGAATCCGAACGTGTCAAGGAAGCGGCGCAGCATGGCGTTGTTATGATGGCCGAAGCTCTCGTAGTCTCCGCCGAACGGGTTCGGCACGACGGTGAGCGGCTTGTGGAGATGCGGTTCCAGGGCGGCGCGGTCGGGAACGTTCTCCGGGATCTTGCGCATGCCGTCCATGTCGTCGGAGAAGCAGAGCAGCTTGGTGGCGACCTTGTCTTCGGTCAGTACGCGGAAGGCGGTGCGCACCATGGTCGTGCGCGCCACCTCGCCGAAGGTGCCGATATGCGGCAGGCCGGAGGGACCGTAGCCGGTCTCGAACAGCACCGGCCGGTCGGCGCCGCGCGCCTCGACCCGTTTCAGCAGCTTTCGCGCCTCCTCGAACGGCCAGGCTTTGGAAGCCATGGCCGCCTCTCGCATGGAGGGGGACAGATCGAGCGTCGGCAGCGAAACTGAGGTCATGATCGGACCATTGTCGTTGGAGTGAAAAAGAGGGCCGTCGCCGGCGCAGGCGCGGGCAAACGGCGGGCGGACACTACTGGATGCGCCGCACAAACGGAACAGGGTCGCAGCAAAAAAGCCGCAGGTACCGGCCGTGACATTTCGCGGGTTGCGCTGCTCCCGGCTTGGCTTTAGGCAACATGCAACAGGACACGTCGACAAAAGGGCCGCACAGCCGATGAGCGAACAGGTATCCCTGCAGGAAGCACTGATCTACGTGATGGTGATGGTCTCCGCCGCCGACAGCAGCATGACCGACCAGGAACTCCACTCCATGGGCGAGGTCGTGAAGACGCTGCCGGTCTTCGCCGGTTTCGACCAGGATCGACTGGTGCGCGTGGCCCAGGATTGCGGCAAGCGGCTGCAGGCCGAAAACGGCATGCGCGACACGTTTGACGTGATCGGCGCGAGCGTTCCGCCGAGCCACCGCGACACGGCCTATGCCCTGGCCGTCGACGTCGCCGTTGCCGATCTGTCGGTCCAGCAGGAAGAGCTGCGGATCCTGCAGATGCTGCGCGACACGCTCGGCCTCGACAAGCTCACGGTCGCCGCGATCGAGCGCGGCGCGCAGGCCCGCTACCGCGCGATCTGAGACGACACCGGGCGGGCGCCCACCCAGGGCGCCGGCCGGCCGATGTGATAGCCCTGCGCCATCGTTACGCCGAGGTCGCGCAACACCTCCAGCGTTTCCGCGTCCTCCACATATTCCGCGATCACTCCGACGCCGATCTTGCGCGCCACCGCGACAATGCCGGCCACGATGGTGCGCTGCACCTCGTCACGCGCCACCTCGCCGATGATCGCGCCGTCGATCTTCAGGCTGTCGATGCGGAACTGCCTAAGATAGGCAAAGGACGACAGGCCCGATCCGAAATCGTCGAGAATGACCCGGCACCGCCTGGCCCGCAGCGCATCGATGAGGGCCTGGGC
>NZXU01000031.1 GCA_002698425.1 Ahrensia sp. | reverse complement strand
CATCCAGCGGCCGAGAATGCGCATCTGGTTGACCGCGTTGAAGCTTTGCGAGCCGCCATTGACCTGCATCACCGCCAGCGTGCGCCCCTGCGTCGGGCGGATGCCGCCGATCGGTGAGAGCGGCAGCCAGTCGATCTGGGTCTTCATGACGCCCGTCATCGCGCCATGCCGCTCCGGCGAGCACCACACCTGCGCCTCGGACCAGAGCGACAACTCCCGCAATTCCTGCACCTTCGGATGATCCGCCGGTTCCGAATCGAGCAGCGGCAGCCCCTGCGGATCGAACACCCGCACCTCCGCGCCGAACCGGTGCAGCAGCCGCGCCGCCTCATAGGTCATGAACCGGCTGTAGGAGCGTTCGCGCAATGAGCCGTAGAGCATCAGCACGCGCGGCTTGTGGGTCGATGCGGTCGCGCCGGCCAGCGCCTCTCTATCGATCGCGTGCAATAGCTCGTCCTGCACATTCGGCAGGCTCAAATCGTCGTTCCAGGTCATGAGGTCAGCTTGCGTAGGAGATGGCCAGATCGGTTGCGCCTTCCAGACTACCGATCGTGTTCAGCGCTGTCTTCAGGTCTTTTGCGTTCATCTCCTCGAAGGGGAGGGCCATCAGAGCCCTGATGCGCAGTTCGAGCAGCCGGTAGGTCTCGGCAAAGGCGGCGCGGCGGTCTTCCGCCGTCTCGCCATGGCCCGCCGGGTCCGGAATGCCCCAATGCGCCTGCACGGGCGCGCCCGGCCAGATCGGACAGCTCTCGCCCGCGGCGTTGTCGCAGACCGTGATGACGATATCCATCTTCGGCGCGTCGGCGCCGTCGAACTCGTCCCAGCTCTTCGAGCGGAAGCCGGACGTGTCGTGGCCGTAATCCGCGAGCAGGGCGATCCCGTCCGGATTGGGGGTGCCGCGCGGCGTCGATCCGGCGGAAAAGGCCCGCACACGCCCTTCGCCGAGTTTCGCGAGAATCGCCTCGCCGAGGATCGACCGCGCCGAATTGGCGGTGCACAGGATGAGGATGTTTTTCATGCCGTTTCCGAAGTGTTGGCGTGGTCTGCCTTCCGGCCGATGTCGTCGAGCTGTTTTTGCAGCGACAGGCTGTCGAGCGAGGAAATCGGCAGGTTGGTGAAGATCGAGATGCGGTTGTTGAGCATGCGGAACGCGTCTGAAAAGGCAAGCCGCTTCTCGGCTTCCTTGCCCTCTGCCGCCGCCGGATCGGGAACGCCCCAATGCGCCGACATGGGCTGGCCGGGCCAGACGGGGCAGGCTTCGGCCGCCGCCTGGTCACAGACGGTGAAGACGAAATCCATCACCGGCGCATCCGGTGCGGTGAACTCCTCCCAGCTCTTGGAGCGGGCGAATGACGTGTCGAAATTCAGCCCGTCGAGCAGATCGAGCGTGTAGGGATGCACCGCGCCCTTGGGGTGCGAGCCGGCGGAGTAGGCCTTGAAGCGCCCCATGCCCTCGCGGTTGAGAATGGCCTCGGCGATGATCGACCGGGCGGAATTGCCCGTGCACAGAAACAGGACGTTATATGGCGTGGCGGGCATGGTGATCTCCCTTGATCCGTCAGCAGGCGCAGGCGATTTCATCGAGAACGGGTTTGCACAAGTCCGGATTGCCGCCGCAGCAATCCTCCATCAGGAAGGCGAGCAGCGCGCGCATTCCGTCGAATTCGGCGAAATAGCGGATGACGCGGCCCTCGCGCTCGCTCCGGATCATCCCGGCGCGGGCCAGGACCGCGAGATTGGCCGACATGGTGTTCTGGCGCACGCCGAGCGCATCGGCGATGTCGCCGGCCGCCATGCCGTCCGCTCCCTGTTTCACCAGCAGCCGGAAAACCTCCAGCCGCGTCTCCTGGGCAAGCGCGTGCAGCGCCTCGATCGCATCTGATTTATCCATATTTCAAGAATTATTGATATGTTGACGGAAGTCAACCGGCCGCCGCAACATTTCAGCGCACCGCGCGTTTCGGCTTGGAGGAGCAAGGTGTCGTCTATAATCTTGACAATGACAAGAAATGCAGCCGCATGGAGATTTCCTTATGAACACGGGTGAAATGGCCGCCGCGATCGATGTCGGCGGGCTGGCCGCACGGCAGAGCCGCTTCTTTCGCACGGATGCGACACGGGATCTCGCCTTTCGGAAGCGGCAGCTGCGCGCGCTGAAGGATCTGCTTGTGCGCAACGAGGCCGATATTCTCGCCGCCCTCAAGCAGGACCTCGGCCGCCCGCCGACCGAGGCCTGGACCAGCGAGATCGGCATCGTTCTCACCGAGATCGATACGGCGCTGAAGCGTCTCGACCGCTGGGCAAGGCCGAAGCGGGTGCGCACGCCTCTCCTCCTGCAGCCGGGCTTGAGCCGCATCGTCCCCGAACCTTTCGGCAGCGCCCTGGTCATCGGAACCTGGAACTATCCACTGCAGCTTGTCCTCGCTCCGGCCGTCGCCGCGCTCGCGGCCGGCAATTGCGCGGTTCTGAAACCCTCGGAACTGTCGCCCGCCACCTCGGCGCTCACCGCGAGGATGATCGGCGAGGCCTTCGATCCGGACCTTTTGGCTGTCGTGGAGGGCGGTATCGAGCCGACACAGGCGCTCCTGAAACAGGATTTCGACTATGTTTTCTTCACCGGCGGAACGCGCGTCGGCAGGATCGTCATGGCGGCGGCGGCCGAGCATCTCGCGCCGGTCACGCTGGAACTCGGCGGCAAGAACCCCTGCATCGTCGCCGCCGACGCCGACATGAAGACCGCCGCGCGCCGCATCGCCTGGGGCAAGTTCTTCAATGCCGGCCAGACCTGCATCGCCCCGGATTTCATCCTCGTCGAGAAATCCGCCGAGGCGGCGTTTCACGATGCGCTGAAGGCCGCGATCGAGGAGTTCTACGGTGCCGATCCCGCCGCCAGCCCGGACTATGCCCGCATCGTCAATGAACGCCATTTCGACCGGCTGGCGGGTCTTCTGGATCGGGGCAGGGTGGTTGCCGGCGGCGGCACCGATCGCGCCGCCCGCTACATCGCGCCAACCGTCATCGCCGGCGTGTCATGGGACGATCCGGTGATGGCCGACGAGATCTTCGGTCCGATCCTGCCCGTCATCGCCTATGACGATCTCGACGCCGAACTCGCCGCCTTGCGAGATCGCCCCAAGCCGCTCGCCCTCTACGTCTTCACCGCCGACGGCACACGCGCCGACACGGTGCTGCGCGCGATTTCTTCCGGCGGCGCCGCCGTCAATGACGTCTTCGCCCAGATGCTCAACCCGGAACTGCCCTTCGGCGGCATCGGCGCCAGCGGTATGGGCGCCTATCACGGCAAGGCCGGGTTCGACACATTCTCGCATCGCCGCGCCGTCGTCCGCCGCGCCACTTGGCTCGACGCAAAGCTCAAATATCCGCCTTACAAAATGCCGCTCGCGGCCATGAAACGGCTGATGCCCTGGCTGATGTAGCGGTGGGCGGATCGCTGCAATCGTCCGCCTCAGAACCATTGAAGCGTGATCGCCGCGACGACGAGATAGCGCGCGGTCTTGGCGACGGCGACCAGCGCGAGGAAGGAGGCGAAGGGTTCGCGCAACACCCCCGCCACCACCGTCAGCGCATCGCCGCCGATCGGCATCCAGCTAAGCAACAGGCTCCATCGGCCCCATTTCGCATACCATCGCGACGCCCGCTCGATCTGTTTCTCGCTCGCCGGAAACCAGCGCCGCCCGCCATAGCGCTCGATGGCGCGGCCGAGGAACCAGTTGACCGCCGCGCCCAGCGTGTTGCCGAGGCTGGCCGCCGCCAGCAGCGCCCAAACCGGGTGCGAGCCCGCCATGAGCAGCGCCGCCAGCCCGAGTTCGGATTGCGCCGGCAGGATGGTCGCCGCGACGAATGCGACCGCGAACAGGCCGGCATAGACGGCGAACTCACTCATGCGTATACATTGCCCGAATCCGCCGGTTACCGGCGATCGGTCGCGGGCGTTGAGGGACGTGCGTGCGGCGGCCTTTCGACAATCTTTGTCCTTGTCCCGCGAAGCCTGTTGAACCGTGCTTGAAGTCTTTTCCGTAACCGGTCCGATTTATATCACAATCGCGGTTGGATACCTGGCCGTCCGTTTCGGTCTTCTCGCCTCCGCGGACATGCGCGTTTTGGGCCGTTTCGT
Source organism: Ahrensia sp. (assembly GCA_002698425.1). Next base: position 60,101 of record NZXU01000031.1, on the reverse strand, counting down.
TCTCTATTTCGCGCTCCCCGCGCTGCTGTTCCGCGCGCTCTCGCAGCGCCACATCACGGAGATCGTGAATACATCCTACATCGCGGCCTATCTCGGCGGCACGCTGGCCATGGTCGTGATCGGCTACGCGGTCACCCGCAAGCTGCTCGGCCAGGATCGCATGACGGCGGCCTTTTCCGCCATGGGCATGTCCTGTCCCAACAGCGGCTTCGTCGGCTACCCGATCATCCTGCTGACCTTCCCGCCGATCGCCGGCACGGTTCTGGCGCTCAACATGTTCGTCGAGAATGTCGTCATCATCCCGGTGCTGCTGATGCTCGCCGAGCGTGCCAAGGGCGCGGAGGGTCATCCGCTCACCGTCTTGTGGGGCGCGCTGAAGCGGCTGGCGGTCAATCCCATCGTCATCGGCCTCGTGCTCGGCATCATCGTGTCGCTCACACAGGTGCAACTGCCGTCCTTCGTGGTCAAGTCGGTCGATCTCTTCGCATCCTCCAGCGCCGCCCTGTCGCTGTTCTTCATCGGCGGCACGCTTTACGGCCTGCCGGTTTCCGGCCTGATGGGCCGCATCGTGCCGGTCGTCATCGGCAAGCTTTTCGCCCATCCGCTGATCATGCTCGGAGCCGTCCTCCTCGTGCCGCTGCTCGGCATGGCGCCGATCCCGTCGCCGCTCTATGAGGCGCTCCTGCTCTCCGCCGCCATGCCGATCTTCGGCATCTACCCGATTCTAGCCCAGCAATATGGCCGCGAGGGTTTCAGCGCGGTCGCGCTGCTTGCCACCACGGTCTTCTCCTTCCTGACGATCAGCATCATGCTCTGGTTCATGGCAGGCTGAGGGCCTGTCCGCATGGCTGCCCTGTGCGTGAAGGGATTGATTTCGCGCGGAATTGTCTACACTTAGGATATGTGTGCTGGTCAAACGCCTGATCGGGCGTTTTGATCGGCTGTGGGTCCGAACGGGCCGCAAGCGAGAAACGGGGCGAAAACGGCCCCGACGGGATGACTGCCATGAGCCAATCGACCGACACCGGGATCGACCGGACCGCAAGCACCGCCTTGAGCGCCGCCGACCGCTTCGGCGTGATCGAACGCCCCGTGCTGGAATGGACTCCGGAGATCGCCGAGGAGACGGAGCACCTCTACCAGAAGGTGAAGGATCACATCCCGCGCATCGAATGGCCCGTCTACGCGCCCTATGTCGCCGCCATCAACCGGCTGAAGAAGGAGCGCAACGCCGTCATCCTGGCGCATAACTACCAGACGCCGGAGATCTATCACTGCGTCGCCGATATCGTCGGCGACTCGCTGCAGCTCGCCAAGGAGGCGACCAAGGTCGACGCCGAGATCATCGTCCAGTGCGGCGTCCACTTCATGGCCGAGACCTCCAAGCTGCTGAACCCGGAAAAAACGGTGCTGATCCCGGACATGAAGGCCGGCTGCAGCCTCGCCGAATCCATCACCGGCGCCGATGTGCGCCTGCTGCGCGAGCGCTATCCGGGCGTCCCGGTCGTCACCTATGTGAACACGTCCGCCGAGGTGAAGGCCGAGACCGACATCTGCTGCACGTCCTCCAACGCCGTGCAGGTCGTCGAATCCTTCGGCGTCGATCGCGTGCTCTGCATTCCGGACGAGTATCTGGCGCAGAACGTCGCCGCCCAGACCAAGGTGAAGATTCTCACCTGGAAGGGCCATTGCGAGGTGCATGAGCGTTTCACGGCGGAGGAACTGCTCGCCTACAAGGAGGCCGATCCCGAGATCGAGATCGTCGCCCATCCCGAATGCCCGCGCGAGGTCGTCGAGGTCGCCGACTACACCGGCTCGACCTCCGGCATGATCAACTACGTCAAGGACCGCAAGCCGCCCAAGGTGCTGCTCGTCACCGAATGCTCGATGGCGTCGAACATTTCCTCGGAAGTGCCCGAGGTGAATTTCGTCAAGCCGTGCAATCTGTGCCCGCACATGAAGCGCATCACCCTGCCGAAGATCCTCGACTCGCTCTGCGAGATGAAGGAGGAGATCCTCGTCGATCCCGCCATCGCCGACCGCGCCCGCCTTGCCGTGGAGCGCATGGTCAACCTGAAGCACTAGGCGGCCCGCAGGCCGGGTGGGGGCTGGCGCAGTCATGCGTCTCCGGCGTATGGGGAACATGACAGTTTGATGTCTCGCCCGTCGAAGGCGTGACGGCGAGGGGATAGAAGGCGATTGGACAGACAAGACGATAGCGTGCTGATCATCGGCGGCGGGCTCGCCGGCCTGTTCTGCGCATTGAAGCTGGCGCCCAAGGCGGTGACGGTCATTACCGCGGCCCCGATCGGGCGCGGGGCATCCTCGGCTTGGGCACAGGCCGGCATCGCCGCAGCCGTCGGCCCCGGCGACACGGTCGAAAAACACGTCGCCGACACGCTGGTCGCCGGAGACGGCATCGTCGACGAGGCGGTGGCCCGGCTGATGGCCACGCAGGCCTCCGACCGCATCCACGACCTGCTCGATTACGGCGTCCCCTTCGACCGCGACCTCGAGGGCCATCTCCAGGTCTCCCGCGAGGCGGCCCATTCCGAAAGCCGGATCGTCCGCGTGCGCGGCGACATGGCGGGCCGCGCCATCATGCAGGCGCTGGTCGAAACGGTGAAGAACACGCCCTCCATCCGCGTTCTTGGCGGCTATATCGCCGAGGGGCTGATCGTCGAGGACGGCCGTGTCTGCGGCGTCGAGGTGTTGGACGAGTCGAGCGGCGAGGACCGGCTGCTCCCCATCCGCGGCTCGCAGGTGGTGATCGCCGCCGGCGGAATCGGCCATCTCTACGAGGTGACCACCAATCCGGCGGAGGCCCGTGGCGGCGGCGTCGGCATGGCGGCGCGCGCCGGTGCCCGCATGGCCGACCTCGAATTCGTCCAGTTCCACCCGACCGCCATCAATGTCGGCAAGGATCCGGCCCCGCTCGCCACCGAGGCCTTGCGCGGCCATGGCGCGACGCTGCTCAACAAGGATGGCGAGCGCTTCATGGTGCCGCTCCATCCCGATGCCGAACTGGCCCCCCGCGATGTCGTCGCGCGCGGCATCTTCCGCGAAGTCCAGGCCGGGCGCGGCGCGTTCCTCGATTGCACGCAAGCCGTCGGCAAGACCTTTGCCGAGGAGTTCCCGACCGTCTACGGCTATTGCATGGAGGCCGGCATCGACCCGGTCGCACAGCCGATCCCCGTTGTCCCGGCCGCGCATTATTTCATGGGCGGCATCTGGACCGACATGGACGGCCGAACCTCGCTCCCCGGCCTCTGGGCCTGCGGCGAGGTGACCTCCACCGGAGCGCACGGCGCCAACCGGCTGGCCTCCAACTCGCTGCTCGAGGCGGTTGTGTTCTCGTCGCGCGTCGCAGCGGCCCTCGGCGGCGAAGACCTGTCCGACGCGTCCCCCGACTGGTCGAAGGGCTCGAAAGACAGCGGCCGCATCGAGCCGCGCCCGGATTCCGAGCCGATGAAGCTGCTGCGCAAGACGATGAGCGCGCATCTGGGCGTGCTGCGCGACGGGGAGGGCATGAAGACCGCGCTGCGCACAATCATCGAACTGGAGCGCGAAGCCAACACGGAGCGCTTCCACAACGTGCTCGCGACAGCCAAGCTCGTCGCGGTTTGCGCGCTCAACCGCATAGAAAGCCGCGGCGGCCATTTCCGCACCGATTATCCGAACGAGGACCCGGCCTGGAAACGGCGCACCTTCGTGACGCTGGAACAGGCCGAAGCGACCATACCCGAACTTCTGGAGAGCTGATCATGTCCGTCACCCCCATGCTGCCGAGCCTGCCGCGCCTGATGGTCGAGGACGCCGTGAAGGCCGCCTTGCTGGAGGATCTGGGCCGCGCCGGCGACCTCACCACCGACGCGACGATTTCGCCCGACGCCACCGCAACCGCGGAACTCGCCTCGCGCGAGGAAGGCGTCATCGCCGGCCTCGGCCTTGCCGAAACCGCTTTCCGCCTGATGGACCCGGAGCTCACCTTTTCGGCGAAGGTGAAGGACGGCGACCGCGTCAAGCGCGGCGACGCCATCGCGACGATTTCCGGCAAGGCGCGCGCCATCCTGTCGGCCGAGCGCGTCGCGCTGAATTTCGTGATGCACATGGCCGGCGTCGCCAGCTACACCGCCCGTTTCGCCGACGAGATCGCCCACACCCCGTCCAGGGTGACCTGCACCCGCAAGACCATTCCGGGCCTGCGCGCCTTCGACAAATACGCCGTGCGCTGCGGCGGCGGCTCCAACCACCGTTTTGGCCTCGACGACGCCATCCTGATCAAGGACAACCACGTCGCCGTCGCCGGCGGCGTCGCCAAGGCGGTTCAAGCGGCCCGCGCCTATGCCGGCCATCTCGTCAAGGTGGAGGTCGAGGTCGACACGCTCGACCAGCTGCGCGAGGCGCTCGCCGCGTCGCCCGACGCCGTGCTGCTCGACAACATGACCGTTGACCAGCTGGCCGAGGCTGTCGCGATCAACAAGGCCGACAATGGCGGCCGCGTGCCGCTGGAAGCTTCCGGCAATGTCGCCATCGACACGATCCGCGCCATCGCCGAAACCGGCGTCGACTACATCTCCACCTCGAAAATCACCATGGCCGCGCCGACCCTCGATGTCGGGCTCGATATCCGCATCGGATAGTCAAAGCCTCACCCCGTCATTCCGGGGCCGCGAAGCGGAACCCGGAATCCAGCGCCGAGCGCCCAGCGATTTGCCTCGTCGCAACAGCCTCTACATCGCAATGCCTGACCCGCTCTCGCTGTTCTCGGCTCTGGATTCCGGGCTGCGCCGCGCGCCCCCGGAATGACGGAGAGGCTGAGACCTACGCCGCCGCCTGATACAGATGCACGTCGCGCTGCGGGAAGGGGATCGACAGCCCGTCGGCGTCGAAGCGCTCCTTCGCCATTTTGATCAGCTCGCGCGAAACGGTCCACCAGTCCGCCGTGTTCATCCAGATACGGCAGGTCACCTCGACCGCGCTGTCGCCGAGATTGGAGACATAGATGAACGGCTCGGGATCCTTCAGCACCTTGTCGTGGCCGTCGATGATCGACTGGAAGGCGGCGAAGGCCTTGTTGATGTCGTCGTCATAGCCGATCCCGACCACCAGATCGAAGCGCCGCTTCGGCTTGCGGGAATAATTGGTCACGGCGCTGTTCCAGATCTCGGAATTGGGCGCGAGCAGATAGAGCCCGTCCAGCGTCTCGAATTCGGTGGCGAACAGGCCGATCTCCTTGACCACGCCGGTGGCGCTCGACGTCTCGATGAAGTCGCCCACCTGGAAAGGCCGCAGGAACAGCAGCATGATTCCTGCGGCGATGTTCTGCAGCGTGCCCTGCAGCGCCAGGCCGATGGCGAGGCCGGCGGCGCCGAGCGCTGCGATGATCGAGGCCGTCTGCACCCCGAACTGGGTCAGCACCATCACGAAGACGAGGACCAGCACCGCGTAGCGCGCGGCCTTGGAGAGGAACATCGTCAGCGTCTCGTCGCTATGGGTCAGCCGCGACAGCGCCGACTGCACCCAGCGCTTGACGAGGCCGGCGACGATGAAGCCGACGATCAGGATCAGGATCGCGCCGACGACGGAGAAGGTATACTCGATGATGAGAGCACTCGCCTGGTCCCAGATGGCCGAGGCCGCGGCCGCGATTTGCGTCATGTCTTGGTTCTCCAAGAGGGTCTCCTTCATTCCAGACTGAATCACAGGGGATACTACGCGATTCCACCCGGATCGGTTTCATTCGGGCGGCGGGAAAGGGGATTCCGCTGTGGACCGAAGCGGCGTCTTTTTCATGAACGCCATGTGAACGGCGGGTTCAGCGACGGTTCTGCGGCGGCTTTCTACTGTTGGGTCATCGAAACGCGGCAAAGACCGCACCCAAGAGGAGAAATGACATGCCCCGAAAAACTCTCATCGCAGTCGCCATCGCAACCCTCGCCGGCATCGCTTCCGTTCCGGCTTCCGCCAACGACGTCTTCCTCGAGCAGTTCGGCTTCGGCAACCAGGCCGGCGGCGTCCAGTCCGGCTTCGGCAACGTGATCGGCGTCTACCAGAACGGCATCGTCAACGGCGCCGTCAGCGAACAGTACGGTAACGGCAACACCGCCGCGATCGGCCAGGAAGGCATCAACAACTACGGCGAGACCTTCCAGAACGGCAACGGCAACGCCGCCGGCGTCGGCCAGTTCGGCACCGACCACAATTCCATCATTTCGCAGGACGGCGACGGCAACGTCACCGCAGGCGTCCAGGTCGGCCATGGCTGCTCCGCAGGCGTCAGCCAGACCGGTGCCGGCAACGTCGCGGCCTTCGTCCAGGCCTGCCCGTAATCCCCGCAGATACCTCCCGACGCTGCCGGGCCGGATTGTTCCGCCCGGCAGCACCCCGTTCAGGCCGAAAAGGAGAATGATCATGATGAAGACCTTCACCAAACGTCCGGCCCGCGCCGCAGCGCTCCTGATGACGCTCGCCGCCGCCGGCTGCACAGCAGGCGCAGGCGAAATTTCCGGGACCGACCAGCCGCTGAGCTGCGAAATCACGAAATCCACCGCCAATGGCGCGCTGGTTCTGCGTGGCGTCGTCCATGCGCAGGAAGCCGTCGTCGGCACCTACCGCCTGACCGTCACCGGCTCGGGCGGCGGCAACCGCTCCAACATCTCGCAGGGCGGCCGCTTCAGCGCCGGCCAGGGCGAGACCGCTAATCTCGGCATGGTGATGCTCGGCAATCGCGGCGCGAGCTACGATGCCCGCCTCGAGATCGAGGCGGGCGGCCTCGGCTATCAGTGCGCCGAACGCATCTGACGGCCACCTCAAAATCCTCCCCGCAAAAGGCCCCGCTTCGGCGGGGCCTTTTTCGTTTTTAGGCTGTCTCGCGCGATGAACGGATGATGAATGACCGGTTCCGGTTCGGTTCAGTGCCGTTGCGGCAAGGTGGTGTCATCGAAGGGCAAGAGCCCGTATCCAAGAGGAGAAATGACATGCCCCGCAACGCAATCATCGCAAGCATCGCCGCCGCTCTCATCGCAACCGCCGCTCTTGGCGTCCCGGCGCAGGCCGGCGGCCAGGTCGCCATCGACATCAAGCCGCAGAACGCCGACCAGGAAAAGGCCATGCGCGCCGGTCTGATGATCTACGGTATCGTCAACCACATGCAGAACGGCGCCAACATCAAGCAGAACGGTCTCGGCAACATGGCCGGCATCGGCCAGAACGGCTCCGGCAATTACGGCGTCGTTCATCAGGACGGCAACGGCCACTCCGGAACGCTGCAGCAGAACGGCAACGGCAACGCCTATGGCGTGTTCCAGTTCGGCGAAAACACCAACACCGACGTCGTCCAGAACGGCAATGGCGAGACCGGCGCGACGGTCGTCATCGGCTGGTAATTTCCGGAAAAACGCAAGCGGTTCAGGGGCATGACCGCTTGCGAAAACCCGGACGAAAGGCCGCTGGCACATTCGCCGGCGGCCTTTTCTCGTTGACGATCCCGTACTGGCCAAATCCGGCCTTGTCGAAGGGTAAAACCTCACACCCGTCATCCCGGGGCCGCAAGGCGGAACCCGGGATCCAGAGCCGAGCGCCCGGCGATTTGCCTGATTGCAAGCCGCCGCGCATGGCGCCCGCCCGATTTCCGGCCCGGTTCTCCCGCCTCTCGGCTCTGGATTGCCGGGTTGCGTGTGCCGCGTCCCGGCATGACGGAGAGGTTTTCGGCCTGCGCCGCCCGGCACAGACGCATATCGCGCCATGGATCGGAGCGCCAAATCCTCACACCCGTCATCCCGGGGCCGCGAGGCGGAACCCGGGATCCAGAGCCGAACGCCCGGCGATTTGCCTGATTGCAAGCTGCCGCACATGGCACCGGCCCGATGATCGGCCCTGTTCTCGCGCCTCTCTGCTCTGGATTCCGGGCTGCGCTACGCGCCCCCGGAATGACGGCAGCAAGACCGCGACCATTGCCGGCGGCATTTTTATTAAAATGCGACGAAAGTAGCAGAGTAAAAAAGTCAGGCAGGTGTCGTTGTCTTGAAGCGAAACCTGTGCTCTACTTCTAATTGTTGCTTCTTGTGTGAAGTATACAAAGGGTTGGGTGTGTGTTCGGCCGTGGCTTTTCAGCTGCGGCCGAATTCATTTGCAGTCTCAGCCCACAACAAAGTCTTCGGAATCAAGTGCTTCGCGCGTCAGCGGCAGCCTGAAGGGCACGCCCTCGAAGGCGTCCTCGCCGCGTCCGATCGCGCGGATCGCGTCGACCATGCGTCCCTCGCGCCCGAGCACCGCGTCGGCGATCTCGATCAGTTTCGCATTCGGCGTCGCCGACGGCGCCCGCCAGCGCAGGTCGTGGGCCAGGTCCCGCTCGTCGAGTTCGGGATTTAGCGCCAGCGCGATCATGTAGGCCGAGGCGGTCGAGCGCGAAATCCCGGCAAAGCAGTGGACGATCATCGGCGCTTCCCGGTCCCATTCCCGGGCGAAATCGAGGATGGCGCGCACATGCTCCTCGCCGGGCAGCGTCATGCCCTCCATCGCCACCGCGATGTCGTTGAAACCCAGGAACAGGTGCTGTTCCTCGGCGATCTCGGCGGGCCGCGTCACCGGCGTGCCGGCATTGATCACGGTCAGCATCCGCGCCGCGCCGGTCGCGGTGGCGGTATCCTGCAGTCTCGACAGCGGGCAGACGACGAGATAGGGCATGGTCAGGCTCTCTTGCGGCCGGGTTGTTGTGCCGCCTGGAAGGCGGCCTCGACTTCGGCGAAACGGGCGAGATAGGCGTCCTGCACCTCGGCCGCCGGGCGCGGCGTCATGTCCAGCCCGTCGGGCGACACGCCGCGCGGCCGGCCGAAATAGGTCACCGCCTCTTTCTCCGAAAATCCCGCCAGCAAAGTCGCCTCGAAAAAGGCCGACACCTGGTCGGCGCGCTTGATCTTCGCCTTCATGGCCTTCGTCGGATGCGGCGGCAGCCCGAAGCGGATATGCACCGCCGCCTCCAGCCGCGCCTCGACCGCCTTGTAATTGCCGCCGAGCACCTTCTTGAAGGGTGAGATCATGTCGCCGATGACGTATTCCGGCGCGTCGTGCAGCAGCGCCGCGAGCCGAAGATCGGGCGAACAGCCCTCGTTCATCCGCGTCACGATATCGTCGACCACCAGCGAATGCTGGGCCACCGAAAACGCGTGATCGCCATGGGTCTGGCCGTTCCAGCGCGCCACGCGGGCGAGCCCGTGCGCGATGTCCGAGATCTCGATATCCAGCGGGGAGGGGTCGAGCAGGTCGAGCCGGCGCCCGGACAGCATGCGCTGCCATGCGCGCGGCGGCGCGCCCTCGCGGTCCGGCATGTCGGCCTCCCTAGTCGGCGGTTTCTTCGGGCCACCGATAGCCGACATTCGGCGGCAAGGACAAGGTGACGTTTCGTCCGTTTGCCGTGATCGGCGTGCCGGCGTCCATCGCGTCCTTGGCCCGGTCGAGCCGCACCAGCGCCAGCGCCGAACCGCCGGCGACGGAGCCGAGCGCGCCGACCGTCTTGCCGCCGGCCTCCAGCGGGTCGCCGGGCGCGAAACCCGTCCCGTCCGCCGAGGCGATCACGAGCCGGCGGCGCGCCGTGCCCCGGTGCTGCATGCGCGAAACCACTTCCTGGCCGACGAAGCAGCCTTTGCGGAAATCGACGCCGGTGTTCTGGTCGAGCGAAACATCATGCGGAAAGGCGTCGCCTGCCTCGAAATCCGAGCCGCTCTCGGCGACGCCATGGGCGATCCGCAGCGCCGTCCAGCCCTCCGCATCGTCCTCGCCCGAAGCCGCGCCGCCATAATGGCGCATGACTCGCAGGTCTTCCGGAAAACGGCCGTCGCGCACCGCGCGCCCGCCATCAAGTGTTGAATCCGTTTCCCAGGAAATCGCCGCAAGCGATTCATCCGACTCCGAAATCGTCACTTTCGCGCGCAGCTTGTACATGGTCAGCCGCTTGAGAAAATCGCCGGCGAAACGGCTGTCGATATCGATCAGATAACCGTCGCCGTCCCGGACAATGAGGAAATCGAACAGAATCTTGCCCTGCGGCGTCAGCAGCGCGCCCGGCCGCGCAATGCCTTCCGGCAGCTTCTCGACATCGCAGGTGATCAGATTCTGCAGGAAATGGGTCGCCTCCTCGGCGGAGACGGAGATCAGGCTTCGGCCGGACGGAAAATGGACGGGCATGGGGGGAAATCGTTTCGCGCGCTTGCTTTCGGATAGGACGATACGTAGTTCCCCTTCAGCGGAGCGGCAAGAGACAGGCGCAAGAGACAGGCAAGAGACAGGCAGGCGAAGAGAAAAGATGAGCGAGACATTCGATCTGATTTTGAAGAACGGCACGGTCGTCAACCATGACGGGCAGGGCGTCCGCGACATCGGCGTCATTGGCGGCCGCATTGCCGCGATCGGCTCGCTCGGCGCGGCGCAGGCCGGCGAGACGATCGATTGCACCGGCCTGCATATCCTGCCGGGCGTCATCGACAGCCAGGTCCATTTCCGCGAGCCGGGCCTCGAACACAAGGAAGACCTCGAGACCGGCTCCCGCGCGGCCGTCCTCGGCGGCGTCACCGCCGTCTTCGAGATGCCGAACACCAATCCGCTGACCACGAGCGAGGAAGCGCTCGCCGACAAGGTCAAGCGCGCGCACCACCGCATGCATTGCGACTTCGCCTTCTGGGTCGGCGGCACGCGCGAGAATGCCGGCATCGTCGGCGAGCTGGAGCGCCTGCCGGGCGCCGCCGGCATCAAGGTCTTCATGGGCTCGTCCACGGGCGACCTGCTGGTCGAGGATGACGAGGGCGTCGCCTCCGTCCTGCGCAACACCCGCCGCCGCGCCGCCTTCCATTCCGAGGACGAGTTCCGCCTGCGCGAGCGCGCCGGCCTGCGCGTCGACGACGATCCGTCCTCGCACCCGGTCTGGCGCGACGAGGTCGCGGCGCTGATGTGCACCGAGCGGCTCGTCCGCATCGCCCGCGAAACCCGCGCCCGCATCCACGTCCTGCACATCTCCACGGCCGAGGAAATCGCCTTCCTGCAGAACCACAAGGACGTAGCCACCGCCGAGGCGACACCGCATCACCTGACGCTGACCGCGGACGACTATGCGACGCTCGGGACGCTGATCCAGATGAACCCGCCGGTGCGCGCGCCGCATCACCGCGACGGCATCTGGCGCGGCATCGGGCAGGGCATCATCGACGTGCTCGGCTCCGACCACGCCCCGCATACGCTGGAGGAAAAGGCGAAACCTTATCCGGCCTCGCCCTCGGGCATGACCGGCGTGCAGACGCTGGTTCCGATCATGCTCGACCATGTGAACGCCGGCAAACTGACGCTGGAACGCTTCGTCGACTTGTCGTCGCACGGCCCGAACCGCCTGTTCGGCATCGCCCGCAAGGGCCGCATCGCCGCCGGCTACGACGCCGATTTCACCATCGTCGACATGAAGCGCCGAGAGACGATCCGCAACGACCAAGCGGGGTCTAAGGCCGGCTGGACGCCCTATGACGGGAAAGAAGTCACCGGCTGGCCGGTCGGAACCGTCATCCGCGGCACGCGTGTGATGTGGGAAGGCGAGATCGCCGCGCCCGGACAGGGCGAACCGGCCCTATTCAGCGAAGCTCTGCCGGTCTGATCCGGCAGCGCGCCGCCGCAGTTCCTCGGCCAGGATCCGGAAATGTTTCTCGGCCTCGGCCGTGACGCCGCCGCGCGCATGGTCCTTCCGCAGGGCTTCCTCGACCTCGTCGATCATCCGTTCGAGGCTCGGCCGGTCGCCATGGCTCGCATGGTGGCCGAACAGGTCGATCCAGCTGTCGGTGATGTGGCCCGCCTGCATCAGCCGGTCGAACCCGGCATGCGGATTGCGCCCGCCGAACAATATGCCGATCCCGGCGACCGCGAAGGAGATCGGGCTCAAGACGAGATCGCGAACCCCGTCGGCGAACAGCTTGACCTGGAAAATGACGAGGCGGCGAAAGAGCGATCCGCGCGAATGGCGCCGCGTCCTGACGACGTCGGAGTGTTCCTCGAATGACTGCCGTGTCAGCCGTGGCGTGGATGTCATCGAACCCCTCCGATTTTTCCCTCTGCTTTACATATCGGGTTTCCGAGGCGGGATTCCAAGGGTGGATGGCGATCAATCAGCCCGTGGTCTCGCAGGCCGCGATTGCCTGCGCTTGCGTGGCGCCCAGCCCGAGTTGCTGCCGGAAGCAGGTTAGCCGTGCCTCCGCATTGTTGGCGTTGCTGCACAATCGGGCCGCGTCATCGACCGGCCAATTCGCCGATCCGTCGAGATTGCTGGGAAACCGGCCGCTGACCGCGAAATGCATGCAGATCGCAGGTTCCGTGGATTGCTTGTTTCTGCCGCAGACGCGGCCGACGATCTCGTCGCGGTAGAAACGCGTGGCGTTGTTGGCGAACTGATTGGGACCTTTGAGAAAGTCGGCGCAGGCGTCGCTTGCGCCGGGACGGACCGCGGCTGTCTCCGGGCCTTGGCGGAACCGGTCGCAGGTTTCGACGAAGTCCGCGATCTTCTGCCGGTCCGACTGCTTGGCCGCCGATAGGTCGAAGCCCCCGCCCCACCGAAACGAATCCACGGTCGGCTTGAACCGGGTGGTGGGCGCGATCAGTTCCGCGAAAAAGTCGGAACCGGTCCTGAGCGAGAACCGGTAGCGGGCGCGGTTTTCGCCAGCATCGCCGGATGCGCCCTGATCATACGTGCCCATGACGGAAAGGGCTTGGCCGCGCCTTGCCTTGACCATCAGTTCCTCCCGGGGCTGCGGATTGGCCTGCGCGTCGAGCCGGAGCAGGACCGTCACGATAGGGTCAGGTGCGTCGCGATTGCACCGCGCTGTCATCAGCACGACACTCGCGCTCTCCGGCGAATTCAGGAAGGTTCGCACGTGACGAACCGACAGCAGGGCGTGGCTACCATCGGAGTTGAACGCCCAGACATTGCCCGAACTGCTGGCGGATGCCTGCTGTACGGCTCCGCCCGACAGGGCGGCGATCGTCAGGCACAGGGCGGCGAGCCCGCGCTGGACGCGCATTCTGGTCATTGTGGATGTCTCCGGGAACGTAATTATTGCCGCCGTCGTGGTAGCGGCGGAACAACTATGGCCGCGCCCGGTCGGGACGCGGCCAAAGCCCTCGGTCAGTCTATCCGCAGGTCGGATCCTCTCCGCTCCACGGATAGGTCTTGAGTTCGGGAAGATTGGTTTTCTTGTTGATCACAAGCTCGGGCAACAGCGACATATAGGTGCCCGAAAAATGGCACTTGTCCTTGAAGTACCAGGTGAAGCTGCCGTTTTCTTTCGGATCGACCTTCGACGTATCGCTCAGTCCGTATTGCCCGGTGACGACGACGGCTTGCCGGCCTTCATCCCATCCGAAACCCTTGATCGTCACGGATTTTCGTCCGTCGAAATAGGTGTTGGTGTCGAAATCCAGTTCGCCGACCTGTTTGGTTTTCCATACGCCGGTGAGATCGGGCATCTTGGTCGTTTTGAACTCTTCGATCGCGGCGTTGACTGCCTCGAGTTGCGAAGGCGGGGTTTCGGTCGGCTTGGAGCTATAGACCGTTCGCGAATCTCCCGAGGGCGATGTGATCAGGATCTGGTTGTTCTTCTGCAGCTCGATCGTGACCGTCTTGCCGGCGTCGTCGTCCCTGAGAATGTGCTGCTTGAACCCCTCGGTCCCGCCATTTGCGAGCAGTTCGCCCGCCGCAGCCGAGGCGATGGTGGCGCTCGCAGCAGCCATGGTCGTTACGGCTGCCGCCGTTGCCGCCGGACCGCAGGCGCCCGCGGTTCCGGCGGTGCAGACCGCACCGAAAACGGTCGCTGCGATGGAAGTGCCGACGGGAATTGCGATCCTGCCAGCTTGTTCCATGAAATCGATGGCGCCGCGAAAGTTGTTCGGATCGGAATAATAGACGGTCGAACTGTCGCTATAGACCCATGAAATAAACCACCAGTCTCTCCCGGTGGTTCCGAAGCCGGTATTGTAGGTGACGGGCTGTCCCGAAGTTGTCGCACCGTCCGCGAGAGCGCCCGGCCAATCCAGCTGATGCTCGTATTCGTCGCTGTATTTGTGGGCGACGGTGACGCTGAGAATGGTCTTGCCGGTCTTGTTGCTGACAACAACATCCGCCTGTTTCTTTTCGACGGCGTAAGACGTCGAGGCAGTGCTCAGTGTAAAGAGCACGCCAAGGCAAATCTTGCCCAGCATGCCGCACGAACTGACATTCATGAAAGCATCTCCAGTTTCGGATCTAAGCTATCCGGATGGTTTTTTGGTCGCCCCGACGTCGGCGTTTATGAATTCCGCTGAGGGAATGTAAAACCCTTGCTTCGCGGCTTCCGGGCCTTTGGCGCTTGCTGTTCCGTTTTTGGCGCTCAGGGTTCCTTGCGCCATCGGCTTCGATCGGCTTTTTAGGGGCGGGGACAGTGGGCGAAATGGGGGCTCCATGTGAAACGCGAGGCAATGCCGCTCGCGCCGCGCTACGTCGCGATGCTGATTTACGATCAGGTGGCATCGGTTGATGTCAGCGGGCCGTTGGAAGCCTTTGGAATCGCGAATTTTTTGACCGGGCGGCCGCTCTACCGGCCGATCACCGTCTCCGTCGATGGCAGGCCGGTCGACGTGGCCGGAAGTTTCATGCGGATCGAACCCACCTGCGGCTGCGCCGATCTTCCCGCCGATTTGGACCTTTTGCTGGTCGCCGGCGGTCCGGGGTGCTTCGCTGCCGCCGAAAACGGCGAGATCACCGACTGGATCCGCAAGCTGGAGCCGCGATGCGAGCGGATGGGGTCGGTGTGCACCGGCTCGACGGTGCTGCTGGCCTCCGGCGTGACGGATGGACACCGTATCGCGACGCACTGGCTTGAGGCGATGCGTCTGGGCGCGGACGAGACGGTCGCCGAGCAGGTCGACTCGGACGCGATCTTCGTCAATTCCGGAAAATTCTGGACCTCCGCCGGGATGCTTGCCGGCATCGATCTGGCGCTGGCGTTGATCGAGAAGGACCATGGTCGCCAGCTGGCGCTGGACGTGGCGCGGTTCATGGTGCTGGTCCTGCGGCGTCAAAGCGGCCAGACGCAGTTCAGCACCCATCTGATGGCCGACGCCACGGAGGATTCGCGGATCCGCCGGGTGCAGCTGCATATCTGGGAAAATCCGAACGAGGACTATTCGATCGGCAAGCTCGCCCGCTACGCGGCGATGAGCGAGCGGTCGCTGGAGCGGCGCTTCAAGGAAGTCACCGACACGACGATCTTCCGCTACATCGAGGATGTGCGGCTGAGCCTGGCGCGCCGGCTCCTCGAGACGTCCACGCTGCCGGTTCAGACGGTTGCCTCGAGGAGCGGTTTCGGCACCGCCAAGACGCTGCGCCGCGCCTTTGCGCGCCGGCTCGGCGTATCGCCGAGCGACTATCGCGCGAATTTCGGCATGGCCGGAACGCCGCCGGCGGAGATCGAGCCGGTGACCGCCGAACTGCGCATGGATCTTGAAAGCGTCATTCTGGGAAAGTCCGTCTGGTAGGCGCTCGGACAGGAGGATTGCATGATTGGCAGGCAGATACTCGCCATGGTCGCGGTGGCGATCATGACGCTTCCCGCGTCCGCGCGCACGGAACGATGGAGCGTGACAGGCGAGGGGACGGAAGCCTCCGTCGCCGATTGCACGGATTGCGAGGAGGACATCGGCCTTCTCGTGCGTTGCGAGGCGGCCGGCATGCCGGCAACCCTCTATGTGCCGTTCCTGGCGGTGGAGGACGCTCCCGCCGAAGGCGCGGATCCGCGGGAGATCGTCTTTGCGGTGGACGGCGAACCGTTCTCCTATGTGCCGGAATTCGAGTTCTGGGGCATGATCGGCCATGTGCCCAAGATCCTGCTAAAACCGTCCGATCCGCTGGTCGAAGCCTTGCGGGCAGGGCGGTCGGTGAGCATCTCGCTTGACGGCGGCGCCGTGGAGTTGCCGCTCAAGGGCTCGTCATTGGCCTTGGCGGCGTTCGCCCGGACCTGCCCGTGGGGCGACGGCGGAGACGGCGCATGATGTCTTTCCTCGGTAAACTCGTTCCCATAGCGATTGTCGTCGTGGTCGTGGCCGGACAGGCATCGGCGCAAGAGCCGGGTGACGCCGTCTGGCGGCACGACGCCTTCGATAACGAGGATGGCGCCAGGGTCCATGCCCTCTCATTCGCGATTCCGGAAACCGACGCGTGGCTCTTCAATGCCGAATGCGCGGAGGGTGACGAGGGACCATCGATCCCGGTTATGCTGGCGCTGGATTTCGGCGCCCGCGACAATGCGGAGGAGGTGGAGGTTCGCTTCCGAATCGAGGACTATGAGGCGACATACGCCGGATCGGTCGCGATCGTCAGCGAGGAATATGCCGGCATCGGCGTCGAGCTTGGCGTCGACGATGCCTTCTGGCCGGCCCTGCGTCGCGGAAACGCGCTGGATGTCGGCATTGTCGGCGAGGAGATGCGTTCGATCTCGCTGCGCGGTTCGAATGATCCGGTCCGTCGCTTCGTGGACTCCTGCTCGCAGATCTTCGCCGAGCCGGAGTCCTCCGCCGCGCCTGCAAAGTGAGGGCCGTACGCCTGTGAATGCGAGGATGCCGGAACGGTGCAATCCCGTTGACTTGCCGGCCCTTCTCCTCTACCCGACCCGCCATGACAAAGCCGCTCAGCCTTGCCGGACTGTATTATTCGCAGCTCATATAGCTGCGGACCCTTTGTCGTGAATCGTTCCGCTGCCCAGACAGCGGTCCGACAATCCTGAAAATCGACCTCCTGCCTGGCGGCAAGAAAGAGGTCGAAAGATGGAACATCCAAATCCCGTGAAACTGAAACCGTCGCTTGGCGTCATCGGTTTCGGCGCCTTCGGCAGGCTGATCGCCCGCCACGCCGCGCCGCATGCCGAGGTCGTCGTCCATGACATCGCCCCCGATGTCGAGGAGGCGGCCGCGAGGCTGGGCGCGGCGGCGACCACGCTGGAACAGGCCGCCTCCCGCGACATCGTCGTCATCGCCACGCCGGTGCCGACCTTCGCGGACATCCTGTCATCGGTGGCGGCCCATTGCCGGCCCGGCGCGCTGGTGCTGGATGTCGGCTCGGTCAAGATCGGACCGTCCGCCCTGATGCGCGAGACGCTGCGCGAAACCGTCGATATCGTCGCCACCCATCCGCTGTTCGGCCCGCAAAGCGCCCGCGACGGCCTTGCCGGCCTGAAGATCGCGCTCTGCCCGATCCGCGGCGGCCGCCACCGCGCGCTGGCCGTCTTCCTGCGCCGGCGCTTCGGCCTTCAGGTCATCCTCACCACGCCGGAGGATCATGACCGCGAAGCCGCGACGGTGCAGGGCCTGACGCATCTGATCGCCAAGGTGCTGACCAATATGGGCCCGCTCCCGACCCGCATGACCACCCGTTCCTTCGACCTGCTGGTCGAGGCGATCTCGATGGTCCGCCACGACGCGCCCGAGGTCTTCGAGGCGATCGAGCGATCCAATCCCTATGCGGGCGAGGTGAGGCGGCGCTTCTTCGAGCTGGCCCATCGGTTGGACGCCGATCTGGAAAGCGGAAACCCGTCCGCGCCGGACAAATCCGCAGCGACGCCGCCGGTCCCGTCCGAAAGCAACGCCCCGTCACGCACCGTTCACGCGCCCCGCATAAATGCGTATTGAAGCGGTGAAAAGTCACGCGCCGGCAAGCGCCGGAAACCGGGGTCGCGGGAATGCAGGACGATGGAGCGTATAAGGGGAATGAAGCCCGCCCGTCTCGGGGAACGCCGGCGGAGGTCTTCGCGGTCTTTCTGAAGCTCGGCCTGACCAGCTTCGGCGGCCCGATCGCGCATCTCGGCTATTTCCGCGACGAACTCGTCACGCGGCGGCAATGGCTGGGCGACGCCGCCTATGCCGATCTTGTGGCGCTGTGCCAGTTCCTTCCGGGCCCGGCCTCCAGCCAGGTGGGCTTCGCGCTGGGGATGATGCGGGCCGGCTGGCTCGGCGCACTGGCCGCCTTTGCCGCCTTCACGGCGCCCTCGGCGCTCGCGCTTCTCTTCTTCGCGATGACCGCGACGGGCGTCTCCGGGCCGGTCGGGGCAGGGGCGCTGCACGGGCTGAAGATCGTCGCCGTGGCGATTGTCGCGCAGGCGGTCTGGGGCATGGCGAGGACGCTCTGCCCGGACCGGCAGCGCGCCGCCATCGCCGTCGCGGCGGTCGCCGTTCTCGCCTTCGCGCCGGGCATTGCCGGGATGGCGGGTGCGATCCTGCTCGGCGCGGTGGCGGGGCTTGTCCTTCTTCGCGACACGCCTCCGCCGCGTGGCGGCCATGTCGCCATGCCTGTCACCCGCACGGCCGCCGTCCTGGCGCTTGCCGCCTTCCTTGCGCTTCTTGCACTCTTGCCGCTCGTCGCCGGCGGGTCGCAGGCGCTCGCCGTCTTCGAGAGCTTCTACCGTGCCGGCGCGCTGGTCTTCGGCGGCGGCCATGTCGTCCTGCCGCTGCTGCAGGCCGAGGTGGTGCAGCCCGGCTGGGTGACGGCGGACAGCTTCCTTGCCGGATATGGCGCGGCGCAGGCCGTGCCGGGGCCGCTCTTCACCTTTTCCGCCTATCTCGGCGCGGTGCTCGGGCCGGAGCCGAACGGCGTGGCGGGAGCGGCGATCGCCCTGTCCGCCGTGTTCCTGCCGGGCTTCCTGATCCTGATCGGCGTCCTGCCGTTCTGGGATCGCTTCTGCGCCATGGCCCGGGCGCAATCGGCGATGCAGGGGGCGAACGCCGCCGTCGTCGGCATTCTGGGCGCGGCGCTCTATGCGCCCGTCTTCACCGGCGCGGTGGGAGACCTTCGCGACTTCGCGCTGGCGCTCGCCTGTTTCGTCCTGCTCGTGGCCTGGAAGACGCCGCCATGGATCGTGGTGATCGTCGCGGCGCTGGGCGGCGTGGCCCTTGCGTCACTGGGTTGACGGAAGTCCACTGCATTTCCGGCGTTTTGTCTTCGCACCCGGCGGCAAGTCGATTAGTGACAACCGATGGCGAGCGTGACGGTGAACATGATGGGCGGGGCGGGGAACCAGATGTTCCAATACGCCGCCGCGCGGGCGCTGGCGCTGCGCACCGGGGCCGATCTCGTTCTGGATATTTCATCCTACCGCACGCGGTCCCGGGACACGCCGCCGCGCTCCTTCTGCCTCGACCGGTTCCCGATTGCCGCCCGCATCGCGCCGGAAAGGCAAGGTGACCCCGGCAGGCTCGGCAAGCTCGCGCACCGCGCCGCCCGCTGGTTCGCGACCGGGCGCGTGCCGACGCTGCACGAAGCGCATTTCCATTTCGATCCGCGCATCATCTCCGCCCGGCCTCCGGTCCGCCTCGACGGCTATTTCCAGTCGGAACGCTATTTCGCGGACGCCGTGGCGCAGATCCGGACCGAACTCGCGCCGCCTCCCGAAGCGGGGCACGCGGCGGCGCTGGCGCATCGGATAGGGGAGGCTCAGTCGGTCTCCCTGCATGTGCGCCGCACCGATTACACGCAGGGCGACGCGGCAAGCGTCCACGGCCTGTGCGCACCGGACTATTACGCGGCGGCTGTCGCGGAACTCTCGCAACGGCTGGGGCCGCTGGAAATCTTCGTGTTTTCCGATGACATCGCATGGGCTGAGGCCAATCTGGACCTGAAACAGCCGGCGACATTCGTGTCGGACGGCCGCGCCAGCGATCTCGGCGAGTTGTGGCTGATGAGCCTCTGCCGCCACCATGTCATCGCCAACAGCACGTTCAGCTGGTGGGGCGCATGGCTGAGCCCGAACCCGGACAAGATCGTCATTGCGCCGCGCAAATGGTTCGCCGACGCGAGTTTCGACACGACCGACCTCGTTCCGGAAAGCTGGTTCAGGCGATGAGACTGCTGCTGTGCTCGGAATTCTACGCCCCGAGCCGCGGCGGGGTGCAGCAGGTGACCCGCTCCGTCGGCGAGTACCTTGTCTCCCGGGGCCACGAGGTGACGGTCGCCACCTCGAGACTGCCGGGCCGGAATGGCGAAGTCATCAACGGCGTGAAGCTCGAGGAATTCGATATTGCCGGCAATCAGGTGCGCGGCTTCACGAATCCGGACGAGGTGGCGCGCTACCGGCGTTTCCTCGTGGATTTCCCGGCCGATGCGATCCTCGTCAACGCCGCCCTTCAGTGGACGCACGACGCCGCACTGCCGGTGCTGGACCGAATTCGCGCGCGCAAACTTTTGATCCCCTGTGGCTTTTCCAGTTTGTACGAACCGCACTACGCCGATTATTTCGCTCATCTCGCGACGGTCCTGGGCGACTGGGATCACCTCGTGTTCCACGCGTCGGCGTATCGGGACATCGCTTTCGCAAGAAATCTCGGCCTGACGCGGTTCTCCATCATCCCGAACGGCGCGGACCCGGACGAGTTCGCCGTCGCCCCGGATCCCGGGTTTCGCGCGTCGCTGGGGATCGGGGAGGAGGATGTCCTGTTCCTCACTGTCGGATCGCCGCCTCAGGACAAGGGGCATGCCGAACTGGCAGAAGCATTCTGTCTCATGGACGATATCGGCAGGCCGGCCAGCCTCCTGCTCAATGGCGCGTGGCCCTTCGATGTCGTCGATGGCGCGCCGGCGGAACGCGTGCCCGTCAAACTCGAACATCGGGCGCGCGCGGCACGCCAGTTCCTGTCCGGCCGGGCGCGGTCGGCGCTGCCGGTCGGCCATTGGCAACAGCGAGCCCGGAGCAGGGGGCGGAAAATCCTGCTGTCCAATCTGGAAAGGGAGCGTCTGGTTCAGGCCTTCCTCGCGGCGGACCTGTTCGTCTTCGCATCGCGGCTGGAATACTCGCCGCTGGTCCTGTTCGAGGCCGCGGCCGCAGGCACGCCCTTCCTCTCCGTCCCCGCCGGCAACGCCGCCGAAATCGCCAAATGGACCGGGGCCGGCGCCATCGTCCCGGCGCCAACGGATTCCCGCGGAAGGATCAGGGTCCGCCCGTCCGTCATGGCAAGAGCGATGGCATCGCAGGCCCGCGACCGCGCCGAACTTTCACGGCGTGGCCATAACGGCCGCCGCGCCATCGCTCAGGACTTCAACTGGAACAGCATCGGCCGGCAATACGAGGCCGTCCTGGCGGGCAACTGATCGCTGCCTCAATCCCCCGCGACGAAGAACCGCCAGCGCCCGTCGGGCGTGATGCCGGCGCGGTAGAAGATATAGGCGCCGAAATCGCGCATGTCCTCGTAGTCGCCCGAGGTCACCAGCTTGAACAGTTCGACGCGCTGTTTCGGCGTCAGCGTTTCCAGCGAGGTCGCAGCGAAATAGGGCCAGACATAGGTCTCGTTCGCGGTGCCGGGATCGTAGATCGCGTAGCCCGCCTCC
This sequence comes from Ahrensia sp., assembly GCA_002698425.1. The sequence continues at coordinate 38,731 of NZXU01000031.1, read as the reverse complement.
ATCACTTCGTAGAGGATCGCCAGGATCTCGTAGCCGTCCGGGTCGCCGCCCTGGCTGCGCAGGAAGTCGATCGGGTCGCCGTCGACCAGGCCGAAGGAGAGCAGCGTCCGCTCCGACCCGCTGCCCATCAGCGGCCGCAGCGCCTCGAAATCGGCGTCGCGCGCGGCCTGCATGATCCGCTCGCGCATCCGCCGCACCGGTTCGGGCAAATCCTCGATGCTGCCGCCGATGACAGGTTCGGCGGTGCCCGGCGCGCCCTTCGGAAGAGTGTCAGGCATCGCCAGCGGATTGTCCGGGTCCTGGTGGGATGGCGGCGCGATCGGCGCGGGCAGGGGCACGATGCCCGACGGAGGCGGCGCCACGTCGCCCGTCTGCGCGAAAACCGCCCCGGCGGATGTGAGGATCAGCGATAACGAGAGCAGGGCGCGCGCCGCGACGCGGCCAGGACCAGTCGACCGGCGGGCGCGCCGTCGATGCTCGAGCCGGTCGGCCAGGATTGTCATGATGTTCGCAAGCCCCTCCGGGAGCGTTACTGCACCGAGCGGTTCGGCGTGAATTCGCCGCACAGGATGCGTTCGCGCAGCGTTTCGACCAGCGCCAGCGCCGCGTCCTCGCCCTGTTCGCGGATGGTTTCCTCGAGCGCGGTCGCGATCGCGGCGTCGGCCAGGATCGGCGACTCGATGCCTTCCATCGCACCGTCCGCCCAGGCCTCAAGATGAAACTCCATCGCGGCCATGCGCTTCTCGCGCGCGATGATTTCATCCATCTCGTTTACAGTAACTTCCATCAACTCAGCCGCACTTGATCAAAATGGCACACGTCATTTACGCGCTGTTAACATATCGGCAGTGGACGAAGAAAAAAAGCCGCAAGCGGCAAAACCGTTAATGCTGTGTTAAAACGTGATCAAACCGGCCTATTCGCCGTAACGATTGGTGATTTCGCGGGCCAGCGTCCGGCCTTCCTCCATGTAGCGGTCCACCGCCGCCAGCGCCTGTTCGGTGCAGGTCACATAGACGCTGTCAAAGGTCCGGTAGCCGCGATTGAAGCTGGCGATCATCCGCGCGCGGCGCAGCGGCTCCGGGTTTTCCGCGACCAGCATGCCCTCCATCTGTTCGCGCCACCGGTTGGAGGTCTCGCCGCACAGATTGCGCAAGTAGTGGATCGAGCCGAGCACCTCGGCGAGCCGCATCAGCTTCGCGTCATAGGGAACCGTCGCCGAGATCTGCGCCGGGGCGGGCGTCGTCATCGCCAGCGCGCACGCCGCCGCGATCCCCACGATTTTCGCTGTGCCCGTCTTCGTTGCCGGCATGCGTCACCTTCCGTCCGCCTCGAAACCGTCTGCCATGTGATTGTGTCGGTTATCCGATAAAGTCACGCCGCGCCAGCATCGCGGTAATCCGCCTCGATCGCCTCCACCACCTCGAGGGTGGAGTCCGTGAGCGGCATCGCCTCCATTTCGGCGATATCGAACCAGCCGGCATCCGCTGCGTCGTCGGCGGCGACGGGTTCGCCGGTCGCCTCGGCGCGATGCACGAACAGCACGTAATGGTGCCGCGTGTCGCCCTTCGTCCCGTCATCGATCAGTTCGAACAGCGCCTGGAACCGGATGCCGGTCGCCGACAGTCCGGTTTCCTCGCGCAACTCCCGCGCCGCGGCTTCCGCCAGCGTTTCGCCGAAATCGACGCTGCCGCCGGGAAAGGCCCACAGATCCTTGGCCGGCGGCCGGCCGCGCTTCACGAGGAGGAACCGGCCGGTCTCGGGATGCCGCGCCGCCACCGAGACGGCGACGCGGGGCAGGGCGGAGATTTCAGAGGATGAAGACTTGCCGTCCATGTTGCTTTTCGAACCGATACTGGGCACCTGTGTAGCACCGGCGGACCGAAAGTTTGAAGGGCATGACGAAATTGATGATGATCGTTCCCGCGACAGCGCCGGCCGACTGATGTGCGGCCGCTTCTCGCTTCTCCAGTCGCCCGAGGAGGTCGAAGCCTTCTTCGCCCTTGAGGGGCTGGAGGCCTTCCCGCCGCGCTATAACATCGCGCCGACGCAGCCGATCCTCGTCATCTCCGCCGCGCCGCCGCGTGAGCCCGGCTCCAACCGGCCGGACCGCGAGGCGCATCTGGTTCGCTGGGGCCTGCTGCCGTCCTGGGTGAAGGACCCGAAGGAATTCCCGCTGCTGATCAACGCCCGCGGCGAGACGGCGGCGACGAAGGCCTCCTTCCGCGCGCCGATGCGCCACAAGCGCGCGCTGATCCCGGCCTCCGGCTTTTACGAATGGAAGCGCGACAAGGCCTCAGGCCAGTCGCAGGCCTATTGGGTGCGCCCCGCCGGCGGCGGCCTCTGCGCCTTTGCCGGCCTGATGGAAAGCTGGATGTCGCCCGACGGCAGCGAACTCGATTCCGCCGCCATCATCACCACCGCCTCGACGCCCGACATCTCCTTCGTCCACGACCGCATGCCGGTCGTCATCCAGCCCGAGGATTTCTCCCGCTGGCTCGATTGCCGGACGCAAGAGCCCCGCGACGTCGCCGATCTCCTGAAGGGCGCGCCGGAAGGCTATTTCGAGATGATCCCGGTCTCCGACAAGGTCAACAAGGTCGCCAACACGACCCCCGACGTGCAGGACCGCGTCGAGCCGAAGCCCTTCGTTTCCGGAAAGGGCGGCAGGGACGACAAGCCGTCGCCGCCGGACGGCCAGATGAGTTTGCTCTGAGCAAAGAATGATTGGTTCCCCCGTCCTCGCAGCCGGCCTGTCCGGCTTCTTCTTCGGCGCATCGCTGATCGTCGCCATCGGCGCGCAGAACGCCTTTATCCTGCGTCAGGGGCTGCTGCGCGAGCATGTCTTCATCCTCTGCCTGATCTGCGCGCTGTCTGACGCGGCGCTGATCGCGGTCGGCGTCGGCGGCTTCGGCACGCTGGTCGCGCAGAGCGAGACGGCGATCCGCATCGTCACCTGGGCCGGCGCGGCCTTCCTCGCCGCCTACGGCCTGATCGCGCTTGCCCGCGCCTGGAAGCCGGGCGCGCTGAAGGCTGGAGGAGAGGGCGGCATGTCGCTGGCGAAGGCCGTCGCGATGTGCCTGTCCTTCACCTTCCTCAACCCGCATGTCTATCTGGATACGGTCGTCGCGCTCGGCGCCATTTCCGGCCGCTACGAGGGCGATGCGCGCCTCGGCTTCGGCATCGGCGCGGTGCTCGCCTCCTTTGCCTGGTTCTTCGCACTCGGCTACGGCGCGCGCTTCCTGCAGCCGGTCTTCGCCAAACCCTCGGCATGGCGCGTCCTCGACATCATGATCGCGATTGTCATGTTCGTGCTGGCGTTCAACCTGGCCAGGTCTTGACTCACCAGTAAGTCCTGAACCTCGAAGAACCCCAACCGGCTCCGGGCCCGGCCGACCATTCCCCTGGTCCGCGGGCGTGTGGGAGGCTGGGCGTGACACCTGATCGAACAGGCGGCCACGTATGCCCGGAGCCGTGCCTTTGGTAGGCAAGATATTGTAATCGATCGCGGCCGGATGCGCGCCCTTCGTAAACGAAAAACTGAGTTCCGATTGCTACCCTTCAGTCCCAAGCTGGCACGGCTTCGCGCCATGCGGGTTGCCTTTGCGGCCCAGCCCTGCGAATGACCTGTGCGATTCCGGGAGAGACCGAGAGATGACCGACACGCCCGCCTTGACCCTTTACAACACGCTGACGCGGCAGAAGGAGGCCTTCGAGCCGATCGACGCCGGAAACGTCCGCATGTATGTCTGCGGGCCGACGGTCTACGACTATGCCCATATCGGCAATGCGCGCCCGGCCATCGTCTTCGACGTGCTGTTCCGGCTGCTGCGCCATCTCTATGGCGAAGATCACGTCACCTATGTCCGCAACATCACCGACGTCGACGACAAGATCAACGCCCGCGCCTTGCGCGACTATTCCGACGAGATCGATGCCGGCCGCATGAGCCTCAACGCCGCGATCCGGCAGGTGACCGAGAAGACGCTGGCGCAATATCTCGAAGATACCGCCGCCCTCGGCTGCCTCGAGCCGACATTCCAGCCCCGCGCCACCGAGCATATCGAGGGCATGGTCGCCATGATCCGCACGCTGATCGACGGTGGCCACGCCTATGTCGCGGCGGGAAGCGAGGGCAGGGAGGTCTTGTTCGACGTCGCCTCCATGCCGGCCTATGGCGGCCTGTCGAAGCGCAATCTCGACGAGCAGCAGGCCGGCGCGCGCATCGCCGTCGAGGCGCACAAGAAGAACCCGGCCGATTTCGTCCTGTGGAAGGAATCCGATCCCTCCGAGCCCGGCTGGGACGGCGCGTTCCTGTCTCCCGAAGGCGAGGTCACCATCCATGGCCGCCCCGGCTGGCACATCGAGTGCTCGGTCATGAGCGAGCATCATCTGGGCCCGCTCTTCGACATCCATGGCGGTGGGCTCGACCTGATCTTCCCGCACCACGAAAACGAGATCGCCCAGTCCTGCTGCGCCCACGGCAACGACCGCATGGCCAATTACTGGATGCATAACGGCTTCCTGCAGGTGGAAGGCAAGAAGATGTCCAAATCCGAGGGCAACTTCTTCACCATCCACGAGCTGATGGCGACGGAAAACTTCGCCGGCCGCAAATGGCCGGGGGAGGTGCTCCGCCTCGCCATGCTGATGACCCATTACCGCGAGCCGATCGATTTTTCCCAGCGGCGGCTGGAGGAGGCTGAGGCGGTACTGGCGCGATTGTGGCGTCGCGCCGGCGAGGCGGTTGATTCCGGCGATGTTTCGGCGGTGGTCGAAAGCCTTTCCGACGATCTCGACACCACCGATGCGCTCCGCGCCATGAACGCACTCTCCGGCGCCCCTTTGCGCGCCTCGCTCGCCCTGTTCGGCCTGCCCGAAGCCGCGCCGACCACCGGCATCGACCTCGACGCGGTCCAGGCCCGCATCGACGAACGCCTCGCTTTCATCCGCGACAAGAACTGGGCGGAGGCCGACCGCATCCGCGATGAACTTCTGTCTGAAGGAATCCAGCTAAAGGACGGCAAGGACTCCGAAACCGGCGAACGCATCACCACCTGGGAAGTGAAGCGGTAGAGCTGCGAACGGCGCGCCTCCTTTTCCCGATGGTGGAGATTGGCTGCGATGCAAACCAAAGGCCGTCATCCTCGGGCTTGACCCGAGGACCCATTCCGTAGTGTCCGCGCCGCGCCCGACAGCGAAGAACACTCACCACCCCATCCCGCCGTAAAGCTCGCTCCAATCCGGGTTCATGGATTCGATCAGCTCGATCTTCCATTGTCGCCGCCAGCGCTTCAGCGATTTTTCGCGCTGGATCGCGTCGGTGATGTCGTCATATTCCTCGTACCAGACGAGCCGGACAGCACCGTATTGGGAGGTGAAGGCCTTTTTATTGATACGCTGCTTGTGGTCGTAGACGCGCTGGGACAGGTCGGCGGTGACGCCGATATAGATCGTCCCGCCCTTCTTGCTCGCCAGCATGTAGACATAGCCGCCCATTGTTCGAGCTTCACGGAATGGGTCCTCGGGTCAAGCCCGAGGATGACGGAGAGTGGGGTGGGCGTCGACGCCAAACCGCCATTCCGGTGGACAAAAAAGCCCGCGCCATCCGCCCAACCCCTTGTCCCACCTCATTATTCGCTACCGACTGCTCATTTCCCGTCCACCGCCCCGCCAGCCGTCCTAGCCTTGAGGGCATGGAAAACGACACGGGTTTCAGCTGGGCAGGTGCGATCGACAGGAATTTCGATGCGCTGGAGCGTATCGTCCTGCAGCTTTTCGCGATGGCCGGCGTCACCTCGCTGCAGCCGATCGTCGACACGCTGCCGCGCTATCTGCGCCTCCGCATCCTCGCCATTCTGCGCCCCGCCGAATTCGTCGCCCGCCGGCTGATCGCCATGGCCGCCTGCAAGCTGCCCATCGATGTCGGACCCATACGTCCGGGCAGCGCCACCAACCCGTCCTCGCCCCGTCGGGGAGAGGATACGAAGGCTTGCAAGCGAAGCGAGCTGGCCGAAACTGGTGAGGGGGCGCAGGACGCGGACAAGACACAACGCATCCCCGCCTTCGCCCTGTTCGATCCCTTCAAGCCTTTCGGCGAGCCCTGGCTGACGCCCGAGCAAATCGCCGCCCTCGACAATCCCGCCGCGCCGGCCCCGGTCTTGCCGGACCTCCCGCCGAACGAACCGGTCGACGCCCGCGCGCTCTGCCGGCGCATCGCGGCCTTGCGCAATGCGCTCGCCGATTTCGACGCTCACGCCCTGCGTCTCGCCCGCTGGCGTGCCCGCCGCGCCGCCGGCTGGGGCCGGCCGATCCGCTTCAGCCCGTTCCGCCCCGGCCTCCCACCCGGATGGGTCAAGCACCCGAAGACCGCGATCGGCGAACTGGTGAGAGAGTGCAATTTCCTCGGCCGCGACGCCTGGGAAACGTCCGACACGTCATGACGCGCACTCCCATTTAGGCCTCTGCAACCCCTCTTTGTCAGGAGAGGGGGCGTTGCCGCATGTTCGCGGTTGACCCGCCGCCCGTTCTGTCCAAACCATGCCGCCGGACAGGGAGAAAACCCATGACGACACTTTCCGGCGGCTGCCAATGCGGCGCGGTGCGGTTTCGCATCCATGGCGAGCCCGGCGAATCCTCGGCCTGCTATTGCCGCATGTGCCAGAAGGCCTCAGCCAGCCACGCGCTGATCCTGGTTTCGGTGCGCGGCAACGAGGTCGAATGGACGCGCGGCGAACCCGCCTGGTTCCAGTCGTCCAACGCGGCGCGCCGCGGTTTCTGCCCTGCCTGCGGCACCCCGCTCGCCTATGACGCGCCCGACGGCCTGTCGCTCTCGGTGCTCGCGCTCGACAATCCCGAAACCTGCCCGCCCACCGTCGCCTATGGCGTCGAGGGCAAGCTCTCCTTCTGCGATGCCATCCCGTCGCTGCCCGAACACCACACGCTGGAAGACGCCGACGCGGCAGGCTTCCTCGCGACGCTTCAAACCTACCAGCACCCCGACCACGACACGGATAGCTGGCCTCCGGAGGACCATCATGGCTGACGCGATCACCGGCGGCTGCCAGTGCGGCGCGGTGCGCTACCGCGCCGAGGTCGAGCTGACCAACCCGCATCTGTGCCATTGCCGCATGTGCCAGAAGGCCGCCGGCAATTACTTCATGCCGCTCGCCGGCGCGCCGCGCGACAAGATCGTCGTCACCCGCGGCGAGCCCGGGTGGTTCCATTCCTCCGACATCGTCCGGCGCGGTTTCTGCCGCGACTGCGGCACGCCGCTCTTCTTCGATCCGCTCGACATCGATCACCTGCTGGTCGTCCTCGGCTCGCTCGACGATCCGGCGCGCTACAGGCCGGTCTCCGAGGATTCGGTGGAATCGCGCGTGCCCTTCCTCGCCGAATGGGTCGATACCCGCCAGAAGACCACCGAAAGCGATTTTTCCGCCGAGGAGATCGAGCGCATCCGCGCCTCGAACCACCAGCATCCCGACCACGACACGGATCAGTGGCCGCCGGAGGATCATGAGTCTCCACTCTCCCCCCTTGTGGGGGAGATGTCCCGAAGGGACAGAGGGGGGGCCTCGTGACGACGTCGCACACTCCGGTTCCCGCACAAAACCGCGCCAACGCAAAGCGCATGCGCAAGGACATGACCGATGCAGAGCGTAAGCTCTGGCATGAACTCCGAGCGCATCGCCTGATGGGGCTGGGCTTTCGCCGGCAATATCCGATCCGCAATTACATCGTCGATTTCGCTTGTCCTGCACGCCGTCTGATCGTCGAGGTCGATGGTTCGCAACACGCGGAGAAGACGGCGGCCCATGACACGGCGCGAACCCGGCTGCTCGAAGCCGATGGCTGGACGGTCCTGCGCTTCTGGAACGACGATGTCCTCACGGATATCGACAATGTCTGCCAGCATATCGTGACCATTGCCTGCCCGGAGGAGTTTTATGACCGGACCTAGCGAGGACCCCCCTCTGTCTGCTGCGCAGACATCTCCCCCACAAGGGGGGAGAGCGAAGACGCCAATCACCGGCGGCTGCCAGTGCGGCGCCGTGCGCTACCGTTGCGATGGCTTCGGCCGCGCCTCGATCTGCCATTGCCGCATGTGCCAGAAGGCGTTCGGGTCCTTCTACGGCCCGCTCGTCACCGGCAAGGGCCTCGTCTGGACGCGCGGCGAACCGAAGTTCTTTCACAGTTCCAACAGGGTGCGGCGCGGCTTCTGCGCGGATTGCGGGACGCCGCTTACCTATGATTGGGGCGAGGATTTCGAGATCTCCATCGGCTCGCTCGACGATCCGGAACGCGCGCCGCCGGTCGTACAGGTCAATCCCGCCGACAAGCTCTCCTTCGTCGACGGCCTGCACGAATTGCCGACGCAATGGGCGTCCGACATTCCCGGCGGCGAGGTATTTATCGCGAGCGTGGTCAGTCACCAGCATCCCGACCACGATACCGAACAATGGCCGCGCGCCGACGATTGAAGCCGTTTGAAAGGATAGTCATCTCATGCAGGGCAACGGAAACACCCGGTTGCGGATCGCGGTTCTCTTCGGCGGACGGTCGTCAGAACACGACGTCTCGATCATGTCCGCCACCAATGTCGTCGCGGCGCTCGACCCGGCGAAATACGACGTGGTGCCCGTCTTCGTCACCCGCGAGGGGCGCTGGCTGCTCGGCGAGTTTTCCAATGGCGTGCTGGCGACGCCTGAGGACGGTACGGAACTCGTCCTGCCCGCCGGCGGCCGCGGGCGGGCGCTCGGGCTCGCGCCGGACGGCGGCGTGGCGGATCTGCCGCGCATCGACATCCTGTTTCCGGTCCTGCATGGCATCTATGGTGAGGATGGCACGGTGCAGGGTTTCGCGGCCACGGCCGGCGTGCCACTGGTCGGCTGCGGCGTTCCGGGCTCGGCGACGGCCATGGACAAGGACATCGCCAAGCGCCTGATCGCGCAAGCCGGCCTGCCGACCGCGCGTTCGATGGTTGTCTATCCGGACGCGGTGCCGGATTTCGCCGATCTCGAGCGAACCCTCGGCCTGCCTGTCTTCGTCAAGCCGGCGTGCGGCGGATCGTCCGTCGGCGTCAGCAAGGTGATGAGCGAAGAGAATTTCGCGGCGGCGATCGAGGAAGGTTTCCGCCATGGCGGCAAAGTGCTGGCCGAGGAATTCGTCGAAGGCCGGGAGATCGAATTCGCCGTGCTCGAAATGGCCGACGGCGAGCTTGTCGTCTCGCGGCCCGGCGAGATCGCGCCCGCCGGAACCCACGGCTTCTACAGCTACGATGCCAAATATGTCGATCAGGACGGTGCCGCACTGACGGTTCCCGCCGAGCTGCCGGACGGCGTCGAGGCGCGGATGAGCGAGGTCGCGGCGCAAACCTTCCGGGCGCTCGGCTGCGACGCTATGGCGCGGATCGATTTCTTCCTGAAGCCGGACGGGCGGTTCGTCGTCAATGAAGTGAACACGATTCCGGGCTTTACCGATATCAGCATGTATTCCAAGGCCATGGCCGCGAGCGGCGTCGGCTATGCCGAGGTCATCGACAGGTTGGTGGCGCACGGGCTGGCCCGCGAAAGCGAACTTGATCGTCGGCATTCCAGTCAAACGAAGGAGCAGTGAGATGCTGGACCACATCGGTATAAGCGTATCCGACTACGATGCCGCCAGGGCCTTCTACGACAAGGCGCTGGCGCCGCTCGGCGCGTCTCTGGTCATGACCGTGCCGCCGGAATTCGTCGGCGGCCGCCAGGTCGGCGGCTACGGCCGCGGCAAGCCGGACTTCTGGATCACCGGGGGCGAGAAACAGTCCCCGCCCATCCATGTCGCCTTCACCGCCGAGACCCGCGCCCAGGTCGACGCCTTCTACGAGGCCGCCATCGCCGCCGGCGGAACCGACAATGGCGCGCCCGGCCTGCGCCCGCACTATCACGAGCATTATTACGGCGCCTTCGTGCGCGACCCCGACGGCCACAATATCGAGGCCGTCTGCCACAAGCCGGAATAGGACGGGAAAGATGGCCGAGCGCAATCCGCAAACGCAAATGCCCAAATGGCTGCTCTACGGCCTGATCGGAAAGGGCGTCCTCGTCGTTGTTATCACGGTAGCCGTGCTGTACTACGCCGGGGTTTTCAACTAGGAGCCCGCGCCATGGGCCTGCGCAGCCTCTATCCGGCCATCGAACCCTATGCCAGCGGCCATCTCGACGTCGGCGACGGCCACGCCGTCTATTGGGAGCGGTCCGGCACGCCGGGCGCCAAGCCGGCGGTGTTCCTGCATGGCGGCCCCGGCGGCGGTTTCGCGCCGGCCCATCGCAGCCTGTTCGATCCCGAACTCTATGACGTGCTGCTGTTCGACCAGCGCGGCTGCGGCCGGTCCACTCCGCGCGCCTCGCTCGAAGCGAACACCACCTGGCACCTTGTCGCCGATATCGAGAGGCTGCGCGCCATGGTCGGCGTCGACACATGGCAGGTCTTCGGCGGCTCCTGGGGCTCGACGCTGGCGCTCGCCTATGCCGAGAAACACCCGGAACGCGTCAGCGAGCTGATCGTCCGCGGCGTCTACACGCTGACGCCGCCGGAGCTCGACTGGTTCTACCAGTTCGGCGTCTCCGAGATGTTCCCGGACAAGTGGGAGCGCTTCGTCGCGCCGATCCCGCCGGACGAACGCCACGAGATGATGGCGGCCTATTACCGCCGGCTGACTTCCAACGACCGCGCGGTCCGCATCGCGGCGGCCAAGGCCTGGAGCACCTGGGAAGGCGGCGTCATCACGCTGCTGCCCGACGCGGAACTCGACAGCCATTTCGCCGAGGATGATTTCGCCGAGGCCTTCGCCCGCATCGAGTGCCATTATTTCGTCAATGGCGGCTGGCTGGAGGACAACCAGCTGATCCGCGACGCCCATCGCCTCGCTGAAATTCCGGGTGTCATCGTCCATGGCCGTTATGATATGCCGTGCCCGGCGAAGTATGCCTGGGCCCTGCACAAGGCATGGCCGCGGGCGGAATTCCATTTGATCGAGGGAGCGGGGCACGCCTATTCGGAGCCCGGCATCCTCGACCGGCTGATCCGCGCGACGGATCGCTTCGCCGGCAAGTAAAGGGCCGCAAAGGCCGTGACGGGTAAGACTATGACACGCGAACGCATCTATCTCTTCGACACGACGCTCCGTGACGGGCAGCAGACGCCCGGCATCGACTTCAATGTCGAGGACAAGATCGCGATTGCGCAGATGCTCGACGAGTTCGGCCTCGACTATGTCGAGGGCGGCTATCCGGGCGCCAACCCCACCGACACGGCCTTCTTCGAGCGCAAGCGCACCTCCTCGGCGAAATTCGTCGCCTTCGGCATGACCAAGCGGGCAGGGGTCTCCGTCTCCAACGATCCGGGCGTCGCCGCGCTGAACGGCTCGAAGTCCGACGCCGTCTGCTATGTCGCTAAGAGCTGGGACCTGCATGTCCGCGTCGCGCTCGGCTGCACCAACGAGGAAACCCTGGACTCGATCCGCCAGTCTGTCGAGGCGTCTGCCGCCGCCGGCAAGGAGCCGCTGGTCGATTGCGAGCATTTCTTCGATGGCTACAAGGCCAATCGCGACTACGCTCTGGCCTGCGCCAGGACCGCCTTCGACGCCGGCGCACGCTGGATCGTCCTCTGCGACACCAATGGCGGTACCCAGCCGCACGAGATCCGCGAGATCGTCGCCGCCGTGATCGCGTCCGGCATCCCCGGCGACCGTCTCGGCATCCACGCCCATAACGACACCGAGCAGGCCGTCGCCAATTCACTCGCCGCCATCGATGCCGGCGTCCGCCAGGTCCAGGGCACGCTGAACGGCGTCGGCGAACGCTGCGGCAACGCCAACCTCGTCACGCTGATCGGCACGCTGGCGCTCAAGCCCGCATGGTCCGAGCGCTTCGAGACCGGCATCACGCCCGAAAAGCTCGCGGGCCTGAAGCGGCTGTCGCGCTGGTTCGACGAGTTGCTCAACCGCTCGCCCGCGCCGCAGGCCGCCTATGTCGGTTCCTCCGCCTTCGCCACCAAGGCCGGCATCCACGCCTCGGCGCTGATCAAGGATCCCTCGACCTACGAGCATGTCGAGCCGGAAAAGGTCGGCAATGTCCGCCACATCATGGTCTCGGACCAGGGCGGCAAATCGAATTTCATCAACGAGCTGCACCGACGCGGAATCGCGGTCGCCAAGAACGATCCGCGCCTCGATACGCTGATCGCTTTGGTCAAGGAGCGGGAGGCCGTCGGCTACGCCTATGAGGGCGCCGATGCGAGCTTCGAACTGCTGGCCCGCCGCACGCTCGGCGAAGTGCCGGATTTCTTCGATGTCGTCTCGTTCCGCTCGCTGGTCGAGCGCCGCCACAACGCCGTCGGCAAGGTCATCACCGTCGCCGAGGCCGTCGTGAAGGTGAATGTCGACGGCGAGGTCCGCATGTCGGTCGCCGAATCGTCCAACGGTCCGGTCAACGCGCTCGACATGGCGCTGCGCAAGGATCTCGGCAAGTACCAGGCCGAGATCGCCGATCTCGAACTGGTCGACTACAAGGTGCGCATCCTCAATGGCGGCACCGAGGCCATCACCCGCGTCCTGATTGAATCCGCCGACACGTCCGGCATGCGCTGGTGGACCGTCGGCGTCTCGGAAAACATCATCGACGCGTCCTTCGAGGCGCTGATGGATTCCATCACCTTCAAGCTCCTGAAGAACCGCGGCCACGCCGGCCTCGCGGCGGCGGAGTAGCACCCGGCGCCGATTGTCCCGGTGACAATCGTCCGATTGCCCAAATTTTAGGCCGGGTGTAGGCCATCGCGATGTCCGATACCGTGGCCAGCAAGAACACCGGCGCCAGCGCCCAGCCAGGGGAGCCTCTCTCCTGCTTCGCCTTCTCGCTCGGCGCCTATTTCCTCTGGGGCTTCATGCCGCTCTACATGAAGGCGGTGGCCCACATCCCCGCCTATGAGGTCGTCGCCCACCGCATCCTCTGGTCGGTGCCTGTCGCCGGGATCATCCTCGTCGCGCTGCGCCGCACTGCCGATCTGCGCGCCGCGCTTCGGTCGCCGCGCACGCTCGCGCTGGCGGCGCTGACGGCGGGCCTCATCTCCGTCAATTGGGGCATCTATGTCTGGGCCATCTCGGTCGACCGCACGGTGGAGACCGCGCTCGGCTACTATATCAATCCGCTGGTCAACATCCTGCTCGGCGCTGTCTTTCTCGGCGAGCGTTTCAACCGGCTGCAGGCCGCGGCGATCGCCCTGGCGGTGATCGCGGTCGGCATCCTGACCGTCAAGGCCGGCGGTCTGCCCTGGGTGTCGCTTGCGCTCGCTCTGTCCTTCGGAACCTATGGCTATCTGCGCAAGACCCTGCCGATCGGCCCGACCCAGGGCTTCATGCTGGAAGTCATGATCCTGACCCCGCTCGCGCTGATCGTCATCGGATGGCTGGCGGCGACGGGCGAGGGGCATTTCCTGTCGGAAGGCCTCTCCGGTATCGGCCTGCTGATGCTCGCCGGCCCCGTCACCGCGCTGCCCCTGATCCTCTACGCCTTCGGCGCCAAGGCGCTCCGTTTCACCACGCTCGGCATCCTCCAATATATCGCCCCGACGATCATCTTCCTGATCGCTGTCTTCGTCTTCGGCGAACCTTTCTCCCACTGGCAGCTGATCGCCTTCCTGTTCATCTGGTCGGCTCTGGCGCTCTACACCCTGTCGCTGTTCCGGCGGAGCTAGTCCGGCGGATTTGTCCACCGCTCTGGCAGCCGGTGCATGATGGACGGATCACGCGCGACCGCCATCGGCACGGAGAAGGATGTCTACGACGCAGGCTTCAGTCCCGGCTTCCCAGCCGGCGCACGAACAGCACCACGGCGGCCGCGCCCATCGCCGCCAGGAAGGCGGCTTCCCAGAACCCCATATGGGACTCGGAAAACGGCATTCCGTGCAAATTCATGCCGAACAGGCCGGATATGACCGTCGCGGGAAGCAGCACGGCGGTCAGCACCGACAGCAGGTAGAGGAGCTTGTTGGTGCGTTCCGAAAGCCGCGCCATGATTTCTTCCTGCAGCAGCAAGGCGCGGGCCTGCAATTGTTCGCTGTCATGCAGCAACGCGGCGGCGAGCGCCGCATTGTTGTCGACCGCCGGTGCGATCTCCGGAGCAGTCGCGGCGATGTCGGCGGCTGTCAGCGGGCGGAACAGCCCGGAAACGAGGAACAGGTGCCGGTGCGCCACGATCGCGCGCCGGCGCAGCGGCGCCAGCCGCTCCCTCTCGCCGGCCCAGCGCCCGCCGATGATGCGGTCCTCGATGGCGTCGAGTTCCTCGAACAGATCGTCCAGCTTGTCTTCCAGCAGGTCGAGCAGATGGGTGATCACCATGTCGACGAAACAGGCCGGCGTCGCCAGCGCCTCCTCGCGGTCCTCGATCTTGCGGCGGATATCGTCGATCGTCTGCAGCGGTTTCTTGCGCGAGGTCACCAGCGTGTCGCGGTTGAGCGCGAAATGGAACAGGCCGAGTTCCTCGGAATCGGCATAGTGGCGATGATGAATGTCCGGCAGCGTGCCGAAAAGCCAGTCTCCGGACCGCTTCATGTAGACCCGTCGGCCACTCGCCAGCAGGCAGCGTTGCGCGTCAGCAGGCAATCCTGGGAAGGAGGAGATGGCGGCGCGGGCGCGCGCGTCGCTCAGCGCGAAGCCGGTCCACCGCCAGCTAGCGGTCTCTCCGTCGGCAAGCACATGGCCGTCCGCGCCGAAGGCGTAGGAATAGAGTTGGCCGGCCCTGTCGTAATCGTCCGCTGCGGGAATGTTTCGCTCGTCGGACATGGCGCGCGCCGCGATGCGGCCCTACAGTTTTTCGATCACCCGCGCGTCGCCCTCGCCATGTTCTCCGGCGGCGAGGATCGCGGGGACGATCGCCTCAGGCGCGTCGACGATCAGCGGACGCACGCGATGGGCGGTGTGGATGAAGCCCGCCTCGCCCATGTGATCGAGCAGCGTCGACAGCGGATTCCAGAAGGCGTTGATATTGGCGAGCACGATCGGTTTCGTGTGCTGGCCGAGCTGCGCCCAGGTCATGATCTCGATGACCTCTTCCAGCGTGCCGATTCCGCCGGGCAGCGTCACGAAGGCGTCGGACTCCTCGAACATGCGGTGCTTGCGCTCATGCATGTCCTCGGTGACGACCAGTTCGTCGAGTTGCCCCAGTGCGTCCTCGGTTGCTTCCTTGTTCATCAGGAAGCGCGGGATGATGCCGGTGACCTTGCCTCCGGCCTCCATGGTGCCCTGGGCGACGGCGCCCATGATGCCTTTCGTGCCGCCGCCATAGACCAGCCGCAGCCCGGCTTCGCCGAGCGACCGGCCGAGGATTTTCCCGGCTTCGAGATAGGCTGGATCGTTGCCGGGCGAGGAGCCGCAATAGACGCAGACGGATTTGATCGGAGAGGAAGACATGTCTTCCTATTGCCGGGGCCGGGCAAACCGTCAAGGCTTCTGTGCATAACGGCCTGTGCATTCCGTCGAGGAATTGACAATTCTTGAGTGCAGCGCAGCACGGGTGCTAAGAAAGTCTCGGTTCAATTGGTATGGTTTTATGAAGAACAACAGGGTTGGGGTTTGGCTTTTTCTCCTCGCTTTGATCGCCGTCGGCGTCGCGAGCACGGGTGAAGTCTCCGAGCGGATAAATATGTGGCTCGGCAAGCAGGCCGAGCCTGTCATGGCCGAGGGCGAAACGGCCGGCGACACCGAAGCGACGGCAGCGCCGGAGGAAGCGGCGGACACGCAGGCGGCCGAAACGGAAGAGGCGGCCGCGCCCTCCGAAGAAGACATGACGGAAACGCCGTCGGATGGCGAGGCGGCCGAAGTGGCTGCGACGCCGGAAACCGAAGCATCGGAAACCGGTGGTGAACAGGCCGCAGCTCCCGACGCGGGTGCTGGCGAGGAAGCCGGGTCCGACGCAGAAGCCGCCGCCCCGGCCGCGGAGACGGCCGAGCCACAGGCGGAAGCCGCCGCCGCCCCGACCGCCAATGACGAAGCCGAAGCGCAGGCCGAAGTCATCGTGCCGAGCTTCGGCCTCCTCCGCGTCGAGCCGGACGGCTCCACCCTGATTGCCGGCTCAGCCGGTCCCAACGCCGACATCGAGATCCTGACGCGCTCGGAAACGATCGCGACCACGAAGGCCGAGGCCAATGGCGATTTCGTTGCCGTCCTCGACGATCCGCTGGATCCCGGCGATTACGAGATCGTGCTGCGCGCGACCGAGGAGAACGGCGACGTCGCGATGTCCGAGGAGACCGCCATCGTCTCCGTGCCGGAACCGGGCCGCGAGGGCGAACTGCTGGCGCTGGTCGAACGTCCCGGCGCCCCGTCGCGCCTGATCAACACGCCCGAGCCGGAAGAAGCCGCGGCCGCCGAAACGCCGCAAGACGATATGGCCGAGGCCGAAACCCCGGCGGCGGAAACCGAAACCGCGATGGCCGAGCCTGCCGCCGAAGAAGCCACGCAGGAAGCTGCTGGCGCCGAAGCTGCCGAAAGCGAAGCACAGCCTTCCATGGAAGAAGCCGAGACCGCTTCCGCCGATGCCGCCGAAGGTGCGGCGGACGGAGATGTCACGGAGGTTGCCGAGGCAAGCGGCGAAACCGCCGCCGAGACGCCTGCGCCGTCTTCGGACGCAGCGCGGATCACCATTCGCATCGAGGCCGTCGAAATCGACAGCGATACGATCTTCGTTGCCGGCGCGGCCGATCCGGGTTCGCAGGTGCGTGTCTATGCCAACGAGTTCCTGCTCGGCGATACGCTGACCAGCCCCGGCGGCCGCTTCCTCGTGCAGGTCCGCAAGGATCTCGCCGTGGGGGATTACATCATCCGCGCCGACGTGATCGATCCGGCCACCGCCGAAGTGGTCGCGCGGGCCGCCGTGCCCTTCACGCGCAGCGAGGGCGAGCGCGTGGCGGCCGTCGCTGACAATGCAGCCGCTGCCGAACAGCCCGCTCCGGCGTCTGAGACGGCCGAGCTTGCCGGTTCCGCGCCGCAAGCCGAAGCAGCAACGCCCGCCGCGGCGCCGTCCTCCGACCAGGCGCAGACCGAAACCATGCCGGAAGCCGAGCCTGAAGCCGAGGCCTCCACGGTGATGGCCGACACGCCCGCGGCTTCGGGCGAGGCCGAGACCGGCGAGCCTGACATGGCCGAGGCCGAACAGCCCGCGGCGGCCGAGACTGGGGAAGCCGCATCGGGCGAGGCGAGCGCCGAGCCGGCCATGACGGAAGAGACCGAAGCCGGAGAGATGGCGACCGCCGATGCCGAAACGCCGGCGGGCGAGCCTGCCGCTGAGGCCGCGGAAGCATCCGCACCCGCTCCCGAGACAGCCGAAGCGCCGTCCGCGGACGCATCTGAGGGTGCCGGGGAGCAGGTGGCTTCTGCACCGGAAACCTCCGCGCCACCGGAGGTCTCCGAGGATATCACCGTCACCGGAAAGCTGCGCCAGACCAATTCCTCGGTGATCATCCGGCGCGGCGATACGCTGTGGCACATCTCCCGCCGGGTCTACGGTCAGGGAACGCGCTTCACGACGATCTATCTGGCCAATCAGGACCAGATCAAGGATCCCGACATGATCTGGCCGGGCCAGATTTTCGAATTGCCCGAAGCGGCGGAACCCGAAAACTGACAATCGAGCCGGGCCGGAGAAATCCGGCCCGACTATATTTCGGGGGAGGGCCTTGCTCGCGGGCGAACTTCATCGTATATCGCCGATAGACGATGAAGGAGCGCATATGCGGACGGAGGAGATCGCCGGGCGGCTCGCAGCGTTGTCGCATCCGGCGCGGCTGGCCATCCTTGAATATCTGTCGGGCAATGACGGCTGCGCATGCCGCGATGTCGTCGACTGCCTGCCGCTGGCCCAATCGACGGTCTCCCAGCATCTGAAAGTCCTGCTCGAGGCCGGCCTCATCACCCATGAGCGCCACATGCCGCGCTCGACCTATCGTCTGAATCGCGAGGCGCTGCGCAGCGTATCGCTGCAACTCAATTCCCTTGTCGACCAGTGCTGTTCCGACAGCTGCTGCGGCTCCGGCAAAACCTGATTGGACGAACCCTTGGCCAACAAGACCGTTTCCGCTGAGAGCGGTTCCACGCTCCAGACCATCCGCAACCTGTGGCCCTATATGTGGCCGGCGGACCGCCCCGACCTGAAGATGCGCGTCATCTACGCGACCGTCTATCTGGTGCTGGCGAAGCTCGTCCTGATGCTCGTCCCCTACGGTTTCAAATGGGCGACCGATGCGCTCGACGGGCAGTTGGAAGCCCCGGACTGGATCGCCGCCGCCATCCTCGGCCCGGGCATGCTGGTCGTCGCCTACAATCTCTTCCGCGTCGCCCAGGCCGGCCTCAACCAGCTGCGCGATGCGCTCTTCGCGAGCGTCGGCCAGCACGCGGTGCGTCAGCTCGCCTACAAGACCTTCGTGCACATGCACGCCCTGTCGCTGCGCTTCCATCTGGAGCGGCGCACCGGCGGCCTGTCTCGCATCATCGAGCGCGGCACCAAGGGCATCGAGGCGATCGTCCGCTTCACCATCCTCAACACCGCTCCGACGATCCTGGAATTCCTCCTCGTCGCGATCATTTTCGGCTTCGCCTATGGCTGGCAATATGTCGCCGTCACCGCCGTAACGATCTGGCTCTATGGCTGGTTCACCATCCGCGCGAGCGACTGGCGCATCCAGATCCGCCGCGACATGAACAATTCCGATACGGACGCCAACACCAAGTCGGTCGACTCGCTGCTCAACTTCGAGACCGTGAAATATTTCGGCAATGAAGAGATGGAGGCGCGCCGCTTCGATGGCGCCATGGCCGGTTACGAACGCGCCGCGACCAAGGTCTGGACCTCGCTCGGCTGGCTCAATTTCGGCCAGGCGGTCATCTTCGGCGCGGGCATGCTCATCATGATGTGGCTGTCGGCCAGCGCCGTCCAGGCCGGCACCCAGACGCTCGGCGACTTCGTCTTCATCAATGCGATGCTGATCCAGCTGTCCATCCCGCTGAACTTCATCGGCTTCATCTATCGCGAGGTCCGACAGGGCCTCACCGATATCGAGCAGATGTTCGATCTGCTCGACGTGAAGGCCGAGGTGAAGGACAAGCCGGGCGCGAGGGATCTGGTCGTGCGCGACGGCCATATCATCTTCGACGATGTGAAATTCGCTTACGACCCGCAGCGGCCGATCCTGAAGGGCATCAGCTTCAAGGTGCCGGCCGGCAAGTCGGTCGCCATCGTCGGGCCTTCGGGGGCCGGCAAGTCGACCATCTCGCGGCTGCTCTACCGTTTCTACGACGTGCAGGACGGCTCGATCACCGTCGACGGGCAGGACGTTCGCGAGGTGACGCAGAAGTCGCTGCGCTCCGCGATCGGCATGGTTCCGCAGGACACGGTGCTGTTCAACGATACGATCCGCTACAATATCCGCTACGGCCGGCCCGACGCCTCCGACGCCGAGGTCGAGCAGGCTGCCGAGATGGCCCAGATCGGCGATTTCATCCGCTCGCTGCCGGAGGGCTTCGAGACCATGGTCGGCGAGCGCGGGCTGAAACTGTCGGGCGGCGAGAAGCAGCGCGTCGCGATTGCCCGCACCATCCTCAAGGCGCCGCCGATCCAGGTGCTCGACGAGGCGACCTCGGCCCTCGACACCGCGACGGAACAGGAAATCCAGCAGGCGCTCGACTATGTCTCTCAAGGCCGCACGACGCTGGTCATCGCGCACAGGCTCTCCACGGTCATCGGCTGCGACGAGATCATCGTGCTGCGCGACGGCCTGATCGCCGAACGCGGCACCCATGCCGAGCTGATGGAACTGGGCGGCCTCTACGAGCAGATGTGGTCCCGCCAGTCCGAGGCGATCGAGGCCGAGCGCAAGCTGCGCGCGGCCCGCGAGGAAGACGAGATGGGCGTAATCGTGCGCAAGCGAACGGCAGGCCCCGGCGAGGCCGACGATGCGGACGCCGAGTCCGGCGTGAGCTCGTCGACCAGCCCGGCCAATGCCCGCGGATTCTCGAACGTCAGCTGACCGCGCCGAAGAACCGGTACTTAGGCCGCCGGCGTGTCCGCCAGTTCGTCGCCGATCAGCCCGTTGCGCTGCAGCGCCCACAGCCGTGCGAAAAGGCCGCCGCGCAGTCTGAGCTCTTCCGCCGTGCCTTCCTCGGCGATCCGGCCGCGGTCGAGGACGACGATCCGGTCCATCGAGGCGATGGTCGAGAGGCGGTGGGCGATGCACAGCACGGTCTTGTCCTTCATCAGCGCTTCGAGGTTCTGCTGGATTGCCGCTTCCGCCTCGGAGTCGAGCGACGAGGTCGCCTCGTCGAGCAGCAGGATCGGCGCGTCCTTCAGCAAGGCCCGCGCGATGGCGATGCGCTGGCGCTGCCCGCCGGACAGCTTGATGCCCCGGTCGCCGACGAAGGCGTCATAGGCGCGCCGGCCATTGGCGTCCTTCAAATCGGCGATGAAGCCGTCGGCGAGCGCGAGCTTCGCGACGTCCTCGATCTCCGCATCCGATGCGCCGGGCCGGCCGTAACGGATATTGTCGCCGATGGAGCGGTGGAGCAGGGCGGTGTCCTGCGTGATCACCGAGATCTGGCTGCGCAGGCTGGACTGCGTCACCCTGGAGATGTCCTGGCCGTCGATCAGGATCGATCCGCCTGTCACGTCGTAGAGGCGCAGGAGGAGGCTCGCCAGCGTCGTCTTGCCGGCGCCGGAGACGCCGACGAGGCCAATCTTCTCGCCGGGCTTCACGTCCAGCGTCAGGTGGTCGATTACCGGCAGGTCGCGGTGATAGAAGAAGCCGACATCCTGAAACGCGATCGCGCCTTCCGGGACCTTCAGGTCGCGGGCATCCGGCATGTCCACGACCTTGGGCGGCGTCGTCATCACCGGCATCGCGTCGCGGATGGTCCCCAGCGCGCGCGTCACGCCCTGTCCGATGCCGAGAAAGGCCATCGCGTTGGACGAGAGGATCCGCGCGACGGTCGCCGCCGCGACGAAATCGCCGACGGAGACGAAGCCGCGTGACAGACCGACGAAACCGGTCACGCCGATCGCCACCCACAGAGCCACGTTGGAGGCGTGGACGAGGAACTCCGTCGACAGGAACGAGCGGTTGAGCGCGTGCTGCGTCTCGACATTCTCGTTGATCGTATCGCGGATCGTGCCCGCCTCGCTGTCTTCCGCGGCGTAGAGCTTGACGGTCTGGATGTTCGAATAGACATCGGCCATCACGCCCACGGCGCGGCTCGACGCCCGCGCGGCGAACTTGGATCGTTCGAGGAAGACGGGCAGGGCGAGCCACGCCAGCGCGATATTGGCCGCGATCCAGAACACCACCGGAATGGCGAGTGGCCAGGACAGGACCGCGAGCAGGCCGGCCGAGCCGGCGAACTGGAAGACGAAGCTCGGGATCCGGTCGATCAGAATGCCGAGTTCGCGCTGCACCGCGCCGACGAGCTGGTTGATCCGCGAGGCCACCTGGCCCGAGAACGTGTCGTGGAAGAAGGCGTAGTCCATCCGCTCTACGGCCTTGTGGCCCTGCCAGCGGATCGCCGCGGGCAGGGCGACCGAGAAAGCTTGCTGATTGAGCGCGCGCGACCCGAAATAGATCGCCGGCTCGATGATCACGAACAGGACCGCGACGAGGATCAGCTCGCGCCCATAGGCTTCCACAAAGGCGGCGGGCCCCTGCTGCGTCAGCCCGTCGACCACGAAGGCGAGGCCCCAGACGATGGCGAGGTTGATCAGCGCGCCGACGATGGAGAACAGCGCGACGGCCGCCAGAACGCCCTTCACCTTCCAGGCGAAATGCGCCACCAGCGCCGCCGCGCCGCGGTCGGGGATTACGTCGATCGGCAGTTCGAGCGGCCGGATCAGCCGTTCGAACGGACCAAAAAAGAAATCCGAGATAGCTTGCGCCGCGCGGCTTCGGGGGGCGGGTTTGGGGACTTCGCGAAAAGCGTCGGCTGGGTCGGGGGCTGTTCTCATGCGCTGAAAATGGGGTGACCCGGCCCAAAAGAAAAGCCGCCGGAGGCCCGGCGGCATTAATATGGATGAGGTTGGATTATTCTTCCAGCGCTTCCTCGGCCTTCTCATCGACAAGCTCGCGCTCCTTGGCCTTGCGGTCGAGAAAGCGCTCGCCGATGCTGCCGTCGGCATCGTCGTTCAAGACCTCGCGCGCCGTGGCGAAGATGTCTTCCTCCTCTTCTTCCATATGGTGCTCGTAATCGTGTTTCAGCGTCTTGAACCGCGTCAGCCAGCCGGGGCTGTCCATCTCCATGGAGTTCAGTTCCTCCATGATGTCGTCCATCTCCTTGTGTTCGGCGACGGAATGGCGCGCGTCGTCCTGGCCGTCCGGTTTTGACATGATCTTCGAGTAGAAGGTCTCTTCCTCCGCGGCGGCATGCGCCTTCACATCGTAGTAGAATGCGTCCCAAGCGCTGCGGCGCTCCTCGCTGTCGCCTTGGGTTTCGGCGATGCGGTTCAGCAGTTCGCGGTGTTTTGCGTGGTCTTCGCGGATTTCCTGATAAATCGTGGCCATTGCCGGAGCCTCCATTGTTGATATCGTCCTGACAACGCGGCTCGGGCCTATTGGTTGCGGGCCGGGTGCATTGCCACGCGGCGAGCAAGCGCCTAGATGGTGCACCTTGAGCTTGATGGAGGAACCGGTTTGAGCCTCGCCGACACAATCAGAAAGACCATGGTGCCCGTCCACCGCGAGGGATGGCCCTTCGTCGCGGCCTTCGCCGCGGCGGCGATCGTGCTTGGCTGGTTCTGGGATCCGCTGTTCTGGATCGGCCTCGCCCTGACGGCCTGGTGCGCCTATTTCTTTCGCGATCCGCAGCGTGTGACGCCGGTCGACGACGATCTCGTCATCAGTCCGGCCGACGGAAAGGTGTCGGCAATCGGTCCCGCCGTACCGCCCGCCGAACTCGGCCTGGGCGACGCGCCGGTGACACGCATCTCGATCTTCATGGATGTCTTCTCGGTTCACATCAACCGCGCCCCGGCGAGCGGCAAGGTGACGAATATCGCTTATCGTCCCGGAAAGTTTCTCAACGCCGATCTCGACAAGGCGAGCGTCGAGAACGAGCGCAATGGCTTGCTGATCGAAACATCGCACGGAACGCTCGGCGTCGTGCAGGTGGCCGGGCTGGTCGCGCGGCGCATCCTGTGCTGGGTCAAGGAAGACGAGGACGTCTCCGCCGGCGAGCGTTTCGGCATGATCCGCTTCGGCTCGCGTCTCGATGTCTATCTGCCCGACGGCGCGGTCCCGCGCGTCTATCTCGGCCAGATAGCGATTGCCGGCGAAACCCTGATCGCTGATTATCGCAGTGACGCGGCCATCCCGCTGAGCCGGACGAGCTGAGGACGGACATGGAGATCGAAGGCCCATTCCCGCCATTCGAACCGGACGGCCCTGACGATAACGGCCGGTCGGGCGGCAATGGTCGCCTGCGGGACATCCCTCTGCGCTTCGTCTTGCCCAACATCATCACGGTTCTGGCGATTTGCGCCGGCATGACGGGTGTCCGGCTCGCCTTCGAAAACCGCTTCGACGACGCGGTTCTCATGGTGCTCCTGGCCGCGCTGCTCGACGGCGTCGACGGGCGCGTGGCCCGGCTGGTCAAGGGCAGTTCGAAGTTCGGCGCTGAGATGGACTCGCTCGCCGACATCGTCAATTTCGGCGTCGCGCCGGCGCTGGTGCTCTATGTTTTCGTGCTCGATCAGGCGGGCTCGCTCGGCTGGATCGCCGCACTTCTCTACGCCATTGCCTGCGGCCTGCGCCTTGCCCGCTTCAACGTCATGATGGAGAACCGCGACCGGCCGCAGTGGCAGGGCGCCTATTTCACCGGCGTTCCGGCGCCCGCCGGCGCCTTCCTGGTGCTGATGCCGGTCTATCTCGGCATTCTCGGTATCGAGCCCGAGACCTATTACGCGTCGGCGGTATCCTGCTACACGCTGCTGGTTGGCTTCCTGCTGGTCTCCAACCTGCCGGTCTGGTCGGGCAAGACGCTTGGAGCCCGCATCCCGCGGGCGCAGGTCATCCCGCTGATCCTCGGCGTGGTGTTCTATGTCGCCATGCTGGCGACCTATACCTGGCAGACACTGACGGTCTCCGTGCTCGCCTATCTGGCGTTCCTGCCCTACAGCCTGCGCATGTGGCGCAAGCAGGCGGCGAAGCACGCGCAGGAAGCCCAGTCGCAATAGACTGTCGACTGGTCAGGCGGCCTTGTTGGATTTGCCCAGACGTTTGCGGACCCGTTCCAGAGTTGCGGCATAGTCGATCTTGCCGGAGCCGAGCACCGGGATGTCGCGGAAGGGCAATATCTCCGAGGGCACCATCAGTTCGGTGACGCCGGCGCGCTTGCCGTAGTCGACGATTTCCTTCTTGTCCGGATCCGGTTTCGTCGTCGCAAGCACGATGCGTTCGCCCTTGCGCCGGTCCGGCACGGAGACGGCGGCGTGCTGGTTTTCCGGCCACAGGGCTTGGACCAGCATCTCCACGGCGCCGAGCGACACCATTTCGCCGGCGATCTTGGCGAAGCGCTTGGCGCGGCCGCATACGGAGACATAGCCCTCGCGGTCGATCGCAACGATGTCGCCGGAATCGTGCCAGCCATCGGAAAGCGGCTGCAATTCGCCCGGCCGCTCGGCCTTCAGGTAACCGAGCATGACATTCGGTCCCTTGACCCAGAGCCGGCCGCCGTCCTCGATGCCTTCCACGGGCTCGAGCCGCACCGAGATGCCGGGGAACAGCCGGCCGACCGTGTCGAACCGTTCCTGGCTGCAGGTGTTGGCCGCAACCACCGGCGCGGCCTCCGTCATGCCGTAGCCCTCCAGTACCTTGCACTGGAAACGTTCGGCATAGAGCTCGCGCGTGTGCGGCTTGACCGCTTCTGCGCCCGCGACGACGAAGCGCAGGCTTTCGAAATCGGTATCCTTGGCGGTGCGCGCATAGCCCATCAGGAACGTGTCGGTGCCGAACATGATCGTCGGGCGGACCTTCGAGGCCGCCGCCGGGATCAGCTTGTAATGGAGCGGCGAGGGGTAGAGGAACAGGTGTACGCCATAGAGCAGCGGCAGCACTGTGCCGCCGGTCATACCGAAGGAGTGGAACACCGGCAGCACGTTGAACAGCGTGTCTTCCACCGAGATGGAGAAGCGCGCTTCCGCCTGGGCGGCGTTGGCGTGGACATTGCGATGCGACAGGACAACGCCCTTGGGCGTGCCCTCCGACCCCGACGTGAACAGGATCAGCGCCGGATCCTCGGCTTTGACCGGCAAGACCGGGCGTTTCCATAGCAGCGCGGCGCTCAGCTTTTCGGCGGTGGTCACGGTCTCGCGCAGATCCTCCAGCCAGACGATCGTCGTGCCGTTGGCTTCGATGGCCTCGGCCAGCGATTGCAGCTCGGCCTTTTCGATGAAGGTTCTCGACGACAGCACGGTGTTGATCCGGGCTGTCTTGATCGCTGAAACGATGTTCGCCGAACCGGAGGAGTAGTTCAGCATGGCCGCGACGCGCCCGGCAGATTGCAGCGCGAGGAAGGTGACGACCACGCCGTTCGCGTTCGGCAAAAGCACGCCCATCGCTTCGCCGGGTTTCGACATCGCGGCAAAGCGTTTCGCGAGCACGCGCGCGCCGATCAGCATGCGCTTGTAGGTCAGCGAACCGGTGACCGTATCCTCGATGACAACGCGAGACGGCCCGTAGGTCTTCGCCGCTTCGACGAAGGCTCTGAAAAGCCCGAGCGTCAGGTCGGCGGCGCTATAGCGCGCCAGCGCCATGCGGTCGAACAGTGCGTTGGATGGCGTGATGAAACCCTTGCCTGTCCTCTCGACAAGCGTATCGATCCGTTCGGCGGGGAGGGCGTGGACGGAAAGCGGCGCGAACCGTTTGCGAGGCGCCTTGCTGGGTG
This sequence comes from Ahrensia sp., assembly GCA_002698425.1. The sequence continues at coordinate 12,780 of NZXU01000031.1, read as the reverse complement.
GGGTGAAGGAGGACGGCAGGAAGCGGCTGTTGCCGATGAAGACGGGCACGACCTTGGCGTTCGATTTGCGCGCGAGCAGCGTGATCGCCCTGTACAGGCGCATGCCGGCCGCGTCGGGCTCGACCGCTGCCGGAAGATAGACCGCCAGCCGGCCCTTGCCCTTGAGATGACGCAGCAGGCGGCGGTTCGCCACCATGTGCTCCTTGTCGAAGACCACGGATTTGGCCAGCGTCCGGAAGGTCTGGACAAGCCAGTTGTCCGCTGAGGCCGGATCGAGCACATGAAGCGTCGCCTCGGGCAGCAGCGCCTGGCAGATCACCGGATCGAGCTTCGATTGTTCGCTGATCACATAGATGACCGGGCCGGCGGCATCGTTCATGTGCCGCGCGCCGCGTGTGTCGATCCGATAGATCAGCTTCAGCGGCGCGAAGTAGAGCGCCTGCCGGAAACGGATCTTCAAACGGTTCATCTCGAGCAAGGCAGCCCCGATCAGCGCTGCTGCCAGCACCGCGACGATCGATGCGACGATGATCAATCCCATATACTCCTCCCGGAGCCATACCTGCGGATCTTCAAGCCCGCTTTGACTGAGACGATAGCTTCTGCCGACCCAAGGTCAATCGCAAAACAATGGGGGGCAGGCCTCAGGCGCACTCGCGCTGGCATGGGAGATAAGGCTTGTATCGCTCCCAGGTTCCAATGGAAGAGGTGAAGATCGGCTTGCGCACCTGGCCGGCGCTCGCCGTGCGCACCATGCGCGCCGTCTTGTGGAAATCGAGGCATTCGGGCTCGAACTCGAGGCCGACCCGACGCAGGAGCTGGCGGATTTCGTGCTCCGGATTGCGCACCAGCGTTTCGTAATTCGTCTCGATGATGCTGTCGCTGAAGAGGCTGTACCAGTGGTCCATCAGCTTCTCATAGAGGCTGTGATATTCGCGCAGGACATCCAGATTGTAGCTGAAATGGTGTCCGCCCGACGGAAAGAATGTCCTGAACATGGAGATGCAGGTGTCCCGCGGATCGCGCGTGCAATGGATGATCCGAGCATTCGGGAAAACAAGCCTGATCATGCCGATGGAGATGAAGTTGCCGGGCAGCTTGTCCGTATGCAGGAGATCGGGGCCGATCCCGCGGCGCGCACTGTCCAGATAGTCCCTGGCGATCTGCTCGACATCCGCCTTGCTCAACTCGGGCGCGGCGCCGGGATAGCCGATCGGATCGACCTTCTTCATCTCGGCGAAGACCGATTTGGGGAAAAACACAAGTTCGCCCGTTCCCGTGACCCGGGAATGGCTGGCAAGAATCTGCTCGACAAGCGTTGTGCCCGAGCGCGGCATTCCGAGGATGAATATCGGCCGGCTGTCGGCGACGCCGAAATCCTCGCGTTCGGCGAAGAACCGCTTGTTGAAGACCGAAATCGTCTGCTGGAATTCGGCCCGCGTCCGCTCGATCGAGTAATTCAGCTGGCGCTCGCGGATGCCGTTGCCTTCCTCGTAGAACCCGAACGCGGACCCGTAGTCATGGTTCAGGTCCTCGATCTTTCCGCGCGCGAAACTCAGCAGCATGCGCTGTTCGCTGTCCGGCGCCGACTTCTCGTAGGCGGCGCGAATGCGCGTCTGCTGCTTTGCCGTCGCCGTATCGGCGATCATCGAGAAAGACAGCATCGCGTCGGCATGGTTCGGATTGAGAGCCATCGCCCGCTCGTAATGCGCCAGCGCCTTTTCGATGTCGCCGGCAATGCGCAGTCCCTGCGCGAGACCGTAATGAATGTCGGCGACATTCGGCAGCGAACCCAGCGCGAGCTTGTAATGCTGGATCGCCGACTCGACATCGTTGTTCGCCAGAAGCGCATTCGCCAGGTTCAGATGCGAATGCCCGTTTCGGGGCTCGATTTTGAGCGCCGCACGATAAAGGGTGAATGCTTCATCGAAATTTTGGCGTCGCGCTTCGTACAGCCCGAGATTGTTGTAGGCCTCGACCGCTCGCGGATTGAGCCGGATGGCGGCCCGAAAGGCGTCAGCCGCCTCGTTTTGCTTTCCGACTTCGGAAAGCGCGTTGCCGTAATTGATCTGCGCAGCGGCGTTGTCCGGATTGCCGTGCACGGCTTTTTCCAGGACGGTTACCGCCTTTCGGGCTTCATTGCGCTGAAGATGCAGTACGCCCTTGATGTGATTGGCTTCGGAGTGACCCGGCTCTTTGGCGAGGATCGCGTCGCAGGACGCCTCGGCTTCGAAAAACCGCCGGGACTGCATGAAACCGATTGCCTTGCGCAACTCCTCGACGTGGCGATCTGCTCGAAGTCCGGGCTTTTTGGCTGCGACTTTCGTAAGCTTGCTGCGTTTACGTTTCTCGAACCGATTCAAGCGGGACTCCAATCAATGTGCCCCCTCCTGCTTGGAATTTCAGTTTGCGACGCTACGATGTCAATGGCTGAACATTGGCCTGCGACTAAAGAAAGCACACGTTTTTGTTACGCGGCGGGAAGATGTAGATGGAGTTGCTTTTTAGTCACGCCAAGTTGTTGTTGGCACGTGCCAAAGTCTTCCGGTCTCGGTGACCGACGGACCGGCCAGCGGGACGATCCTTTCGGCGACCGATGCGGCCGTCGGCAGGGTTTCCGGATCCTCGCCGGGCATCGCCTGGGCGCGCATGCGGGTACGGGTCCTGCCGGGGTCGACGGAATTGACCCTGAGCGGCGTGTTCACCGCTTCGCCCGCCCATGTGCGCGCCAGCGCCTCGACGGCCGCCTTGGACGCCGAGTAGGGGCCCCAGAACGGTTTGCAGGCCTGCGCGGCGCCCGACGACATGATGATCGCGCGCCCGGCGTCCGATTCATGCAGCAGCCGTTCGGTCGAGCGCATCAGCCGCCATGTCGCGGTGACGTTGATCGCCATCACTGCCTCGAAATCCTTCGCCTTGACGTGGCCGATTGGCGAGATGGGGCCGAGGATGGCGGCATTCGCGACGAGGATATCGAGCTTGCCCCAGCGCTCATGGATCGCACCGCCGAGCCGGTCGACGCCTTCGCCATCGGTCACGTCAAGCGGGACGAGCGTTGCCTGGCCGCCCGCGGCGCTGATCTCGTCATCGAGTTCCTCCAGTCCGCCCGGCGTCCGCGCGACGGCGATGACATGCGCGCCGAGCGCCGCCATTTGCAGGGCGATCTCGCGTCCGATGCCGCGCGAGGCGCCGGTCACCAGGGCCAGGCGGCCGGTAAGGTCGGGTTTCATGTCCATGGATAAGCTCGCGGAAAAGTGTCAGTTGCCGCCGGCGAGGATCGAGAGCTGGCGCACATTGTCGGTGCCGTCGCGATCGAGCAGCCGGGTCGGGTAGGCGCCGGTGAAACAGGCGTCGCAGAATTGCGGCTGCTCGTCATCGCGCGCCGCTTCGCCAACGGCACGGTAGAGCCCGTCTATCGACAGGAACGCCAGCGAGTCCACCCGGATGAATTCGGCCATCTCCGCGACGCTCATGCGCGAGGCGAGAAGCTTGTTCGTTTCCGGCGTGTTGACGCCGTAGAAGCAGGACGAGACCGTCGGCGGGGAAGCGATGCGCATATGCACTTCCTTCGCGCCCGCTTCGCGCACCATCTGCACGATCTTCTGGCTCGTCGTCCCGCGCACGATGGAATCGTCGACGAGGATCACGCGTTTGCCCTCGATGTAATGGCGGTTCGCATTGTGCTTCAGTTTCACGCCCATATGGCGGATGGCGTCCGTCGGCTGGATGAAGGTCCGGCCAACATAATGATTGCGGATGATGCCGAGCTCGAAGGGCAGGCCGGCTTCCTGGGCATAGCCAATGGCGGCGGGCACGCCGGAATCGGGGACAGGCACGACAATGTCCGCCTCGACCTCGTTCTCCTTGGCGAGTTCCTTGCCGATCTGCTTGCGCGCCTCGTAGACGTTTCGGCCTTCGATGGTACTGTCTGGGCGCGCGAAATAGACATATTCGAAGACGCAGAACCGGCGCTTCTGCGGCTCGAAGGGGAAATGGCTTTCCAGCCCTTTCTCGGTGACCACCACAACTTCGCCCGGCTTCACGTCCCGCACGTAGCGCGCGCCCATGATGTCGAGCGCGCAGGTCTCGGAAGCGAGGATCCAGGAACCTTCCAGATCGCCGAGCACGAGCGGCCGGATGCCGAGCGGATCGCGGCAGCCGATCATCTTTTTCGATGACAGCGCGACGAAGGAATAGGCGCCTTCGAGCTTCTTGATCCCGTCGATGAACTTCGCCAGCAGATCCTTTTCGGGGCTGACGGCGACGAGATGCAGGAGTGTTTCGGTGTCCGAGGTCGACGAGAAGATCGCGCCGGACCGCTGCAATTCGCGCTGCACGGTCATCGCGTTGGTGACATTGCCGTTATGCGCGACGGCCAGCCCGCCGAATTCCAGTTCCGCGAAGAAGGGCTGGACGTTGCGCAGGCCCGTATCGCCGGTGGTCGGGTAGCGCGTATGGCCGATCGCGCGGTCGCCGTCGAGGCGGGCGATGACCGCCGGCTTGGTGAAGTTGTCGCCGATCAGGCCGACATGGCGTTCCGCATGGAATTGCGATCCGTCGAAGGTGACGATCCCCGCGGCGTCCTGTCCGCGATGTTGCAGGGCGTGCAGGCCGAGCGCGACGAAGGATGCCGCGTCGGCGCGACCGAAAATGCCGAACACGCCACATTCGTCGTGAAAGTGGTCGTCGGCCTCGTGGGCGGTTGGGTTGATTGGAGTCATGCCTCGGTATTGTCCGCTGTGTCGGAGCCGCCCGGCAGGAATTCGTCGATATCTTCCGGCAGCATGTTGACCAGGCTTTGCGCTATGGAATCCAAAAACGGCTTGGATTTGGCGTTGTCGATCCAGGCGATTTCACGGTCTCCGACGAAGAAACCCAGGAACCAGACCGCAACGGCTGCGATGAGGATACCACGCGCCGCGCCGAACACGAAGCCCAGCGTCCGGTCGAGCGGGCCGATACGGCTGTCGATGATCAGGTCGGCGATGCGCATCGTGATGATCGTCACGACGATCAGCACGACGAGGAAGATCAGCCCGCCGGCGATCAACTGCGCGATCAGGTCGTTATCGACATAGTTTCCGACCAGCGGCGCGGCCTGCTTGTAGAACAGGAAGGCGGCGACGGCGGCGACGCCCCAGGACACGATCGACAGCAATTCGCGCGACAGGCCGCGCACCATGGCGAGCACTGCCGAAACGAGCGTCAGACCCAGCAAGAGGCCGTCAAGCAGGGTGATGGGCATGGATTTCAGTCTCCGAAGATGGCGCGCTCGATGGATCCATCGGTTGCAATTGTCCCCAGGCGCGTCTGCGCCACTTCAATAGTCGTTCTCGTCGCGTTCGCGAGTCAGGATTGTACCCCCGGCAATGCGGGCAACCAAATCGGGAAGACTGCCAGTTTCCACTGAATTCTTCCGGCTTGCTTCGGAAACATCCTGACTGCCTTTCGGCATGACGGCCGACTTGAAACCCAGCTTTTCGGCCTCTTTCAGCCGCTGCGCGGCATGCGCGACCGGCCTGATTGCGCCCGAGAGGCTGACTTCGCCGAAATAGACGCAATCCGACGGCAGGGCAAGTCCGGCCAGAGACGAGACAAGCGCGGCCGCAACCGCGATGTCGGCCGCCGGTTCGGAGATGCGGTAGCCCCCCGCGACATTGAGATAGACGTCGTGCTGGCCGAGCCGGACGCCGCAATGGGCTTCGAGCACCGCGATGATCATCGACAGGCGCGCCGAGTCCCAGCCGACGACGGCGCGGCGCGGCGTTCCGAGCGAGGAGGGGGCGACCAGCGCCTGGATCTCGACCAGCACCGGCCGCGTGCCCTCCATGCCGGCGAAGACGGCGGCGCCGGGCGCGTTCTCGTTGCGCTCGCCGAGGAACAGTTCGGACGGATTGGAGACTTCGCGCAATCCGCCGGAGGTCATCTCGAAAACGCCGATCTCGTCGGTCGGTCCGAAGCGGTTCTTCACCGTGCGCAGGATGCGGTAGTGATGGCCGCCTTCGCCCTCGAAATAGAGAACGCCGTCGACCATGTGCTCGACCACCCGCGGCCCCGCGATCTGGCCTTCCTTGGTCACATGCCCGACAAGGATCACCGCCGCGCCGGTCGACTTGGCGTAGCGGATCATCGCCTGCGATGCGGCGCGCACCTGCGTGACCGTGCCGGGCGCGGATTCTGCCGCGTCGGTCCAAAGCGTCTGGACGGAATCGAGGATGACGAGATCCGGCCGCTGTTCCAGCGTCAGCGTGGCGAGAATGTCCTCGATATTGGTCTCGGCGGCGAGCTTGACGTCAGTCTCGGCCGCGCCGAGCCTCTGCGCACGCAAGCGAACCTGCGCGACGGCCTCCTCGCCGGAGACATAGATGACATTGTGGCCCTGGCGCGAAAGCGCCGCGGCCGCCTGCATCAAGAGGGTCGACTTGCCGATGCCCGGATCGCCGCCGACCAGAAGCGCAGAGCCTCGCACGATCCCACCGCCGGTCACCCGGTCCAGTTCGGAAATACCCGACAGAATGCGCGGCGCATCCTCGATCTCGCCGGAAAGCGTGGTCAGCGTGACCGCGCGGCCTTTCCTGTTCGGTTGCTTGCCTGGTCCGCCGCCGATCCCGCCGGTCGGATCCTCCTCGACGATCGTGTTCCACTCGCCGCAGGAGTCGCACTTGCCCGCCCAGCGCGAATGTACCGTGCCGCAGTTCTGGCAGATGAATTGTGTGCGGACCTTGGCCAAGGACGGACTTTCGACGGATCAGCTTTCGACGGCTTTGAGATAGCGCCGCTCATATCGCGGCCCGAGACCGGTGAGAAGCTCGTAACCGATGGTTCCGGCTGCTTCTGCGGCGTCATCCAAAGGAATGTTGGGCCCGATCAGCTCGATCCAGCCCTGTTCGAGCGCCTCTGCCGGCACGTCGGTGACGTCGAACAGCGTGAGGTCCATGGTGATCCGGCCCAGCAGCGGCACAGTCACGCCGCCGATGTGGCCATGCTGGCCGGGGGAAACAGCGTCGCGCAGCGGCACGCCCGCGCCGGATCCGGCGCGCGGATAGCCGTCGGCATAGCCGACCGAGACGACGGCGATGACCGTGTCGCGCTGAAGGGTCTGTGCCGCCCCGTAGGATACGGTTTCGCCTCTTGCGGCGCGGCGCAATTGCACGATGCGTGCCTCCAGCGTGATCACGGGCCTCATCGGATTGGGCCGGTCCCGCGATGCGCAGCCGCCATAGATGGCGATGCCTGGGCGCGTCACGTCGAACAGGAAGCCGTCGCCGAGCATGACGCCGGCGGAATTGGCGAGACTTGAATCGATATCGTCAAAAGCCGCCGCAACCCTCTGAAAGGACTCCCGTTGCGCGGTATTCATCGGATGGTCTGCCCGGTCGCCGCAGGCGAGGTGGCTCATCACCAGCACCGGCGATACCAGGTGCTCTTCCATATTGCGTTTGCGGAAGGCGAGCGCTTCCTCGACGGTCAGGCCGAGTCGATTCATGCCGGTATCGACGCCGATGGCGCAGGGCGGGTGAACGCCGCGCTCGCGGCCGAACCGCGCCCACAAGTCGATTTGGTCGAGACTGCTGAGGATCGGGATCAGTCCGGCCTCGACCATGGTCGCGGCGGAGTGTTCGTGCACGCCGTTGAGGATGAAGACATCAGCCTTCGGGGCGATCCGGCGCACCGCCACGCCTTCCTCGGGGAGAGCCACGAAAAAGCTTTCGCAACCGGCGCCCAGCAGCACCGGGACGACATGCTCCACGCCAAGCCCGTAGGCATCCGCCTTGACGACGGCCGAACACCGTGCGGGTTTCGAGCGCTCGGCGAGGTCGCGCCAATTCGCGGCCAGCGCGTCCAGATCGACGGCCAGCCGGCCGCCGGCAAGTCTCGGATCCGCGCCGGTTGTGGTGACCCTCACGCTACTCGAACCGCTCCGGGAGATGGTCGTCAAACGCAAGGTCGGTAAAGCGGGTAAATTCCGCATGGAACGCCAGCGGCACCGAGCCCGTCGGGCCGTGGCGCTGCTTGGCGACGATCACTTCCGCCTTGCCCTTCGCGTCTTCGAAATCGCTCTCCCATGAGAGGTGTTCCTCGGTGCCGGGCTTCGGCTCCTTGTTCTTGAGGTAATATTCCTCGCGATACACGAACAGCACCACGTCCGCGTCCTGCTCGATCGAGCCGGATTCACGCAGGTCCGAGAGCTGCGGCCGCTTGTCGTCCCGGCTTTCCACCTGTCGGGACAGCTGCGACAGCGCGATGATCGGCACGTTGAGTTCCTTGGCGAGCGCCTTCAGGCCGGTGGTGATCTCGGTGATCTCCTGCACGCGGTTTTGCGCCGATTTCGCCGACGAGCCGGTCATCAGCTGAACGTAGTCGATGACCATGACATCGAGCCCGCGCTGCCGTTTCAGCCGCCGCGCGCGCGCCGCCAGCTGCGCGATCGAGATACCACCGGTCTGGTCGATGAACAGCGGCAGGCGCTGCATCATGTTGGAGCAGGCGACCAGCTTCTCGAAATCGCTTTCGGTGATCTCGCCGCGGCGGATCTTCGACGAGGAAATCTCGGTCTGCTCGGAAATGATACGCGTGGCCAGCTGTTCGGACGACATTTCCAGCGAATAGAACCCGACGACCCCGCCATCGACGGCCTTGACCGATCCATCCGATTGCTGCTCGCCGCGGAAGGCGTTGGCGATGTTGAAGGCGATGTTGGTGGCGAGCGAGGTCTTGCCCATGCCCGGACGCCCGGCGAGGATGATCAGGTCCGAGGACTGCAACCCGCCCATGCGCGCGTCCAGGGAGTTGATGCCGGTGGAAATGCCCGACAGGTGCCCGTCGCGCTGGAAGGCCGCATTGGCCATGTCGATGGCGATGCGCACCGCGTCGGTGAAGGGCTGGAAGCCGCCATCGTAGCGGCCGGTTTCGGCCAGTTCGAACAGCCGGCGTTCCGCATCCTCGATTTGGTGCTGCGGCGCCATCTCGACCGGCGCGTCATAGGCGATGTTGACCATGTCCTCGCCGATGCCGATCAGCGCCCGGCGGGTCGCCAGATCGTAGATGGCGCGGCCGTAATCCTCGGCGTTGATGATCGTCACGGCCTCGGCGGCGAGCCGCGCGAGATATTGCGCGACGGTGATTTCGCCGAGTGTCTCCTCCGCCGGCAGGAAGGTCTTGATCGTCACCGGGTTGGAGACCTTGCCCATGCGGATCTGGTCGGCGGCGACCGCGTAGATCTGGCGGTGCAGCGGCTCGTAGAAATGCTCCGGCTTCAGGAAGTCCGAGACGCGGTAGAAGGCGTCATTGTTGACGAGGATGGCGCCAAGCAGCGCCTGTTCGGCCTCGATATTGTTCGGCGCTTCGCGGTAGAGGTCTTCGCCCTGGTTTTTGTCGTCGTCGTATTTGAGGGCTGCGTCAGCCATTTCCGTCTCCTGCTTGGGGCTCACCTATAGCCCTTGATCGGTGAGCCTGGGCATAGCATTGCGTTTCGCACCCGGTATTCACAGCCGGTGCATAACCCGCAGAAATATTATTTTACTGCTTGACCGTTGTAAGCGATTCGCATCGGCGAATGCGACTATTCGGCAGCCCGTATTCCGCCCTGGTTTCCACTGTGCCCGCGGTCGAAATCGGTGATGTAATCGCGGGTGCGGGGGATGGACAATTTGTTCTTGGCCAGCTGCACCTGGAAGACGACCATGTCCTGATAGCGGAAAGACGCTTCCGACGCCGCCAGGTAGAATTCCCACATCCGCGCGAAACGCTCGTCATAGAGAGCCACCGCCTCGTCGCGCCGCGCCATGAAACGCTCGCGCCAGGCCTTCAGCGTTTCGGCATAGTGGTCCGTCAGCACCTCGACATCGGTCACATGCAGGCCCGAATGCTCGACCGGCGACATGATTTCCGACAGGGCAGGGATGTAACCGCCGGGGAAGATGTATTTGCGGATGAAGGCCGACGTCACGCTTGCCGGGCCGGTCCGGCCGATCGTGTGCATGACCATCACGCCGTCATCCTTGAGCAGGGCGCGCGCCTTGTTGAAATATTCCCCGTAGTGGTTGACGCCGACATGCTCGAACATGCCGACCGAGACGATCCGGTCGAATTGTCCGTCGACCGCGCGGTAGTCGATCAGGTCGAACTGGGCCCGGTCCTCCAGTCCCGCCTCCTTCGCGCGTCGGCGCGACAGTCGGTACTGTTCATCGGAAAGCGTCACGCCGCGCACCTGCGCGCCATAGTCCTGCGCCAGCGTCAGGCCGAGCCCGCCCCAGCCCGAACCGATATCGAGCACCCGCATCCCCGGTTCCAGCAGCAGCTTCGCGGCGAGGTGTCGCTTCTTGGCGATCTGCGCCTCTTCGAGCGAAACCTGCGGATTTTCGAAATAGGCGCAGGAATATTGCCGGTCCTCGTCGAGGAACAGGTCGTAGAGCGTGCGCGACAGGTCGTAATGATGCTGGACATTCGCCCGGGCGCGGCTTTGCGGATTGAACTGGTGGAGCCGCCGCAACAGGTAGCGCAGCTTGTCGGCCGAGAAGATCGGGTGGAAATCCTGGGCGGGCGCTTCCGTCACGCCGGAATAGACCACTTTCAGGAAGGTGATCGGATCGCCCTCGTGAAACACGAGGTCGCCATCCATATAGGCCTCGGGAACAGCCGGGTCGGGCGTCACCACGATCCGCCACAATGTCCGCCAGTTGCGCAGTTCAAGATGGACGAATTCTCCGACCCCGTCACCGTAGCGGCGGGTCTCTCCGTCCGGATAGGTAATCTGCAGCGAACCTTTCAACTGCAGCCGGTCGAGGAACCTATCCAATAGCCCCAAAATCGTCTTCAGCATTGTTTTCGTCCGGAAACTCAGGCCATTGGACGAAATTTAGGGGGGCGGAGTCAAGACGGCTCCGGTCAGAAGACCGGAGCCGTCGCGAATTTTCGTTCGGTCTTTGTGCCGAAATCAGGAAGCGTCTTCTTCTTCCGTTTCGGCATCTTCGGCCGGGGCGTCGAAGACTTCCTCGGCGTCGGGATCGAACGTGGTCAGCTGCGCATCTTCGTCAACGCCGTAGATCGCTTCGGCGGAGGTCAGGTCCTCGCCGGCCGCCTGGCGCTCGGCTTCGTCGCTCGAACGGGCGACGTTGAGCGTGATCTTGGTTTCGACTTCCGGGTGCAGGACGATTTCGACTTCGTGCAGGCCGATCGCCTTGATCGGGTTCTTCAGGTCGACCTGGTTGCGGCTGACCTGGAAGCCTTCCTCGATGAGGATCTCGGAAATGTCGCGGGTCGAGACCGAACCGTAGAGCTGGCCGGTTTCGCCGGCCGAGCGGACCACGATGATGGCCTTGCCGTTCAGGCCTTCGGCGATCTGTTCGGCGGCCGACTTGCGTTCGGCGTTGCGCGCTTCGATCTGGTCGCGCTCGGCTTCGAAACGGGCGCGGTTGGCGGCGTTGGCGCGCAGCGCGCGGCCGGTCGGCAGAAGGTAGTTACGCGCAAAACCGTCCTTCACGGCGACTTCGTCGCCGATCTGACCGAGCTTCGCGATGCGTTCGAGCAGGATGACTTGCATGTTGTTGTTCCTTTCAGTGAGTCCTGTTCAGATTGGGTGGGGTGGGGCCGGACGGCGACAGCGGGAAATGGCGTCCCGCGCCGAACATGCCGGCCGTGATGAAAGCAAGGATGAGCGGGCTGATGACGAGGATCGCCACATAGGCGAGCAGCAGGATCCCCGCACGGACCGTCATGCCGCGCGTGCGCGCATGCAGCATGGCGAGCCCCGCCATGGCGAGGCCGGCGCCGAGCGCTCCCGAAAAGGCGCCCGCCGCATGGCCGATGCCGCCGGAGACGAAACCCAGAAGGACCGCCGCCATGAAGGCGATGATCGCCGGACGGGGCAGGCGCAGCGCGCGCGGCCAGTCGTCGCGCGGCCGCTTCATCAGGCCGGAGCGCCGCGCAATCGCGGTGGCGATATAGATCGAAAGCGTCAGCGTCAGCATCCAGGTAAAGGGCTGCGCGACAGGAACGACCGTCAGCATGAAATTGCGCAGGTTGACCACCGCGTCCGGAGAGAATGCCGTCTCGGGATTGACCTCCTGGAGGCGGGCGACGAAACGGGTCGCCATTTCGCCCGCCAGTTCCGGCCCGAACCCGATCATCGCGCCGAGCACGACGAAGGCCAGCGCCGTCAGCAGCGCATTGGCGAACAGGACGTCGGCAAGCGGATACCAGGCCAGTTGGCCCTGCGGTCCGCCGACTTCATCGGCCGGCCGGGCGAGATTGAGCCAGTAGCTCGTCGCGCAGGCCGGTGCGGCGATCGCCAGCGCGACGAGAGCGGCGACGAAGACATTGGCGAAGATGTAATTGGCGGCGATGGCGACGATCGCGCCGGTCACCGCTGCGCCGAGCCCAAAGCCGAGTCCGGCCACCATCAGGGGCACGGGGGAAATGAAGAAGAGGAGGACGGCCAGGATGGAGCCGCTGGCGAGACCGAGACATAAGAGCGCCGTCGTCGCGCCTGCGAGCGCGCCGATACCGATCGTCTTGATTGTCAGTCTCTGGGTCATTTGCCGCTGTCCTGCCAAGTGAGCAGTTAGAGACGGACGCACCGCCCCAACTCGGGATTTTAGAGCCGCGTCCGAACCCGAAGCGGACGCCGGTTCGAAGGCCGGGACGCCGATGCGCCCCGGCATTCGCAAATTACTTCACCACGTAGGGAAGCAGGCCCAGGAAACGGGCGCGCTTGATGGCCTTGGCCAGTTCGCGCTGCTTCTTCTGGCTGACCGCCGTGATGCGCGACGGCACGATCTT